>JAYTVC010000066.1:0-54084 GCA_043744215.1 Pseudomonadota bacterium
AAACCAAAAACAAAAAAGCAGCGCGGCTGGGCGTCGCCTTTTTTGGTTACTTTTTTGGCGAAGCAAAAAAGTGACTTGCCGCCGGGCAACCCCCGGCAATGTATTGAATACCGCTGAAGCTCAAAGCTCCGCGTCAGGTAACGGCGCGAAAAACCGCACCGCAACCTGACCTACAAAGACTTTCACCATCACTTCCGCAAACGGCACCCGTTAAAACGAATGGCGCAGGTAACGGGTCGCGGCTTGGCACTACCTTGAAGGGGAGGAAATTTCTTTCTTCGATTTTGCGGCGATTGTTGAAGACTCGGATACGAAAGGAGGAAGATTCAATTTTCAACAAACATCGCCCGCACCACGCGCCATTCCTGCGGGCCGCTCAAGGTGCGCGAACAACCCAATGGTTCCGGCTCAGCGGCGGGAAGCAAATCCGTTTTTGAACGGTCGCCGGTGCCGACCCCCATGTGAATGCGGTCAAGCCACAGGCGGATTTTTTTGGTGGGGTGCGTATTCTTCACCAGTATTTGCACCGCTTCGCGCGAGACACAGGTCGCTTCAAATTCTTGCACGAAGGCGATGTATTGTTTGGCCTCTTCTTTTGCATCTTGTTTTGCGTCTTGCGCAAATGATGGGGTGATGAGCAAACAATAGAAAATCAGTAACTTATTGATTATATTCAATATTTTACCCATTTGCCATCTCGGATTTTAGCTCGGTTGCCGCAACAGTTTAGCGCCCGGCCAATACTTCGGTTGACCGCGTTCGTATTGCGGCGGATAGGTGATGTCGGCGCCTAGCACTTCTGCGGCGTGCCATACCCAACGCGGGTTATCGATAAAACCCCGCGCGATGGCCACCATGTCCGCCTGGCCGGTTGCAATGATTGCTTCTGCCTGCTGCGGAGAAATAATCATGCCGACTGCGCGCGTGGCGATGCCAACCTGCTTTTTCACTTGTGCTGCGAAGGGCACCTGATAACTTAATCCGACAGCGATTTTTGCTTGCGATGAAACCCCGCCGCTGGTGACGCACACGTAATCATAACCGAGGGCTTTTAACTCGCGCGCAAATTCGACGGCCTCGTCAGGTGTGGTGCCGTCCTCTTCCCAATCGCTGCCGCTGATGCGCGCGCCAAGAGGCTTATGCCAGGCGGCGCGCATGGCCGCTGCAATTTCCAGCGGAAAACGCATGCGGTTTTGCAGGCTGCCGCCATATGCATCGGTGCGTTGATTCGATAGCGGAGACAAAAATTCATTCAGCAAATAACCGTGGGCGGCATGCAATTCCACCAGATCAATGTTCAGTCGATCAGCCCGATGCGTTGCCGCCAAAAATGCGGCTTTGACACGATCCATATCTGCGCCGGTCATTGCATGAGGAGTATGCCAGCCGTCGCCAAAAGGTAGCGCGGAAGGTGCCATCGTCGTCCACGCGCCCTCTTCTTTTATCAGTGACGGATGGCCGCGATCCCACGGCGCATGCACCGAACCTTTGCGGCCTGAATGGGCGAGTTGAATGCCGATGGGTGTGTTGCCGTATTTTCTGCAGGCGCCCAGCACGCGCGCAAGTGCCGCTTCGTTGTCATCGGAATACAAACCGAGGCAGGTGCGGCTGATGCGTCCGGCGGCTTCTACCGCAGTCGCCTCGATCATCAGCAAGCCCGCGCCTGAAACGCTCAGCCCGCCCAGATGCATCATGTGCCAATCGGTCGCGCTGCCTTCTTGCGCGCTGTATTGGCACATGGGCGCGATGACAATACGATTGGGCAATGTCAGTTGGGCGATGGCAAACGGCGTGAAAAGTTGGCTGGACATGATATGTGCTCGTTTTTGCGTTAGTGTTTTTTGCCCAGCATCGTGCCGCGGCAATTATTTGCGCCGCAACGGCATGCGTAATTGCGTTTCATTTGCACCGTGTGGCGATCTTCGAGGATGAGCGAATAGTCGTAGAGCAATTCTTCGCCGCGCTTGATATCGCGCAGGGCACGAATGAATATACGGCCTTCTTCTTCAGTCGCTTCGCAATTGGGTGCGCAGCCGTGGTTGATCCAGCGTGCGTCATTGCCGCCGACAGCGGCGTCGATCACAAAGCGCCCATCGCCCAGATCAAACAAAAAAGTGTGGAACGGTTCGTCAGGGTTCGCAGGATCGCACTTCTCCGCCACTTTCCATGATGTGCGCTTGCCGGTGTATTCGATGATTTTTGTATCTTCTTCAATTTTGCGCGCGGCGAACACGCCGTTACCGTGAAGTTTTGAATGCTTGACGGTGTAAAGAGGCGCTGCTTTCTTTGCGATGGATTTTTTATCGGATTTTTTTGCGGATACGGATTTCTGCGTTGCCATGAATTTCTCTTTGCGTCATTTTGGGAACAGGAATTATACGCGGCAATGGCCGATGCCCAAAGAAAATTCCTTCGCCGCAGACCATCGCGTGAGATAATTTGCTCCGCACTGATCCGGTTTATTTCCATTAAGCGCTATGCCCAACCAAACTGTTGTCCCCGTCAAAAATGAGGCCGCCCTGCTCTACACCCTGGGCGGCATCCAGTTCACCCACATTCTTGATTTTATGATCATGATGCCGCTGGGGCCGATGTTCATCCGCCTGTTCAACATCAGCGCGCCTCAATTCGGTTTGCTGGTATCAGTCTATTCGTTTGCTGCCGCTGCCAGCGGTTTGCTCGCCGCAACCTTCGCTGATCGCTTTGATCGCAAGCACTTGGTGCTGACGCTATATTTTTTGTTTACCTTCGCCACCGTGTTGTGCGCTCTGGCACCGGGCTATGAGCTACTGCTCATCGCACGCGCTTTGGCCGGCGTGTTCGGCGGCATTCTCGGTGCCATGGTGCAGGCTTTGGTGGGCGATTGCATTCCCGAATTGCGGCGCGGACGGGCGATGGGCGTCATCATGGGTGCATTCGCACTCTCGACCATTGCCGGTGTGCCCATTGGTTTATGGCTGGCACATCACATGGGCTGGCGCGCGCCTTTTGCGTTTGTCGCCGGTTTGTCGGCGCTGGTTTTCATCGTTGGCCTGCGCGTGCTGCCCAATGTGCCGCCGCGATCAGCCGCCCCTGTGTCGATCAAAAATATTTTCACTCCCATGGTCGCCGTGTTGCGTGAACCCAATCATTTGCGTGCCTATGTTTTCATTATGCTGATGATGGCATCAAGTTTTTCCGTGATTCCGTTCATCACCATGTACATGACATCCAACGTGCGCATGGCGCAGGAAAACCTGCCCTGGATTTATCTGGTCGGCGGTTTTGCCACCTTCATTTCATCGCGCCTGATTGGCCGTGCGGCGGATACATTCGGCAAGGTGCAAACTTACCGCCGGGTTGCGCTGATCGCCATGATCCCGTTATTTGCGCTCACTCATTTGATTCCCGTTTCCCTGGGTTGGGTGCTATTGGTGACGACGATGTTTTTTGTATTCATTTCCGGGCGGATGATTCCCGGCATGGCCACGGTGACCTCGAGCGCCCTGCCGCATTTGCGCGGAACCTTCATGAGCCTCAATGCATCGGTGATGCAATTGGCGTCGGGCACGGCGTCATTGGTCGCGGGGGCCATCATCGGCCACAACTCGGCTGGAGAAATCACCCGCTACAATTTTGTCGGCTATCTAGCCATTGCGTTAGGCTTTGCGGCCATGTGGATGATCGGCCAAATTAAAGTGCAGGGTGCGCGCGTGCAGGCGGCATAAAACCGGCGTGATGCATTTATATGCAACTAATTGATTATAATGAATATTTTAACGTTTATTGACCAGATAAATGCCCGCGCCGACAAACAAAACCGACAACGCAAATAAATTTGTCATAGGCTCTTTCAAAATCAATACACCGGCCAGCACACCGAACAGCGGCGTAAAAAAACTGAACACCACAATGCGCGATACCAAATATTTAGTCAGCAGCCAGAACCACGCAAGATAGCTGGCAAAGGTGACGATCACGCCCTGATAAAACAAACTCGCCATCATCATCGGCGTCACTGCCACGATGCCTGGTTCGCCCAATAATACCGATGCCGTCGGTAACGTGACCGCCGCCATGGCTAATTGATAAAACAACGTTTTACTCGCGCTGGCCGACCCGAGTTTGGTTGCGCGCACCGCGACCGTAGTCGAAGCCCAGAACAGCGCGGCGATCACGCCGAAAGCATCGCCCAGCAGGGTTGCGCGCGACGAGGTAAAGCCGTCGCCAAATGCAATCACAATGCCGGCGAATGCCAGCAAGACGCCCAGCCATTGTAACGGCCGCAGCTTTTCGCCCGGCACCAGCCAGTGCAAACCCAGCGCAGTAAGACAGGGCGAGAGATAAACAAATACCACTAACCGCGATGCGTTAGTCAGCGCCAGGCCAGCAAACATAAACAGAAATTCGCACGAAAATAAAACACCCGCGAGCAAACCGGCACGCAAGGTGCCGTCGCGCGCAAACAGCGGCGTGCCACGCAGGCGCGCCCACACAAATACTAACGCCGCCGCAATGGCCGAACGCAAGCCCGCCTGCATCACCAGCGATACATCGGGTGCAGCTAACTTCGCCATCACTTGATTGATACCCCACAGAAAACACAAAAAAATCATCAGCGCGAAAGCAAAAGCGTCAGGAGGTTGGCGCGGCGAATGGGGCATGCAGTATTTTCTTTTCGCAGGTTCGATTGCAGAGTGCGAATTATACGCGATAGAAAAATCTGCCCGGATTGTGGGCAAAAAAATGCGCCCCGCTGGGCGCATGCATGGCTTGCCGCTTGAAGCAACAACCGCTTCGCCGGTCATTACACCTCGCGCACCAATGATAGAAATTCCATGCGCATGGCCAGGTTTGTACGCAACGAGCCCAGCATGGCCGAGGTAATGGTCTCCTCGCCCGGTGTGCGGATGCCGCGACTTTCCATGCACATGTGGCGACAGCGGATGATGACGCCGACCGCCGCCGGTTGCAATTCATGCATCAGGGTTTCACCGACTTGCATGGTCAGGCGTTCCTGCACTTGCAGGCGTTTGGAAAAGCAATCGACCAGCCGCGTAAGTTTCGAGAGACCGACAATTTTTCCGTTCGGTATATAGCCGATAGTGGCACTGCCAAAAAACGGTGCCAGATGATGTTCGCAATGGCTGTAAACGGGAATGCCTTTCACAATAATGAGTTCACTGTATTTTTCTGCACCGTCTTCAAATACCTTCAGAATTTCGGCCGGATCCTGCGCATAGCCCGAGGTCCAATGCTTCCACGCCTCAGCCACGCGGTGGGGTGTTTCATGCAGGCCGGGCCGCTCGGCGTTTTCGCCCAGACTGGTGAGCAGTTTTTTCCAATCCGCTTCGGTAAATTCGTTTGCCATGGTTTTCCTTGTTAATGTTCAATTTGGACAGAAGCTAATGGATACTGCCCGGCACAAAATAGTTCGTCGTACAAAGACAAATTTTGTTACTTATGCGGTGTTTCATAGCCCAAATCATACCACTTGCCGCATAATGTTCTGGCTACGCAAAACCCATCATATTCAAGTGCCTGCGGTGCTATCACCGCCACGTGCTTGGTGATAGAATCGGGCGCGCGCTATCTCAAATTTTAAGGGGGAAAATATGGCGAACATTCAGGATGATCATGACAACGTCACCGAGCCGCATCAGAAGCGCGGCAAGGCTTGGCTGATTTTCGGGCTGGGCTTAGTTGCAGCCGCAGGTTTCGGCTGGCAGTTTTTCGCCAACTCGGGGCAATCGGTCGGCTCATTATTGGGTGCATCCTCTTCGCCCGACAGCAATGCGGCCAATGGCGCAACGCGGCCCCAAATCAGCGGTAAAATTTCTACTGGCACAAACGGCGAGGGGACGACACCTGCTGCGCCAATGCCCACTATGACATCCAACAGCGCATCGGTTACGCCGGCTGATTCGCTTGCAACACCTGCGCCCGGTTCGGCCAATGCAATCGATGGCAAACCGGTGAGTGGCACAGTGCTTGCAGGAAAAATGACCAAGTTCGGCGAAGCTGAATCGGCTCCGCCCATGTCCACGCCCGCACCGCCTGCGACTGCAACAGCTAAAGTAGCTGACGCGGCCAAAGCACCGGCCGCTGCCAAGACAGCGGCTGTAACCAAGTCACCCGAGCTAACCAGGATAGCGGATGTCGCCAAGCCGAAAACCACAGAGCCGGTAAAGATGACGCCGCCAGGCGACCCGAAGGGCACACCGATATCGTCACTCAAAATGGACAAGGAATTCCGCTCGCTGCTGTACGCGGTGTTCTATCGCTGGGCATCGGCTGATTTAGGCAAAAGTGGCCGCAGCACGGTCGCTCGCTTGATACCGGAAGCGCTCAAGGGTAACAAAATTGTGCTCACCGGCCGCACCGATATCACCGGCGACGCGGGCCTGAATAAAATTCTTGCTGAGCGCCGTGCCAATTCCATCAAACAGGCCTTTGTGAAAAAAGGCGTGAACGCATCCATCATCGAATCGAACATCAACACCTCGGGCGAATCCAAACTCGCTGAAGGAACGGTCACGCCGTTGTTGCCCAAGGCCGGCAACAACCGCGCGCGCCGTGTGGATATTTACATTGAAGCCAAAGACGGATCGTCAGGCGGCATGAAACAGTAAACCGCTTTTGTGGTTGAACAATTAAAACGCCGCCTGATGTCAGGTGGCGTTTTTTATTTGGCTTCTCGCTTCAATAAAGCAAGTAACCCCCGTTTGGATGAAATATTTTTTGAAAATTTTATCCGCCAAATAATAAAAATTATTCAATATAATCAAATAGTTACAAATTTACCGTCAATGCGGCATTCTGCATCATCCATGCACGCTTTCAATAAGAGCGCTGCAAAAATTGCGCAGCATTGAGCAAAACCAATATTGGAGTGTCCATGTTAAAACCACTACTCGTTATCGCTGGCATCGCATTTTTCGGCGCGCCATGCTTCGCCGAATCGCCTGCTTCTGCGACGCAAACAGCCAAGTCACTTGCATCAGCCAAGTCACTTGTCGATTTGCTCAAACTTTCTCAACCCGCAGACTGGCGCGCCCTCGCCGCGGAAAACTTGTTGGTGATGGACATCGCCGCCGGACGCATCGTCATCGAACTCGCGCCACAATTTGCGCCCAAGCATGTGGCCAATATCAAAGCTTTGGTGAAAGAAAATTATTTTGACGGCTTGGCTATCATCCGCGCGCAGGATAATTACGTCGTGCAATGGGGCGACCCGGATGAGAAGCGCCCCATCAACATCGCCCAGAAAAAAATCATGGGCGAATACGAACGCAATATTGCCCGCGATCTCGACTTCACACCCATGCCCGATAAAGACGGCTATGCGCCAAAGACCGGTTTCTCCAACGGCTGGCCCGTGGCACGCAAAGGCAAACAGACCTGGCTCACCCATTGCTACGGCATGGTAGGTGCCGGCCGCGACACGGCTCTCGACAGCGGCAGCGGCTCAGAGTTGTATGCCATGATCGCCACCGCCCGCAATCTCGACCGCAATGTCACCATGGTGGGCCGCGTCGTGCAAGGCATCGAATTACTTTCTGCCATGCCGCGCGGCACGGGCAACCTCGGCTTCTACGAGCAACCGGAACAGCGCCACGCCATCACCAGAGTACGAATGGCCGCCGACCTCCCCGCCAATGAACGCCCCGCGTTTGAAATGCTACGCACCGATTCCGCCCTCTTCAAAGAACATATCAAAATCCGCCGCAACCAACGCAACGAATGGTATCGCCTGCCAGCGGGATATGTAGATGTGTGCGGTGTACCAGCGGTAGTAAGAAAAAAAGAATGAAAAATGCAGAGAGGTCTTGGAAAAAATGTAGGGTGGGCACTGCCCACCATTTCATGGAATAAACAATGCGGAAAAATAACCGCAGTGAATTGATCGAAAAACGACAGCCATCCCATTATGTTTATTGAATGCTGATGGGCACAGCCGCGAAAAACACGCGGCTTTTGCCCATCCTACTTCGCACTTCAAATCGCGGCGGGGTAGCCACAGAAAATGTAGGATGGGCAAAGCGATAGCGTGCCCATCATCAAAACAAAAATGCATTTCAACAAAATATTTTTTGTAGTATTGCTGACTTGCTTTTGACGTTGCTTTTGATTTGCCTTTGAGTTTGCCTTTGAGTTTGCCTTTGAATTTGCCTTTGAATTGCTTTTGACCTGGCTTCCCCCTCTGCGCCGACGATTATTGGATGAAGGCGAGGGAGCCGTCCGCGAGCAATGTTTGAACCACGCGGTGATTCAATTTTCAATTGAAGGTCATGGCGAGTTTTGCTCACGGCCCTCGCCTTCAGCCAATAATCGGCGACATCAAAAAAACAAAAATAAATGGCAGCGCGGCGGGCGTCGCCTTTTTTGGTTACTTTTTTGGCGAAGCAAAAAAGTGACTTGCCGCCGGGGGCACCGTTCCTCGGGACACGCAGTGCAGGGGCGGGAACGGTGCCCGGTGTGGCCGCATTACAAAACTATAACGGTGCCCCGGTGGCCGCTCCCGCAAACGGCCCTATCGGGTAACGAGTCGCGGCCACCACCCCCGGCAAACGTTGGGTAAAGCTATCGCACAACAAGACCTACACTTCCTCAACTAAGTAAGCGCTACCCAATACTAATACCAGCATGGGAGTTCATAAACATATTGCCAGAGAAAATTAGGCTTCCATTTTGGAGGTTCGTTGCATCTGGTCCGGCATCTAAGAGAAACCCGTCAGGCAAATACATTCGAACATTAACATCAAGTTCAGCACTTTGAACGCCTCTACGCCGAACGCAAGCGATCACTCTACTAGTAGCTCGTTCTGTGACTGAATAAGTATCATGCCCAGAAATAATTTCGTAGTTTGTTTGATTTCCCTGTACGACTACTCCTTTAGCAAAGGTAGCAATGCGCTGCCCATTTTCGTCAAATACATCAAAATCAATTCCTAACATGCCATCGTCGTCGTTACGGCGGATGCTGAAAATTGATTTGTTTTTGTAGACTATGAGATTTGGAGTGTTGACATACGTGTTTCCTCCAAGGCGTACAGAAAAATTACTTTCAACATTCCACATATTTTCCCTAAATTAAATCAATACTTTTTAGTTGGGGTGTACCAATAGACCTCAAAACATTCAACATGTCTTCAATCCCAACTCAATGCCCCACCCGTCTGATATTCCGTCACGCGCGTCTCAAAGAAATTTTTCTCTTTCTTCAAATCAATCAACTCGCTCATCCATGGGAACGGATTTGTTGCCCCCGCGTAAAGTGGGTCGAGGCCGATTTGTTGGCAGCGGCGGTTGGCGACGAAGCGTAAATATTCCTTAAACATGGCCGAGTTCAAACCCAACACGCCGCGCGGCATGGTGTCTTCGGCGTAGGCGTATTCGAGTTCGACGGCTTGGCGCATGAGGTCGGACATTTCCTGGCGGAATTCCGGTGTCCACAAATTCGGGTTTTCAAGTTTGATGGTGTTGACCAAGTCGATGCCGAAATTGCAATGCATGGATTCGTCGCGCAAGATGTATTGGTATTGCTCGGCGGCGCCGGTCATTTTGTTTTGGCGGCCGAGGGCGAGGATTTGCACAAAGCCGACGTAGAAGAACAGGCCTTCCATGATGCAGGAGAAGACGATGAGGCTGCGCAGTAGCGCCTGATCGGCTTCTTGCGTGCCGGTTTTAAATTCCGGGTTGGTGAGGGTGTCGATGAACGGAATGAGAAATTCATCTTTATCGCGGATGGATTTGACTTCGTGATAGGCGTTAAAAATTTCGCCTTCGTCGAGGCCGAGGCTTTCGGCGATGTATTGATAGGCGTGGGTATGAATCGCTTCTTCAAACGCCTGGCGCAATAAATATTGGCGGCACTCGGGCGCGGTGATGTGGCGATAGGTGCCGAGCACGATGTTGTTGGCAGCAAGTGAATCGGCGGTAACGAAGAAACCGAGGTTACGCTTGACCAAACGGCGCTCGTCATCGGTCAAACCGTTCGGGTCTTTCCACAGCGCGATGTCGCGGTTCATGTTTACTTCCTGCGGCATCCAGTGGTTGGCGCAGCCGGCAAGATATTTATCCCATGCCCATTTGTATTTGAATGGCACCAGTTGGTTGACGTCGGACTTGGCGTTAATGATGCGCTTGTCTTCGGCGCGCACGCGACCGAAGCGCTCGGGATGCGCGGTCTCTTCGGTGTTGAGCAAAAATTTGGGTATGCTGCTATTAGGCATTTGTACGGTCGTGTCATCCATTGCCGGCAAAAACGGTTTTACGTGAGGGTGCAAGGGCACATCATCTTCAAAATTCAACATGGGGTTTCTCTCCTTATCTTTCTTGGACGGACAAACGAAGCAGTCGTTCGCCCGGCCATTTCTTTTTCAGCAGCGGCTTTTTTTAACAAAGCCAATCGCCGCTGCCTGGGTGTTACCTGAATCAGGCTTCTTGCGGCGGTATGCGCAATACCTGGCCAGGATAAATCTTGTCCGGGTGTGTCAACATCGGCTCATTGGCCTCGAAAATCTGCTGATAGGCCATGGCGTCGCCGTAATTCGCTTTGGCGATTTTTGACAGGGTATCGCCGCTTTTCACGGTGTAATAAGTGGACTCGGGTTCTTTTTCTGCCACATCCATTTGGTCATCGACGGTATCGACGCCGTGCACATTGCCGCAGCAAAGCAGGATCTTCTCTTTGGTTTGCTGGTCGGCAGCCGTGCCTGATACGGTGACCTTGCCCGCTGCCGCATCAAACGACACGGCGAGATCATCAGCCGTGAGGTTTTGCGTGTTGATGTAACCCATGATGGCGTTAGATGCCGCCACGTTCGCCAGCTCAAGATTAACGGGCGTCGGCGCGGCCGCGGCTGCCTGGGTTGCGGCCTGGGCTTCGCCTTTGCCGAATAATTTTTCGCCTGCACCTTTAATAAAACTTAAGAGTCCCATAATTATCTCCAATACGTTGGTGGTTTGCTTTTTAGAACGGCTGAATAACGCCGCTCCGCTTGTTTGCTGCGGGCACTACAAAAAAAGTTACAAAAAAATTGCTTGCACCATTTTAGCGTTGCGGACCTGCGGCGCGGCGCGAGGCTTTAACACGCCCGCGCGTGGGCAATACGACTTCGCCAAATAAATCGATTGCGTAGTTTTCGATCACTGGCACATTGAACGACAGTTGCACCAAACGAATTGCATCGATGCATTCCTGCTTGCTGCTGTAGCCGTCGGCCGAGATGGCGATGCTTTTGCCATTGTCGGCCAACAGCCGCCAGCGATACTCGGCTGCTGCATCAAGTTCTACCCGAAACTGCATACTTCCCCCGGATTATATCGATTAAAATATTCAATATAATCAATTAGTTACAGTGTGACATATCGATTGGGCCCGTTGCTCGGCAACGGGCCCCACCGACATGCTCCTCCTGCTTTTTTTGGTATTCCTGAAACTAACATCAACACGGCATTGGGTGCGTATCGCTATCGCTGAACCCATCCTGCAAAAAAATTACTGGCAGGCCTCGCATTCGGGATCATCGATGGCGCAGAACTTTACTTCCGGCTCCGAGATCGAGTTGCCTGCGAGTGCGCTCATGCCGCCATCTACTGCTACAGCATTCAATTCACCGCCACGGCCGGTGGATTTCTCGGCGCTGGTGGCGCCCATGGTGCGCAAATAATACGTGGTCTTGAGGCCGCGCAACCAGGCGAGTTTGTAGGTGTCGTCGAGTTTTTTGCCCGATGCGCCGCCCATGTAAATGTTGAGCGACTGCGCCTGGTCGATCCACTTTTGCCGGCGCGAGGCCGCTTCGACAATCCATTTGGTATCAACTTCAAATGCGGTGGCGTAGAGATTGCGCAATTCCTGCGGCACACGATCCACTTTCGCCAGCGAGCCGTCAAAATATTTGAGGTCGGACACCATCACCGAATCCCACAGGTTTTTCTGTTTCAGTTCGCGCACCATGTAATCGTTAACCACGGTGAATTCGCCAGAAAGATTCGACTTCACGAATAAATTCTGGAACGTAGGCTCGATGCAAGCCGATACGCCGATAATGTTGGCGATGGTAGCGGTGGGCGCAATGGCGACACAATTGGAATTGCGCATGCCGTGCTGGCGGATGCGTTGCCGCAGGTTGTTCCAGTCAAGCGATGAAGAACGGTCCACTTCGACATAACCGCCGCGCTCTTCGGTGAGCAGGTCGAGCGTGTCTTGCGGCAGAATGCCACGATCCCATAACGAACCTTTATAGGAAGAATAACGGCCACGCTCTTCGGCCAATTCGGTCGAGGCCCAATAAGCCTGATAACACACTTGCTCCATCGACTGGTCGGCAAATTCCACTGCCTCTTGCGACGCATAGGGAATATGCATTTCGTGCAGGCAATCCTGAAAGCCCATGATGCCGAGGCCGACGGGGCGATGCTTGAGGTTGGAGTTGCGCGCTTTGGCCACGGGATAGTAATTGATGTCGATCACGTTATCGAGCATGCGCATGGCGATGCGGATGGTGCGGCCGAGTTTTTCAAAATCCATCTTGCCGTCTTTAAGGTGAGCCACCATATTCACCGAGCCCAGATTGCACACGGCAATTTCGTTGTCATTGGTGTTGAGCGTAATCTCGGTACACAAATTGGAACTGTGCACCACGCCGACATGTTGCTGCGGGCTGCGTATGTTGCACGGGTCTTTGAAAGTGATCCATGGATGGCCTGTTTCGAACAGCATCGACAACATTTTGCGCCACAGGTTGGAGGCCGGCACCTTTTTGAACAGCTTTATTTCACCGCGGGCGGCCTTGGCTTCATAACCGACATAGGCGCGCTCGAAATCCTTGCCGAACTTGTCGTGCAGATCTTTGACGTCAGACGGCGAAAACAGCGTCCACTCGCCGCCTTCCATCACGCGCTTCATGAACAAATCGGGAATCCAGTTGGCCGTGTTCATGTCGTGTGTGCGGCGACGGTCATCACCGGTGTTTTTGCGCAGCTCGAGAAACTCTTCAATATCCATGTGCCAGGTTTCGAGGTAGGCGCACACGGCACCCTTGCGCTTGCCGCCCTGATTCACGGCGACGGCGGTGTCGTTTACCACTTTGAGGAATGGCACCACACCTTGCGATTTGCCATTGGTGCCCTTGATGTGCGCGCCCAATGAGCGCACCGGCGTCCAGTCGTTGCCAAGACCGCCGGCGTATTTGGACAGCAGCGCATTTTCTTTCAGCGCTTCGTAAATGCCGTCGAGATCGTCGGCCACGGTGGTGAGGTAGCACGACGACAATTGCGAGCGGCGCGTGCCTGAGTTGAACAGTGTCGGCGTCGAGGACATAAAGTCGAATGACGACATCACGTTGTAAAACTCGATGGCGCGTTCTTCGCGGTGCACTTCGTTCAACGCGAGGCCCATGGCGACGCGCATGAAAAATGCCTGCGGCAATTCGATGCGCTTTTCTTCGATGTGCAAAAAGTAACGGTCATTCAAGGTTTGCAAACCGAGGTAATTGAACTGGTTGTCGCGCGAAGCATCCAGCGCCGCGCCAAGGCGCGCGAGATCGTAATGGCCGAGGCGCTCGTCGAGTAATTCGGCCTTGATGCCGGTCTTGATGAATGTGGGGAAATATTCGGCGTAGCGCGTGGTCATGTCGGCTTGCGAAACTTCTTCGCCGAGAATTTCCTTGCGGATGGTGTGCATAAGCAAACGCGCGGTGACTTTGCTGTAGGCCGGATCTTGCTCGAGCAACGAGCGGGCCGACAGAATGGCCGACTTGAACACTTCGTCTTGCGGCACGCCGTCGTACAAATCTTTTAGCGTGCTGTCGAGAATCGGTTTGACTTGCACCGCTTCACCGAGGCCGTCGCAGGCATCTTTGATCACGGCTTCGAGGTGCGCCACGTCAAGTGGACGCTTCACGCCGTTTTCCATCACATGAATCACGGTGGCAGGACGCGCCGACGCGACTTCTGCTTTTTGCGCAGCGCGTTCCTGCGTGCGCTTTTCGCGGTACAGCACGTACGAGCGGGCGACATCGTGTTCGCCTGAACGCATCAGCGCGAGTTCGACCTGGTCTTGCACATCTTCGATATGAAAGGTGCCGCCGGATGGTTGACGCCGCACCAACGCCGCAACCACGCCGTCGGTCAACTGCGCGACCACTTCGCGAATGCGTGCACTCGCTGCGCCCTGCCCGCCATTGACGGCGATGAATGCTTTGGTCAGCGCAATGGAAATTTTGCTCGGTTCAAACCCGACCACCGCTCCGTTGCGGCGAATCAGTTTGTAGGCTGCGTACTGGCTTGACGCGGCGGGGTTCGGTTCGGCTGCCAAAAGGGAAGTGGGAACCGGGTTAGCGCTATGAATATCAGAGCCGGACAAACGCATGAGTAGTCTCCTGGGACAATAATTTTTATGTGTGTTGATACAACAGGGAAAACAGTCGCCGGGCCGGGTTTTATACACAGCCTATGCACAAGGATTTCCACAAGATATAGTGGTTTGAGCGACCAGCGAGGACTAATGCTAGTGCTTGAAGGGACTGATGTCAAATGGAAAATCGTCCCGCAATCGATGATTTTGGGCTTGACAATCAGACGGTTTGGGTTCAGCCAGCAAAAACGCACGGCGCGCGTTCAAAAAGCTAAAAATATTGAATATAATCAATAGGTTACTTAAATAACCGCTGAGCGATAACGCGACCAGTCGAAATGGGGGCCGGGATCGGTTTTGCGACTGGGGGCGATGTCGGAATGGCCGGTGATTTCGACGATGGGATAGGCCGTTTTCAACGCCCGGGTGAGCGCGATCAGCGCCGTGTATTGCGCATCGGTGTAATCGATATCGTCGGTGCCTTCCATCTCGATGCCGAGAGAAAAATCGTTGCAGTTCTCGCGATCGCGCCAAGACGATGCGCCCGCATGCCACGCGCGTTTCAAACACGAAACAAATTGCACCGCCTCTCCGTTTCGGCGTACAAAAAAATGCGCGGACACTTTCAGATTACGGATGGTTTGATAAAACGGATGGGCGCCCCAATCGAGACGGTTGGTGAATAATTTTGCCACGTCGCCGCCGCCGAATTCGCCCGGCGGCAGGCTGATGTTGTGGATCACCAGCAATTCAATCGGCATATTTTTTGGACGCCGGTTGAAATTCGGTGACGCGATGCGCGTCGCGTCCTTTACCCAGCCGCTGTTCGCCACAATAAAGCGCGCGCCAGATAATATTAGACGAGGTTTGCCTGTGCTATGGGGAAGAATGCGTTGCTTGGCGATTTTCATATTCGGGTTATTTAACGGCAGGCTTTTGCAAACTTTTGTTGCTGAGGCGGCGCACACTTAACAGAAGTTTGCATGCCGGCTATCGCAAGATTAGGCCGGCAGTTCTTTTAATGGCAACGGTAGCGTCACTATTTTGTCGGCAAGGGATGATCAATCACCCGTACCGGCGCGGGTGATTGCGTCCATTCAATCTATGCCCAGTCGATCCAGGCGGTAGCGCAGCGCGCGAAATGTGATGCCCAACAATTTCGCCGCTGCCGTTTTGTTGTAGCGGGTTTTTTCCAGCGCCTGCATGATGGCGTCGCGTTCGACGCGGTCGAGATAATCTTCCAGCGGCAATTCTCCAGGCTTGAGATTGTTGCCGGGTTCATCGTCGTTATCGGCCACTTCACTGAGGTATAAATCGTCCTTGCCGATTTTTTCTCCACCGCAAAGCGCCAGCGCCCGCTCCAACACGTTTTCCAGTTCACGCACGTTACCGGGGAAATCATATTGTTGCAGCACGGTCAGCGCAGCATCATCAATCACCGGGATAGCACCGCCGTTTTGCTGGGCAACGCGCTTCAAAATATTGCGCGCAATAATAGGTATGTCTTCGGGAATCTGCCGCAGGCTGGGCATTTTCAATTCAATGACGTTCAGCCGGTAATACAAATCCTGACGGAAACGGCCGTCTTCCACGCGCTCTGCCAATGCTTGATGGGTGGCGCTGATGATGCGCACGTCGATGGGCACTTCGGCCGTGTCGCCAATGCGGCGCACTTTCTTTTCCTGAATCACGCGCAGCAGTTTCACTTGCATCGCCAACGGCAGATCGGCCACCTCGTCCAAAAATAATGTGCCGCCGTTAGCCGCCTGGAAAAAACCGATTTTGTCGGAATCTGCGCCTGTAAACGAACCTTTCTTATAACCAAAGAATTCGCTTTCCATTAAATTTTCGGGAATCGCGCCGCAGTTCACGGGAATAAACGGCGCGTCGGCGCGGGCGCTTTTAGCGTGGATAGTGCGCGCGGCCACTTCTTTGCCGCTGCCCGACTCGCCTGTGACATACACCGGCGCCTGGCTGCGGGCGAGCTTATCGATCATCTCGCGCGCTTTTTTGATTGGCGGTGAATCACCCAACAATACCGGGCCGTCACTCGCGCCGCCGGCCGTGTCAGGTTTTTCGGTGACCGTTTTACGCATGCCATTCTGCGGCAACTTGAGCGCGGCGTTTACCAGATCGCGCAATTCTTTCAGGCCAATGGGCTTGGCCAGATAATCAAACGCGCCGGCCTTGAGTGCGGCGACGGCGTTCTCCGCGCTGCCGTAGGCCGTGATCACCGCGACGGGAATGTTGGGGTAGTTTTCAGAAATGTGTTCCAGGATTTTTAATCCGTTGCCATCGGGCAGGCGCATGTCGGTGAGGCACAGACAATAATCGTTGCCTTTGAGATAATCGAAGGCTTCGCCGCAGGTTTCTGCCGTGTCGGCATCCAATCCCATTTTGCTTAGCGTGAGCATGAGCAATTCGCGGATATCGGCTTCGTCATCGACCACCAACACTCTGCGCATGCTCATGCCCCCCTCACCAAAATGCGGAATTGCCCGCCGGGGGCGACGCTCACGTATTCGAGCCGCGCACCGTTGGCTTCGCATACTTCACGGGCGATATATAAGCCTAAGCCGGTGCCTTGGGATTCGGTGGTAAAAAACGGTTCGAACAATTGGTCTTGCATAGAAGGATCCACGCCGGGGCCGTCGTCGAGAATATCAAGTTGCAACATATTGTCCATGGAAGCGCGCGAGAAAAAAATCCGGATGCTGTGATCGTGTTGTTGGCAATGCCGCCACGCATTGCGGGTGAGATTCCACAATACCTGATGCAGATGCGCCCGGTCAAAACTGAAGCTCGCATCGGTTTGCACGTCGAGTGAAAATGCGCTCTTGGGCACTTTTTCGACTTCGCTAAAATCATCAATAAAATCAGATAGATACAGCTTAGGCGCAATCACTTCAGGATTGGCATGTTCACGACGGTTCAGATTCAACACTTCCTGCACCAGCCGATCAAGGCGTAAAGAATTGTCACGGATAATTTGCAGCAGCCGCGCATCGGTGGGCGGAATGTCTTCGCCTTCCTGCAGCAATTCTGCCGCGTGATTGATCGAGCTCAACGGATTGCGGATTTCGTGGGCGATGCTGGCGGTGAGCCGGCCAAGCGCGGCGAGTTTCAATTGTTGCGCCGCCGATTGCTGGCGGCTCAGGTCGCGCAAAAAAATCACCGTCGGTTGCGGCATCGCTTCGCCGATCGCGACAAAACGCATCTCCAGCAAGGCATCTTTTACCGGCGCAGTGAGCGGCGGAAATTTTTGCTGCGGATTCGCACGCCAACTCGCCACATGGGCCGCCAGCAAGGGTGATACATCGCGCAAGTTAGCCCCCGCACGGGTAATCAAACTACCCAGGTAATTTTCTGCTTGTTTATTTGCGCTGCGCACCGCACCTTCGCCATCAACCACGATCACGCCATCAGACAAATCCTGAATCACCAGTTGATTCACTTGCGCAAGATTAATCAAGTCTTTACCGCGCCGTGCCGCGAGTTGCTCGCTCTCGCGCGTGTATTTCGCCACCGTGTGCGCCAACCACGCCGTGACAAAAAATCCGCTCGACAACAACCCGCTTTGCACATACTCGCCGGAAGCCGCCTCCCCGCCGATATCGCGGTAAAACTCGACAAACAAAACGCCGATAGTCGCCACCGCCGCATGAAACAGCGCCAGCCTGCCGCGGCTCACCAAACCGGCAGCCATCATGCTGATCAGCAACATAAGACCAATGCCGCTTTTGATGCCGCCGCTGGCCTGAATCAACAACACCAGACAAACAATGTCAGTAAAAACCTGCAACTCGAGCTGAATGGCAAAGGCTGGCCAGCGCTTCCAAATCATCGCAGCAAACAACAGGCTGCTTACAAAATAAGCGGCGCACGTCAGGGTAAATAATCGCGGCGCTTCAGAACCGAAACTGGATTGCCCGTGATAAAAAGTGATCACGAAAAAAAATACCAAGGCAATAATGCCCCGGTACGAATTGAAATACGTCAGCGAACGCCAATAACTTTCCGGCCGCGCCGGTTCCTTCAAGTGAAAGAGTTCGCGCAAGCCGAACTGCGCGGCGACGGAAGAAACCAGATCGGCCGATTCAAGCTTCATTTTTTCTCGGCAAGACGGCGATGCTCTTCGCTGCAAAAAAACTGCCCGCCCTCGGCAATACTCTCGGCACGGGGCGCATGCACGCCGCAATGGGCGCAGCGAACCATTTTATTATTTTCGTCCGCCTCTGCCGACGGCGGGCGCGGCGGCCGGTTGAGTTTTTTAAAATAACTTTTAACCAGAACAAACGCGACAAAAACAATGCCTGCAATAAATAGAATACGAGCCAAGATTGCTCTCCCGTTAAATGAACGGAGATATTATAAGACAATGACAGGCGATAGATGGAAGCGATTGCGCGTGGTAGAGCCGCAGGATGAGTTGAGCGTCTGCGATGCTCATTGATCATCGCCCAGAGTGCACGATAATGTAGTCTTCGTAACGCGGAAACCAACGCGCTTTGCGCCACATGGTTTCATTCGGCGCGTTCTGGCTATGGCTTAATGCGCCCCATGCTTACTTGTATTCGTTTAGGTTATGTCGCAAGGGAATGCTGTATTTTTTTAACGCAGCGGCATGTAGATTGAAACACTGCTTCAAGCGCTTCGCAGACTACATGCGTCCGGTGTCTTTTCGTAACTCGGTAGCTTCATCGACATCACTGTCCGTAGCGCGGCGGTGTAGAGAACGGGGAGGGAAATGCTGCGCAGAGTGTTCGCTAAGGTTTCAAAAAACGGGTTAAACGAAATTAATATAAGTAATTGATTACATTCATTTTTTTGACGATTGCATTTTTCAATCTGTTTATTCCGATTGCCATTCTCTACGCGTCCTCTCGCATCACATCACCGCATCACATCACCGCTTGCAAACATCGCTGCGGCCAACGTGCCGCCCTTCTCCACCTTCACCGCGCAATATTTGAACTCGGGAATTTTGCCGACAGGATCAAGTGCGGAATTAGTGAGCAAATTCGCTGCCGCTTCGACATAACAAAATGGAATGAACACATTGCCGCGCGGCGTGCCCGCGTCTTCACGCGCGGTGAGCGTAACGCTGCCGCGGCGCGAGGCGACGGTGATGGTGTCGCCCGCATTCGCGCCGATGGTTTGCAAATCGGCGGGGTGCATATACACAGTGGGGCCCGGCTCAATGGTGTTGAGCACGTTCGAACGCCGCGTCATCGCGCCGGTGTGCCAATGCTCAAGCTGGCGGCCGGTGATGAGCACCAAGGGGAAATCCTTGTCGGGCCGTTCTGCCGCCAGAGTGAATTGGGCGGGAACAAAACGCGCTCTGCCGTCGGGTGTATGAAATTCGTGTACGAAAATAACTTCTTCGCCCGGATCGTTTTCTTTTTCCAGCGGATAAGTGGCCGAGCTGTCGCGCTCTAAACGATCCCAGGTCATGCCAGCAATGCTGGGCATGGTCTGGCGCATTTCGTCGAAGGCTTCGCGCGGTGAGGCGTAGTGCCAATCAAGGCCGAGGCGCTTGGCGATTTCTTGTGTAATCCACCAATCGGGTTTGGCGTCACCCGGCGCATCGAGGGCTTGTCGCGCCATTTGCACGGTACGGTCGGTGTTGGTGTAGGTGCCGGTTTTTTCGGTGAAGGCGGCGGCGGGCAGCACCACGTCCGCAAACGCGGCGGTTTCTGTCATGAAAATATCCTGCACGACAAGAAATTCCAATTCGGAAATCGACTGACGCGCGTGGCGCAAATCCGGGTCGGACATCGCCGGGTTTTCGCCCATCATGTACATGCCCTTGATGTCGCCCGCGTGAATAGCGTGCATGATTTCCACCACGGTAAGGCCGGGTTTTGCATCGAGTGGCGTGTTCCACAATTTTTCGATTTTAGCGCGATAGGCATCGTTGTCGGTGCGGTGATAATCGGGGAACATCATCGGGATCAGCCCCGCATCCGACGCGCCTTGCACATTGTTTTGCCCGCGCAGCGGATGCAGCCCCGTGCCGCGACGGCCAATTTGCCCCGTCATCAGCGACAGCGCGATGAGGCAGCGCGCATTATCCGTGCCGTGCGTGTGTTGCGAGATGCCCATGCCCCACAAAATCATCGAGGCTTTGGATGTGGCGTACAGCCGCGCGACAGTTTTAATGGTCTCAGCGTCGATGCCGCACACGGATGCCATCGCTTCGGGCGAATAATCTTTCAGGTTTTGTTTCATTGCTTCAAAACCTGTCGTGCGTTTTTCGATGAATGATGGATCCGTTAAATTTTCGTTCACAATCACATGCATCATCGCATTCAATAACGCCACATCGGTGTCAGGCTTGAATTGCAATACATGGGTGGCGAGGCGCGATAAATCCGACAAACGCGGATCGGCCATGATGAGTTTTGCGCCGCGTTCAACAGCATTTTTAATCCACGTCGCCGCGACAGGATGGTTGGATGCGGGATTCGCGCCAATGATAAAAATTACGCCCGCATATTGCACGTCGTGCACGGGGTTCGACACCGCGCCGGAGCCGATGCCTTCGAGCAGCGCCGACACGCTCGACGCATGGCACAGGCGCGTGCAGTGATCGACATTGTTGTTGCCGAAACCGGTGCGCACGAGCTTTTGAAATAAATACGCTTCTTCGTTGCTGCATTTGGCCGAGCCGAAACCGGCCAGCGCGTGGCGGCCGTTTTTTTCGCGGATGTTTTTCAGTTTGCCCGCCACCAGATCGAGCGCCTCATCCCACGTCGCTTCGCGGAAGGCGCTGGAATAATTGGCCGGATCGACGGTGAAGTCCGGCGTTTTAGCCACGCCCGTTTTGCGAATCAGCGGTTTAGTAAGGCGTTGCGGATGATGCACATAGTCGGTGCCGTAGCGGCCCTTCACACATAAACGACTACGGTTGGCCGGACCGTCGCGGCCTTTCACTTCCATGATGCGATTGTTTTTAACTTCGTACGTCACCTGGCAGCCGACGCCGCAAAACGGGCACAAGGAATCGATATGCTTCGTCGCTGCGTGCAAGGCCGCGCCATTGTTGGGTGACAACGCGCCCGTTGGGCAGGCCTGCACGCATTCGCCACAACCCACGCAGGTGGAGTCGCCCATCGGGTCGTCGAAATCAAACACGATTTTGGAATGGCTGCCGCGTCCGGCGAATCCGATGACGCCGTTCATTTGTTCTTCGCGGCAGGCGCGCGCGCAACGGCCGCACTGAATGCACGCATCAAGATTCACCGCGATGGCGGCGTGGGAAATATCTTGTTTGGGTTGATGGCGTGCATAAAAACGCGGTTTGTTTATATTTAATTTTTTCGACCAGCTTTGCAACTCATCGTCGAGGGAGCGACTTTCCGCTGCCATATCCGATAGCAATAATTCCAATACCATTTTTTGCGATGTGCGCGAACGCTCATTGTCGCTGCTGACTTCCATGCCCGCTTTCGGATAACGGCAGCACGACGGCGCCAGCACACGTTCGCCTTTGATTTCCACCACGCACGCACGGCAATTGCCATCGGGACGCATACCGTCTTTGTAACAAAGGTGCGGGATTTCAACACCGTTGCGTTTCGCGATTTGCAAAATAGTTTCGTCGGCACCGCCGGCCATGGTTTTGCCGTTGAGAGTAAAAACGACGGTGTTAGCTTCGGATTTGGGGACGGCGGACATTTCGTTACTCGCTCAAAATAATGGCTCGAAAATTAAACCTTAAAACTTCTCCCTTTTCCAAAGGGGAGAAACTGGCTCAGCTCACTTCCTGCGGAAAATATTTAATGACACACAACATCGGGTTTGGCGCTGCCTGGCCCAGGCCGCAAATTGATGCATCCATCATGGCTTGTGAGAGTTCTTTAATCAGCGGCTGGTTCCAAATTTTCTCGCTCAATAGCGCGATGGATTTGTCTGTCCCCACGCGGCAGGGCGTGCATTGGCCGCAGGATTCATCCTTAAAAAAACTCAATAAATTCAATGAGATATCGCGCGCTTTGTCTTGCTTTGAAAACACGACAATCGCAGCGGAACCGATGAAGCATCCGTATTCATTCAGCGTATCGAAATCGAGCGGAACATTGGCGAGCGATGCAGGCAACATACCGCCCGATGCGCCGCCGGGCAGATAGCCGTAGAGCTCATGGTCCGGCAACATGCCGCCGCAAAATTCGTCGATGAGTTCGCGCAAGGTGATGCCCGCAGGTGCAAGATGCACGCCGGGTTTTTGCACGCGGCCGCTGACGGAAAATGAGCGCAAGCCTTTGCGTCCGTTGCGTCCGTTCGAAGCAAACCAGCTCGCGCCGTTTTGGATAATGTCGCGCACCCAATACAAAGTTTCCATGTTGTGTTCGAGCGTGGGCCGGCCGAACAAACCGACCTGCGCCACGTAAGGCGGACGCAGCCTGGGCATGCCGCGTTTGCCTTCGATGGATTCGATCATGGCCGATTCTTCGCCGCAAATATAAGCGCCCGCGCCGCGTCGTAAATGTATTTTTGGTAGCGGGCACGGCGGCGAAACCATCAAAGATGAAATTTCGTTTTCCAGAATTTCGCGGCAAGCGGCATACTCATCGCGCAAATAAATATAAATCTCGTCGATGCCCACCGCCCATGCGGCGATCAGCATGCCTTCGAGAAAACGATGCGGGTCGCGCTCAAGATAATAACGATCTTTGAAAGTGCCGGGCTCGCCTTCGTCTATGTTCACTGCCATGAGCTTGGGCGCGGCTTCGGCGCGCACGATGCGCCACTTTCTGCCCGCAGGAAAACCCGCGCCGCCCAGGCCGCGCAAACCGGCGCGTTCCATTTCGGCGATAACGGATTCTGCTTCGTGTTTGCCCGAGACGCACTCGCGCAGCAACTTATAGCCGCCGTTTTTCTGGTATGCAGAAAAATCAAAGTAAGAAGGCACTATCGCTTTGATCTCGTTTTTCGCGACGGCGCGTTTTACTTTATCTTCATCCGCATGGTCGATCGGGTTTTGCCCAACCACGGCAACGGGTGCTGTATCGCAACGGCCCACGCAGGGTACGCGCTGCACGCGAATACCGGCGCCTAATTCGCGCTTCAATGTCTCTACCAGTTTGTCTGCGCCCGCCATATGGCAGGAGACAGAATCGCACACGCGCACGGTGAGCGCGGGCGGCGCAGCTTCGTCTTCTTTGATAACGTCGAAGTGATGGTAGAACGTCGCCACTTCATACACTTCGGCCATCGGCAGTTTCAGCTCCTGCGCCAACGCACGCAGGTGCCGCGCGGAAATATGCTGGTAGCGATCTTGAATGAGATGCAAATGCTCGATCAGCAAGTCGCGGCGGCGCGGCGCATTGCCAAGCAACGCGCGGATTTCATCAAGGGCTGTGTTGTCGAGCGGTCGGCCTTTGTTCTTGCTCGCCTGCTTGAGCCGTTTTTGCAAGTCGCTCAGGGGAATAATAGTCGGTTCGATTTGTTTCATGAATGGCACATAGTTAGCGTTAATCTACACAATACAAGCGCTTATTTTGATTGACAGCGCATTTTCTAATACATTGAATTTATTGAATTTTTATTATATATGGAATTTCTTCCCGGTAAATTTGTGAGGGAAATTTTGACGCCCCCTTCAAAACTCAACATCGTCGGCCACACGGCCATTTATAGTGCAAAGGCAAAACGCGTGCCCGCTTGAAAATTCACAAATAAAAAGTGCTATGATTGGTGCCAAGGAATAGATTTTCACCACGCAACCACAGAGTTGCCCGCATGAGGAGCGCAGCATGAACGACATGATCACCAATCACGTTAAAAACGTGTATTCGGTTTTACACGGCGGCAAATCTATCGGCACCGCCATTCCCGACCGCATCGCGCGTTCATGGAAACGCTGCGAGAGCGAATTCGGCCTCGACCCGGCCAGCTCACCCGACCCCCTGGTGCTTGAACGCAGCGAACTCATCGAGCGGCAAGAAAGTTTGTCCGGTTTGCTCTCCGTGGCAAAAGTTGAAATGGCTAACCTCTACCAGCAACTGGCCGGCTCCGGTTATGCCATTATGCTGACCGATAACGATGGCGTGCTGCTCAATTATTTCGGCGATCCCAGCTTTACCCACGCCGCATCAAAAACCGGCATGATGCTTGGCGCCGTCTGGACAGAAAAACAGCAAGGCACCAACGGCATGGGCACTTGCCTGATGGAAAAACAGCCCGTCGTCATTCATCATCATGAACATTATCTGGCGCGCAACATCGGCCTCACCTGCTCCGCCGCGCCGATTCTTGATCACATGGGCAATACGCTGGCGGTGCTTGATGCATCAGGCGAATCGCAACTGGCGCAGCAACACACGCTGGTGCTGGTGAACATGTCGGCGCAGATGATTGAAAACCGCGTGTTGCTGCAGCAGTTCGATCAGGATTACATCGTGCGTTTTCACAGCCGACCCGAGTTTGTCGATACGCTCAACGAAGGCATCATCGCGTTCAACGACAAGGGCCGTGTACTCGCCGCTAACCGCAGCGCGTTATTCCAGCTCGGCTACGCCAACGCCGCGGAAGTTCGTGGACGCGAAATGGGCGAATTGTTCAACGCCACGCTCAACGGTCTGGTCGAGCAGAGCGCAAAAAAATCCTTCCATCCCATTCCGTTATTTGAAGCCCGTCGCGGCGGCCGTTTTTACGCCGTTGCCCAATTGCCGGAAAGGGCCGGCGCGAAATTTTTTGCCTCGTCATCCTTTGCTGCCAACGCAGCCA
The DNA here is from genome assembly GCA_043744215.1 of Pseudomonadota bacterium. Taxonomy (GTDB): domain Bacteria; phylum Pseudomonadota; class Gammaproteobacteria; order Burkholderiales; family JBEEJL01; genus JBEEJL01. Next base: position 25,073 of record JAYTVC010000066.1, read on the forward strand.
AGAGCATCTCTGCGGCAACATCATCGCGCACTGCACTCGACGAACTCGATTGCGGCGACGCCACCATGGCACTCAATATCTCCCGTGCCAAGCGCGTGGCTAACCGCGATGTCGCCGTGCTGCTCTACGGTGAAACCGGCACCGGCAAAGAAATGTTCGCCAAGGCACTGCATTTGTCGGGCAATCGCGCCGACAAACCTTTTATCGCCATTAACTGCGCCTCCATTCCCGAAACGCTGATCGAAAGTGAATTGTTCGGCTACAAGCAGGGCGCTTTCACCGGCGCAAACCGTGAAGGCCAGCGCGGCAAAATCTTGCAGGCCAACGGCGGCACATTATTCCTCGACGAAATCGGCGACATGCCGGTGCAATTGCAGGCGCGACTGTTACGCGTGCTGTCCGAGCGCGAAATTCTGCCCCTGGGCGGCGATGTGCCGGTGAAAGTGGATATCCGTCTCATCAGCGCGACCCATTGCAACTTGCAGGAAAAAATCGCCAAAGGCGAATTCCGGGAAGACTTGTATTACCGCCTGCTCGGCCTTAGCCTCACCATGCCGGCGCTGCGCGAGCGCAATGACAAACGTAAACTGATCGAACGCCTGCTTGCGTTGGAGTGCAGCGGCCAGCCACGCACGGAATGCGACCGCGCCGCGCTGGATGCGCTGTGTGATTACACTTGGCCCGGCAATGTGCGCGAATTGAAAAATGTTTTGCGTACCATGATCGCCCTGACCGATAACGCCAAACTCAGCTTGCAGGATTTGCCGCAGGAATTATTCCACCGCAGTGCGCCGCAAGCGCAAAAAGTGGTTACAGAAAATGTCGCGGCAGACTCGATCGCGCTTGACCCGCTCGACCAGGCCGAGCGCGACGTCCTCGTGCGCGAGCTTGATTTGCAACGTTGGAACATCACCAACGTATCACGCAAACTTAAAATGAGCCGCAACACTTTGTACCGCAAAATGCAAAAGCTCGGCATTAAAGATCCGAAAAAATCATCGGTTCATTAGCCTTGCGTGATATTAAATTATTGAATAAAATCAATTAGTTACGTAATTTTTTCTTTCGGGCTTCTGACACCATGTCAAATGAAATCAAGCCCAGACTTGCCTGGGGCCTCACCGGCTCCGGCCATTTTCTGCAAGAAAGTTTAGACCTCGCACGCCAGTTTCCCGACGTCGATTTGTTTCTTTCCAAAGCCGCCGCCGAAGTGTTGAACATGTACGGCCACGATGTAGAAGCGCTGCGCAAAGAATTCAAAATCCTGCGCGACAATACATCGAGTGCTGCACCCGTCGGCTTGTTTTATTACGGGCATTATCACACCGTCGTCATCGGCCCCGCCAGTTCCAACACGGTGGCGAAATGCGTGTACGGCATTTCGGACACGCTGGTCACCAACATTTTCGCGCAAGCGGGCAAGCGTCGCATTCCCAGCATCGTATTCGCTTGCGACACCGAACCGGAATTGGAAACCGAATCGCCGAAGGAATGGGTGACGGTTTACCCACGCAAGATTGATTTGGAAAATACGGAAAAATTAAAAACAATGGAGCGGGTGACGGTCGCCACCAATCCGGATGAATTGAAACGCGCATTGGAAATGCGTTATCAGGAATTACGTGCGGCGGCGAAAACATGATCGTTCTTCCCTTTGAAAAAGGGGAAAGTCTGATGAGCCCCGCGTCAGCAGTTGCAATTCGGCAATCCCTTGCCGACAAACACGCCGCAATCACCCATTGCCCTGCCCCAAAAAAAAATCAATAATCTTGCATGTCCGAACACATCCTTTTCCTTACCGGCAAGCTGGCCGAAAAAAGCCTGAACAAAGTGCTGGCCTCGATGCAGCCGCTGCCTTTCACTTACACCGTGCATCAAATCGGCGTGAGCGTTGCGGCGCTCATGACGGCGGATATGATCGAGCGCCGCGTGGCCGATGCCATGGGCGCCACGCGCATTGTGCTACCGGGTCGTTGTCGCGGTGATCTCGTCAAACTCGCAGCAAAATACGGCGTGCCCGTCGAACGCGGCCCCGATGAACTCAAAGACCTGCCACAACACTTCGGCAAAAAAGCAGCGGCGATCGATTTATCCAGCTACGACACGTTGATATTTGCCGAGATTGTCGAAGCGCCGCAAATCAGCGTCGAACAAATTCTCGCCCGCGCGCAAGCCTACAAAGATGACGGCGCGGATGTAATCGACCTCGGCTGTTTGCCCAGCACACCGTTTGCGCATCTGGAAGAGTCGGTGAAAGCGCTGAAAGCTGCCGGATATAAAGTCAGCGTCGATTCGATGGAAACGGACGAGCTGATTCGCGGCGGCAAAGCCGGTGCGGACTATTTGCTGAGCCTGCACGAAGACAATTTGTGGGTGGCCGATGAAATCGCTTCGACACCGATTCTTATTCCTGCGCAACCGGGCGACCTCGATTCACTGGAGCGCGCGATCAAAAAAATGCAAGGCAAAGGCCGCGCGTTTTTTGCCGATGCAATTCTTGACCCAATCCATTTCGGCCTCACCGAATCCATCGTGCGCTACCACACGCTGCGTAAAAAATTTCCTGACATCAGCATTATGATGGGCATCGGCAATCTCACCGAACTCACCGACGCCGACACCATGGGCATCAACGCGTTGCTGATGGGCATCATCTCCGAATTGCATATCGGGGCCGTGCTCGCCACCCAAGTCAGCGCGCACGCGCGCAGTGCCGTGCGCGAAGCCGACATCGCGCGGCGCATCATGTACGCCGCGCGCGAATCCAACAGCCTGCCGCGCAGCATTTCCGCCGAAATGTTGTCGCTGCACGCACGCAAACCTTTTCCGGATACGACTGAAGACATCGCCGACATCGCCAGTGCCGTCAAAGACCCGAGCTTTCGCATACAAGTGAGCGATGACGGCATTCACGTGTATAACCGCGACGGCCATCATATTGCACAAGACGCATTTGAATTATTCGAACACCTCAAAGTCGAGACCGACGGCAGCCACGCTTTTTACCTTGGCGCAGAATTAGCCCGCGCACAAATTGCCTGGCAACTGGGCAAACGCTACGTGCAAGACGAAGCGCTGGATTGGGGTGCGGCGGTAAAGAAAAAAGCGCAAGATAGGGAGGAATATAAGGAAGCGGGCGCGACCTTATCGCATAAATTGAGAAAGCTGTAATTGAAGATTTACAAATCGAAAACCTGCCGGCAGAGTTTCCCTTCAACCAGTATATCCCCTCCCCTTCAAAGGGAGGGTTAGTGTGGGATGGGTGTCGCCTACTGCACCACAAAAATAAAACCCCGTTCGCCCTGAGTTCGTCGAAGGGTGGACAACAAATCAGGCTTGTCCTTCGACAAGCTCAGGACGAACGGTGATTTGAGTTTTATAATGTTTAACAGCAATATTAAAATCACAAAGGGACCTCCATGATCTTCGAAACCGTCGTCACCACACAAAACCTGCAAGGCCAAGTCCACATCGCGCCGATGGGTGTCAAAGAAGAAAACGGCTTCGTTATCCTCGCGCCGTTCAAACCCTCTACCACGCTGGAAAACATTCTCGCCAATCCTTGCGCCGTACTCAACCAAACCGACGACGCGCGCGTGTTTGCCGGTTGTTTAACAGGAAGACGCGATTGGCCCACCGCACCCGGCAGCGTCGTTAACTGCGCGAGACTGCACGACACCCTCGCCCACCGCGAACTCAAACTCGACCACATCGAAGAAGACGGTCAGCGCCCGCGATTATTTTTTAAAGTCGTGCATGAACACAGCCACGCGCCGTTCAAAGGCTTCAACCGCGCGCAAGCCGCTATCGTTGAAGGTGCCATCCTCGTCAGCCGCCTGCATATGCTGCCTTGGGAAAAAATCGAAACCGAAATGAAATACCACGCCATCGCCATCGAAAAAACCGCTGGTCCCAAAGAACGCGAAGCCTGGGCCTGGTTGATGGAAAAAATCGCCGCGCATCGTGTGAAGATTGCTGCGGAAAAAATCGCGTGATGAGGATTTTAATACATTACATGACGCATCATTCAGTAACATCACGTCCCCTTCAGCAGCGTCCCTTCACTTTCAAGGGGAGGGCCAGAGTGGGAATGGGTGTGCCATCAGACTTCACCAAATTCACTCACGCATAGCATTGTAAATGACCCGGACCAAACTCCTCGCCAGCGTCAGCAACTTCGAAGAAGCCCAAATCGTCCTCGATGGCGGCGCCGACATCATCGACCTGAAAGACCCAACCAAAGGCGCCCTCGGTGCCCTCCCCCTCGCCGACATCCAGCGAATCGTCCAGCATATCAATGGCCAACGCCCCGTTAGCGCCACCATCGGCGACCTGCCGATGGATGCGCAAATATTATTCAACGCCGTGCTCAATACGGCAGCAACAAAAGTTGATTACATCAAAATTGGGTTTTTCAAATCATCCAATCAACACGAATGCATCAAAGTCCTCGCACCACTCGCGCGCCTACATAAACTCATCGCCGTATGCTTCGCCGATCAGCAACCAGATTTTTCTTTGATCGAAAAATGTGCCGATGCAAACTTCCACGGCGTCATGCTCGACACGGCCAACAAGCAAAATGGTGGTTTGCGGGAACACATGCAACCTATTGATTTAATTGAATTTATTGTACTCTCTCGCAAACATCATTTACTTTGCGGATTAGCCGGATCACTACGCCTCGCAGACATCCCCGCCCTGCTCGAACTTCAGCCCGACTACCTCGGCTTTCGCGGTGCGTTGTGCGAAAGCGGATTGCGAACAGAAAAAATGTCTACAGAAAAATTGCGTGCTGTGCGTAATATATTGCTTCCCACATCTCTCAAACCTACTACGCCTTCAGATTTCCTCACTGCCTAAATGATTATGCACACTCTGCACTTACGCATTTTAATTTCCTTGCTATGCTCACTTTTATTCTTCAATTCTGCGTTTGCGAGAACATCTGATTCCGCCCCCGATATTCTCCTCGCCAAAGTACTAAGCCCAGACGTCGATCCTGCCGATTATCTGGTCAGCGAAAAATATGATGGCGTGCGCGGGATATGGGATGGCACGACGTTGCGCTTTCGCAGCGGGCGTACGGTGAATGCGCCGCAGTGGTTTATCGATAAGTTACCCAAGCAGGCGCTCGACGGCGAGTTGTGGTTGGGGAGGGGAAGGTTTGAAGAAGTCTCGGGCATTGCGCGTGCGGATGCACCGGATGATGAGCAGTGGCGCAAAATCAAATATATGGTTTTTGAATTGCCCGACGCACCAGGCACATTTGAACAGCGGGCGAAGCGCATTAAAGAAATTGCCGCGTCGGCTGCGTGGCCGCAGTTGGTGGCGGTGGAACAGTATCGCGTTGCGAATCGTGCCGCGTTGAAAAAAAAATTTGATGAAGCGGTGCGGGGCGGCGCTGAAGGTTTGATGTTGCATCTGGCGTCGGCGGAATATGTGACAGGGCGCAGCGATGTGTTGTTGAAGTTGAAACCGCTGGAAGATACGGAAGCGGTGGTGATTGCGCATATTCCCGGCAAAGGAAAATATACCGGGCAACTCGGCGCGTTGCGCGTGGAGACGCCGGAGGGAAAACAATTTTCCATCGGCACGGGCTTCAGCGATAGCGTGCGCGCGAATCCGCCTGCGGTTGGCGCGACGGTTACTTATACGTATCGCGGACTGACGAAAAAAGGGCTACCGCGCTTTGCGAGTTTTTTAAGAGTGCGCAATAGGGAATGAGGGCGGCTTGTTAGTTTTGTGAGCCGCGCCCATAAAAGATGCTGGGTTCGCTGTCGCTCAACTCATCCTGCAAAAATCAATGTAGCGTTTTGGTGGTCAGTGCCCACCCTGCGAAAGCTACGCCGCCGGGTTCCCGCCTGCGCGGGAGCGACGAGGACACGCAGGCGGGAGAAAGCCCGCATGCCTTTCGCGGGCGTGTACCTCTAACATCATTAAATCATGATGGGCACGCTAACGCTTTGCCCATCCTACGGCGACTAATATTTTTGTTTTGCGATTAGTTGCGCAAAGCATTGGTAATCATTGCGCGACAAAACATGAACAGCGAACCTTCCTTTTTTCGCGAAATTCGGAAATAGCGGATCGACTATACCGCTTTGCGCGAGCGCTTCAAGATCCAGTTTGCCTTCGGGAATTTCATACGATTTCACCAGCACCAAATCGCTCGCGTTTATTTTTGCCGCTAACCATGCTGACAAACTATCCGAGGTCATGTCCCAACTGGCGGGTATGTCGCAGGCATTCAGCGTCATTTGATTGGGCAACCAGATCGGCACGCCGCCGTTTTGCAAAATGATTTCGATATCGGATTGCGTTGCTGCCCTCGAAAATCCTTTCGCCATTCCGCTAAGCATGCAAGCGTATTGTTCCATGGCGAGTATGGCCATGCGGTGGGCAGTAGCGTCGTCGAAATGAATTTGTTTTTGGGCCACTCGCACGGCGTCGGCGAAGGGGCCGCCGCCGGGGACGATGACGGCGCAGCCCATGCCGTGCTTGAGAATGGCTTCAAGCCAGTTGATTAACGTTGCATCTTTGGCCAGGCTGCCGCCGAGTTTGATGACAAGTGGGCTTTGTGGTCGCTTGGTGGCGACACCCATCCCCACCCTAGCCCTCCCCTTGAAGGGGAGGGGATTTCTTGGGAGCCCTGACTTCATTTTGCGAATTCATATTTCACTTTGCCAACTCATATTTCACTTTGCCAACTCATATTTCATTATGCGAACGCATTCGCGATGCTAATTTGCTGTCAGCATTTTTACGTCTGAATAACTCCGCGACTGCATACGCAGGCGCGCAAATTTTTACTGATGAAAGTTTTGATTCATCGGCATCCACAAGACGTGAGAAATCAACATAGGGCCGATGCAGTTTTTCTGCGATTTTTTTTGCGAGAAAACTGCCTGCACCGGCTCCAATGATTGGCGCATCTACTGCCAGCTTGTTCCGTGTGAGCTGTTTTTTACATGATATAAGTATTTGATTTAATTGAATATTTATTAAATTTTGCGCGAATGTTTTCCATGCGTTTGGGGGCGCAGATTCTACATCGCGGCCGATCATGCGGGCGAGGCGGCGTATGCTGGCTTGAATATTTTTTGCGCCGTTGTCGGCTGCGGCGTGTTGGTCGCTGGCTTCATCGAGTTCGCCGGTGATGCGATAAATATCTGCGGTGGTGGCGAAATGTTCGGCCATCATGCCAACCTCTACCCCTTCAAAAAAAACTTTTTGCGCGAGCGCCATCAACGGCGTGCGCACGATGCCGGTGTAAACCAGTTCGTCATTTACCATGCGCTGAAAGTCGTCTTTGCCTTGTGCGTGCACTTGATCATCGCGCAACAGGATGATATCAGTAGTGGTGCTGCCTATATCGACCAGCAAACCTTGCTCTATTTTGCCTGCGACAAATTGCGCAGTGGCATGCCAGTTCATTGACGCAACGTTTTCAATGTGATCGCGGCACTCACTGGGTTTGATGAAGCCTTTTTCGCCGGCAAAAATGTGTAATTCGCTACCGGATGTTTTGCGTTGAATCAATTCAATAATTTTTTCGACGCCTTCGCTTCGGTTGGCAAATAAATCTACCAGCTCTCCGGTCATGGTAACGGCATGTTGCGCAACTGTTTTGCCGCAGAGAATTTTATCGATAGCCACTTCGAGATGCTGCAAGCCTTGCCACAACGGGCACGGCAGTTGAATGGCACGGACAACTTGGCCTTTTTTATCGAGTGTAACTGCCTTGAGGTGCGCGCCGCCGATATCCCAACCAATGATAATCTCTGTTTCAATGGACACTAAACGGCTCCACATCGACATTGACGGTATGTGTTTTCAACGCCGGCTCGATTTGCGGGAAGGGTAACGTGAGCAAACCCATCACCAATTGCGCCGGATTATAGTTGATCGATTCATGCAGGCCTGCATAGGATGTAGTCAACCGCGGGTTGACTTCGAGCACCACCGGGCCTTGGGCAGTGAGAATAATATCGACGCCAACATAACCCCACAGACCGGGAATGGCCGAAGCGATTTGCTGCGCGATGCGCGCAAATTGGCCTTGGGAATCGGCAATGGAATTTACTACGCTACCGAGATAAAAAAACTGGTTATCGCGCACCGCTACGCGCTGGCGATTGCAACTGAGCACGCGCGATTTGCCATTACGGCAAAGCATGGAAAGGCTGCATGCTTCGCCGGCGATATACGGTTGCATAACAAAGCGGGCGCGATGCTGGTTTTTTTCTACCCAGGCAAGTGCCTGGGCGCGATCAGGAAATATGCGCGTATCGGCACAGCCCGCGCCATCATCAGGCTTCACCACCCAGGCATGGGCATCGTCGGGCATGGGCGCATCAGGATAATAGGTGCGCGCGGCTGGCACACCGGCTGCCTGCAACACGCGCACAGTTTGCAACTTGCTGCTGGTAAGATGCACGGCGTCGGGCTGGCTGCCCAGCAGAATGCGATGACGGCCGATCACCTGCCGGCTCAGGCGCTCAAGCACGCCGCCGCTCTCGGGTGCCACCAGCCACACGGCATCGGCTTGCATGATGCAATCGTCAAACGACGCTTGCAGATCGTGCAGGTTGCTTACCGCGAAACTGGTCACCGGCAAATCGAGCTGCGGCAAACGCTGGTCGCGCAGCGTAATGACTTCGACGCCGGGCACCGACGCCAAGTCGGCCATGAGCGCGTGCGACATCATGTCGCCTTCATGGGCGAGCGATGAGCTAAGCGTTTCTCCTGACAACCCGCCGCCGGTGATATGCTCGTAGGCAAATACTTTCATGGGCTCAAATTTTGAAAATAATTCCGGTTATCGATTTAATGCAAGGCTCGGTGGTGCATGCGCGCAAAGGTGCGCGCGAAAACTATTTGCCGATTCAATCTTCATTATGCAAGGGCAGCAAAGCAGTCGATGTGGTCACTGCGTTGCTGACATTGCATCCATTCGAGTCGCTCTATATTGCCGACTTGGATGCGATACAAAATAAAGGCAATAATATCAATATAATCAAGCAGTTAAATCGCATCTTTCCGCAACTTACATTCTGGGTAGACACGGGCATTGCTAATGCTGGCGGGTATTTCGCGTTGCGTTCGCGCAATTTGGGCATCACTGTATTGGGCACGGAAACATTGCGCGAGTCCGCCTTGCTTGACGTGATCAATACGGCTCAACATACGGCCGCGTTATCTCTGGACTTTCACGCCGGAGAGTTTCGCGGGCCGGATAACCTGTTGCACAATCCGCTGCAATGGCCCGAGCATGTGATTGCCATGACATTGTCGCGCGTCGGCTCTGACATCGGCCCTGACTTTGCGCAACTGGCCGACATCATTCAACTGGCAAACTTCACAACACCAGCAAAAAAAATCTACGCTGCCGGCGGCGTACGCCATCTCGCAGATTTGCAACAACTGCGCGAGATGGGCGCAGCAGGCGCGCTGGTGGCCAGCGCGCTGCATGACGGACGAATTACGGCCAGCGAATTAAAAACATTCGCCGCATAAAAAACTAAGCGTGGGCTGCGAATGGATGCCCGGCTTTCGCTTTACCCGTTACTACTTCTTTGGCCGAAGGCGAACGCGCAATCGCGCGCGCTATCGCTTCCTTGGTGGCGCGGTAGTTGTAATCCTGAATCTTGGTGTCGTCCTTCGCGTCCCAGTGAATAAACACGCCGACGCAAATAAAAATCTCGTTGGCATCAGCCGCTGAAATCGTGCCATCCTCCACCGAATCTGCCACCGCCATCGCCACTGCGCGTTGGGCCGGGCCGAACATCTGCACTGCCTGCGTTGCACCTTTGATGGTGACTTTGTTGAACATGATGGTGTTGGGCACTGCCGCCAGGTTCGGTGCGACCACGGCTAGCAACGTGGTGAAACCGTCCTTGTTGTTGGCCAAGGCATTGGTGAACGCGTGCTCCACCGCGCTACCACGAGGCCCGATGAGCAGGTCGATATGCGCGACTTCGTTGCCGTCACCTACCAATGACTCACCCACCAGTACGCGATCCACTTTGCCGCCTTTCGGCAACGGACTCGCACTAGCTGATGATGCTGAACCCGAAGTAGAAGTGGCAGCCGACGTAGAAGCTGAAGAAGAGGCTGATGATGCGGTGGCCTCACCGCCACCGAACAGCGCCATGATTTTATCCAGAATAGACATGTTTCCTCCTTGTAATTGTTATCCATGATGCATCCGCCCTGCTGCGCAGGGCGGACATTTCATGTTATTTATGTGCAGCGAACGGATGACCCATGCTGGATTTTTTCGCGACCACTTCAGCAGCCTTTGGCTCACGCTTGATGGCGCGCTTGAGGGCTTCTTTAGTGGCGGTGTAATTGAAATCCTGGATCTTGGTGTCGTCTGCCGCTTCCCAGTGAATGAACACGCCGACGCAAACAAAAATGTCGTCCGCTTCATTTGCAGGAATGGTGCCGTCTTCCACACAATCAGCGACTGCCATGGCGACGCCTCGTTGCGCCGGCCCGAACATTTGTACCGCTTGCTTGGCACCTTTGATAGTCACTTTATTGAACATCACGGTGTTTGGCTTGGCGAGCAGGTTGGGCGCAACTACGGCCAGCAAAGAAGTGAAGCCGTCTTTGTTGTTGCACAGCGCGTTGCAAAATGCCGACTCGGCGGCGCTGCCACGGGGGCCGACGATCAAATCAATGTGGGCCACTTCGTTGCCGTCACCCACCAATGATTCACCTACTAATACGCGATCAATAACTGCCATGATAAATCTCCTTTTTAGTTAGTCCTTCTGATTTGCGAGCAAGCCCGCCTCCTACTACTGCTACTTACTGCTATGCATGGGAAATATTTTCCCCGCATTGAGTAACCGGTTTGTACTGCCTGTGCTGCCGTAACAAAGTCTGCAAGCGCGATGCCAACACGCTGGCTACCGTGAGGTCAGCACTGGTGCCGGGATTGATACCGCGCTGTTTCAAATCGACGTCCCATTGCAGCAAACTTGCCCCAATGGATTGCGGGTCAGCAGCGTGAATAAAATCGTTCGTATATTGTCTGGCTTCGCTTCTGAGATCTTCAGCAACTTCCGTGCCGTATTTGCGCGCGACGTGTGTATCGGGCACGTTGGTCAGCCATTGCAGATAACATGCCGCCGTCGCCCATTCTTCGGTCAAGCCGTGAGCCAGAGCCGCTTCAAATACGGGAACGCCGATAGAAAATATGTCTGCAAAACCTGTGGCATATTGCCGCGCGATGCTATCCCACCCTGCCGCTTCCTGCATGGCTTGCAGCAACGTAATTGCGGGCGTGTCTTTCACGTCAAATTTTTCCGCCTTGCCAAGACCGCCCGGGTTAGCCAGGCGTATGGCCTTATAAGTTTGCTCGGTGTCTTCCTGATCAAGTTGCGCCAGTACGTTTTGCAAACCGGCACACAGAACAAATTTTTCGGAATTTGTGTTCACTTCATTCCAGGCTGCCTGTATCAACGGCGCGCACAACAGGATAATGCCAAGATTGGTGTTGCAATTCACCACATGCTGCGTGGCGAGCGTGCCCCACAAAATGCGGTCGCCCACACCCAGATGCGGCGTGGTCATCGGCATGGCAATAGCATGGGCGCTTTTAGTAAAATCTTCCGCCTGCATACCATGGCCGTCACCATGCAGGCCGACATTGCCGGGTTTGAGTGCGCGAATTTCCAACAGGCAAGTTTCACGCAAAATATCCGCCAGTGCACGGCGCAGGTCGCCGGCGTGCAAGTCGTGTTGGAGCGCGCGCGCATTCATCCCACCGCCTCCAGTTTTTGCGGGCCGCGTTGCCGGTTTACATATCGCGCGATGAAATCATCCGCCAGCAATTGTGCGATATTCGCATCGCAAACCGATTGCAGGCCGCGCCATGCGGGAATGCTGTTTACTTCAATCACATAAGCCTTGCCGTTTATGTCGCGCATGATATCCACGCCCGCGTAATCCATGCCCACCGCGCGCACGGCCTTGAGCGCAAGTTGCGTGATTTCGTCATCCGCCTGCGCGCGTTCGCAACGCGCGCCCTGCGCCACGTTGTTGATCCACGATTGGCCGCGGCGGATCATTGTCGCTTGCACTTTATCGTTCACTACCAGCACGCGCCAGTCGTGCCACTGGTTTTCACCGGTGTCGATGTAACGCTGAAAATAATAGAGCTGGTTGTATTCCGGCGCGTCGGGCACATCCATGCCCGCGCCGAGACGTACGAGGCCGGAGCCTTGCGAACCAAACAGCGGCTTCATCACCAGCTCGTGGCCGCGGGCCGATTCCTTCATCAGCAGCGCCCGCGCATCAACGATATTTTCTGTCACCCACGTAGGCGGCGTGGAAATGCCCGCAAGTTTCAATCGTAAACTTGTCCGCGCTTTATCCACGCTGCGCTCAATCGCGCCTGCATCGTTGTAGACAGGCACATCCAGCTCTTGCAGAGTGTGCAAAATATCGAGGCGGAACGTCACCTGTTCGAAACTGCCGCCGGATATGCCACGCACAAATACGCCGTCGGGCAAGGTTTTGCCGAAACCGTGAATTGCTAAACCACCGGGATGATCGAAATCGACGCGACATTTTTTCAGCGGCACATAACTGGCGTCGATACCGCGTGCTCTGAACGCGCGGCGCAATTGTGTGCCGTGCCAGCCCGCTTCGTCGGTAATGATGGCGATGCGTTTAGCCATCTTTTCTTCCAAACGAAACATCAAGCAGCTTGTGATTGATTTCGCCCGCGCTGAAACTGTTGCCGCTGGATAGGTTACTCACCATGACTTTGGCCGGTGCAAACAGCATCGGGTCAATTTTATAAAAATCGTATTGGTAATCTTTGAAAATCTGCGCGAACGGCTGGCCGTAATCGCGCGAGGCATTGCAGGGTAATTTTTTCGCCAAGTCTGCCGCTTCGTCGTCGCTGCAATCAACGAATAATTGCACGCTACCGCCGAACAAAATCGCGTCATTGGTGCGACCCATGCTGGTGAGAAAATCTTTCGATGGGCTGGGCAAAGGCGCGCTGCCCATGCCGTCAATAATTTTGTGCAGCGGAAAACCCAATGCATGCACTTTATGCAATGCCACTTCGAGCACCCGCGCAACTATTTGCACCACACCTGCGAGGCTGCTGGTGGGCGTGAGAATCAGCGTGATGCGTTCCGCCGCGACATTGCAATCCCGCATGATTTTATTGATAATTTCCTGCGGCGGAAATTTGCCGGTTTCTAACACGAGACAAACGGAATCGGACACATCGCGGTAGCCCAATTCCGCGAACAAGGTTTCCTTTACCGACACCGCCCGGCCCGGCCCCGAGGCCATCGCCTGAAACGACCCTTTGCCTTCGCCATGCGCCAGACTCCAGCCCGCATACTGGCTGGCGAGACAGGCAAGAACCGGGTTGGCACTGTGTACCACCACCTCAATCGGCCATGTGCCGGATTGCGTGTACTGCAAATTCACCACACCCTGCCCGCCCATGCAAATTTCCGCGATGCGCCGCCCTGCTTCCAGCCCTCCCGTTACATTGATACCTGCATCGACGACCGTTGCGCCATCACGCGTGACAGCGAGGCGCAACGCATCGGCATCGCGCAACAACATGCCCGCCATTGGCACCGTCCATGCACTCACGCTGGGCCAGTGCTTGCTTTGTCCGTGCAATGAATTGGCCGCTTCTGCCGGCGAGGTCGCGTTCAAAGTCATGCCGCTTGCTCCTGAAGCATGGATTGAATATCGCGGCGACGTTGATCGAGCAAGCGCGTAACTCGTTCGTGGCTGTCGCCGCTCGCCTGCACGGAACACAATGGCGCATCCTTCGTCACAAAACTTCCCCCGTAAGGAAAGTCTGCGCACCAATCGGGGAAAGCAAAACGTGGCGGGACGTTCAATGCATTCGATCCAAACACAATTGCATGGCCACGAATCGTTTTCTCCCGTGAAACGTCATTGGGTAAATGCCCTCCGCAGGCAGCGATATGCCAATGCAACAGACCGCGTGGAAAATCTGTATCGTACAATTCCATGGTCGCGGTGGGACGCGGGTTCAGTTCCAGCACAAAATATTCGTTATCGCGCAAAATAAAATCTATGCCGTTCAAACCAACGAGGCCCGTTGCAGCGACAAGGCCATCAAGTTTTTGCGTGATATCGGCACGGACTGTTTCTGCTAAAGGCGTGTGATTCACCGCGCCACCGTATCGAAATGGCGCGTCGGAAGTTGGCGCAAGCTGCTGTTCATTAAAGCCGATGACATGCGCATGTTTGCCGTTGGCGAGGAACAACACGGATAGATTTCTTCCCGCTTCAAAACGCTGAAAATAATGCTCTTCATTCGCAGCAACATTTTGCGCATGGCGAACATGGTTGCCGCCAGCGCCACCGATGGTTTTCACCAGCCAGTTTCTTGAATCGCTGGGCGCTTTACATTGCGTCTCGGGATGCGGCATGCCGATTTGATCGAGCAACGTAAAAAATTCCGTCGGGCTTTTTACGCGGCGAATGACATCGGGTGCGTTACCATATAATTTTTTGTCGGCTGCCAATTTTTCGAATAACGATAAATCATTTTCAAAACCTGAGCCGAAAATCAAGCCGTCCCACTGCTTTTGCGCGAACGATTCAGCCGCGCGCAACAAACGTGCTTCGTCAAAGCACAACGCGTTTTCAGCACAGGCGTTTTTGCTTTCTATCGCCATTGAGTTCATGTCGAAATCTTGAAATAAATCAATGACATATGAAGCATAGCCACCACGACACGCTGAAGCTGCCATCGCACGAGCGGATTGCGCAACCAGCAATAATTTTTTTACTTCATGCGGCATGTTTGCGTGCCAGGGTGAATGCTTCGCGGAAATCCAGATACACGGCTTTGTCCGCTTGCAACATGGTTTCGAATAATCCGCGTTCGACCTGATATTTGATATTGCCGATGGCCAACGCGCCGATGCCGATGGTTTTGCCTGACGCAGTTTTGATTGGCACGCCGTCGTCCATTGCACCGATTCCGGCGATACCGGCAGGCGGCACGGCATTGACGTCGGCTGCAACAAGCAATCTTTTAGCGCCTGCAAGTTGCGATTCGTTCAACACCTGCACACCCGCCTTCGCGGCGGACATGACAATTTCGGCTTCATCCATCAGCGATGCGAAACTGTCTGGCTTGCTCGCATCGGCCGCCACTGTTTTGGCACCGTACCGCGCGTTTGCCATTTCACTCGCGATGCGCGCGCGGTCGGGGTTACTGTGACTGGCGACGCGCACTTTTGCGCCGGCGTCGGCAGCGAGCACCGCAGCGGCGAGGCCAACTGGCCCCGTGCCCCCGAGCACGAGTACGTCGCGGCCTTTCAAATCGGTTTGGTGCGCCTTGCGTAATTGGCGCTCGACAGCAGCGACCATCGCTGCAGCGGTCGTGAACGCGCCGCTGGGATCGGCAAACACCGATACTTCAAACGGCGGCACCATGGAACGCTTCGCCGCGTCGAGCATGTCGGCGGCGAGGGCGATATCGCGCCCGCCGATAAAAATGCCCGTGCGCCTCACGCCCTTGGGCCCGCGAGAAAAAATCGCATCCTGCGTGAGGCCGGTGATTTGATCGAGCGATACGTCGGTGTACGGAATCACCGCGTTGTAGCCAGCGTCGTATGCCATGTTAATGTCGAACGGGCTCATCTGGCGCACGGGAGTAAACATGTGGAGGATAAAAGGTTTTTCCATGAACATTTCTTATGCGGTTTTATAAATGGGCAGGTTTTGGACTGCATGGCTCTGCGTGACCGTGACTTCTGCGCCGCGGTTGCGCGCACTGCATATTTTGTATTGCAAACGGCTTTGCGGTTCGCGTTGCTGCAATTCGCTTAACAATTTTTGTGCGTGAACTTCGGACTCCAACACGGCAAAGCCGGTTGGCCCCCATGAGCTTTGCCCGATGCCTTTGATGCCTTCGGCTTCGAGCCAAGCCAGCACCTCTGTGACCAGGGGGCTGGTAAAACGCCCCCCCTGTACGGGTGCGAAATGATCGCCGACGGCGCGTTGCAATTCACCAACAGCCGAACCGAATTCGTCAATACTCGCTTCGGCCAGCGCGGGTAACGCCATCATCGTGACGAGTCGGCACAAGTGCGCGGCGACGGATTCCGGGAAGGGCGGCAAATCGCGAAAGGCTTCTTTTTCGCCCGCGCCATGCAAACCTTGCCTGTCGGGATGTAAAATCAACAACACCCGCCAGGCAGCAGGAAAATCGAGTCGGCTGATCAAAGGCGGCAAAGTGTTAACGCTGCCGCGGCCGCCATCGAGCAGGAAACCGCCTTGCTCGAACGCGCCGACTCCGATACCAGAGCGGTTGCCGCGGTCCAGTATAAAGGCGAGTTCGCGCGGGGAAAAATCCATTCCGTATAAACGCGATGCCGCCATGCCGATGGCGATGACCAATTGGGTGCCTGAACCGAGACCTGCGTGTTCAGGTATGGCTTGTTCAATATCGATATGCACGCCGCCGGGCAAATGAATCTCATGGTGCAAGGCGTGTAGATAGCGTAATGCCCGTTCAGCCTGCGCGCCTTCGCAATGGAAGCCGTCACCCGCGCGGGCTTGCAGTTTGACGCCGAATTCCTGCAAAGTCAGGCCCACGCTGCCAAAGCGTCGGCCCAGTGAACCGTTGAGATCCATGAAACCGAGATGCAATCGCGCTGGCGCGTAAACGGATACTTGATGGGCTGTAACGGACATGGGCAAACTATCGGGTGAACGGTGGGTAAAAATTGCGCTGAATTATCTTGTAATTGAACAGCAACTACCATGCCACACAGCAGTGGCTTGTATTCATAACCTGACTACGCATGTAAGTCACCGCCTTGCCCCGATCATGGAGCAAATTGTCACGCGACGTGAGCAAAAAAACCATTTGATTATGCGGGCATATTTATCACCCGCGAAATATTTGCCGCGCTTAAATGCCCGCGCATTTTCACTATTTCCTGCGCTACAATGATCCGGGTAAATTGCAAAAAATATTTTGCAATAAAAATTCTCTGCCTGCATCGGCCCACCCCAATACATGACCCAACCGATTTCTCACACTTCCATCACCTGTCCGTTTTGCGGACTCGCCTGCGACGATGTGGCAGTCGCCGTCGAAGACCGACGCATCCGCGTCACGCAAAACGGCTGCTTACGTAGCGCCGACGCCTTTGCCAGCCTTGATCCTGTAGCGGATTTGCAGCCGCGCATAAACGGCAAAAAGGCTTCACTGGATGACTCCATAATAGCCGCCGCAAATATTTTGCATGCATCTACGCAGCCGGTATTTAGCGGCTTGTCCACCGACATGACGGGTATGCGCGCCGTAATGGATCTGGCCGACCGTTGCGGCGCGGTGGTCGATCATATGAACTCAGCGAGTAAGCTGCGCAATCTTTTAGTGGTGCAAGACAGTGGCTGGGTTACCACCACATTGGCCGAAGTAAAAAATCGCGCTGATCTGATTATTTTTTTCGGCGGCGATATTGTAAGCCGCTTTCCCCGCTTTTTTGAACGCGTGGTGTGGAACCCGCATTCCATGTTTGATCTGGATACGGCTTCGCGTGACATTGTTTATATTGGTGAAGCAAAAAACATAAAGGCAGGTGTATCCCCCGACGGACGCAAACCGACGGTGATCAAGTGCGATAACGCGAAACTCGGCGAAGTGCTCGGCGCGCTGCGCTGCCTGCTGACGGACAAGCCGTTACAGAAGACCGAAGCAGGCGGCGTAAAAATCGATGTGCTGAAAAAACTCGCCGCAAAAATGCGCGCGGCGAAATACGGTGTGGTGTGCTGGTCGGCGGCTGATCTCGATTTTCCCCATGCGGAATTAACCGTGCAAAGTCTGGCAGAAATGATCAGGACATTGAACGCCACGACGCGATTTGCCGGTTTGCCCCTAGGCGGCACCGATGCCGATATCACCGCCAACGCAGTGCATACGTGGCAAAGCGGCTCCCCCATTCGCACTAGTTTCGCGAACGGGAAGCCGGTTTACGATCCGCTCCATTTCTCTGCCACGCGCATGCTCGCGAACGGCGAAGCGGATGCGTTGCTGTGGATTGCCAGCCTGGATGAAAAACGTTTGCCGCCAGCAACCGATGCGCCGACGATTGTATTGGGCCGCGCGGGAATGCGATTTACGCGCGAGCCGGATGTGTTTATTCCTGTCGGCACGCCTGGTGCCGATCATGCGGGCCATTTTTTCCGCACCGACAAAATTGTCGCGCTGCCGTTACGCAAATTGCGTGAGACATTGTTGCCCAGCGTTGCCGACGTCGTGGGCGCGATAGAAAAATCCTTGCGGGGCAAACATGCTGATTAAACTTGCCGGTGGAAAAATCATCGACCCGACGAATACTATCGACGGCGTAGTGAAAGATATTTTTATCCGCGACAGAAAAATCATAGCAGCGCCCAGAACCGATGAAAAAATAGATAAAGAATACAATCTGCGCGGTAAAATCGTGATGGCCGGCGCCATCGACATGCACACCCACATCGGAGGCGGCAAAGTAAACATCGCGCGCACTATGTTGCCGGAAGACCACCGCGCCGATCTGGTAGAGCGCACCGAATTAACACGCAGCGGCTGCGGCCACGCGGCACCTTCGACCTTGACCACCGGCTATCGCTACGCCGAAATGGGTTACACCGCTTGTTTCGAGCCCGCGATTTTGCCCGTCAACGCGCGCCAGGCCCATATGGAAATGGGCGACACGCCGATGGTCGATAAGGGCGGCTACGTCATGCTGGGCAGCGACGATTTTTTTCTGCGCATGCTTGCAGCAAAACAAAACCAGAAAGCGATGAACGATTATGTCGGCTGGACGCTCAACGCGGCGCAATGCATCGGCATCAAGGTGGTGAACCCCGGCGGCATCAGCGCATTCAAGTTCAATCAGCGCAAACTCGACATTGATGAGCAGCATGTGCATTACCGCGTGACGCCGCGCGAGATTCTACAATCTCTCGCCCGCGCGGTACACGAGCTGGGCATTCCCCACCCGCTGCACGTACACGCCAGCAACCTCGGTGTGCCGGGCAATGTGGAAACCACGCTGGAGACCATCAAGGCCGCCGACGGTTTGCCCATGCACTTGACGCACATACAGTTTCATAGCTACGGCGTTGAGGGCGACAAAAAATTTTCATCCGGCGCGGCGCGCATTGCCGAAGCGATTAACCAAAACAAAAACATCACGGCAGATGTGGGCCAGATCATGTTCGGCCAAACCGTCACAGCCTCCGGCGACAGCATGATGCAATTCAAAAATGCCAGTTACGCGACGCCCAGAAAATCGGTGGTGATGGACATCGAGTGTGACGCCGGTTGCGGCGTGGTGCCGTTCAAATATCGTGACAAGAATTTCGTCAACGCGCTGCAATGGGCCATCGGCCTGGAAATCTTTTTATTGGTAAGCGACCCGTGGCGGATTTTTCTCACCACCGATCACCCCAACGGCGCGCCATTCACCAGCTATCCGCACCTGATTAAATTGCTGATGAACAAAACTTATCGCAATGAAATGCTTGCCACAATTCATCCCGACGCGGCCGCGCTTTCCACGCTGGGCAGTCTTCAACGCGAATATTCTCTCTACGAAATCGCCATCATGACCCGTGCTGCGCCGGCAAAAATTCTTGGCCTGCAGGATCGTGGCCAACTTGGCGTGGGCGCGGCGGCCGACATTACGGTTTATCGCGAAGATGAGGATCGTGAAAAAATGTTCACTGCACCGGAATATGTTTTCAAAGACGGCGAGCTGGTTGTCCGCGATGGAAAAATTGTGAAAGTCGTATGGGGCAACACCCACGTGGTGAAACCGGAGTTTGATAACAGCATCGAGAAACAACTCAAGCCCTACTTCGACCAATATCAAACCATGCAATTGCAAAATTTCAAAATCAGCGATGATGAATTATGTGAATGCGGACACGGCAGCAAAACGCTTTTACACGCATGCCTGAAGCATTAAAATAATGTTTATAATCAATTAGTTATGAAATTTCATTTTACAACAAAAAATTTTGTCATTCCCGCGAAAATGAGAATGACCATTCACCGGCAACGTCGGCCATTACCATGCAAATAAACGGCGTCGACATCGAAGACACTTTCGCCGAAGCTTTCGGCATGCGCGCCACGCGTGTGATCATCACGGCCATCAATCACAAATGGGCGATGCATGCGGCGAATGCGGCGACGGGCTTCGCCACGTCCGTCATCGCCTGCGGCGCGGAAGCGGGCATTGAACGCAAGCTCACTAAAAGCGAAACGCCCGATGGCAGGCCCGGCGTGTCGATTTTATTGTTCGCCACATCCACCAAAGAATTGGCGAAGCAATTGGAGCGGCGCATCGGCCAATGCGTGCTCACCTCGCCCACCAGCGCCGTGTTCGCCGGATTGTACGGTGGCGACTCGGCTTTGCCGCTAGGAAAAAATTTGCGCTACTTCGGCGATGGATTCCAATCTTCCAAACTCATCAACGGTCATCGTTACTGGCGCGTGCCGGTAATGGACGGCGAATTTTTGATAGAAGAAAGCACCGGCATCGCGAAAGCCATCGGCGGCGGCAATTTTCTGGTGCTGGCAAAAACCCAACCCGCCGCGCTTGCCGCCTGCGAAGCGGCTATCGTCGCCATGCGCAAATTGCCCAATGTGATCATGCCGTTCCCCGGCGGCATTGTGCGTTCAGGCTCGAAGGTCGGCTCGAAATATGCCGCACTGTTCGCCTCAACCAACGACGCCTATTGCCCGACGATTCGCGGCATCGTTAAAACCCAACTCGCACCAGACACGGGTTGCGTGATGGAAATCGTGATCGATGGATTGGCCGAAAGTGATATCCGCGACGCCATGCGTGTCGGCATGCAAGCCGTGTGCAAAATGGGAAAAAAGCGCGGCATACAAAAAATTACCGCCGGCAACTACGGCGGCAAATTGGGACCGTTCCATTTCAGGTTGCGCGAGATTATGAAATGAGCGCGCTCACCTTCACTCTGAAAGAAACACCGCGCCAGCGCATCGACTTGTCGCCGCTAACGCCGGACAAACTCGCCAGCAAATCGCGCAAAGACATCGAAGCGATTCAACTGCAAAGCGGCAATCGCAGATTATCCGTCGCTGAAATCTTTCGCCTCAAAGGTAATGATGCTTCAAATATTATTTTCACTAACCCCTGCGACAAGCTCGACCGCATCGGCGAAGGGATGAGTGGCGGGCAGATTATGGTTGAAGGCGATGTCGGCGCCTATCTCGGTTTTCAAATTAGCGGCGGCGAAGTCCTGGTACAAGGCAATGCAGGTGCCTATGTCGCCTGCGGGATGACTAACGGATTGATCACCATCGAACAAAACGCCGGCGATTTTTTAGCTGCTGCCTTGCCTGGCGAACATCGCGGCATGGCCGGTGGCTTGGTGCTGGTGCGCGGTCACGCGGGCGACCGCGTCGGCGATCACATGCGTCGCGGCGGCGTACTGATTGAAGGCAGCGCAGGAAGTTACTGCGGCGGGCGCATGACGGCGGGGACGATTGCCGTGCTCGGCAGCACCGGTGACTATCCCGGCTTCGCCATGCGGCGCGGTACATTGTTGCTGAGAAATATGCCAACGTTGATGCCGGTGACATTCAACGATTGCAGCGTGCACGCATTCAGTTTTTTGCCTTTGCTTGCGCAATCATGGAAGCAACAACTGGGTAAACAAGGCGGCGCGTTCGCGCGCTTGAATAAAGCGGGTAAGCCGATGCGGCGCTATATGGGAGATTTGGCCAACAACGGCAAGGGTGAGATGTTGATCGGCATTTGAAGCTCGCCCATATTGCTTACGAAAAAAACGGGAAGCCATCGCTTCCCGTTTTTACATCCATCAATTGGGCGATTATTTTGCTGCGAGCTTCGCAAGCTTGCTCAAGGTCATGGTTTCTTCAATCAAAGTCCTGGCCTTCGGATCGCCCTTTTCGACTTTAGATTTTCCGTCTGATTTTGCCGCTTCGTCATTTGCTGCTTCCACTTTCTCGCCGCCGGCCATCACACTTTCTAGTGGGACGATGGAGCGCACCTGATACACGCCGCCCGGCACCTGGTCGGACAACAAAAACACATATTGTTTGTTGACGTATTTTTCCATTTTCTGTTTCATCGGGTCGTCGATGAAAGGTTTGACGCTGACTTCCTTGCCTTTGATTTCTTTACCGTCGTAGGAGAAGTTCGTCGGTTTGACCGACGCCTTATCGACCAGCGCCAAGCGGATGCGTTTGCGGAAATAGTTGGTGGATCCGCCAGTCAGGCGTTTCATTTCGATCAGGTCGCGCTCAAGAAAGCCGAGCAAAACAGGATTGCCTTTTACGTCGTCTACCGGCGGGACGTCCGATGCTTTTCTTGCGCCGGTGAGAAAGCGCATCGATGCGGTCTTGCTGCCGGTCGCAGTCACTTTCGAAATATCCACTTTCACCTGATCTTCAAAACCCGCTTCAAGCTGGCCATCTTTTTTGAAGTGGTAAAGTATGGACGTGGGTTGATTCAGATTTTTGAGATGGTCGGTGTCGAACAAAATCGTTTCGGCCTCGGAAACTTTATCGCCCGTGTCAGCGGCGAATGCGCTTGCCGACAGAGTCAGCGCGGCCAGTGCCGTGATCACGAGTCGAGGCAGCACGGTTTTACTTGCGTATGCAGCTTGCAAGAATGAA
This sequence comes from Pseudomonadota bacterium, assembly GCA_043744215.1. GTDB lineage: Bacteria > Pseudomonadota > Gammaproteobacteria > Burkholderiales > JBEEJL01 > JBEEJL01. The sequence goes on from JAYTVC010000066.1 coordinate 47,787, forward strand.
AAATTATTGAATGAAATCAACATGTTACAATATCCTTTGTCGAGTTGCAGGGAGATAGATTGTCTTTCGCGAATTTCACGGCGAGGTGTTCATCCAGGCCTTTGAGCACCAGAAAAACGGATTCCGTTTCACTTGGCTGGCCAGCTCGATTATATGCGACCCCGAGCGCATACCAGGCGCCGCGATGATCGAGATCGTGCGAGATGGCGATGCGGAATGCACCGATGGCTTTTTCGTCATCGCCTAAATTAAAGTGGGCGTTGCCAAGCATAAACCACGCATCAGCATTGGTGTTATCCGCTGCGGTCCACGCTTGGGTAATACTGCGCATGGATTCAAATTGACGATTCGTTTGCTGCGTCACCGCGCGCAAAAAAAATGGTTGGTTCGCTGCCGTTTGCTGCCAGAACGGGGCGCCGTCTTTTATCGGCTCCACCGGCGCGGCTTGCTTTTTAGCCAACACTTGATAAATCCAATCCAGCGGCACGGAATAATGTTGCCCTTCTTCCTGATTGTGCCGAAGGAATGTCACCAGTCCCAGCAGTTTGCCCTGCTCGTCGAACAGGCCGCCGCCGCTTGCACCCGACGTGAATGCCGCGGTACTTTCAATCACGCGGCCACCTTGATGTTCAAATAACGCGGTGACGTTGCCTACACTCAGCCGAGGGCCAACGCCGCCGACATAACCGAGCGCGACAACACGCTGGCCGACCTGGGCTTTGCTGCTGCCTGTGGTCGCAATAGGCGCTTTGAAGCCGGTCACTTGCAAAATGCAGACATCATGTTCGAGATCGCTGATCTGCGATTCGACCTTCGCGCGCAAGCCGCCTTTGATAACTTCGAGCGAACCGGCGCCGCGGGTGACGTGACAATTGGTGGCAATGGCATCGTCGGAAATCACCACACCGGAGCCAATGGATAAGCGGCCATTGGTGTTGTGGGCTTCGACCTTGACGACACTGGTGGCAAGACGCGTGTAAAACTCGATTTCATTTTCTGTTTCAGCCGCCGCTGAAAACGATAGCAAGGCACTAAAAATGACGAACGGTAAATGCTGCACGTTGCCTCCTGTTACGCCATTTTTGCAAACAAAAAAACTCCGCGCCAATACCGCGCGGCAGAGCGAAAAACTAATGCTTCATTGATGCTTTGTTGTCAGCCGGCGCAGTCACATCCGCGTTCCTGGGCGCTTCAACGACCGGCACACCATAGTCGGCGAGAATGGCGCGGATTTGCGCCTGGTTTTTTTCGAGGGCTTGGTCGATCTGATCGCGAAAAGTTTTTTCGCCGTAACGCACACCCATAGCGATGCCGAATTGAAATGCCGTGTCGGGCCCGTCCTTGAACGGCAGCACCACCATCGGTGGCGTGGCTTTCTTGCCGAAGTAGCCGGCGATGGGGCCCCACACAAAGGCCGCATCAATATTGCTTGCCGCCAATTCTTTTTCGATCACTTCACCGGGGTATTGCTCGGGGTCGCCCGTCTGCGGCGGGTAGGCGACCATTTGCCCGACCAAATCATTTTTCAGCATCCAGTCGGCGACGGGTGAGCGCGCAAAAATGCCAAGGCGTAATTTTTTGCGTTTGTCCGTATCGAGCTTAAGCAAGTCTTCGGGCGACTTGATGTCGTCCAGCCCGCGGCCTTTTGCATAGACCATGGTGTAGGTCGAGTGGTAATAAGCTTTGGTGTGCAAACCCAGATCGAAATCTGTCGAAACGCTGGTGACGAGATCGCATTTGAAGCGCTCGCTGTTCGGCTCTTTTCCTTTGAGCGTATTGCGGATGAAACCCATGCGCTGCGGATACCAGGTGTGCTCAAGTTTCCAGCCCAAGTCCTTGGCCAGCAACTCGGCAATCTTGTTTTCAAACCCGGAAAGATTGCGATGGGAGAACGGGAGGTTGTTTGGATCCTGGCAGACGCGCAGGATTTTTTCGTCCTGCGCATCGTCCGCCTTGGCCAATGACGCAAGACTTAGGAACCCGGCAGCGCATAGCGCTGCGAACACAAACCGGTAACTTTTCAAATTCGCTCCTCATTACGACCAGAAACCGGGTTCCAAGTGATGCCGTCGTTATTGAATCTCGGAAACTTTCACCGAGGTGATGGCACCGTCTGAACGACCCTTCAAATAAGCGTACAAGCCGTCAATATTATCTACGACCTGCTTTGCACCATCAAAGTTCGGCATGCCTTTTTCGGGGCGGCCATTCAAGACGGTTTTCTTGAAATCTTCTTTGGACAAGGTTTTCAGGCTGTTGATTAGCGATGGGCCGACCATGCCTTCCTGGCTAGGGCCGTGGCAGCGCTCGCAGGCCAGGGCACGCCAGGCGCGCCAGCCGTTCAAGGTGGCGGTATCGACCTTATTACCATCTACAACTTTATAGGGAGCAGCACCCGCGTCTGCTGACTTCGCGTCAGCTTTGGGCGTGTCGGCGGCGGCGACTTTGATCGGCTCAGCTTTTGGTGCTTCTGCAGCGGGCGCAGGTGCGGCTGCGGTTGGTGCGGCAGTTGCTGGTGCGGCAGCCGCTTTGGATTTGGTGGCGTCAGGTTTCTCGCCGGCACAGGCGGTGGTGCTGACAAGGGCAAATAGAATGACTGCAATCAGTTTTTGGCTCATGAAAATTCCAATGTAATCAATTAAAAAGCATACGTTCATAAAGAAACTGACATCCCGGTGGCCCGGGATGTCAGTCGATGGACAGACTCAAATTTTAACGTTATTGATTTATATTGGTTTACTTACCGTCAGGCAATGCGAACACGGTCATCACGCCGCCCAGTTCGGTGTACTTGGACAGCTCTCTGTAGCCGCCCACTGCACCCAAACCGTCGGTGTCTTTTTCAAGGCCTGCTGCCATGCCGATACCGGCCCAGCCGCCAATACCCGACAGAATGCCGATGTATTGCTTGCCTTTGAATTCCCACGTGTGCACGTTGCCAATAATGCCGGATGGTGTCTTAAACTTCCACAGTTCTTTGCCATTGTCTGCATCAACTGCCTTGATGTAGCCTTCCAGCGTACCGTAAAACACGACATCAGTTGCAGTTGCAAGCGCGCCGCTCCAGACGGAGAACTTCTCCGGCTTGGACCAGGCGATTTTGCCCGTACCTGCATCCCATGCAATGAAGTTACCCATGCCGCCGTGGCTGCCAGGGGCGGGGTACATTGACAGGGTTGCGCCGACATACGGTTGACCTGCGGTGTACTCGACCTTGAACGGCTCGTAGTCCATGCAGACGTGGTTGGTTGGCACATAGAACTTCTTGGTTTTTGGCGAGAACGCTGCGGGCTGCTGGTCTTTGGAACCGAGCGCTGCGGGGCAGATGCCTTTGCTGTTCACGTCAGGACCGTTCTTCGCTGTGCTGTACTTCGCCACAACTTGAGGACGGCCAGTCTTCATGTCAACGTGGGTAGCCCAGTTAACTTTCGGGTCAAATTTCTCTGCTACCAACAGCGCGCCGTTGGTGCGGTCCAGCGTGTAGCCGAAACCGTTGCGGTCGAAGTGAACCAGTGCTTTGGTGGCTTTGCCTTTGACATCGATGTCAGCGAGGATAACTTCGTTGATGCCGTCGAAATCCCACTCGTCAAACGGTGTCATCTGGTAAGCCCACTTGGCCACGCCGGTATCCACATCGCGACCGAATAGGGTCATGGACCATTTGTTGTCGCCGGGACGCTGGCTTGGGTTCCAGGTGCTGGGGTTGCCGGAACCGTAGAACATCATGTTCAGCTCGGGATCAAAACTGTACCAGCCCCATGTGGTGCCGCCGCCGATTTTCCATTGATCGCCTTTCCAGGTTTTCAGGGAAGAATCCTTGCCGGCCGGAGCGACTTTACCGTCGATCCAGGTGGTGGTTTTGTCGTCGAACTTGATCTGGTCGTCCGGTCCTACGCTGTAGGCCTTCCAAGCCAGCTTGCCGGTGTTGATGTCATAGGCGGAGACATGACCCTGCACACCGAACTCACCGCCGGAAATACCGGTAATGACCTTGTCTTTGAACACGTGCGGCGTGTTGGTATTGGTTTCGCCAATTTTCGGGTTACCGTTTTTGACGCTCCATACCACTTTGCCGGACTTGGCATCCAATGCGACCAGGGTCGTATCGGCTTGCTGAAGGAAAATCTTGCCTTCAGCATAGGCCAGACCGCGGTTCACCGTGTCGCAGCACATCACGGGAATCACGCTCGGGTCTTGCTTCGGCTCGTATTTCCAGGCAATTTTCTGGTCTTCGAGGGTGATGGCAAATACTTTGTTGGGGAACGGGCTGTGTACATACAACATATCGCCGATTACCAGCGGGCCGCCTTCATGGCCGCGCAGAACACCGGTGGAGAACGTCCAGGCTACTTGCAGATTTTTGACGTTGTCTTTGGTGATTTGTTTCAGTTCGGAGTAACGTTGGTTTTGGAAATTACCAGCTTGCATGGCCCAGTTTTTCGGGTCCTTGGTCAGCTTTGCTACGTCGGCATTTGCGAACGCAAGACCGGGCACTACCATCATGCCGAGAATTGCGCACCAGCGCCGTAAACCTGACTTGTAAGACATGTAAACCTCCTCGAAATTAACATTAACTTTCAGGAAACCAGCAAGCCGCAAAATTTAGCAACCCGCCTAAACACGACAACCGCTGGAAAAAATAAGTTTCCTAAATATTTCTTTTTTGCCGGATAACTTTAAATGCCCTGTAGTTGAGTAGAAACTACCCGGTGCCTTAATAAAGCATTTAGCGTGCCCAGGAAATCTATGCAGTTGCAGCAAAAAAAATCTGTGTCTTTTCGTTAAGATACGCTACCCAGTCTTGTTGAAAAGCTTTTTTGCTTCACGACGTTTGTGACATTTGTCATATTTATTGAGCAAGCGATGGGTTTTCTGTCTCAATACTGTGTCAAATTTCCAATGCCAATAGCTTGATTTTCAATGCAATATTTTTCAAACGCCCGTATGGAGAACAAAATGGAACAAACACCGAACCCCAAGGTTTATAACGAAGCTGAAATTCTCGCTAGGCTTAAGGTTGATTTGCCCCACTGGTATTACGAAGACGGCTGGATCCGGCGCAAATACAAAACCAGCGGCTGGAAGGCCACGCTGATGGTGGTGAACACGGTGGGCCATCTGGCGGAAGCGGCGTGGCACCACCCTGACCTGACGGTTTCATACGCCTTTGTCATTGTGAAATTGGTAAATCACGCGGCAAAAGGCATCACCGACAAGGATTTTGAGTTGGCCAAAAAAATAGAAGCCGTGATTCAATGGCAGCCGACGAAGGAAGGTGGCGCGCTCGAAGGCACGCCGAACGACGACCCGCGGTTCAAATACATTAAATACGACGACTGACGTTGGTTAGACCCGCGCGCCGGCGTATTTTTTACCGAGCGGCACGGCCGGTTTTTTGCCGCTGGTGCGAAGTAATTTCCGGCCTAAGCGTTGCAGTGGCGAAGCCGCATAGGCGAGCGCCAACACCGCCAGCGCGATCGCGGCGGCTAGCTGGTTAAGATCAGTCGGGATGTCTCCCTGCCCCGTCATCGCAGGCGCCCTCAGCGCTTTGGAAAACGATTCAGCGTTTTCCAACCGGTGGTAGCCCAATCCGGTTTCCGTCGCCAGTTGCGCTAAATAACTTTCACGCAACGACGATAAATGCTCGTTGCCCACGGGTTTTTCTTTGGGCGCGCTATCAGCGTCGAGCGCCTTGCCTTCGCTATTGACGGAAGACGGCGCATCTTCGCTATACCGGTCGCCCTGCATCACTTCATCGGCACTCCACACGCCGAGCAGATTGCCGGCCGGATCGTATTTCGGAATCGCCGTTAGCGCCAGGCCGCCCGCGCCAACTATCATGCCGCGCACCTCGCCCGGTTTGGCGTCGATGCCGGGGCGGTGTTGCGGATGCAGCGGCGGCGCTTCGTGGCCGTCGGTGACAAAAACGAGTCCCGGTTTATCCGGCAATTTTTTCGCGATATTCAAACCGAAGTTGAGCGCCTTGGCCACTTCGCTGCCGCCGGCCCAGGCCATTTGCGCGTTCATGTTTTTCAACGTGTCGCTCAGCTCGGAAAAATGCGCGCACACTTCTACCGGCGTTAATAATAAGTAAATGCGGTATTCGGTAAAAATCGCCAGGCCCGCTTTGGAGCCGCAAGGCAGATTTTTCAGCGTCTCGCGCAGCGCGTGTTTGCTGAAATCAAGTCGGCTTGCAGGACGGCCTTCGAGACTGTAATCGAGCACGTTCATGCTCTGCGTCACGTCGATGGCAAAAATCTGATTGATCATGCCGCGTTTCATCTGCATGGTCGGATGC
>JAYTVC010000067.1:0-52507 GCA_043744215.1 Pseudomonadota bacterium
AACCGGCGTCATCCTCACCAAACTCGACGGCGATTCGCGCGGCGGCGCGGCGCTATCGGTGCGACACGTTACGCAAAAGCCGATTAAATTTATCGGCGTTGGCGAAAAGCTCACCGGCCTCGAAGCATTTCATCCTGAACGCATGGCCTCGCGCATTCTCGGCATGGGCGACGTGATGAGTTTGATCGAGCAAGCGCAACAAGGCGTCGATCACGCTGAAGCGAAAAAGCTCGCGGACAAAATGAAAAAAGGCAAAGACTTCGATCTCGAAGACTTCAAAAGCCAATTGCAGCAAATGAAAAAAATGGGCGGCCTAAGCTCGCTCATGGACAAACTCCCCGCGCAAATGGGCAAAATCGCCCAAGGCAATCCTCAAGTCGATGACAAAGCGCTCGGCCGCACCGAAGGCATCATCAACTCCATGACCCCGCAAGAACGCCGCTTCCCCGCTCTTATCAAAGCCCAACGCAAACGCCGCATTGCCCTCGGCGCCGGCGTGCAAGTGCAAGAAGTGAACCGCCTGTTAAATCAATTTGAACAAATGCAGAAAATGATGAAGAGCATGCAAAAAGGCGGACTGGCGAAAATGATGAAGGGGATGAAGGGACGGTTTCCGGGGATGGGATGAATATAAGAATCGGGATTCGCTTACCATTCCCCTTTAAGCATTAAAGTTTTGACATCATTAAAATTTAAAATGCCTTGGCCATTTTTGAATAAATAAAAATTCCCGTCCGATTTTAGTTGGGTTTTATTGGCAGCCACGCGTAACAAAACTTTCCTGGTAAATTCAGTCACATTGGCAGTCATCCGTACCAACTCCTGCTGGTCCCTGCCGCTATTTATTATTTGCCCTTTGGTGCCGGCAACGCCTGGGTCGTTATCAATATTCAAAAAATTGCTTGTGCCATCGCTGGCAAAAGGCCAGCGTCTCAAATTGATATATTGTTTTCTTACCGTATTTTCGGGATAAATCGATTGGACGAAATTTTCGTTGTCGCCTTCCATAAGACTGTCCAAAACACTTTTCCATTGCATTGGATCCTGCACAATTTGCGCAAGCGGAATAAGGTTCAAACCAAAAAATAATTTTTCGCCGCCGTTGCTGATTTTATATATGGCCTTTACATCATCCGGTAAAACAAAATGGGTTTCATTTTCAAAATTGGCTATTTCCGCGTCAGTCGCGCCAATCAATTCCGCATTTGTCATATTCTTTTTGTAATACCCTATCCAGGCGACCCATAATTCCGTAATTGAGGCTTCAACGATATTTATTTTAAAATCATAGGGAGCATGCTTTATTTTCTCTGCACCAAAACTCGCTAACAATTCGATCATGTCGGCATTCTCTACTTCGTCCGCCATTTTCATGGCTTTATTTTTTTGTGCATGCACATCAGCGTTGTCTTCCAAAATATATTGGGCAAGTTCGATTTTGTTGTTTTGCACAAACCGCATTAAGTACTCTTCTTCGTTCTTGTGTATTTCAAAGCCACACGCTTTGATGGCCGCCAACATTTCAACGCTTTGCACAACTTCGGAATAATTTCCCTGGTTGTAAGCATTTTCCTGGCCTGGGAATTCTTTTGCCCTCAGCGCCACCAGTTTTTTTAAGACTGGAATATTGTTTGTGGTAATCGCCAAAAACAAAATTCTATCAACGCCATAATTAGACGGTTGCCCTGAATGATTTATTGCCACGTTGTTTTCAAACGCCGAAGCAATTAATTCATCATGTTGCCCCGCGATTGCGCCACATAAAAGCGCATAGCCTTCATCGCCTTGGTAATCTATGGGTTGCGCCAGTGCAAATGCCATGGATTTTTTCCTGTTATGCCTGAGGGCAAAATCCAATAAACCGGGCAATACTATTTTTCTGTCATAGTATTTATCAACTACAATCTGATTGCCGTTTTCTAACGCATCGATTATTGAGCCTACTCTGCTCCACTCTTGAATGGTGGCATTTGCCTGGGAAAATAAGCCGATTGTTTCTGCAAAATTTTGATATTTTTCATAGCTTGGTACGGTTGTAATGCCCTGTTCATTTGTAATCGGACAAAAATTCATGTGTGCATCGGCAATTAAGCGGCCCATCGCTTCTTTGCTTGGGTGTAAAGGCAATAGCAGCTTTACCATTTCCGGAAGCGTTAATAGACTGTCTGCTATTGAAGCATCGACCTCTTCCGAAGGTGGGTTACATTTTGCTAACAGTGCTTTCACTATTTCAATTTTCCCGTTGTAGGCCGCAATCGAGAAATTTCCGGCTAAATCGTTGGGTTGTAAATCAAGGGTTTTAATGAGCGCCAATGTCTTGGCATCATCATTTGCATAGAGGGCATTTTGCAAAAGTGCTTGATTGGTTTCCATATTTTTCCCTAGCGCGGTCAAGTTATATTCCGATCAACATTTGACGCAGGCAATCAACCAAAGAATTAGGACAATCGTTTATATGGTCAGGCCGCAAGTTTCTCGATGCCACGCAGCGTCCGCGCTATTTGTTCTCGCGCCAATTCTAGATCATAGTCAGCCTGCAATCCCATCCAAAAACTTTCACTCGTACCAAATACACGCGCGAGACGCAACGCTGTATCGGCACTGATGCTACGTTTGCCGAGCACGATTTCGTTGATGCGGCGCGGCGGGACGCTGATGGAGCGCGCCAGCGCATTTTGGCTGATGTTCATTGGCGTTAAAAATTCTTCGAGTAAAATTTCACCCGGGTGTATGTTGCGTAATTTCTTCATAGCCGTCTCCTGACAGTCATCCCTGTTCAATGATAATCAACGATTTCAACATCAAACGCGTGACCGGCATTCCACACAAAGCAAATACGCCATTGATCGTTGATGCGTATGCTGTGTTGCTTTTTACGCGCTCCCTTTAATGCCTCAAGCCTGTTGGCTGGCGGTATGCGTAAGTCGGTCAGTGTTTGCGCGTTGTTGATCATCCGTAATTTGCGCCGGGCAATCTCCTGAAGTTCTTGCGGAAGGCGTCTCACTAATGTGCCATTCCAGATTTCTTCGGTTTGCTTATTGCGAAAACTTTTGATCATAAATAAATTATGACGTTACGCGTTATAGCGGTCAAGCGTTGTTGGGTAAATGTAATTTGATCACTCAACGAAATCAGACTATATTTATATAAATATATGATTATATTGAATATTTTATTATTTCGAATCGCTGATTTAATATAAGCTATCGCGTCATCAATTTAATTGCTTCATAATTCATGTATCAAGTCTGGGTTGCAATTAGGCTTTATGTTTTTTACTCCCGCCGATAAACTCTACACAATTTCTACGCTTTGTAAGTTTTTGTCATTCTGAACGCAGCGAAGAATCTCCTGTTGCAGAGAGTGAAAAAAAACAGATTCTTCACTGCGTTCAGAATGACAGCCTGTTTTTATATGCCCCGAATTATCCAAGCTTGTTGTTGTCTGATTCAACATATCAATTAACCAATAACAAAGCATCATGACCTCTAGCCGCAACAACTATAAGTATTTCGATTTGATTATGGTGGCGTTTGTCACGGTGTTGCTGTGCTCGAACCTGATCGGCCCGGCAAAAGGTGCGGCGCTGGATTTGCCATTGATCGGCCACATTGAATTCGGCGCGGGGGTGTTGTTTTTTCCGATTTCGTATGTGTTCGGCGATATTCTCACCGAGGTGTATGGTTACGCGCGTTCGCGGCGGGTGATTTGGGCGGGGTTTGCGGCGCTGGTGTTTGCGTCGTTTATGGCGTGGGTGGTGGTGAGTTTGCCGCCGGCGGCGTGGTGGAAAAACCAGCCGGCTTATGAGATCGCATTCGGCAATGCGTGGCGCGTTTCGCTCGCGTCACTCATTGCGTTTGCCTGCGGTGAGTTTGTCAATTCGTTTGTGTTGGCGAAAATGAAATTGCTCACGCAGGGAAAGCATCTCTGGAGCCGCACCATCGGTTCGACGATTTTCGGCGAGGCGGTCGATTCGGCGCTGTTTTATCCGCTGGCGTTTTACGGCACGGGGATTATTCCCGATGACAAGTTGCCAACAGTAATGCTGGCGCAGTTTATTGCGAAGGTCAGTGTCGAAGTGGTGTTCACGCCGGTGACGTACAAAATCGTGAACTGGCTGAAGAAAAAAGAGAACGAAGATTATTACGACCGTGATACGGATTTTAATCCGTTTACACTCAAAACTTAACGAAAGAAATATCATGCAATGGTTTTTTCTTGCCGTCGCCATCGTGGCCGAAGTCATTGCCACAACCGCTTTGCGCGCTACCGACGGTTTTCGCAATCTGTTGCCGTCGCTGATTGTGGTCATCGGTTATGCGACGTCGTTCTATTTTTTGTCGCTGACCTTGCGCACGATTCCCATGGGGGTGACGTACGCGATTTGGTCGGGCGTGGGCATTATTTTGATTTCGATGACAGGATTTATTGTTTACAATCAAATACTTGATGTTCCTGCCTGGATTGGCATCGGGCTGATTCTGGCGGGTGTGGTGGTCATGCAATTATTCTCCAAGTCAGTGCCCCATTAGGCTATTTGCCGCGAACCCCTGATTTAGCGTAAAATTACCGGCTTTCTTTCGTACCTGCACTTTCACTTTTTGGAAAATTATTATGGTCGTTATTCGTCTTTCTCGCGGCGGCTCAAAGAATCGTCCGTTTTACAACGTGGTAGTCGCTGATTCGCGCAATCGTCGCGATGGCCGTTTCATTGAGCGCGTGGGTTTTTACAATCCCGTTAAAGCCGATGCGCCGGATTCGCTGCGCATGAATCTTGATCGCGTGTCGTACTGGCAGCAGCACGGCGCGATTGCTTCCGACGCGGTGGAAAAACTCATCAAGCGTGGCCAAGCCCAAATCGCCAAATAATATGGTGGTCATGGGGCGCATCATCGCCCCGTTCGGCATACGCGGCTGGTTGAAAATAAAAACGTTCACCGAAGCGCCTGATGCACTCGTCGATTTTCCCGTGTGGTGGCTGAACACTGCCGACGGCTGGCGCGAACACAAACTCGCCGAATGGGAAATGCACAGTAAAGGCCTGGTGGCGCTGCTGGAAAATGTTGCCGACCGCACTGCTGCCGAAATGCTGAAGGGAATTGAAGTCGGTGTACCGCGCGAGCTGTTACCCGACACGCGCGGAAAAACATTTTACTGGGCTGATTTGGTTGGCCTGGAAGTGGTAAATAAACAAAACGAATCGCTGGGCAAAATTGATTCGCTGCTCGAAACCGGCGCGAATGATGTGTTGGTGGTGAAGGGAAACGTCGAACGGCTGATTCCTTATGTTGACGAGATCATCATCGACATTGATTTGGACGCAAAGCGCGTCACCGTTGATTGGCAATTGGATTACTGATGCCGCTGCAATTCGACGTAATCAGTTTGTTTCCGCCGATGTTTGAAGCGGTCACGCATTATGGGATTACCCATCGCGCGTGGAAAGAAAAAAAGTACGAATTGCATACGTGGAACCCTCGCGATTTCACCAGCGACAATTACCGCACCGTGGATGACAGACCCTACGGCGGCGGACCCGGAATGGTAATGCTGGCAGAGCCGCTGGAACAAGCGATCAGCGCCGCGAAGCAACGGCAACAACAAACAGGCGTGGCTAAATCAAAAGTGATTTGCCTCTCGCCCCAAGGCAAACCGCTCAATCACCAGTTGGTGACGGAGTTGGTGAAGGAACAAGGGCTGGTGCTCATCGCGGGCCGTTACGAGGCGATTGACGAGCGATTGATTGAGCGCCAGGTCGATGAAGAAATTTCCATCGGCGATTATGTGTTATCCGGCGGTGAGTTGCCCGCCATGGTGTTAATCGACGCAGTGGTGCGGCAATTGCCCGGCGTGTTGGGCGATGCACAATCGGCAGTGCAGGATTCTTTTGTAACGGGCCTGCTTGATTGCCCGCACTACACGCGGCCTGAAGTGTATAAAGATGTCGGTGTACCGAGTGTATTGATGTCCGGCCACCACGCTGATATTGAAAAGTGGCGACGCAAACAAGCATTGGGTAGAACGTGGTTACGTCGCCCCGAATTGCTGGAAAAAATGGTTTTGTGTAACGAAGATGTAAAGTTGTTGGAGCAGTTTAAGCAAGAAAGTGGTTTGCAGTAAATATTTGATTTTATTCAGTATTTTAACCAATAAACGCGCGCATCAATTTGAAAAAATTGCTCTGCACGTTAGGCTAATGGCCATTCAATCAGGAGCATCAAATGAACATCATTGAGCAACTCGAGAAGGAAGAAATTGCCCGTCTCGGTAAAAAAATTCCCGTCTTCGCACCGGGCGACACCGTCATCGTCAATGTAAAAGTGGTCGAAGGCGAACGCAAACGTACCCAGGCATTTGAAGGCGTGGTCATTGCAAAACGCAATCGCGGCCTCAACAGCTCTTTTATTGTGCGTAAAATTTCCAGCGGCGAAGGGGTGGAGCGGACGTTTCAACTTTATTCCCCCAGCATCGCCACCATTGAAGTAAAACGCAAAGGCGAAGTGCGCCGCGCCAAGCTCTACTACCAGCGCGACCGTTCGGGCAAATCGGCACGTATCCGCGAAAAGCTGCACGTTGCAACGGATGTGTTGCCGGAAATCACCGAAACAAAATAAGTATGTTTGGCTGTTACAAAAAAAGAGCGCTAAGGCGCTCTTTTTTTTCGCACAAAAATTTCAGCTATCATGGTTAGGCCAGTTTCCCGCAGCAAATGCATCACGCGAAAGGAACACCATGAACTATCGCCTGATATTTACTGTTGCCTTTATCAGCATACTCACTGCCTGTGGCGCGCGAATCACTGCCAAGCCGGATAATACATTCCGCCATACCGGCGTGCTGCAAGTCGATGGGCAGCAACGCAGCTACACGTTGAACCTTCCCCCTACCTATTACACCGGCGGCAATTTCGCGCTGGTGATCGCCCTGCACGGCGGCGGCGGCAACGCCGCGCAATTTGAAGCCACGTCATTTCTCACCAACAAAGCCAACGCCGCGCAATTCGCCGTGGTGTATCCGCAAGGCTCATCCCCTAGTCTACTCAATTTACAAACCTGGAATGGCGGCGGTTGTTGCGGCCATGCGGTAAAAGCGAATATCGATGACGTGAATTTTATTCGCCAATTAATTATTCATCTCACCGGCAAATATAAACTCGACCCCAAACAAGTGTATGCAACCGGACATTCCAACGGCGGCATCATGTCCTACCGCCTTGCGTGCGAACTGTCGGACAAAATTGCCGCTATCGCCCCCAATGCCGCAGCCATGATGCTGGAAAACTGCACGCCGTCACGCGCGGTTCCCTTATTGCACATGCATTCTGCCCTCGACGAAAATGTACCGATCGTCGGCGGTGTTGGTAAAGGATTGGCCGGCGTGCCCTTCCCGCCACTCACCACCAGCATGGAAAAATGGGTGCAACTCAATGGCTGCCAGCAACCGGCAAAAATTGAGCGCGCCAATCAGGTAGCGCACAGTACATGGCAGCCCTGCCGCGACCGCAGCGCGGTTGAATTATATGTAACGCAAGACGGCGGCCACGCCTGGCCAGGCGCGCAACCGGGAAGAAGTGGCGGCGACACGCCATCGACCGCGATCAACGCCAACGATTTATTGTGGAGTTTTTTTCAGCGGCATCGGTTGCCGTGAGCAGCAGGCAAAAAAAATTTGCCGTCAATACCAATTACAGACGGACAAACACCTTACATCAACGCGCCAGTCAAATTGCTTGTTTCGAAGCCGCTTCTTTTGCCGCTTGATACCGCCGATAAATGACACTATTGATATCACGCGTCTGCACATTCCAACGTGAAGAAACTTTCTCAAGCTCCGTGTCGATCTGCTGCGCAGTTTTGGTATCACCACCTGCTAAACACCAGATAGCGTACTCGGCTTTCGCCGCATACGTACCAAACTTGGCGACTGCAGACTGGTATTCCCTGCTTGCATCGGAGATTCGCGATAATCCTGCATAAGTACGTGCAAGCAGTATTGAAATTGATTCTGGTCGGTACTCTGGCTTTTCACTGCGGAGCGCTTCCAGATAGCGCAATGCATTTTCATAACGTTCACATTCAACAAATGCGCGTGCTGCACCAAAGCGTATAACCGGGTCGCTGGCAAACAAGCCTTGCAAACAACTCTCATAATGGGTTGCGGATTCTTTTGCATTGCCGGAGTCGAGCAAAGCTTCAGCTAAGTGCATCTGGTTTTGCGCGGTCGGGACTTCTTCAAATGCAGCGCGCGCTTCGCGTACAGCGCGGGTGGGGTCGATCGCCTTCGCTGCGGCCGAAACAGCGCGCATCGCGCCGCGCTCGAATCTCGAATTCGGCAAGTACACCGCAAAAAAATATACAACGCTACCAAGAAAAGGAAAGGCAAACAAAATCATCAACCAATACATTTGCTGACCGGTGCGAACAGCATGGATGGCGCAAAGTAATGCGAAAAATACATGCAAACCCAGACCAAAAAATGGCATGACTTCCTCCCTGTTTTTCGACAGTAAATATATTCTGCTCTTACGTTTTTACATATTTAGCGTAACATTTTTTTCTGGCAACGGGTGGTTTTATGTAAGGCGCAGAGCGCTTGGCTAACCAAAAATATAAATCCACAGCGGAATAGTCAACATCGACAACAAAGTCCCCCAGGTAATCAACTTGGCGACCGGCACCGGGTCACCGCCCATGCGCGCGGCGAGAATATAAGCTGACGAAGCGGGTGGTAACGCGGCGAATAAAATCAGCATTTGTGTATATAGCGGCGGCAAATTGAATGCGCGACCGATGAACCACGCGATGACGGGCAGCGCGAGTAGTTTCACTGCGAGCCAATACAACATCACGGCTTTGGGTTGCGAATTATTTTTTTCTTCCTCGCCGACCATCGCCTCCATTTTCAAACCCGCGCCGACAGCGAGCAAGCCCATCGGTAAGGCTGCGTCGCCGATAGGCGACAGCGTGCCGGAAATCCATGCTGGCAAAGTTAAACCGCTTAACGAAAATGCCATGCCTGCAATCGTAGCGATGATGAGTGGATTGCGGATCAGTTCGCGCATTGCATTGCCTTCGCCATGTTTCGCCAACGCCCACACGGATGCGACATTCGCTGGCGGGATCATAGTCCCGACGAGCAATGCCAGCGCGGCGATACCCGGCTGGCCGCCCCAGCCGCTGGCGATGGCGAGGCCGACGTAGCTGTTAAAGCGGAACGCGCATTGAAAGCCGGAAGCGAATAGCGATAACGATGGCTTGAATAAATATTTCGCCAGATAGCTCAGCAGCATGCCGCTGCACATGGTGAGCAAACCAGCGAGCACCAACGGCGCGGCGGTGCTAACATCAATCGGCGTTTTCGCCAGCGCGCGAAACAGCAAGGCGGGAAACAATAAAAAATAAATCAGCCGCTCAACCTGCGCCCAGAACGCGCGCGGGAAACCGCCCCAGCGATGCAGTGCGAAGCCGAGCAGGATCAGCAGAAAGTTCGGCAGGATGATGAGGGCAATGAGCATTTTAAAATGATTGAAAATTATTGTTGTTGTAGCACTGACAACCCTCCGACGAGGTCGATGTCCACTGTTGAATAATGATTACATTCACGAAAAATTTTGCTGGCCAGGAATGAAATCAATCTGCGTGGTTGCGTAAATTATACCTGCCGCAAGCTGGCACTTCGCAGTAGAATATTATTTTATTCACCACTTCGGCGAACCATTATGCAAGCAACACCATTATTTCATCTGGCATTTCCTGTCAGCGATCTCAACCAGGCACGCTCATTTTATGGCGGCCTGCTCGGCTGCCCCGAAGGCCGTTCATCGCCGGAGTGGGTGGACTTTGATTTTTACGGTCACCAGATCGTGGCGCATCTCGCGCCTGCGGAAGCCGGCCATCACAACACAAACGCTGTCGATGGCGACAACGTGCCGGTGCGGCACTTCGGCGTAATTTTGTCGCAGGCAGAATGGAACAAGCTCGCTGAAAAACTGCGCGCGGCGGGAACAAAATTTATTATCGAGCCACACATCCGCTTCAAAGGCGAAGTCGGTGAGCAGGCGACGATGTTTTTTCTCGACCCCTGCGGCAACGCGCTCGAGTTCAAGGCATTTGCGGATATGTCGAGCGTGTTTGCGAAGTGAGTTAGCTCCTCCCCCTTCAAGGGGGAGGTTGGGTGGGGGATGGGTGTCTCAGTAATATTCTCGACACCGATACCCGCCCAACCTCCTCTTGAAAGAGAGTGGACATTCACTAAACTTTTACGACCAAGCATGAATTGATTTCAGTTGATGACCAAGCATTCACAGCAAGATTTTCAAGCCGTTATCCGCGCGCCATTCGGCATTTTAGGCATTCGCACGCATGACGATAAGTATTTGATTAATATCAGTTTTTTGACAAACAACGAAAGCGTGCTGGCACCAAAAAAAAACTCTGTCGCGCATTTGGTTTGCGTTCAACTGCAACACTATTTCGACAATCCAAAATATCAATTCGATCTGCCGATCAAGTTTTCTGGCACGGCCCATCAAATAAAAGTTTGGGAAGCGTTGCAAAAAATTCCATCGGGCAAGCCTTGGAGTTATGGTGAACTATCTGCGCGTATTGATTCGTCGCCACGCGCGGTTGGCACGGCGTGCGGAAAAAATCCTATCGTCGTCGTCATTCCCTGTCATCGCATCATTGCCGCGAACGGACAACTCGGCGGATTCATGGGCGGCAAACAGGATGATCCGTTGACGATAAAAAAATGGCTGCTGCGGCACGAAGCGAATGAACTATTTTAATCGACTGGATTCCCGCCTTCGCGGGAATGACGGCGCGAGCGGACTGGATTCCCGCCTTCGCGGGAATGACGGCGCGAGCGGACATTCTTTATGAAGCCCGTTACAGAATGAAGCCCGTTACAGAAAATCCATTGCTCGACCGCTTCAACGACATGTTGTGGCTGGAAGACGGCTTGTCGAAAAATACGCTGTCGAGTTATCGGCGCGATCTCGCGCAGTTTGCCGACTGGCTGAAACAAAATCGCCATTCTGCATTACAAACCGCAACGGAAGAAAACCTGCGCGCCTATATTTCCGTACAACACAGCGTAAAAAAATCCAAAGCCACTACGCAAAGCCGTCAGTTGTCGGCGTTCAAACGCTTTTACCAATTCGCCCTGCGCGAAAACCTGGTAACAACCGATCCGACGCTTAACATTGAATCACCCAAGCTGCCACGCCCGCTGCCAAAAACCCTGACTGAAAAAGATGTAGAGCAACTGCTCAACGCGCCCGATGTGAACACGCCTCTCGGCCTGCGCGACCGCGCCATGCTCGAAGTGCTTTATGCCAGCGGCTTACGCGTAACAGAACTGGTCACGCTGAAAACCATGCAGGTGGATCGCAACATGGGTGTGGCCCGCGTGATGGGCAAAGGCTCGAAAGAGCGGCTGGTGCCAATCGGCGAAGTGGCGGCGAGCTGGCTGACGCAATATTTGCATGACGCACGCGCAAAAATTTTAGGCGGGCAAGTGACCGATGCTTTGTTTGTCACCTCGCGCGGCGGCGCGATGACGCGCGAAGCGTTCTGGCATGTGATTAAAAAACATGCCGCCACTGCCAGCATCGCAACGGCTTTGTCGCCGCACACATTACGCCACGCCTTCGCCACGCATTTGATTAACCACGGCGCTGATTTGCGTGTGGTGCAATTGCTGTTGGGCCATGCGGATATTTCGACGACGCAGATTTACACCCACGTCGCGCGGGAACGGATGAAGGCGTTGCATGCCAAGCATCATCCAAGAGGCTAATGCTTCGGTCACTGCTTCGACGGCCGCTCAATTTCCACGGCAATCTGCTTCACACCTTTCATCACGCCAATTTTCGCTACGCGTACTTTTACCATCGGCACTTTGAATTCCCTGAGCAAAAGTTGCGCGATTTCTTCGGCGACGGTTTCGATCAGGTTGCGGTGCTTGCTGCCTAAATGCTCGCGCATGCGGGTGACCACGGCGCTATAATCCACGGCGTCTTTGATGTTGTCGCGGGAAAATACTTTGGCGTCGGGAATGCCGAAATGAAGGTCGATCTGGATGGTTTGCGGTGCAGCGAGTTCGTGCTCATAAACGCCGACCAGCGTTTCGAGCTTGAGTTCGTGAATAGAAATAGTGTCCATGAATATTATCCGGATGCCGATTAGTCTAAAATGGAGCCCGAAACGTTAGGGTTACTGGGTATTCTATCAGCAGTGCCTTGGGAGGATATGTGTTGGCCATTTTCGGTTTTATATTATTTGCTTATTTGATCGGCTCAATTTCGTTTGCCGTGGTCGTCACCAAGTTGATGAAATTGCCCGATCCGCGCACTTACGGCTCGAACAATCCGGGCGCCACCAATGTATTGCGCAGCGGTAACAAAAAAGCGGCGGTGCTCACCTTGCTCGGCGATGCGGCCAAAGGCTGGGTTGCGGTGCTGCTGGCAAAACATTTTGCGCCGGCATTCGGGCTGGGTGCGTGGGTCATCGCGGCGGTCGCATTGGCCGCGCTGGTCGGGCATTTGTATCCGGTGTTTCACGGCTTCAAAGGTGGCAAAGGTGTGGCTACGGCCTGGGGGGTTATTGTGGCACTGAATGTCGGGCTGGGTTTGGGCGTGTTGCTGGTGTGGGTTGTCGTGGCGTATTTTTCGCGCATATCTTCGCTGTCATCCATTAGCGCTGCTGCTGCCGCACCGATTTTTTCCGCGCAATACTTCGGTTTTACCTGGACGACTCTGAGCGTGCTCATCATGTCGATGCTGGTAATTTATCGCCATCATGAAAACATCACAAAATTGTGGAACGGCACCGAGCGCCGGTTTGGCGAACGGGAAAATAATTCACCTTGACCTGCTGAAGCCTCCAAATTTTACGGACGAAACGGCAGCGGATAACTCGCCACACTGACGTTGCCATTCTTGTCGATAGCACGCACGGCAAATAAAAAATTATCTTTGGATTTATTTTTGATGGTGTATCGCGTGACATTCCCTGCCACCAGTTTGCCCTGCCAAAATGCCGCCGTTGTCTCGCGCCATAAAATTTCATAGCCCGTCACATCCGGTTCCTTGTTGGCTTCCCAGCGTAGCGTCGTATCGTTTTCCAGCTTGATGGTTTCCATTTCGACTTTCGCTGGCGCGGCAGGGCCGAGGGCGAGGCTCGCTAACGATGCGGCGTTTATCCTAGCCACATTAGCTGTGTAGGCGAAATCGACAAACTCCGGCAGGTCGCCGAACTGAATGGAATTTTCGGTGCGCGTGTTTTGATGCTGGTGACGATAGTCTTCGTTGATTTCGCAAAAGCGCACGGCAGGGAATCCCCGCTCGAGAAACGGAATATGATCGCCGCCGCGTAAATAGCGGTCGCGTCGGTACACGAGCGACACTTTCATCTCGGGCACATAAGTGTCGGCAGCATCTTTGATGAAGCGCGCAAGCTGGCGCGTGGGTGAATCGTTTTCGCCGCCGCTGGCAATGCGTTTACGAAGTTCGTCGGAAATTTCTTTTTGCGCGGGCACGCCCTCGGCGAACACGCGGACTTGCGAGGCATCGACATGGCCGTCGTCAGCGCGTGAACTGCCGATGATGTCATTGGTGAACATGGCGGCGACGTTGAGATTTTTCTGCCTGGCCATCTCGGCCCAATGCGCCGCGCCGAGCAAACCCTGCTCTTCACCGGCGACGGCCATGAACACAAGCGTGGCATCAAATGCATATTTCGACATAACGCAGGCCATCTCCATCACCGCTGCTGTGCCCGATGCATCGTCGTTCGCGCCTGGCGCATTGCAGGTCGCATCCATCACGTCACCGCACATGGAATCGTAGTGGCCGCTCACGACGTAAATACGATCCCTGGATTCCGCCTGTTTGCCCGCCAGAGTCGCGACGACATTCACCATTTTTACCGGCTCTTTGATGCGCGCCATAGGCGGCTGAATGAATTCATCGAACTCGACTTTCAAGCTGCCGCCGGAGTCTGCCGCGCATTTATCGAGTTCGGATTTAATCCACCGCCGCGCGGCGCCGATACCGCGCGTATCGCTCTCTGTTTCCGATAAGGTGTGCCGCGTTTCAAAACTCACCAGCTTGCGGATTATTTTTTCAATGTTGGCGGCAGAAATTTCGCCGACCATTTTTTTGATAACGGGATGCGCAATCGGTTGCTGCGCGACACTGGCCGTTTGGGCTGATGCCACAACAGCAAACAGAAAAAAACTGGCCGCCGCGATAGCTGAAAAGCATGGTTTCAATAAAGGCAAATATAACGTCATAGAGAATACAATAAATTATTGAATATAATCAAATAGTTACGTTAATTCAGCAAATGCCGTTTTACAAACTCAATCGTCGCATAAAACTGAAAATCGGCATTGGATTTTTTGGCGAAGCCGTGACCTTCATCGTTTGCCATGAGATACCAAACTGGCGTTGCAGATTTTTTGAGCGTCGCCACCATTTGCTCCGCTTCGGTCACTGGCACCCGTGGATCGTTTTTTCCTTGCACGATAAAAATGGGTTTGCTGATTTTATCGGCGCGATTCAAGGGCGAAATTTTTTGCAGGAAGGCGCGCATGTCCGGGTCGCGTTCGTCGCCGTATTCCACGCGGCGCAAATCACGGCGATAGCTTTCGGTGCGTTCCAGAAACGTCACGAAGTTGGAAATGCCGACCACATCAATCGATGCGGCGATTTTGTCGGCATAGCGCGTCGCGACCGCCAGACTCATATAGCCACCGTAGCTGCCGCCGGTAACCATTATTCGAGCAGCATCCATGTCCGGCTGCGTGGCGATCCAATCGAACAACGCGCCGATGTCTTTAACGGAATCTTCGCGCAACTTGCCGTTGTCGATCTGTACAAATGTTTTGCCGTAACCGGAGGAACCGCGCACATTGGGGAAAATCATATGTACGCCCAGCTCGTTCATAAAATAATTGTTGCGCGCAAGAAATCCCGGCCGGTATTGCGCCTCGGGCCCGCCGTGGATGTTGATGATGACGGGCCGCTTGCCGGAAAATTTTTGCGGCGCGCGATAAAGAAAACCGGAAATTTCCCGCGCGTCAAAGCTCTTCCACGCTACCAGTTGCGGTTCGGCGAAATCAGCCGTATCGCGGCCTTCGCCCTGGCTGCTGGTCCAGCGTGTGAGTTGCTGGTCTTGCAGGTGGTAAGAATAAATATCCGCCGGCGATTTTGCCGAAGCGAGGCTGAACGCTAACTCCCGATTATTGCGATGCCATTGCAAACCGGACATGACACCTTTGGGCAGATCAGGGGATGGCATCGCGCGGCGCGTTTGCACATCCATCAGGTGCAAGTTCGCCACACCGTTTTCGTTGGCCACATACGCCAGCGTTTTGCCATCGCGGGACAACTCGAAATCTTCCACGTCCCAATTCAAATCGGGTGTGAGCACGGTGGGTAGTTTGCTTGCCAGATCGATGTACGTCAGCCGCAAAAATTCACTGCCCGCATCGGAGGTCGTGTAAATGCCGCGGCCATCAGCGCTGAAACTCACGCCGCGATAAGAGGCAGTTTGCCCCGGTGCCGTGGTTGTCAGTAAAGTTTTTTCGCCGCTCGCGGTATTGAGCAACCAGATTTTGCTGTCGGTGATCGACGCATAATCGATCATCGCCAACTGCTTATCGTCGGGCGACCAGGCGAAGCTGCCCCAGCCGCCACCTGGCAAAGTGGCGAGCAAACGGTTTTTTGCCGGCTCATCAGGATAGGCAACGCGCACTTGCGTGACGACTTCTGCGGTCTGTCGGTTCCTGTCCGTCTCCAGCGCAGTATGCACATACGCATCGCCCTTGTGCGACCAGCGCGCGCCTTCATTGCGCAGGCGCTCGTCCGACTGCTGGGTAATTTTTTTGTCGGCCCAATCGTAACGATAATATTGATGCACTTCGTTGCCGCCGGTGTCTTTGCTGAATACAAAATAATGGCCGTTGATCGGCTGAAAGCTCGCGCCGGAAACGGGCTCGGTGTAATCCGTCAACGGCTGCGGCTTGGCGCCGGGCGCAGCCAGTGTGTGCACCTGATTGGTATTTTTGGCGCGCACCAACATCAGCATTTCGCGTTTGATCGGATGCCAACTGGCGAATATTTTCGGCCGATATTCGGTATAAGGATTGACCGTTGCCGGCAGCATGGCAGAAATCGGCGGGATGCCATCGATCACCAGATTGTCGCCGGGTTTAATAAATTCCGCTGCGCGTTGCACGGGCAAGCCGCTCGCGCAGCTTGCACACAACACCGCTGCCAACAGCGGCGCCAAAATTATTTTCATGTGAGCCCCGGAGAAAAAGTTTTTTATTCCGCCAACGGCGGCTCCCACAATTCAATCCGATTGCCTTCCGGATCCATCACCCAACCGAAGCGGCCATCGGCAGAATCCTGAATGCGTTCGTCCACTGCCGCGCCCATGCGGCGCAACTGCTTGAGCATTGCGTCGCGGTCGGCCACGCGAAGGTTGAGCATAAATGGTTTATCGCTGGGTAAAAAATAATCGGTGTCGACGGCAAATGGCGACCAGACGGTAAACGCACTGCGCTTGGGCAAGGAGGCCTCGTGCCACGGAAAAATGGCACCGCCCCAATCTTCAATCGGCATACCGAGAAAATCGCGATACCACTCGGACAATTTTTTCGGATCATTCGCTTTGAAAAAAATGCCGCCAATGCCCGTTACTTTTTCCATCATTTTCTCCTCCGCTATTTTTCGACAGGCCGTGACGCATCGGCGCACCATTCACTCCATGAACCTGGATACAGTTTCGAACCGTGCAAACCCGCCAACTCCATGGCAAATACATTATGGCACGCCGTTATGCCAGAGCCGCATTGATGCACGACCTGCTCCGGTTTTTTCCCCGCGAGCAAGGTTTTAAATTCACGCGCCAATTCTTCAGCCTGGCGAAAACATCCGACTGCATCGAGATTGGTTTTGAAAAAGCGATTCATCGCGCCGGGAATGTGCCCGGCCACCGGATCAAGGGTTTCGTTTTGCCCGGCAAAACGGTCGGGTGCGCGCGCGTCAATCAGCCGCATATCGGGTTGATGCAAATGTTGCTCGACATATTTTGCATCGACCGCGAAACCGGAATTTATTTTCGCCGTTATTTTTTTTGACGATGCATTTGCAATCGGCTGGGAAATATTGGCATCGGTCACACGATTTTCTGCCAGCCATTTTGTGATGCCGCCATCGAGCAGCGACACTTTTTCATAGCCTAACCAACGCAGCAACCACCACAGGCGCGCGGCAATCATGCCGCCCGCGTCATCATATATAACTATTTGATTATATTGAATTATTTTGCATTCTGCGAAGCGACCTGCGAGCGTGTTTGCATCGGGCAATGGGTGTCTGCCGTTGCGCCCGCTTTTTGCGCCGGATAAATCGTCATCGAGATGAAAAAAGTGCGCGCCAGGAATGTGGGCTTGCCCATAGGCGCACCGACCCGCTCCCACGTCGGCAAGATTATGGCGACAATCAATGATGCGCCAATCGGGGTCATTGAGGTGTTGCGCAAGTTGCGCAGTGGAAACGAGCACGTTATGCAGCCACCCATTCGTGGGCAGGTTCGCTTTCATCGAACACGAGAATATCCGCATCGACAAACAGTTTGGTGACCCACGCGCTCCAGATGGTCCATTGATTGGTGGTAATGACGGCGACTTTTTCGAAATCGGTTTTGTGCGCACGGCTGAATTTGAGTTCTTCCCACGCCACGTCAATGGTGTAGCCAGTCATGTCGCGCATGTCGAGCATCAGATTGACCTTACCCTGAAATTTAATGGCGTATTCAATCGCTTCTTCAAATTGCTTGAAGTCGGCGAGTGTAAATTCTCCTGCCACATTGATGGTCACTAACTTGTCGGCATTTTTAACGTTGATCATTGTTCACCTCTTGTTTCCATCATAGGCGATTTTACGTCTTATGCAATGTTTGCTCAGCCTGCGGGCGTTGCCCGCGTTGCAACAATTCCCGCCGCAATAATAATCCCGATCGCCAGCCAGCTCATCAACGGCAAAGCCTCATCAAATAGTATCCACGCAAGCATGCTGGAAAAAACAATCGTGCTGTAAGCAAAGCTGCCGACCACCATCGTCTTGCCCGTGCGATAGGCGCGGGTAAGCGCGAGCTGGCCAAAAGTGGCTGCCGCGCCGAGGCCGAACACAATCCACACATTGCGCAAAGTGAGCGCGTGCATTTCGCTGAACAACATCCAGATCGCCGCGCCGATGGTCATGATCAAAGAAAAATAAAACACCACGCGCCAATCGGGTTCATTCAACCTGCCCATCGCTTTCACATTTACAAACGCGACACCTGCGAGAAAGCCCGAGCCCAATCCCATCAGCCCGGCGAACCATTGCGATTGATTGATGGTGGGATGCAACAACATCACCACGCCGGCAAAACCCAATAGCAGCGCAATGACCAACGGCGCATGCGGTTTTTCCTTGAACACAAACGTCATCAGCAAACCGAGAAACATGGGCGAGGTGTAATTGAGCGTGGTAGCGGTGGCGAGCGGAAGGTTCGTGATGGCATAAAAATACAACACCAGCGCCATGCTGCCGCTGACACTTCGAAACAGATGATATTTGACATGCGCCGTCTTCAGCGTGCGTCCGCTCGTGAGCACAAAGGGAGCAATCACCAGCAAGCCGATGAACGCCCGATAAAAAACCAGCTCGGCATTGGAAAAATATCCGCTACCCACTTTCACAAACGCCGCCATACAAGCGAAAAAAAATCCGGCGACGAGCATCCATGCAGAGCGGAGGGGCCAGGTTGCAGGATGAATCGTAATTTTATTTTCAGCAGGGGAAATTTTGGTTATCTCGTCAGCGTGTTTTATCGAGATTGTAATGGATTCGCGGGCTTTTCGCGTGTGTGCCAACGGCTTGATGATAGGCGCGCTGTCGCTTTGGGCATATTACTTAGCTTACCTTGCAGCAAACCATATCTTCGTGTCAGGTAACGGCGCAAAAAAACGCGCCGCAACCTGACCTACGCGTTTGCATTTTGACATGCAAAAAAATGGATTTTCGTTTTCACGGCAATGACAGCTCACGTATGCATCGAGAAAAAAACACCCACTATCGTGGACGTGCAGTAATTATATAAGCTATTGATTATATTCAATTTTTTAACATTAATTCGCGCCGTAAAAACTCATGAAAATGCACCATGCCGTCTTCCATCGGCGATTGATATGGGCCCGCATCGTTTTCATTTTGTTTCCACAATGCACGTCGGCCTTCGCTCATGCGCACACATATTTCTTCGTCTTCTGCGGACGTTTCGTGATAAGCCTGCTGCTGCGCATCGATGAATTCGCGCTCGAATAAAACGATTTCTTCGGGATAATAAAATTCGACGATGTTGGTGCAAGCGTCGGCGCCGTTTGGCAGCACGGTGCTGATGACCAGCACGTCGGGATACCATTCGATCATGATGTTGGGGTAATAGACCATCCAGATGGCGCCTTGTTTTGGCGGTGCGCCGTTGTTGCGTGCAAGCACGGCGTCGTGCCATTTTTTGTAGGCTTCGCTGCCGGGTTTTTGCAGGGCGCGTTTGACGCCGACGGTTTGCACGCTGTACCAGTCGCCGTATTCCCATTTCAATTCTTCACAATCGACGAAGCCGCGCAGGCCGGGATGAAACGCTTCGACGTGATAATCCTCGAGATAAACCTCGATGAAAGTTTTCCAGTTGAAAGCATGCTGGTGCGTCACGACACGGTCGAGTTTGTAGTTGGTGAAATTCACATCCCGCGCGACGCCGAGCCTGGCGAAATCGTTTGCCACATCACGCTTGCCCGCGAACAACATGCCGTGCCAGTTTTGCAGCGGCGTGCTGTTAAGATCGAGGCAGGGGTTGCCGGGGAAGTGCGGCGCGCCTAATAATTTTCCGTTCAAGCCGTAGGTCCAACGATGCAGCGGGCAGACGATATTCGGTGTGTTGCCCGCGCCTTTGAGCATGATGGCCTGGCGATGACGGCAAATGTTGGAGAGTAATGCCACGTCACGCACGTTACGCACGAGGGCTTTTGCGTGATCTAAAAATTCGAGGGAGTAGTAGTCGCCGGGGTTCGGCACCATCAATTCATGACCGACATAGGCGGGGCCGTTTACAAACAAAATTTTTTGTTCCAGCGCGAGCATGGCAGGATCAAAATACCAACCGACAGGCAGTTGGGGTGAGGTGTGAAGCAATGTCTCAGCGGTCGCCAGATGGGTCATGATCCGTGGTTCCTCCCTATATCGGTAGTGTTGCGTTGAAGACAGGCATTAACGCGCAAACCGGCAAACGGTTACGCCGCCGTAAAAACGAGGGGGAATGTTGCCCCAATTGCGCAGGGAGCGCAATAAAAATTCTGCTGGTTTTTCGACCCATTTTTCGAGCCATTATTCGACCCATTTTTCATAGACAAATTCACGCACGTTTACATTGACCCACCCCCCTGCTGTGGGGTATATTTTCGCTTTTGGCAGAAGCACTTATGGCAAAGTCAGGCACGGCAAAATCGGGCAAAGAAAACGGCCCTCTCACTTACGAATCTGCTTTGGGCGAACTCGAAGCGATTGTAGCGCGTATGGAAGACGGGCAACTGCCGCTGGAAGCATCGCTGGCGGCGTATCAGCGCGGCGCTGAGCTGTTAAAATTTTGCCAGGCCCAACTGGCGGATGCACAGCAAAAAGTGCGCGTACTTGACGCCGATGTGCTGAAAAATTTCACTCCGGCCGATGAATAACCAAGACCACGCAGCGTGGACGCGCGCCGTACAGGCGCGCATGGAAACCCGCATGGGCGAATTGCTACCCCCCGCCACGCTGATTCCCGACCGTTTGCACGATGCCATGCGTTACGCGGTGCTGGGCGGCGGCAAACGCGTGCGGCCACTGCTGGCACACGCGGCGGGCGAACTCACGGGAGCGGACATTGCGCGGGTAGAAATCGTGGCCGCTTCGGTGGAAATGATTCATGCTTATTCGCTGGTGCACGACGACATGCCGTGCATGGACGACGATGTGCTGCGCCGGGGAAAGCCGACAGTGCATGTGGAATATGACGATGCGACGGCGCTGCTCGCGGGCGATGCATTGCAAGCGTTGGCATTTCAGATCGTGGCAGAAAACCGTTTGTGCGATAGCGAAGTGCAGCAATTGAATGCCATTACTTTACTGGCGCAGGCTTGCGGATCGCGTGGGATGGCGGGTGGGCAGGCGATTGATCTGGCAAGTGTAGGGAAGAGCCTGACACTGCCGGAACTGGAGTTCATGCACATCCACAAAACCGGCGCGCTGATCCGCGCATCCGTGCTGATGGGCGCTTATTGTGGCAAGGCGTTGGATGAAAAACAGCAGGCCGCGCTGGACCGCTACGCCAAATGCGTCGGCCTCGCGTTTCAAGTGGTGGACGACGTGCTTGACGCCGAAGCCAGTACCGCTACACTGGGCAAAACCGCCGGCAAGGACGCCAAAGATGGCAAACCTACCTATGTCAGTTTGATGGGCGCGACAGCGGCAAAAAAACTCGCGGACGAATTACACGGCGATGCCCTGACCGCCCTGCAGGCATTTGACATTGGCGCGGACAAGCTACGTTTTCTCGCTGATTACATTGTAAAAAGGCAGCATTGAGTATGTCGAACACCCCTTTGCTTGATGGCATCAACAACCCGCACGATGTGCGCACCCTTGAGCGCGCACAGTTGCCGCAACTCTCGCGCGAGCTGCGCGAATTTATTATTGAATCGGTGGCGAGTACGGGCGGACATTTTTCTTCCAACCTCGGCACGGTAGAACTCACCGTCGCGCTGCATTACGTATTCAACACGCCGGAAGATCGCCTGGTATGGGACGTAGGCCACCAGACGTACGCGCATAAAATTTTAACTGGCCGCCGTAGCGGCATGGCGAAGTTGCGCCAGCGCGGCGGCGTGGCAGGTTTCCCACGCCGCGAAGAAAGTGAATACGACACGTTTGGCGTCGCGCATTCTTCCACCTCCATTTCTGCTGCGCTCGGTATGGCTGTCGCCGCACAGCGCGAAGGAAAAGATCGCAAGGCCGTGGCGATTATCGGCGACGGCGCGATGAGCGCGGGCATGGCATTCGAAGCATTAAACAACGCGGGCGCGATGGATGCGAACCTGCTGGTGATTTTGAACGACAACGATATGTCGATTTCGCCGCCCGTCGGCGCGCTGAATAATCATTTGGCCAAACTGATGTCGGGCCAGTTTTACAATACTTTGCGCGTTGGCAGCGATCGTTTGTTGCGCGGCGTGCCGCAAATCCATGAATTCGCCAAACGCGCGGAAGAACACGTCAAAGGCATGGTCACTCCGGGCACGCTGTTCGAGGAATTCGGTTTCAATTACATCGGGCCCATCGACGGCCATGACGTGGACTTGCTGGTGACAACGCTGAGCAATATCAAAAAATTGGCCGGCCCGCAGTTTTTGCACGTCGTCACGCGCAAAGGCAAAGGCTACAAGCCGGCGGAAGACGATCCGATTTTGTATCACGGCCCAGGGAAGTTCGACCCGAAGGTCGGCATCGTCGCCAAACCCGCCAGCCAACCGGCCAAGCCCACCTACTCGCAAATTTTCGGCGACTGGCTGTGCGACATGGCCAAGCAAGATTCGCGCGTGATCGGCATCACGCCTGCGATGCGCGAAGGCTCGGGCATGGTGCGCTTCTCGCAGGAATATCCTGATCGTTATTTTGACGTAGGCATTGCCGAACAACATTGCGTCACCTTCGCCGCAGGCTTGGCGTGCGAAGGCTTGAAACCGGTCGTCGCGATCTACTCAACATTTTTGCAGCGTGCATATGACCAGGTGATTCACGATGTGGTGTTGCAGAACCTGCCCGTCGTGTTTGCCATCGACCGCGCGGGTCTGGTTGGCGCCGACGGCCCCACCCACGCCGGCAGTTTCGACATCAGCTTTTTGCGCTGCCTGCCCAACACGGTAGTGATGACGCCCTCGGATGAAAACGAAACGCGTCAGATGCTCTTCACCGCCATGCAAATCGACGGGCCGAGCGCTGTGCGTTATCCGCGCGGCAGCGGCCCCGGCGTGGCGATTGAAGCGACGATGCGCGCGCTGCCCGTCGGCAAAGGCGAGATTCGCCGCGAAGGAAAAAAGATTGCCCTCCTCGCCTTCGGCACTTTGTTGCAACCGGCATTGCAAGCGGCCGATGAATTGAATGCAACGGTGGCGAATATGCGCTTCGTCAAACCGCTCGATGAAGAACTCGTCGCGCGCCTCGCCAGGACGCACGATCTCATCGTCACCATCGAAGACAATACGATTCAAGGCGGCGCAGGCAGTGCGGTGCTGGAATGCCTCGAAGCTCACAGCATCAAAACCGATACGCTCCTGCTCGGTTTGCCCGATCGATTTATTGATCACGGCGACCCAGTGGCGATGAATGCAGAATGCGGCCTCGATAAAACGGGCATCGTAGCGAGCATTGTGAAAAAAATCGCTATGCCGGTTCCGCTCTCTCATGCCAATTCAATTGCTGGCAAAGCTGCCGGTTAGTCGTTTTTCGTTCAACGGTAACATATTGATTATATTCAATATTTTTTACTGTTTCGCGAGCGAAAAATGGCTCGCTTGCATCACGTTATAATAGTAAAAATTATTTTCCGGATGCGCCATGAATAAACGCGACACCTCGCTACCCATTGCCGACGTGCAAGGCTCGGCCGACACGCGCCAGCTCGACATCGATCGAGTCGGCATCAAATCCATCCGTCACCCGGTGAAAGTGCAAGACAAAACCGGCGGCGTGCAGCACACGATTGCGATATTCAACATGTACGTGCATTTGCCGCACCATTTCAAAGGCACGCACATGTCGCGCTTTGTGGAAATTCTGAACAGCCGCGAAGGCGATATTTCCGTCGAGTCGTTTGAAAGTATGTTGCGCGACATGGTGAAAAAACTTGACGCCGAAGCAGGTCATATCGAAATGACATTTCCGTTTTTCGTCAACAAAACTGCGCCGATCTCCGGCGTAAAATCGTTGCTCGATTACGAAGTGACTTTTGTCGGCGAGATCACGCGCAAGGGCGCTTACAGCTTCAACATGAAAGTCGTGGTGCCCGTCACTAGTTTGTGCCCCTGCTCGAAAAAAATCTCCGACTACGGCGCGCACAACCAGCGCTCGCACGTGACTATCTCCGCTCGCACGAATGCGTTTGTGTGGATCGAAGACCTGCTGCACATCGCCGAATCGCAAGCATCGAGCGAACTATACGGCCTGCTCAAACGCCCCGATGAAAAATTCGTCACCGAGCGCGCTTATGACAATCCTAAATTCGTGGAAGATTTAGTGCGCGACGTGGCCGCGCAATTAAACGCCGATGATCGCGTTGACGCATATGTGGTGGAATCTGAAAATTTTGAGTCGATTCACAATCATTCGGCGTATGCGTTGATTGAGAAGCTGAAGCGGTAATTACTCCCATCGCCGTTCTAACATCTTCCCTCGAAGAGGAAATTAATTTTTTCGACGTAAATTTTCCTGCGCGCGTATCGCCCTCATCCTAAGCTCACGTCTGCTGAAATGAGGGGCAGACCTTTACGAGAAGCAGTGGTACTTGATCATGACGAAGACTTTGCCGGACAATAATGATCAGCCGAACAAGTAGCGCACGATGAACCATTCCAATATTGCCCAAGAGCTGGGCACCAGCATCCATCTGACTGCCAAGTAGTACCAGTAGTACACGCCGAACTAAAACTCTTAGTAACTGGCACCACCCACGCGCCGGTGCTGACCGAGTTACCACCGAGCCAGGCGTTTTTGGTCTGTACTCCGCCAAAGGTGACATTGGCATTACCGCTCGGAGTGTTGATCGTTGACGGTGATAATCCATCGTATGAGTAGCGTATCGTGCTGACCTCTAGGCCTGAGACATGGCTCCACGAGGTTGCGCTCGTGCAGCCCGCTCCGCCCCAAGCGATAGTACAGTTAGGCGCAGTTAACGTAACATTGACCGCACCTGCGAGGCACACGCCGCCTGACCACACCGTGCCGGTAGCACACGCACCGCCGATTGTCGTCGCGCCGATGTTCTTGCCGTTATTGTTGAGGCGAAAAGTCTGCGTACCGTTAGTTAGCCTGACACCCATTCCGGTAGTGACTGAGGTGTTAGGTGTGCCGCTGATTATCGGCATACTACTAATGGTGTCATTGACTATCTGCGGATTACTCAGTCCTGTACTATTCCAAGTGAGCATCGCATCACAAGTACTCGCATTTTCGGCGATAGCACAACTGGTGCCCGAGATTGTGCCGCATGAGGCGTTGGGGGTGAGGGTTAAGTCAGCACTGTCAGGTAATGATGCCCCGCCTGCACCCGTACAGGAGAATGTCACACTACAAGCTGAATCCACGCTGTTAATCGGCGTGTTGCCGTTAGCGCCAGTGTAAGGACATTTAGTTTGGTCGCTCCCCTCATTGTTCCACGCAGTACAGCCAGTTGACGACCAGATGAGGTTAACATTTTCACCGGGGCAGACTGACTTGCTGCCGCTGGCAAAAGAAAAGCTGATGGATAAAAATAGAATTGACGATAATAAAAACACGCTTTTTATAAATTTCATATACTTATAGTATAGCAATATAAGTAGCTATATTTGTTACAGCCAAAATGTGTGTTGTGGAAAAGTTTTTAAAATAAAAACCCGCTTCATGTTGTGAAGCGGGTTAAGCACAGTGTGCTAATGATTTAAAGAGTGCAAGTGATTGTATCTACGAGCCAGTACTTAAGTGTCGTGTCGGCGGGTCTCAATTCTCCACAGGTGGTATAGGTACCTGAA
Source organism: Pseudomonadota bacterium (assembly GCA_043744215.1). Taxonomy (GTDB): domain Bacteria; phylum Pseudomonadota; class Gammaproteobacteria; order Burkholderiales; family JBEEJL01; genus JBEEJL01. The sequence goes on from JAYTVC010000067.1 coordinate 25,879, forward strand.
TTAAATTCAAGACCAAGAGTTGTCCCTTTGAAATAATGGATTTCCTGAGTAGTAGCACTCCATCCAGAATTTTCAGCATGCCAGTACGTGACGCCTGTTGTCTTGTTAATCGGAACGTTTGCCCACACAGGATAATTACCATTAACTGAAGTAGTCTTGAAAACCGAGAAGACAATGTTGCCATTACCAGCCCCTGACTGAGCAAAGATAATCTCGCCTGCTAGGATCGCATCTATCCAGCATGGTGAGCCGATGACGTAGCAGCCAGTACGAAATGTTGGCGTTACGGCGACGATGTTAGGGACGCCTAGGCTACCGATCTTTTGCCCCATCGGGATGACGGTGGCGCAGGTGCTACCGACAAGTTCCTTGTTGACGCCGGTGCAGGGGATGACATTAGTGGTGAAGCTACAATCAACTGTCGCTGCGCCGGCATTGTCAAAAGTCAGGGTGGCAGTACACATCGTGTACTTGACGCCCTCGAGTAACTTGCCGGTGACGGTAACACTGTGGTCTGCGTTGAACTTGAGCTGGGCGGGGTTGAGTCCATCAGCAGTCTTGGCAGTAGCGATGTTAACGCCTGTTAGCTTGGCTTGCGGGTCGAGGCCGGTGACGCTGAGGGCGTTGACGGCATCGGCCTTAATAGCAAAGGCAGTAGTGACGGGCGGCAGGCACTGCGAGGGATATTTGCTGTCGGCGTCGGCTTGGCTCACGGTGCTGCTGACGTGATTACCACTCAGGCACAAGAGTGCGCTTAAGTAGGTGGTGACGGGCGGCGGCGTGGGCGGGGTGGTAGTATCGCTACCGCCGCCACCGCAGGCAGTGAGCCCAGCCAAGGCCACGAGCACAAGACCTGCACCAAGAAAGCGGGTAAAGCGGTTACTTTTAATCATTTTGGATCTCCTGCGGATTGTTGATGTTATCTCACCACAAAGTTTTGTAAAAGAACGAATTTGTGCCTTTTTAAGGCTTGTGAATATTGAATGCTTAGATTGAAATTATTTGCCTGTTTGTTGTTTCAATGTTTGCTCAATACCGTTTCGTCAGCGTCATCGTACTTCCCTCACGCTTCATCTCCAGCCTGTTCAAAAAACTCATCCCCAATAAAGTAATCGGCAAGCCCTGCCCCTCAATCACCGACACTTCAACCTGATTCAGCGTGATGTCGCCGATGCTTACTTTGTCCGCCGTGATGACATACATCGGCGCGACACCGTTAGCAGTGGACGTCATGCCGCGCTGGCCTTTGGTGTAATCGATGCCCAGGCGTTTGGCTTCGTCGCTGCCCAATGCGACGCTGGTGGCACCAGTGTCTACCACGAAGCGGGTGCTGGCCCCGTTGATAGCGCCGCTGGTGAAAAATTGCCCGCGTGTATCTGCTGCGATGATAACGGTTGCTTTGCCGCTGCCCCCTTGGTTGCCGCCCGAGGCAGATTGACCCAACGGGATGTTATGCCGCTTGCCGGCAATGTCGACTACTGCTCCATTGGAATCGAGGCTGATGATTTTGACGTCATCAAGTTTTTGGCCTTCGCTCATCATGCGCGGTTTGGCGCGATTGATTTCGACCAGCACTTTGCCGGGAAACAAGCCGACGACATTGACGTCGGTTGCCATTGCACGAAAAGGGAGGAGAAATAACTGAATAAAAACAAATAGATACGGTATTTTAGTTTTTCGCATAGACTTCACGATTTTTGCTCGTCGAAATGTTGTTCAAGGTGCTGCCAGATTCCATTGAATACGGGCTAATGCATTTATGCAATGCATTGACGCACAGTTTCGCTGACACCCAACGGCGGTGAAATCTTTGGCAGCAAGACGAAAAAAAACCGCAGGCTTGTGGCCTGCGGTTTTAATGTGCAACTGTGTTGCGAATTACTTAGGAAGAATGCCCAACGATTTGACGGTTGCCATGTTGATGTACTGATCAACTGGCAGGCCCTTCGAACGCTGGTAGGTATTCAGGCTGCTAATAAAGGTGCTGTCGATACGGCCGGACACCGGTGTCTTGTAACCTGCCTTGATCAGCGCGTTTTGGATCTCGCTGATCTTGGTGGAGGTTGCATTGGTGTCGCACAACACTTGACGCCACTCTACCGTACCATCTGAAACTTTGGTGGTCTTGGTTACAGTCTGGTACTCGGCCGGAACCGGTACGCGTGACTGGCTGGCTGGTTGCACCAGTTTGTTGACCGTGACGGTGCGGTACTCAGCGGGCACTTCCACTTCACGTGTGGTGGCCGGTGTCTTGACTACCTGCTTGGTGATGGTGGTGTACTGCGCTGGAATTTCTTCCTCGGCAAGCGTCATGGCACGCGGGATTTGACGGGTTACAGTCCTGGTCTCGGCAGCAACGGCCACTTCTCGCGTTTGTGCTGCTGTCTTGACCACTTGCTTGGTGATGGTGGTGAACTGTGCAGGCACTTCAACTTCACGCGTAGCAGCCGGCGCTTTGACCATTTGCTTGGCAACGGTTGAGAACTCGGCAGGGATATCCACTTCACGGGTGCTGGCCGGTGTCTTGACCACTTGCTTGGTGATGGTGGTGAACTGCGCAGGCACTTCCACTTCACGCGTCGTTGCCGGCGTCTTCACCACTTGCTTGCTGATGGTGGTGTACTCAGCGGGGATTTCAATTTCGCGTGTTGCGGCAGGAGCCTTGACCGCGCGTGTTGCCACGGTGCGGAAGTCGCCAGCGACTTCAACTTCGCGGGTGCTGGCAGGGGTTTTCACCACTTGCTTGGTCACCGTTGCGTATTGAGCCGGCACTTCAACTTCACGGGTACCCGCAGGTGTCTTCAACACTTGCTTGCTGATGGTGGTGAACTGGCCAGCAACTTCAGCTTCGCGTGCAGCCGCAGGAGCCTTCACCACTTGCTTGGTTATCGTGGTGTATTCAGCTGGCACTTCCGCTTCGCGCGTAGCAGCCGGTGTTTTCACCACTTGCTTGGCAACGGTGCGGAATTCGCCCGCCACTTCAACTTCGCGGGTTGCCGCAGGGGTTTTCACCACTTGCTTGGTCACCGTTGCGTACTGGGCTGGAATTTCGACTTCGCGCGTCGTGGCAGGAGTTTTTACCACTTGCTTGGCTACCGTGCGGAACTCGGCAGGCACGTCGATTTCGCGTGTGGTCGCCGGTGTCTTGACGATTTGTTTGGTGATCGTCTCGAACACGCCGGGCACTTCCACTTCACGGGCAGCTGCAGCAGCCTTGGCCACTTGTGTTGCGACTGTGCGGAACTCGGCTGGCACTTCCACTTCGCGGGTCGAAGCAGGTGTCTTTACCACTTGCTTGGTGATGGTGGAGTATTCGGCCGGCACATCCACTTCACGGGTTGCGGCAGGGGTCTTCACCACTTGCTTGGCTACCGTGCGGAACTCGGCAGGCACATCCACTTCACGGGTGGAAGCAGGTGTTTTAACGACTTGCTTCGTTACGGTGGTGTATTGCGCCGGCACTTCCGTTTCTCTCGATGTAGCAGGCGCTTTCACCAACTGGGTGGCCACGCTGCGGCTTTCACCAGCCACTTCCACTTCGCGGGTCGATGCTGGCGACTTCACCACTTGCTTGGTGACCGTGGCGTATTCAGCGGGCACGTCCACTTCGCGGGTCGAGGCTGGGGTTTTCACCACTTGCTTGGAGATGGTGCGGAACTCACCTGGCATTTCCACTTCACGGGTTGTGGAAGGCGTCTTCACCACTTGCTTGGAAACCGTACGGGTTTCGCCGGCAACTTGTACTTCGCGTGCGCTGGCTGCGTTCTTCGGCACTTGTTTGGATACGGTGCGGAATTCGCCAGCCACTTCCACTTCGCGGGTCGTAGCCGGTGTTTTGACGACTTGCTTGGTGATGGTGCGATATTCAGCTGGAACTTCGACTTCGCGGGTCGTAGCTGGTGTTTTCACCATTTGCTTGGTGATGGTGGAGTATTCGCCAGGGACCTGAATTTCACGGGCTGCGCCAGAAGCGTAGCTGTCGGCGCCAGCAGCCGAACCTGCACCGCCTGCACCGGCACCAGCAGAACCTGCACCACCTGCACCGGCACCTGCTCTTGAACCGGCGCCACCTGCAGCACCGGCACCGCCTGCAGCTGCGGATGAACCTGCACCGCCTGCGCCGCCAACGCTACCACTGTAACCACGTGGAACTTGTTTGGTGATGGTGCGATATTCAGCGGGCACGTCGACTTCACGTGTCGTTGCCGAAGTTTTCACAGCCTGTTTTGTTACGGTCGTGTATTCGGCCGGCACGTCGATTTCGCGGGTAGTGGCCGGTGTTTTAACGATTTGTTTGGTGATGGTTTTGTAAGTCGGGGGCACTTCAACCAGGCACAGCAGTTCGCCGGTGGATTCATCCAAACGGGTATCTACGGTCTGGCCTTGTACGCCACCAATGGTGCTCACGCCGCCAACTGTGGTGTTGATAACCGTGTTTCCTCCGACGCTAGGATTGATGCGTGAGGAACCACCGACACCAGCAGGTACGCCACCGGTCGTACCTTTTTTCCATGTGGTGTAGCCGGGGGTATCAAGCACTTGCTCGCTCACGGTTTCATAAGCTGCCGGAACCACTTCAAGACGCTTGGAGGCCGGACGAACTTGCACTTGTTCTGAGACCGTTTCAAAGCTGCCAGGAATCACTTCAAGGCGCTTCGAAGCCGCTTTGACTTCTACGCGTTCGGTGATGGTTTCGTAAGAAACGGTACCCGCTTGCAAACGGGTTGCCGGGGCACGGGTTTCAATGCGCTCCGTGACGGTTTCAAACGTTGCAGGCACGATTTCAATACGCTTCGATGCGGGCTTGACCATGACTTGTTCGGTCACGGTTTCGTAGGTTGCGGGAATCACTTCCAGACGCTTCGACGGTGCGCGAACCTGCACTTGTTCCGTTACGGTCTCGTAAGAGCCGGGAACCACCTCAAGACGCTTCGACGGATCGCGGGTCTGAACTTGTTCAGTAACAGTTTCGTAAGTTGCTGGCACGACGTCGATACGCTTCGACGGGCCGCGGACTTGAACTTGCTCAGTCACCGTCTCATAGGTTGCTGGCACCACTTCAACACGTTTGGAAGCAGGCTTGACCAGCACTTGTTCGGTGACGGTTTCGTAGGTTGCAGGAATCACTTCCAGACGCTTCGACGGTGCGCGGACTTGCACTTGCTCGGCACCGGCTTCAAACGTTGCGGGGATCACATCAACGCGCTTGCCAGCGGCTTTCACCAATACTTGCTCGGTGACTGTTTCGTACGTGGCAGGAATCACTTCCAGGCGCTTCGATGGCGCTTTGACTTGTACTTGCTCAGTCGCTGACTCGTAGGTTGCGGGAACCAGCTCCATACGCTTGGATGCAGGCTTGACCAATACTTGTTCAGTGACTGTTTCAAATGTTGCAGGAATCACTTCCAGACGCTTCGATGCTGCGCGTACTTGCACTTGCTCGCTACCTGCCTCGTAAGCAGCTGGCGCCATTTCAATACGCTTGCTGGCGGCCTTAACTTGTACTTGCTCGCTGACAGTTTCAAATGTGGCGGGAATAACTTCAATACGCTTCGATGCGGCTTTGACCATGACTTGCTCGGTCACCGTTTCAAAAGTACCGGGGATAACTTCCATGCGCTTGCTGGCCGGCTTGACCAACACCTGTTCGGTGACGGTTTCGTAGGTAGCCGGGGTGACTTCCAGGCGCTTCGTCGGAGTACGTACTTGCACTTGTTCCGTTACCGTTTCGTAAGTTGCTGGCACGAGCTCAACGCGCTTGGACGCAGCCTTCAACAATACTTGCTCAGTAACGGTTTCGTAGGTAGCTGGTGTCACGCTCAAAGTTTTGCTTGGCGCTTTGACTTGCACTTGCTCGGTCACAGTTTCGTAAACGGCAGGCACGGCTTCAAGGCGTTTGCTGGCGGGCTTCACCAATACTTGTTCGGTTACCGTTTCATAGGTAGCGGGAATCACTTCGATGCGCTTGGCCGGGGCGCGAACCTGCACTTGCTCAGCACCTTCAGCATAAGTTGCCGGGGTCACTTCAAGGCGCTTGCCCGCGGCCTTGACCAAAACCTGCTCGGTAACTGTTTCATAAGTCGCCGGAATCACTTCAATACGCTTGGATGCGGGCTTGACCATGACTTGTTCCGTCACGGTTTCGTAGGTGGCTGGAATCACTTCCAGACGCTTGCCGCCGGCCTTGGTCATCATTTGTTCGCTGCCAGACTCATAAGTCGCGGGAATGACTTCGATGCGCTTGGAGGCAGGCTTGACCATCACTTGTTCGGTGACAGTTTCGTAGGTGGCAGGAATCACTTCCAGACGGGTAGATGCCGGTTTGACGGTGATGACTTCCGAGGTCGAGTCGTATTGCACACCATCGCCACCAACGCTGGCGGTGCCGCCGCGGTTGTAGCTGTCCACCAACGAACGGGCCGCAGCGGCGCTCACGCCCATCTTGTCGGCGATTTGCTGGTAGGAAGATCCGGCTGCGTGCATCTTGCCGGCTTCTACCGCCTGCGCGGAAGCACCTGCGCCTGCGCCGCTACCGGCGGTGGTAGGCACCTGACGCCTGGCTGCGGCTTTGACCAGCACTTGCTCGGTTACGGTTTCGTAAGTTGCAGGAATGACTTCAATGCGCTTGGATGCGGCTTTCACCAGTTGCTGCTCGGTCACTGTCTCGTAACGGGCGGGAACGGTATCCACGCGCTCGGTACCTTCGCGCTTGAGCACTTGTTGTGACTCGGTTGAATACTGGGGAGCGCCGATTACTTTGGCGTAGCACTCGCCAGATTGCGCGTTGGGGGGCACCAGGCTGTTGTTGGCACCGGCCGGCACAGCGCAGTTGGCGCAGTTGGTCGACTCAGCCACTTGTGTTTTGGCGCGGGCGGTTGCGGCGTCGGCAGCGGCTTTGGCTTCTGCGGCTGCACGGGCTTGTGAAGCGACTTCGGCTTCACGGGTTTTCAGCGCGGCTTCACGGGCGGCTATCTCGTCCAGACGTGCTTTCATGGCGGGGTCGGTACCACCGGCCATTTTGGGCGCATCCATTGATCCGCAAGCAGCCAATACAAGCGCTGCGAGCAGCGGTGATAACTTCTTGGCGGTTTCAAATTTATTCATAGCAGGACTCCTGATCAGTTCGTTAGGTGAATTCGTCTTAAAAACCATGTTGGCCGGCTCATAAAGCACCGGTTTGCGTTTCTTTGATGTGTTAATGCAAAAAGAAATTATTTCGAGTTGGAGCGCAGCAACTTACACACGCCAATCATAAACCCGGCGCTAAGTATATAAAGTATTTCACCGATTGGGAACTAGGCAGCGAAGGGAAATTTTGAGCGCGCTTCGGGGGAACGCTTCCCGCAAAAAATTGAATACATAAAATTCAATATAATCAAGTAGTTGCAATCTTTCTTTAACAAGACCAATTTGTTGTACCAAAGGCGATGGCAGCCGGTTATTTAACAATATTTAACGGCTTTCCCGTCGGCTGCGGAACTTTTCCGGCGCTATTGATTCACCGCCTGCCTCAACAACGGCGCTTGGGTGGCTTGCTCTTTGCCAAAATCCATCGGGAAATCGTCCACCATGATGACCTTGCGTTTGAGTGTCTGGGCGCGGCGCAGCCTTTCCGCTTCAGACATCGAGATCACGCCTTTTTCTACCGCGGCCAGACGTTGCTCGGCCGCATTACGCGGCGAAAGCACGCCTGATTTTTCCGCCGCGCGAATTTTGGCTTCGATAACTTCGGCTTCCATGCTCGCAATAAACGCGGCCTGCAAGCCACCGATGGTATCGCTTTCATCATCGGGCACATAAATGCCCGCGGTCAGCCGGTCGCGGGCGGCGTTAGGTTCAATCAATACTTTTGCCACCGCGCGGCCCATCGCATCCGACGGCGTGGTGAGCGTGAGGCCTTTGGGGAAGATCAAGCGCCGCATGACAAACGCCGCAAAACGGTTAGGGAAATTTGTCAGCACGCCTTCGAAGGCAATTTGTATTTTGAAAAACGCATCGTGCAGCGCCCATTCGAGCAAGGGCAAATCCGCTTTCTGGCGGCCCTGATCTTCATAGCGTTTCAGCGCACATGAGCTCATATAAAGTTGCGACAAAATATCGCCCAGTCGTGCGGAGAGTTTTTCCTTACGCTTCAATTGGCCGCCGAGCACGAACATGGAAATGTCGGCGATCAATCCGAATGCCGCCGTGAAACGCGTCATCTGCTGCAAATAGCGTTTGGTTTCCGGCGCGCCAGGCACGCTGAGGCCTTCGCCGCCGGTGATGCCGAGCCACAAACTGCGCGCCGCATTGGAGACGGTGAAACCCATATGGCCGAACAGCGCCGCATCAAACGCCACCAATGCTGTTTCCGGATTGGGATCGTTGGCCGCTTTTATCTCTTTTAAAACAAAGGGATGGCCGCGAATCGCGCCTTGGCCGAAGATGATCATGCTGCGCGTGAGGATGTTTGCGCCCTCAACCGTGATGGCCACCGGCATGAGCTGGTGCGCACGGCCCAGATAATTGTTCGGGCCAAGACAAATGCCTTTGCCGCCGTGTACATCCATCGCATCCGTAATCACATGGCGCATGCCTTCGGTCATGTGATATTTGGCGATGGCGGAAACGACGGACGGCTTCTCGCCCAGATCCACCGCGCCGGCCGTCATGGTGCGCGTAGCGTCCATCATGTAGGTGGTGCCGCCGATGCGCGCAAGCGCTTCTTCGACGCCTTCAAATTTTCCGATGGGGGTTTTGAATTGCGTGCGCACGCGTGCGTAAGCGCCGGTGGCGAAGCTGCATAATTTACCCGCTGCAATCGACTGCGCCGGTAACGAAATCGAACGGCCCGCCGCCAGACATTCCATCAACATGCGCCATCCCTGGCCCACGCGCGCCTGGCCGCCGATGACCCAATCCATCGGGATAAATACATCTTTACCCGAGTTGGGCCCGTTCATAAACGCACCGTTCAAAGGCAAATGACGACGGCCGATAATAACGCCCGGCGTGTCAGTGGGAATCAATGCCAACGTAATGCCGATGTCTTCTTTATCGCCAATCAAATGGTCGGGGTCGTGTAATTTGAACGCGAGGCCAAGCAGCGTCGCAATGGGTCCGAGGGTGATGTAACGCTTCTCCCACGTCAGACGCATGCCGAGCACTTCTTTGCCCTCATGCATGCCTTTGCACACGATTCCGATATCCGGAATCGAGCCGGCGTCGGAGCCGGCATCGGGGCCGGTGAGCGCGAAACAAGGAATTTCCTGGCCTTTCGCTAATCGTGGAAGATAATAATTTTTTTGTTCATCCGTGCCGTAATGAATCAGCAATTCCGCCGGGCCGAGCGAGTTGGGCACCATCACACTCACGGCAGCGGTGCCGCTGCGGCTGGAAAGTTTCATCACCACTTCGGAATGGGCGTAAGCAGAAAATGCCATGCCGCCGTATTGCTTGGGAATAATCATTCCCAGAAAACCTTTGCGCTTGATGAAGTCCCACGCTTCTTTGGGCAGGTCATAGCGCTCGTGGGTGATTTCCCATTCGTTCACCATGCGACAAAGTTCTTCGGTGGGCCCGGCAAGAAATGCTTGTTCCTCAGCGCTCAACGTCGGCTTCGGGAATGCGAAAAGTTTTTTCCAATCGGGCCGCCCGCTGAATAAATCGCCCTCCCACCACACGGTGCCGGCGTCGAGCGCCTCTTGTTCGGTTTGCGACACGGGCGGCAGAATTTTTTTATACCAGTTGAAGAGCGGCCCGCTCACCAGTTTGCGTCGCAATGGCACCACGTTGAGCATGGCGGCTGCCACGACAAACAAAGTGCCTGCCGCTACCAGCAACGCGCCTTGCAACACACCCTCAGCGGCAAGCATCGCGATGCCCACCCCTATCGCCACTGACCACAACCAGCCCGGCGCGCTAAAGTAGGCCAATGCCCAGAGCACGGCAATCGTTACCATGAAAGCTAAAATAATGATTAAAATCATATAGTTACCTTAATTTCTCAAGTGCAGCGCGTGGCTGCGCAAAGATGTAATCAGGCTTTGGCCAGCGCTTCAGCCTGCCCCATGCTGGCCGGTGCTTGCAGGCCGGCGCACAAAAATGGCAACAGCCGCTTGACCACAGTACGGGGATAACTGCCGTCGCTCAATTCATATTTCGCCACCAAACGCAAAGCATCGGTGCCAGATTGCGTATAGGAAATAGAACCGAACACGAAATGCATGCGCCACACCAATTCTTCCGGCGACAAGTGGGGCAAGGCTCTACCCAGCGCGGCTTTGAAGCGCTTGATGACTTCCTTGTTTTGCACATACAAAATATCGCGCACGCCGCTGGACGTTTCATTGTAAGCCCGGCCCAGCAGTTGCGCAAAAACCAGCGCGCCTTCGTCGGGCTTGCCCTCGCCCAAAAACGCCGAGCCGATAAACGCCTCAACGATGGATTCAAGTTTGAGCGGCTTGCCCTCAGCCAGCATTTCCAAACGGTCCAGTTGGCCCAAACGCTGGCGGTTGAGCGGCCCCAAACGGCGGGTAAATACCGCCTCGATCAGCGCGTCTTTAGAGCCAAAATGATAATTCACCGCAGCCAGATTCACCTCGGCCTCAGCCGTAATCAGGCGCATGGACGTCGATGCAAAACCATGCTGCAAAAACAGCCGCTCAGCCGCCTCGAGAATGCGGGTTTTAGTATCGATATTCGCTTTCAGCGGTACGCGCGCTTTTATCGGAATAGCAGCCATGTTTTCTCCAAAAAATAGTAACATATTGATTAATATAAATATTTTTATTGTTAAATTCAAACGTTCGTTTCAAATTACCGATTTTCTCGGAGCGTGTCAAGCAATGGACAAATTTATAAGCCTACCTACTTTGTCGTCAGCGGCGAAAGGAAATAACGGAGCGTGGAGGGGCTGGCGACATTCAACCCTGTTGCATTCTTGGCGGTTCAAGCCTTACCAGGAAAAACGTTGAATGCCGGGCGAGAGGGCAAACATTTCAAACAGAGCATTTCAAACAGAGCATTTCAAACAGAATCTTTCAAACAGAAGTGGCCACCGCTCAAATGGCCGCAAAGATTCGCGCATGTTCAATCTTCGTGCAGCGATCCATCACCACACGCAGCCCGGCATGGCGCGCGATGCTTGCCGCCGCTTCATTCACCACACCGATTTGCATCCACAAACATTTCGCGCCGATGGCCACGGCGTCTTGCGCGATGGGCAACATTTCTTCGCTGCGGCGAAAGCCATCCACCATGTCAATTTTTATCGGCACATCGCGCAAACTGGCATAACATTTTTCGCCCAGCACTTCGCTGAGTTTCGGATTGACGGGAATGACGCGAAACCCCTGCTGCTGCAAATAGCGCGCAACGCCGTGGCTGGGCCGTGACGGATTGTCCGACAGGCCGACGACGGCAATGGTTTTACATAACGAAAATATTTGTTTGATGTCGGAAGATAAATAATCCATTGAAATTTTTACCCTTTACGAATCGCTAAAGAAAAAGGCCTACGTGATTGCGTAAGCCTTTTTAATTTGGTGCCGACAGTAAGAATCGAACTCACGACCTTCTGATTACAAATCAGCTGCTCTACCAACTGAGCTATGCCGGCATGGAGAGAGATTATAGGCGATGCCGCGAATGCGACCAAGCAACCTGTTCACACAATAAAATCATTTGACTACTTTCAGATGGTTTTTGCCGGCCGCGCCCGATGGTTTGGGCTGGTGGGACCCTGCGAAATCAGCGGGATTGGCCTCCGCTTTTTCGGTCACGCTCAGGCGAGGTACCGAATCTGCCGCAACTGGCGTGACCGCCGCTTCGGGCGGGAACATCATGCCTTGGCCGTTCTCACGGGCGAAAATGCCGGCGATGTTGCTGATAGGCACGCTGATTTCACGCGACGTGCCGTTGAAGCGTGCGGTGAACTGCACGCCGCTGCTATCAATGGTGAGATTGCGCGTGGCACCCGTGCTGATGTTGAGTACGATTTCGCCTTCTTTGACGTATTCCATCGGCACGCGGGTCGAACCATCAACGCGCACGTTGATGTAGGGCGTAAAACCGCTGTCGCAACACCATTCAAAAATGGCGCGGATGAAATACGGTTTGGTCGAAATCTCGCTCATGGCAAACGCTGGATCCAATACGCTTAACGGCGCATGGCCTTTTCGGCTGGCGTCATGGAATCAATGAACGCCTGGCGCGAAAATAAACGCTCGGCATACTTCAGCAGCGGCACCGCTTGTTTGGGCAATTGGATACCGTAGTGCTCAAGACGCCATAACAGTGGCGCGATAGCGACGTCGAGCATGGAAAATTCTTCACCGAGAATAAATTTCTGCTTGGCAAAAATCGGCGCGATCTGCACCAGATTGTCGCGGATCATCTGGCGCGATTTGTCCATGGCCTTTTGCGAGCCGCTTTCGAGAATCTGAACATGGCTGAAAAGCTCCAGCTCGAAACGGAACAGGAACAAACGCGCCCGTGCGCGCATCACCGGATCCGCCGGCATGAGCTGCGGATGGGGGAAACGCTCATCGATGTATTCGTTGATGATGTTCGATTCGTAAAGGATCAGGTCGCGCTCAATCAGAACCGGCACGCGGTTGTAAGGGTTCATCACCGCCAGGTCTTCCGGCTTGTTGAATAAATCTACGTCGATGATCTGGAAATCCATGCCTTTTTCGTACAGCACCAGGCGGCAGCGCTGGCTGAATGGGCAAGTAGTGCCGGAGTATAAGGTCATCATAGGAAAGGTCCCCTTGTGTGTTTTTGGGTAATACGCGCGCCGCTTAAAACGACGCCGCGCCGGTTATTTCACGTCTTTCCAATACTGCTTCTTGAGGCCGAGCACGACGAAAAACAGCAACGTGAGAAAAAACATGACTATGATGCCCATTTTGAACCGGGTTTCTTTGATCGGCTCGGCAACGTACGCGAGAAAATTCACCGTGTCTTTTACATAGCCGTTGTATTCCATCGTCGTCATGCTGCCGGGCTTGGTTAACTTGAGGTTTTTTTCTACATGCTTCTCGCCACCGTGGCCCTCTTTCACATGCACCTCCAGCGCCTGCTCGCCCTGCAGGTTATACATCACATGGGGCATGCCCACGTTGGGGAAAACGAGGTTGTTCCAGCCCGATGGCCGGCTGTCGTCGCGATAAAAGCCGCGCAGGTAGGTGTAGAGCCAATCGCTGCTGCGGGAGCGGGCGATGACGGAAAGATCGGGCGGAGCGGCACCGAACCATTCTTTCGCCGCTTTCGGATCCATCGCCGTTTTCATGGTCTCGCCGATTTTGTCGGTGGTGAACATGAGGTTGTCTTTGATCTGCTGCTCGCTCAAACCGATGTCTTTCAACTTGCTATAACGCATGTACGCCGCGCCGTGGCAATTGAGGCAATGGTTGACGAAATTGCGGGCGCCACGTTGCAACGATGCCTGCATGTCGACGGTATCGGGTAAGCGATCCAGCGCGACTTTTTCGGAAGCCACCGCCCAAAAGGGAAGGGCTAATAACAAAAATACGAGCTTCTTCATTGTCAGGTCAGCCTTTCCGGAACGGGTTTGGTTTTATCTTTCGCGCTATACCAGGGCATCAGGATAAAAAAAGCAAAATAAATCAAAGTAAATATCCGCGCCACAAGCGTAGCCACATCGAGGCCGCCCAGGACAAAGGTGTAAATCTGCGCCACAAAGAGGGCCAATCTGGAGTTGCCCAGGAAACGCAACCCCTCGGGAAATTGCCCCCAAACGCTGGTCGGGAAAATGCCGCAGATGGCGAGAATCACAAAGCTGATGGCAAATGCCGTCAGCCAATTTTTGAACAGCTGACCGCGATACCGAATTGAATTGACCTTGCCGCGATCAAGCCACGGTAGTAGAAACAGAATCATGGTCGCGGCGCCCATCACAATCACGCCGGGGAACTGCGAGCCCATGATGGGCGGCACTGCGCGCAACATGGCGTAGAACGGCGTGAAATACCAGACCGGCGCGATGTGTTCCGGCGTTTGCAGCGGATTGGCGGGCACGAAGTTATTGTCTTCCAGAAAATAGCCGCCCATCGCCGGGAAGAAGAAAATAATCGCGCTGAACACACCTAAAAATACCACCAGCGCGACGATATCCTTCACCACGTAGTAGGGGAAAAACGGAATGCCATCGAGGGGAATACCGGTTTTAGGATCCTTGAGTTTTTTGATTTCGATGCCGTCGGGGTTGTTCGAACCCACTTCGTGCAACGCCACCAGATGCGCAACCACCAAGCCAGCCAGCACAAACGGCAAGGCGATCACATGGAAGGCGAAAAAGCGATTCAACGTCGCGTCCGAAACGACGTAGTCGCCGCGAATCCACTCTGACAGATCAGGCCCGATGAACGGCACGGCGGAAAACAGATTCACGATTACCTGCGCGCCCCAAAAGGACATTTGGCCCCAAGGCAGCAAGTAACCAAAAAACGCTTCGGCCATCAGGGCCAGGTAAATCATCATGCCGAAAATCCAGATCAATTCCCGCGGCTTGCGATAGGAACCGTACATCAGCCCGCGGAACATATGCAGATACACCACCACAAAAAACAGTGATGCACCGGTGGAATGCATGTAGCGGATGAGCCAGCCAAAATTCACTTCGCGCATGATGTATTCGACCGAGGCAAAGGCTTCCTTGGCGTCGGGCTTGTAATTCATCGTGAGGAAAATACCGGTGACAATCTGGTTCACCAGAATGATCAGCGCCAGCGCGCCGAACACATACCAGAAATTGAAATTTTTCGGCGCATAATATTCGGAAAGGTGCGCTTTCCAGGTTGCGGTCAGGGGAAAGCGTTCGTCGATCCATCCGCCCAGTTTTGCGATTGCTGACATGCTTAGGCTCCTTTAGTGCTGTCGTCGCCGATGACTAGGCGCGAATCGCTGAGATATTGATAGGGTGGAATCACCAGATTAGACGGTGCAGGCGAGCCTTTGAACACGCGCGCCGCCATATCGAATTTTGAGCCGTGGCAAGGGCAGTAAAAACCGCCCGGCCAGTCAACACCCAGGTCCGCCGGGCCAACTTCTTTGCGATAAGTGGGCGAGCAGCCCAAGTGTGTGCAGACCCCCTCTACAACCAGAAAGTTTTTGTGTTTATCGTTGGCCCGCAAGGGGTTTTTAGCATAATCCGGCTGCTTGGAGCTGCCGGACGCAGGATCCGCCAGCTTATCGACCACCTTATCCAGTTGCGCGAGCATTTCCGGCGTGCGATTTACCACCCATACCGGTTTGCCGCGCCACTCGAACGTAGCCATTTGGCCTGGCTCGATTTTCGATATATCTACCTCAATAGGCGCGCCGGCCGCCTTTGCCCGCTCGCTTGGCAGCATGCTGCCGACGAATGGCACCACCGTCACGGCAGTAGCCGCCGTGCCCAGCAAACCGCTCCAGATCAAAAAATTTCGCTTACCTTTATCGACTTCATTGGCGCTCATACTTAATTCCTTCTGCTTTGTATCTTGGATTTCAAACCCGCCTATTTTATACGATTTGAAATGTAAACTTAAGCCCCAACTGTGAAATACGCCGGATTTACGGGTTGACAGCCCTAAAGCATGGACTTACAGTGAGTTCGCTTCAAAAAAGTGTTTTTGAACACCAACTTAACTAATGATAGAGGCTAATTATGGGAATGATGGGCGAATTTAAAGACTTTATTGCAAAAGGGAACGTCATGGATCTCGCCGTAGGCGTGATTATTGGCGGCGCATTCGGCAAAATCGTTGATTCGATGGTGAATGATCTGATCATGCCGGTGGTTGGAAAAATTATCGGCGGCGTCGATTTCTCGAACTTGTTCTCGGTATTGAAAGAACCCGCCAAAGCACTGGACGGACCCATGACATTGGAAGCCCTCAAGAAAGCAGGCGGCTCTGCTTTCGCATACGGTAACTTCTTTTCCATTCTAGTCAACTTCATCATTTTGGCTTTCATCATTTTCATGCTGGTCAAGGCAGTGAACAATATGAAAAAGCCGGCGGCAGCCGCTCCTCCGCCTCCTACGCCGGAAGACGTGGTGCTGTTGCGTGAAATCCGCGACGCGCTGAAAAAGTAACCTGCGTTGCATGCGTAACAATCAAAACAGCCCGGGTTCTCCGGGCTGTTTTTTTTGTCGCATTTTTATTGCAGCTTTTTTGCTTAAGCCCCGCTTTTGGGTAATAATTCTTTTTTGATTGAAACACCCACTTTCCGTACTTTGAAACGTCATGCGCAAGCTCTGGTTACTGTTCGCTCAAATGGCCACCATCACGATGGCCGCGTTATTTGTTATCAGCCTGATCAGGCCGGATTTACTGGCATGGCGCAACCCAGGTTCTGCCGTCATTGTGCCGACGACCAACCCGGTTGCGGCGCCGGTCACCCTGCCGTCAAATCCTGCAACCGGCGCGATGCAGCTTTCCTATCGCGAAGCGGCACGCAAGGCGATTCCATCGGTGGTCAATATTTTCACCAGCAAAGAAGTCAAGGCCGAGCAAAACAATCCGCTGCTTGACGACCCCGTCCTGCGGCGATTTTTCGGCGACCGCCTGGATGAAGATGCCGAACCGCAATCGAGTTTGGGCTCCGGCGTGATTGTGCGATCCAACGGTTACATTCTTACCAATCATCATGTGGTCGAGGGCGCCGACGAAATCAATGTGGCATTGTCGGACGGGCGCACGGTGCCGGCAAAAGTGGTGGGCACCGATCCCGATACCGACCTCGCGGTGTTGAAAGTCGAAGCCGTCAATTTGCCCGCGATCAACTTCGGCCAATCTGAACAGGCGAAAATCGGCGACGTGGTGCTCGCCATCGGCGACCCGTTCGGCGTCGGCCAGACAGTCACCATGGGCATCATCAGCGCGCTGGGCCGCAGCAGGCTCGGCATTAACCAATTCGAAAATTTCATCCAGACCGACGCGGCCATCAACCCCGGCAACTCGGGCGGCGCGCTGGTCGATACCAACGGCAGTTTGCTCGGCATCAACAGCGCGATTTATTCGCGCAGCGGCGGCTCGCAAGGCATTGGCTTTTCTATTCCCGTGAGCCTCGCCAAACATGTGATGGAACAAATCATCGCCACTGGCAGCGTGACGCGCGGCTGGATTGGCGTGGAAGTGGATAACCAGCCATCGGTCGATGTGATGGAGACGCTCAAGATCGGCAAAACCAAAGGTGCGGTGATACGCGGCGTATTGCGCGACGGGCCCGCCGACAAAGCCAGCATCAAACCCGGTGATTTGTTGACGGCGGTGAATGACAAAGCCGTGAATGACAGCGTCGATATGTTGAATCAGATTTCAGAATTGGCTCCGGGCAAGCTGGCCAATCTTACTTTGTTGCGCAGTCAGAAACCGATCGTTGTGCAAGTGACGGTTGGTAAACGACCCAAACCACAAGCATCGTTAGATAAACGTAAGTAATTGATTATATTGAATATTTTATAACTTCTTGTGCTTCATTTCGTAGCTTTGTCCTGCGCTTGCTGCTTATCCAATTCCTGTTCCAATGGTTCATCCGTCAGTCGCTCGAAACCTGCTGTGCTGAATTTTGACGGCTTGCTGATGAACGATGCGGCAATGATTCCTAACTCATAAAGCAAACACAAGGGAATCGCCAGCATCAATTGCGACACCACATCGGGCGGTGTGAATATCGCGCCAACCACAAACGCGCCGACGATCACGTAGCGGCGAATATCGCGCAACTTCGCTACCGACACGATGCCCATTTTCACCAGGATCACCACGATCACCGGCACTTCAAACGTGACGCCGAAGGCCATGAACATGGTGAGCACAAAATCCAGATACTTGTTGATGTCGGTCATCACCGCCACGCCTTGCGGCGCAGTGGAAACAATAAAACCGAACACAACGGGGAAGACGAGAAAATACGCGAAGGCCATGCCGCACAAAAACAAAATCGTGCTGACAATCACGAGGGGGCCTGCCAATTTTTTCTCGTGGGTATAAAGCCCCGGCGCTACAAACGCCCAGAACTGCCACAGGATGTAAGGCAGGCAAATGAGAAACGCCGTCATCATCGCGACTTTCATCGGCACAAAAAACGGCGTGGAAATATCGGTGGCGATCATCTGCCCGCCGGCGGGTAATTTTGCGATCAGCGGGGCGGCCAGCAAACGGTAGAGATCACTGGCCCAATAAAATAGCGCCAGAAAAACGACACCCATGGCAATGAGGCTGCGCACCAAACGCGACCGCAACTCCACCAGATGGGAAATAAAAGTTTCTTCGGCGCTCATGGAAAATTTTTTGCTTTAGGTTTTTTTGTTGCCCGACAAATGTGAGTCGAGACCCAACTCCATTTGCGGCGCGGGCGGCGGCGTGGTGACGTCAGCGGATTTTATTTCCGGCGTGGCCGGTTTTGCTTCAGGCGTGTCGGCCAATTGTTTTGACACCGATTGCGCTTCGGCTTCAATGGCGCGCGCCTGCTGATGCACTGATTGCTCGACATCCCGCGCCGCCTCCTGAAATTCCGATTTCACTTTTTTCAGTTCTTCCAACTCCATTTCGCGCGAGATGTCGGCCTTCACCGTGGAAACATAACGCTGCAATCGTCCGAGCAAAATACCCGCCGTGCGTGCGACTTTCGGCAGCCGTTCAGGGCCGATGACCACGAGGGCCACGACACCGATGACGACCAGTTCTGAGAAAGCGAAATCGAACATAGATCAGGAGTGAGTAGCGCGGATTGAGAAGACAGGATCAAGAATTGAGGATCGTGGATTAAGGGAAAATCAAAAATGCAGCCCGATGGTTTTACTCAGCCCGCAATCCACAACCCAACTTTTCGGTCCTAACTCTTCGTCTTATCCTTTACGTCATTTTCATAGGTTTGCGATTTTCCATTGGCATCCAGTTGATCGGGCTTTTTATCGCCTCCCATGCCGTCCTTGAAGTCTTTCACTGCGCCGCCCAGATCCTTGCCGATGTTCCTGAGTTTTGATGTGCCGAATATCATCACGACGACCGCCAACACGATTAACCAATGCCAAATGCTGAGTGAGCCCATATCAAACTCCTTTTAATTCTGAAATAAAATCAGTGCTTCGATTTAACAATCATGCCCGGCAGAATTTCCCCGCCGATGATATGCACATGCAAATGAAAAACATCCTGCCGCGCCGCTTCGCCGGTATTGACGATAGTACGAAAACCGTTCTGACAGCCCTGCTCTTTCGCCAGCTTTGTTGCCATCACCATGATTTTACCCATCACGTTTTGATCGGCATCGGTAAGCTCCGCCATCGACGCCACATGCTTTTTAGGAATAATCATGAAGTGTACCGGCGCAACGGGGTGAATATCGTGGAACGCCAACACGTCGTCATCCTCATACACTTTTTTGGCGGGAATTTTCCCGGCGATGATTTTACAAAAAATACAATCGTCCATTATTTTGTTCTCGCCGCTTTTTCTTCATGGCCCGACACACCTTCGCGCCGCTCCAGTTCCGCCAACACATCGTTGGGCGACAATCCGTGCCAGCTCAGCATCACCATCGTGTGAAACCACAAGTCGGCCGTTTCTTTCACAATGTGTATTTTATCATTGCCCTTGGCGGCGATGACGGTTTCTGTCGCTTCTTCGCCCACCTTCTTGAGAATGTGGTCGATGCCCTTCGCGTTCAGCGATGCGACATAGGAACTACCGCTATCGGCATGTTTGCGCGATTCAATGGTAGCCATCACGCGCGCCAAAATGTCCTTATCGCTCATTGCCGTACATTTCCGTCGGTTCTTTCAACACCGGATCGGTGACGATCCACTCTTCGCTTTCCAATTTGTTGAAAAAACAATGATGCCTGCCGGTATGACAAGCGATGCCGCCCACTTGTTCAACAATAATCAGCAGCACATCTTCGTCGCAATCGAGGCGTATGGACTGCACTTTTTGCACGTTGCCCGATTCCTCGCCTTTGCGCCACAATTTTTTACGCCGGCGCGACCAATAAACCACCTCGCCGGTTTGCGCCGTTTGTTTCAACGCTTCACGGTTCATCCACGCGAACATCAGCACCTTGCCCGTCCTCGCTTCCTGCGCGATGACGGGCACAAGGCCGTCTTGTGTCCAGTTCACTTTACTTAACCACGCATCACTCATTTCAAAACCATCTCGAAAAATCTTGCCGCGAAGAATGCTATCTTGATGAATCTAAGCGCATCTCGATACCTTTGCGCTGCAAAAATTGCTTAGCCATTTTAATCGTGTAATCGCCGTAATGAAAAATGCTCGCGGCCAATACTGCGTCTGCGCCACCAATGGTGATGCCTTCGGCCAAGTGCTGTAAATTGCCCACACCTCCGCTGGCGATCACGGGCACACTCACGGCATCACTCACGGCGCGCGTCAGATCTAAATCAAAACCCATCCTGGTGCCGTCGCGATCCATGCTGGTGAGCAGAATTTCGCCCGCTCCCATCTTCGCCATTTTCTGCGCCCATTCTATCGCATTGAGGCCGGTGGCATTGCGGCCGCCGTGGGTAAACACTTCCCAATGGTCGCCCACGCGTTTGGCATCAATGGCGACGACAATGCATTGATTGCCGAAATGGTTGGCCGCTTCGGCGACGAGTTGCGGATTTAGTATGGCGGACGTATTGATGCTGACTTTGTCGGCACCCGCGTTCAACAAACGCCGCACGTCTTTCAACTCACGCACACCGCCGCCAACGGTGAGGGGAATAAACACTTCTTCGGCCACGCGTTCGATGATGTCGAGCAATAGGCCGCGTTGGTCGCTGCTGGCGGTGATGTCAAGAAAAGTAATTTCATCCGCGCCTTCTTTGTCGTAACGACGCGCGATTTCAACCGGGTCGCCTGCGTCGCGCAGGCCGACAAAATTAACGCCTTTGACCACGCGGCCAGCGTTGACATCAAGACAGGGAATGATTCGTTTAGCGAGCAAAATGAGTGTCGATATATGTTAAATTATTGAATATAATCAATTAGTTACGTATATTCTGTTTTAAGCGCCCTGGGCGATAATTGCTCGGCCAGTTTTTGCGCTTCGGCAAAATTAATGGTGCCTTCGTAAATGGCGCGGCCGGTTATCGCCGCGCTGATGCCTTCTTCTTGCACGGCGCACAGTTTGCGAATGTCGTCGAGATTGGTGAGCCCGCCGCTGGCGATGACAGGCATCGTCAACTCGCGCGCGAGTTTTACCGTCGCCTCGATGTTCACGCCGTTTAACATGCCGTCACGGCCGATGTCGGTGTAAACCACGCCTTCGACGCCGTAATCCTGAAATTTTTTTGCCAGGTCGAGCACATCGTGGCCGGTGAGTTTGCTCCAGCCATCGACGGCGACTTTGCCATCTTTCGCATCGAGGCCGACGATGATGTGGCCGGGAAACGCATCACAGGCGTCATGCAAAAAGCCGGGGTTTTTTACGGCTGCCGTGCCGATGATGACATAGGTAATGCCGCTATCAAGATACTGTTCGATCGTATCCAGATCGCGAATGCCGCCGCCGAGCTGCACGGGAATATCGGCACCCACCGCATCAGTAATCGCTTTGATGGCCTCGCGGTTTTTCGGTTTGCCGGCAAACGCGCCATTCAAATCGACCAGATGCAAACGCTTCGCGCCCTGCGCCAGCCAGTGTTTCGCCATCGCGCCGGGGTCTTCCGAATACACGGTCGCGCCGTTCATGTCGCCCTGCTTCAAGCGCACGCAGTGGCCGTCTTTCAAATCAATTGCGGGTATGAGTATCATGATTTGTCGAGTGAGTTACGGTTTCCATTGGATAAAATTGCGATACAACGTGAGCCCTGCATTGGAACTTTTCTCCGGATGAAATTGCGCAGCAAAAATATTGTCTCGCGCGATGGCACAGGTAAACTCGTCGGGAAAATCTGCCGTTGCCGCGATGTCAGCCGTATTTTTCGGCTGCGCGAAATAACTATGCACAAAATAAAACCGTGATTGATCGGCAATGCCGCGCCACAGTGGATGATCTATTTTGTAATTCACTTCGTTCCAGCCCATGTGCGGCACCTTGAGCGGCCGATCCAAACCGTCGGTCGCGCCGCTCACATCGAAGCGCACCACGCGGCCGGAGATGATGCCGAGGCCAGGCAAGTCGCCGGCTTCTTCCGACACATCGAATAGCATTTGCAAACCCATGCACACACCGAGAAACGGTTTGTTGCGCGCGGCGTGCAACACCGCGTCGCGCAAACCGAATTGATCGAGCCCCGCCATACAGCCGCGCATGGCGCCCTGGCCGGGGAACACCACTCGGTCGGCGCGCGCCACGTCGTCTGCTTTACTGGTGATATACACGTCGTCTTCCGGCGACGCGTGGTGCAGGGCTTTCGCGACGGAGCGCAAATTGCCCATGCCGTAATCAATGACAGCGATGCGGGTCATGGTTGTTTAGTTTGAGAATTTTTTATCACACAAATTCAGACGAAGAAATTTTTAGAGACTGCCTTTTGTCGAAGGAATAACCCCCTCGCTTCGCGGATCCTTCTCCACCGCCATGCGCAACGCGCGACCGAAGGCTTTGAAAATTGTTTCCGCCTGATGGTGCGAATTGTCGCCGCGCAAATTGTCGATATGCAAACTCACCAGCGCGTGGTTCACAAAACCTTGAAAAAATTCATGAATCAAATCGACATCAAACTCGCCCACGCGGGCGCGCGTGAACGGAACGTGAAATTCCAAACCGGGGCGGCCCGACAGATCAAGCACGACGCGCGACAAGGCTTCATCGAGCGGAACATAAGCGTGGCCGTAACGGCGCACACCTTTTTTGTCGCCGATGGCTTTGGCAAACGCCTGGCCGAGCGTGATGCCGATATCTTCCACTGTGTGATGCGCATCGATGTGCAAATCGCCCTTGGCGCTGACGTCGATGTCCATCATGCCGTGACGGGCGATCTGGTCCATCATGTGGTCGAGGAACGAAATGCCGCTGGCGAGTTTGGAGACGCCGCTGCCGTCAAGATTAATGCTGACGGAAATCTGCGTTTCGAGGGTGTTACGGGATACTTGGGCCGTGCGCATGGTAAATCTCGGGGATGGGAATAAGTTTTAGTTCAGACTTTGTTGCAAAGCTGAAAGGAATTGTTGGTTTTCGTTTGGGGTGCCAACGGTTACGCGTAAACAGTTCGCCAAAAGGGTATTTGCGCCGTGCAAATTCTTTACCAATATAGCACGGGATTTCAGTCCGTCAAATACGGCGGGCGCATTCGCCACCCGCAACAAAATAAAGTTCGCTTCCGAAGCATAGGCTGTCACTCCCCGTGTTGCAACCAAGGCAGCAAATAAACGTGCCCGTTCCGCCACAATCGCGTCGGCCTGTTGGCGCAAAACATCGGCATGTCTCAGCACCGCGCAAGCGACGGTCTGGGTGAGCACATTAATGTTGTAGGGCAGGCGCAGCTTGTCGAGTTCACGAATCAAATCGGGGCGCCCGGCCAAAAACCCCAGCCGTAAACCGGCCAGGCCCAGCTTGGATACGGTACGCATAATGGCGAGATTGGGAAAATCGTTCAGGCGCGCCATGAACGACGCAGGCGAAAACGCGTAATAGGCTTCATCGACCACCACCAAACCCGGTGCAACTTGAATGATTTGCTCAATGGCTTTCGCATCAAACAAATTGCCCGTCGGGTTATTCGGGTAAGCGATAAAGATGAGCTCGGGTTGGTGTTGTTTGATTGCATTGATTATTGCGTCAAGATCAAGCGTGAAATCATTTTTCAGCGGCACGCCGACATAATTCAAAGCGCAAAACGTCGCAATCATTTTGAACATCACGAATGCGGGCTCAACGGACAACAGCGTTGCACTTTTATTCAACGCCATCGCCAGAATCTGAATAATTTCATCAGAGCCGTTGCCCAGCAGCAAATCCATTCCCGCCGGGATATTCATCACCTCGCGTAACTGCTGTTTCAATTGCGCAGCAGAAGGATCGGGATAACGGTTGATACTCGCGTCGTGCGCGAGCCGCGCTATTTCTTCACGTATCGCATCGGGCAGCGGATATGGATTCTCCATCGCATCGAGCTTGATCAGGCCCGTGCTTGGCGGAACATGGTACGCATTGAGTGCGCGGATTTCGGGACGGATAATTTGTTCGAGTTTCATTTTCTTAAGGTCAAATGCATTCACCACAGAGACACAGAGGCACAGAGAAAAACAAAACCTTGTCTTTATCTTGTCATTCTAAGCGGGGCAAAGAATCTGCTGTTTGCGCCACACTGATAAACAAAACCTTGTCATTCTAAGCGGGGCGAACAACCTGCTGTCTGCGCCACAGTGATAAACAAAACCTTGTCATTCTGAGCAGAGCGAAGAATCTGCTGTCTGCGCCACACTGATAAACAAAACCTTGTCATTCTGAGCAAAGCGAAGAATCTGCTGTCTGCGCCACACAGGTATTTAAAACCTTGTCATTCTGAGCAGAGCAAAGAATCTGCTGTCTGCGCCACAGTGATAAACAAAACCTTGTCATTCTGAGCAGAGCGAACAACCTGCTGTCTGCGCCACACAGGTATTTAAAACCTTGTCATTCTAAGCAGAGCAAAGAATCTGCTGTGTGCGCCACAGTGATAAACAAAACCTTGTCATTATGAGCAGAGCGAAGAATCTGCTGTTTGCGCCACACTGATAAACAAAACCTTGTCATTCTGAGCGGAGCGAAGAATCTGTTTTTTGCGCGGACAAACCAAACAGCAGATGCTTCGGCCTATGGCCTCAGAATGACAAAGAATGAATTGAATTGGCTTTTCTCTGTGCCTCTGTGTCTCTGTGGTGAAAAAAATGTTCATTTTTCAAATCGATACTCCGCCGACTGTGCATGAGCATCCAAACCTTCACCTTTTGCCAGCGTCGAAGCGATTTTCCCCAACGTTTGCGCGCCATCACGCGATACATGAATGATGCTGCTACGTTTTTGAAAATCGTACACGCCGAGCGGTGACGAGAAGCGCGCGGTGCGTGAGGTGGGCAACACATGATTGGGGCCGGCGCAATAATCGCCCAACGCTTCGCTCGAAAAGCGCCCCATGAAGATTGCGCCTACATGTTTGATTTTATTCAATAATTTGTCAGGCTGTTCGACGGATAATTCGAGATGTTCTGGCGCGATTTGGTTGGAAATTTCGCAGGCTTCATCGAGGCTTTTCACTTCAATCAACGCGCCGCGATTTTGCAGCGAGGCGCTGATAATGTCCTTGCGCGGCATGGTGTTTAATAATTTTTCAATGCTGGCCGCGACGCGTTCGATGTAATCAGCATCAGGACAGAGCAAAATCGCCTGCGCAATTTCGTCGTGTTCCGCTTGCGAAAACAAATCCATCGCGATCCAATCCGGGTCAGTTTTGCCATCACAGATGACTAAAATTTCCGACGGCCCCGCCACCATATCGATGCCGACCACGCCGAACACGCGGCGTTTTGCGGCGGCGACGTAGGCATTGCCAGGCCCGACAATTTTATCCACCTGCGGAATGGTTTGCGTGCCGTAAGCCAGCGCGCCGACTGCTTGTGCGCCGCCAATGGTAAACACGCGATCAACGCCCGCGAGCGCGGCCGCCGCGAGCACCAGATTATTCACCGCACCCTTCGGTGTCGGCGTCACCATAATCAACTCAGCTACACCAGCAACTTTAGCGGCGACGGCGCTCATCAACACGCTCGACGGATATGCTGCCTTTCCGCCGGGCACGTAGAGGCCCGCGCGATCAATGGGCGTAATCTGCTGGCCGAGCACGGTGCCGTCGGCTTCGGTGTAAGTCCATGACGGCTGGATTTGTTTTTCGTGATAGGCGCGGATGCGCGCGGCCGCTTGTTCGAGCGCATCGCGTTGTATTTTCGGAACGCTGTTGAGCGCTGCTGTCATGCGCGCCTTGGGCATTTCCAGGTCGCGCATCGTCGCCACACTCAGATGATCGAATTTGCGCGTGTAGTCGAGCACGGCGTCATCGCCGTGGGCTTTCACATCGGCGAGAATTTTGGCGACAACCAGATCGACGCTTTCATCCTGCGCGGTTTCAAAAGCCAGCAGACCCTTGATCTGCGCCTGAAAATCCGGCTGGGTTGAATGGAGTCGGCGGAGCTTAAGCATTTTTTTCTGCGGCTTTGGCAAAGGCGTCGATGATGGGCTGCACTGCTTCGCGCTTCAATTTCAACGCGGCGCGATTCACGATTAAGCGCGAGCTGATGGCCATGATTTCTTCCACGGCTTTGAGGTTGTTCGCTTTTAACGTATTGCCGCTGGACACCACATCGACAATGGCATCACTCAAACCGACCAGCGGGGCCAATTCCATCGAGCCGTAAAGTTTAATCAAATCAACATGCATGCCCTTGTCGGCAAAATGCTCCCGCGCGGTTTGCATATATTTGGTGGCAACGCGGATGCGCGCGCCGCGCTTCACCGCCGCGTCGTAATCAAAATCGTTCGACACCGCCACCATCATGCGACATTGGGCGATGTTCAAATCCAGCGGCTGATATAAACCTTCGCCGCTGTGCTCGACCAATACATCCTTGCCCGCAATGCCCATATCCGCTGCGCCGTGCTGCACGTAAGTCGGCACATCGGAAGCGCGCACGATAATGAGACGCACGTCGTCACGGTT
>JAYTVC010000068.1:0-13977 GCA_043744215.1 Pseudomonadota bacterium
GCCGTACGCCGTGAGGCGAGGAACAGGGCCACAGAGACGAGCCGGTTAAGTCCGGGTGAAACGCGGCAACCTCCATCCGGAGCAACACCAAATAGGCAAGCATTGACGCGGCTCGCGTAAGCTTGCGGGTAGGTGGCTTGAGCGTGCGAGCAATCGCCCGCCCAGATGAATGACTGTCATAGGGGCAACCCCGTAACAGAACCCGGCTTATCGGTTTGCTTCACATTTTATTTTCTATAGAATTTTCGGATAACATTTTTTGTGCGTGCGCTAAACCACTTTATTCCCCTACATTTTACTTGCTACTTATAAAGTTTTCCGCAAAGTAAGAATTACTTCTTCGCGCATTCGCTTCTGCAAAGCAGTTCCTGATGATTTTGTATTCGGAGGGGGAAGGTAGCGACGATTTTCTGGTAATGGCCGCCGCCGGGATGCTTCTACTTTGAAGCCTACATGGTTTCCTGCTAATTCAATCGCAGTAGAATTAGCAACAAATGTCTTGCGCAGATTACAGTCGCCAATTACAACCACACACTTACCATTTGCGTCGAGTACGCGATAGCATTCTTTTAGAAATAATCTTAAGTCGAGAACATATTGTTTAAGCATTCCATGATGACGCGCAGCAAGCTGCTCGCCTGAACACATTCGTCTCATTACACTATCCACCCACGAATCCTCAATTAATTCTTTGGGTGATGCCTCTGTACCAACATTTGTTGATCGCAGCGATCTTATGCTTGCAATGCTGTGCCCCATCCATACAAGTGAAAGTTTGTGTCCCCGAAGGTAATCAATAGCATTTAGGTAGGGTGGAGAAGTGATTATGAGGTCAACACTACCAGAAGATATTGGCATTTTTCTGGCATCGGCTACTTTTACCTTAGCGAGAGGCATAGCTTGGCCTTTGAAGGGCGCGGCTCTGACGATATGTTGCACGGCGCGTGAAAAATATTCAAAGGCCCGATGAGGTGCTTTATCAAAACTACGATGTGGGCGGCTGTGGGATACATCCATAGCTAAAGAGGCACCGGCTTGCTTCGTAATAATAAGGCGCGAAAATGCACACCAGAGCACGTTCTTCACGTTTTGATCTCGAACTGCGGAAATACTAGCTGCAAGTGCCGTCAATTGTTTTCGGTTATCGCTATCAAACCAAAATTGGACGAACTCCTTCGTTTCATTGTCTGCACCTATTGGAAAAGCATCTTTCGAAGTCAATTTTGCATAACGCTTTCTTGCACGCTCTAAGACTTGAAAACCTTTTTGAGTGACAAGATCGGCGTTGATGTCGGCAACCCACGTACTAGCCAGTAAGACAGCTAACGGATCACGATCAAACCCTATGGCTTTATGACCGCGTAATCGAGCGGCTACCAAAGTTGTCCCTGATCCAGCCATAGGATCAAGAATTCGTATAGGGTGCTCACCTACAGGCAACGCCTCCCAAACGATATCTGGCGCCATACGGGCAGGAAATGGATGAATCGTCGAAATCATTTCAAGCCACCCAAAAAATCGAAAATATCATTTATGACAGGCAATATTCCTCTAGGGCGCTTACTCGACAACTTGCCACCTGTGCCCGTCAAGCGATACATCGTTCCCCGATCTCGATCAACCCTCACAAAACTGGTCGTCTCAGTCTCTGGTGGATTCACGTTCAGAAAGTCTGCCAACGAGAGAGACATAATTCCATCCTGGCCGCAGACCAAAACTAGCCACAATAAACGCCCTTGTCTGCTAAGGTTCATCATTTCATCTATAGTTTTGTCGTCAAAAGTAAATTGCCAAGGTGGTAGCCGTTTTGAACTGTGTTTCAGATAAAGCGCAACCTCATTATTCACGAGAAAACTGTTGACGCGACCAGCACCATCGCGCGCTTCTATTGTAATCGGTCGATTGGCCGCAACAATAAGATCACGAATCACTGCACCATGATAAAGTTCAAAATTGTGTGTCATTTTAGATTTTTGATGAATTGTATTGAACCAATGAATTTGTAAAACAACCTTGCTTGCCCTTCATTATTCTTGAAAACCTTTAAAAAATGAACGGCTCCGTCGTTTTTACTGGTTTGGCTGGCACCCATGAAACCTTTTTTCCTCATAATTAGCTTTTTCTCCTCCAGTGTCATTCCGTCATATACGAAAGCGGACTTTTGAAATGAAAGAGCTGTTTCGAGACTTGATGTGCGCTGGATAAATTTACGGACGTGTGATGGAAATGCTTGGTCGTCTAAAATTTTCGCCAATTCCTCAAATTTTTCGTGCACTGTGAGGCGTTCCTCGAGGACTTCATCAAGACGTGGCACAAAATTAAATAGTGCAAAACTCATTTCACCTCGATCAATATCTACAGTTGATCTATCAATACTGGATGTTGCGGCTGCAGAAATTCGCGAATCTGCCAGCCAAACAGGGGACCCCATGCCAGCACTAATCGAGGCGAATGACAAACGATGAAAAACGAAACAGCGATGCCAGTCGAAGTAAAGCTGCTCAGGTATCGTAAGCTCAAAATGCTCTAAATAACCGCCGCGCGCACCGAACATTCTCGCTCGCTGAATATATGTATCCTGCTGAATTTTGTGTGTAACGTCTCGCGTAAAAAACATCGAAAGCAGATTTTCAAATGTAACGCCGCGAGAAATTATGTTCCCGCCAATTACTATCGTAAACAGTGAAGCGGGGCGCGTCGCAGACGCTCCTTTTTGCGTAAAGTCTCTGTCACTATTCAGAGTAATAACGGAGTAACGGCTGATATTTTTCACGATATATTGCGTGATCTCATCAGGATTTACGTCGATGTATCGCTTTTTTGCTATCGACCATACCTCCTTAATGTATTCATCAAATTTTTTACTGTTATTGTCTACAAGGCTCGATAAAACTTCTTGTATTGTTGCCCAGTCGGTTTTGTGATCAATTTTTTTTCCGCTTGTATGAATCAAAATAGAATAATTTTTTTCTTTTTCATTATTGTAAATATTCAGATGTGCAACGTTTACTAAAAAACTCAAAAATGCTGTCCGAGCATATTTAGGGTCATCCCCCTTATCTGGCAGTAGTCTTAGTTGAAACTTAAGCTTGCTAGTATCTGCATCATTATTTTGATCTGGAAAAAAAATATCTTGTCCTGTATACGCCGAATGCGGAGAAAACTGTACCCACAGTCCGCCGTCGTTATTAAATGTATTGTTCAAATCAATTCTTGCTGGTGTCGCAGTGACGCCTATATAG
Source organism: Pseudomonadota bacterium (assembly GCA_043744215.1). Lineage (GTDB taxonomy): Bacteria > Pseudomonadota > Gammaproteobacteria > Burkholderiales > JBEEJL01 > JBEEJL01. Next base: position 3,243 of record JAYTVC010000068.1, read on the forward strand.
TCTCCTGTAGCCCCAAGCAATTTCTCAATTAGTTCATTTATTTTCGTTTTTTCATTCTGATTTACCTTGGCGTTTGGGGATGCATAATCGGCCTCATCATCTATTATCACAATATTTTGATATGTGCCGATTTTACTGATCAACTTACGTAGGTCGCTGGAATTTTTTTTACAAAATATGACATGCCGACCTGATTTAACGTTAATTGACGGGTCAAGAATTTCTGAAAAATTTTGAGCGGATGGTGCGAGTCCAGAAGCTTGAAATCGTCCGAGGTTCTGTCCAAGCAAGTCGACGCTGTCATTAAGCAAATGAAGTATGAATGGGTACCCTTTATCAAGTAATTTTGCCGTAAGGCAAATCATCATCTCTGTTTTTCCGCTTTGCGGTTCCCCATAAATGACAAAAGACTTTTGCCCGTCTTTTGATAAACTCTGAAGCGCGTTCCCGACAGTATTTTCTATTGAAACTACCGAGTTACCAGCTTCTGTGATTCTGTGAAGTTGCCGTTTGTATTGCTCATTGTCGATGTTGGCATTTTTGAACCTTGCCAAGTCAAACGAGTCAGACATATTTGCCTCCCTGAAATGTTCTTCTCTAATTACTGCCATAAATTTGGCACTAAAAAATACGACTATGAGCTGATTCAAATAATTTTTTTGCCTGCTACTAACCACTTTACTACATTTTATTGTGCAGATTTATAGCATGAATGATAGTTGTAGCCTTATTTAATGATACCTTGCCTTACCTTTTATTAAAATAAGTACTTTGTTAGATACTCACTAGTCTGTAACTCGTACTCCGCCCACCACCCTCGCCTTTCACCAATATTCCGCGCGCTACCAGGTCGTCGATATCGCGCAGCGCGGTGTCAGATGAGCAGTTATTCAGCTTCGCCCATTTTGATGATGTGAGTTTGCCTTCAAAGCCGTTGAACAATTTATTTATTGTGTCGCGCTGGCGCTGGTTAAAAGTTGCTTCGGCGTGTTTGTGCCAGAAGCGCGATTTATTCAACACTGTCGCGAGTGTTTTTTCGGTGCTGTCGAATGCGCGCTCAAGACAGGAGAGAAACCATTCCAGCCATGCTGTGATGTCGAGCGCGCCTTTTTGCGTTTGTTCGAGTATTTGGTAATAGTGTTTTCGCTCTGCGCGGATTTGCGCGGACATGCTGTAAAACCTTTGTGCGCTGGCTTCTGAGCGTGCCAGCTGCATATCTGCTATGGCGCGCGCGATGCGGCCGTTACCGTCGTCGAACGGATGGATGGTCACAAACCAAAAATGCGCAATCGCTGCTTTCAGCACTGGGTCGATTGGCATGCCGCTGTTAAACCATTTCAAAAATGCGCGCATTTCTTTACCCAGCAACTTCGCCGGCGGCGCTTGAAAATGCACGCGCTCGCGCCCGATTGCGCCTGATACGACTTGCATCGGGCCACTTGCATCATCGCGCCATGCGCCAATTTTGATGTTGGATAAGCTGTTGTCAGCACCTGCAAATAATTCTTCGTGCCATTTCAGCAGGCGAGTTGCGGTTAATTTTTTTGCATGATGCTGTGTGGCGTCGAGCATGAGTTCGACGATTCCTTCAACATTGCGAGCAGCAGGGGTGAGCGCGCCGATATCGATGCCAAGCCGCCGCGCGATGGATGATCGAACCTGATCATTGTTTAATTCTTCGCCTTCGATTTCGCTGGATTTAAGAATTTCCTGCGTGAGCGATTGCAGCACGGCTTCGGCCTGAACTTGAAAGCCGAGACTTTCCATTTTTCCGAGTAATTTGCCCTGGCGATGGCGCACTTGGGCCAGCAGGTTGGCAATTTTGTCTGTCTGCCAATGAAATGCCGGCCAGTCGTTTAATTCATGGATATACATGGTTATTCGCCGCAGTTATTGCGGTGAATATAGCCGTTATTCGCCGCAAATTCAAGTTATTCGCCGCAATTTATGCGGTGAATAAATCGATTATTCGCCGCATCCGACCTCCGGCGCACGCTATGCAGATAAGCGCCAAGAAAAATTTGTTTTAATTTTGCGACAAACCTTACCCCCTTCGCCGCTCTTCGCAAATCACTTTTAGTATCCCATCTATCTCATTAAATTCATTGGGATTTTTTCCCGCGCACAGTCTTCTCAATCTCTCGTAAGTCCCTGTTCCACATAGAAAATTTGGCAAAATAAAGGCTTGACCTAGCTTTTTGTTTGCTCTACAGTGGGAAATAGTAGTAAAAATTGGGCGATTCTGGAGTTTTCAGGGCAGCAAGGGGAAAAAATGTTTCAGGGCGCTTCCGCAATCAATCTCGATGCAAAAGGCCGCATGGCGGTGCCGACACGGCATCGTGATGGCTTAAATAGCGGCAAAGCAAGTAAGCTGGTACTAACCGCCCATCCGGATTCCTGCCTGCTTTTATACCCCGAATCGGCCTGGGAGCCGATTCGCAGCAAGGTCATGGCCTTTCCCAGCCTGGATCGCCAAGCCAGTTTGTGGAAACGGCTACTGGTCGGTTTTGCCGAAGACGTGGAACTGGATGCCGCCGGGCGCCTGCTGATTTCGCCCGAGCTACGCGGCTTCGCCAAAATCGAAAAAAACGTGATGTTCGTGGGGCAAGGCAGCCATTTCGAAATTTGGGATATTGACGCGTGGAACAAACACCTTGAATTACTCACCGCAGGGGGAAATCCGACTTTGCCCGCAGGCATGGAGAATTTCTCGTTGTGACCGAGGCGGAAAAACGCCTCACGCACCACGCTGTTTTGCTGCAAGAAGCCGTTGCTGCGCTGAACATCCGCCCCGACGGCTTATATATAGATGCAACGTTTGGCCGCGGCGGCCATAGCCGAGCAATTTTGCTACAGCTTGGTCCGCAAGGCCGCGTGGTGGCGCTGGATAAAGACCCAGCAGCAATTGCCGCCGGGAAAGAAATCAGCGATGCGCGTTTTTCCATCGTGCATGCGGGCTTCGGGTCGCTGCAAAAAGTTTTGCTGCAATTATCAATAAAAAAAGTCGATGGCGTGTTACTGGATATAGGTGTGTCGTCGCCACAAATCGACGACGCGCAGCGAGGTTTTAGTTTTCGTTTTGATGCGCCGCTCGATATGCGCATGGATACCAGCCGTGGACAAACGGCTGCGCAGTGGCTGGCAACATCTGAAGAAAAAGAAATCAAGGGAGTAATAAAAGAATATGGCGAAGAACGGTTTGCTGGGCAGATTGCAAGAAAGATTGTTGCGACAAGAAGCGAGCGGCCCCTTCACACCACTCGCGAGCTCGCGACCCTCGTCGCCGGCGCGGTACGCACCCGGGAGCCTGGGCAGGATCCGGCAACGCGTACCTTTCAGGCTATCCGGATTCACATTAACCAGGAGCTTGAGGAGTTGTCGCTAGTGTTGCCTCAAGCGCTCGAAGCATTGGCTCCCGGCGGCAGGCTCGCCGTGATTTCGTTTCATTCATTGGAAGATCGCATGGTCAAACGCTTTATGCAAAACGCCGCCCGCCCCGATCACCTGCCCACGCGTCTGCCTGTACGCGCGGCGGAAGTGGAAAGCGCGCAATTGCACCTCGTGGGCCGTGCGATCAAAGCGTCAGAGGAAGAAATTTCAGCCAACCCCCGCGCGCGCAGCGCGGTGTTACGCGTTGCGGAAAAAACCTTGTTGGAGCTGCGTGAATGATCGCCACGCGCCTGAATATTTTGCTACTGCTGCTGCTGATCGGATGCGCGCTGTCCGTCGTGACCACGCAACACAAGGCGCGTAAGTTATTTTCAGAACTTCAAAATGAAAAAGAACATGCAAAACATATCGATACTGAATGGGGCCAGTTGCAGCTCGAGCAAAGCACCTGGGCCACCCATGCACGGATTGAAAGTATCGCGACCAAATCATTGAAGATGCGTGTGCCGGAAACGGCGCGCGTACATGTGGTTACTCCTTTAAGCAGCAACGAAGCCGGCAAATGAATTACGCTCCCAACCGCGAACTGAAACTCAAGCTTGAAAGCTGGCGTGCCCACACCGTCATGTTTTCTCTGCTGGGCTTATTTGCTGTGCTCGGTGGCCGCGCAGTTTTTTTACAGGGAATCAAAACCGATTTTCTGCAACAAAAAGGCGAGGCACGCTACAGCCGCGTCATTGAATTGCCTGCCCATCGCGGCATGGTGAAAGACCGCAATGGCGAATTGCTCGCCATCAGCACGCCGGTGGAATCGATTTGGGCGAGCCCCGATGACATTGATGCCACGCCGGAGAAAACGGAAAAACTCGCGCGCCTTCTCGGCATCAGCCGCGGCGAACTCAACGCCAAACTCAAAGACGAAGACCGCAATTTCGTCTATCTCAAACGTCAAATGCCCAAGGAAGATGCCGCCAAAATCATGGGCCTGCAGATACCCGGCATTTTCCAAACCCGCGAATACCGCCGCTATTATCCGCAGGGCGCTGAAATGGCGCACTTACTCGGCTTCACCGGCGCTGAAGACAACGGGCAGGAAGGCATCGAGCTGGCGCTTCAACAGCATCTGGCCGGAAAATCTGGCAGCCGCCGCGTGATCAAAGACCGTAAAGGCCAGATCATTGAAGACGTGGAAACCATCAAGTCGCCACAGCCCGGAAAAGATTTAGTGTTGAGTGTCGATCAGCGCATTCAGCATGCGGCGTATCGCGAATTGAAAAATGCAGTGTTGGCGCATAGAGCCAAGGCCGGTGCCATCGTGGTGCTCAATGCAAAAACAGGCGAAGTGCTGGCAATGGCCAACTTGCCCGATTACAACCCGAACAACCGCGGCAAACTCACCGCCGCGCAAACCCGCAGCCGTGCGGTAACGGATATTTTTGAGCCAGGCTCGACATTGAAACCATTCACCGCCGCTGCCGCGATTGAAGCCGGTAAGTTCTCGCCCGGCACCATGATCGAAACGGGCGACGGTTCGCTCACGCTCGGACCTGCCACCATTCGCGATGCGCACAAAGTCGGCCGCGTGACCGTAGAGCAAGTGATCCAGAAATCGAGCAATGTAGGTGCAGCAAAAATGGCGCTCTCGCTGCCGCCTGAATATCTATGGAACGTGTTCGACCACGCCGGTTTCGGCGGTGTACCCAAATCGGGTTTCCCTGGCGAAGTGAGCGGCAAACTGCGCCCACATAAAAGCTGGCGCCCTATTGAGCAGGCCACGATGTCTTACGGTCACGGCATTTCGGTCAGCCTGCTGCAATTGGCGCGCTCGTACACCATCTTCGCCACTGGCGGCGAAATCAAACCCGTCACCATGATCAAAGCCGATACAACGCCGGCAGGTAAACGCGTGTTCTCCGCAAAAACAGTCAGTGCCGTAAGCAAAATGCTCGAGATGGTAGTGCAGACGGGCGGCACCGGGCTGCGGGCGCAAGTACCCGGCTATCGTGTCGCAGGCAAAACCGGCACCGCACACAAACTCGAAGGCGGCGTGTACGCACCGGACAAATTTGTCGGCTCGTTTGTCGGCTTCGCTCCCGCTTCCGATCCCAAACTGATTATCGCCGTGATGATCGACGAACCCTCCGGTATCGAACATCAAGGTGGCCAAGTGGCCGCGCCGGTATTTTCTGCCGTGATGGGCGACGCATTGCGCCTCCTGGGCATCGCGCCGGATGCACCCTTGCCCGAAGGCCCGCTGATTCCGCCAGAGCAAGCGATCATCAGGGAAGAAGTGTGAGAACGGCAGGATTGAGGAGCGAGGATCAAGGCTTGAGTAAAAACGCTCTACCAACATTTGATATTTCTGCGCTGGATCAGCTCGGCGTAGAGATTCGTGCGCTCACTGCGGATAGCCGTCGCGTTGAAAAAGGCATGACCTTTGCCGCGTACCAGGGCGAAGTTTCAGACGGCCGAAACTATATTCCTGATGCGATTACGCGCGGGGCAAATGCGGTTTTATGGGAACGGGAAAATTTTGCCTGGCACAGCGATTGGCAAGCGCCAAATGTAGGCATCGACAATTTACGCGACAACGTAGGCTATCTGGCCAGCCACCTAAACGGCAACCCGTCGCAAAAATTGTGGATGGTCGGCGTCACCGGCACCAATGGCAAAACGTCATGCAGCCATTGGATAGCGCAAAGTTTCGCCTTGCTGAATAAAAAATCCGCCGTCATCGGCACGATTGGTAATGGCATAGTCGGCGAGATCAAAGAAGCGACCCACACCACGCCCAACGCCATCGAGCTGCAAGCGATGCTGAAAGACTTTGTGCAACAGGGCGCCAGCCACGTAGCGATGGAAGCATCGAGCCACGGTCTCGACCAGGGCCGCGTCAACGGCGTGAAGTTCGATGTGGCGCTATTCACCAATCTCACCCGCGACCATCTCGATTACCACGGCGACATGGACAGCTACGCGCTGGCCAAACGCAAATTGTTTTTGATGCCGCAACTGAAAACCGCCGTCATTAACCGCGACGATGCTTTCGGCGCGCAATTGATTGAAGACTTGAAAAAAATTAATGTCGATGTCGTGAGCTACAGCCTCGACCACGGCGACATTCGCGGCTGCAATTTAAAACTCAGCCGTGACGGCATCGCGCTCGACATCACGTCGCGTTGGGGCAACGGCGTATTGCGCTCGCCAATGCTCGGCGCATTCAACGCATCAAATTTGCTCGGTGTGCTAGGCGTGCTGCTTGCGAGCGGCGTGGCTTTCGCTGATGCGTTGCGCATCATCCCTCAACTGCCCGCGCCTGCCGGCCGCATGCAGCAACTGGGCGGCGGTGACAAACCGTTAGTTGTCATCGATTACGCGCACACACCGGACGCGCTGGAAAAAGTGCTGACAACTTTGCGCGAGATTGTGCCGGCCGGCGGAAAGCTCGTTTGCGTCTTCGGCTGCGGCGGTGATCGCGACAACGGCAAGCGTCCGCTGATGGGCGCGGCGAGTGCGAAGCTCGCAGACTTTTCCATCGTCACCAGCGACAACCCTCGCAGCGAAGCGCCGATGAAAATCATTGCCCAAATCATCACTGGCATGCACAACGCAAAACATCAAGTCATCGAAGACCGTGCAGAAGCAATATTGCAAGCCATTGATTATATTGAAAAAAATGATGTTCTGCTGATTGCGGGAAAAGGCCACGAAGCGACCCAGGAAATCGCCGGCGTGAAAACCTGGTTCAGTGATGTGCAACATGCGCAATCAGCCCTCGCTCAAAAATATGCGCCACAAAAATGAAACGGGAAAGTTTTGATATGGCCGACAACGCAAGCGCAACCATGATGTCTTTGAGCGAAGCTGCTACTGCTTTGCACGGCACATTGCTTGGTGATGATGTGCGTTTCAGCGGTGTCACCATCGACAGCCGCAAGGTGAGCGCTGGGAATTTGTTCATCGCCATCGATGGTGAAAAATTCGACGGTCATGATTTTATTGCGCAAGCCGTGCAAGCGGGCGCGGCCGCGGCACTGGTGCACCGCCCAATGGCTGACGCAAAAATTCCGTTGCTTGTGGTTAAAGACACCCACGTTGCTCTCGGCCAACTCGCGGCCTATTGGCGCAGCAAATTCAAACTCCCGCTTATCGCATTAACGGGCAGCAACGGTAAAACCACGGTAAAAGAAATGATCGCCAGCATCCTGCATGCTCATTGCGACAAGACGGGTGACGACGCGGTGCTGGCGACCGAAGGCAATCTCAACAACGACATCGGCATGCCGCTCACGCTGCTGAAACTGCGTGCGCACCATCGCTATGCCGTGATTGAAATGGGCATGAACCATGCGGGCGAAATTTCCTATCTCACGCACATTGCCAAACCCGATGTGGCCCTGGTCAACAACGCGCAGCGTGCCCACGTTGGCGAAGTGGGCGGGCTCGAAGCGGTGGCTCGCGCCAAAGGTGAAATTTTTGCCGGCCTGCATGCCGATGGCACCGCGATCATCAATGCCGACGATGCCAGTGAACCTTTGTGGAATTCAATCGCCCATAAATTCCGCAAGCTGCATTTCGGCCTCACGCAACAGGCTGAAGTCACAGCGCGCTTTCAACTCAACGCTACCGGCACACCGATGCAAATCAGCACGCCGCGGGGAAATATTTCCGTGGTGCTGATGGTGCCGGGCGAACACAACGTGCGCAATGCGCTGGCGGCAGCAGCAGCAGCGGTCGCGCTGGGTGTTCCGTTGGCGGCCATTACTCGAGGGTTGAACCAATTCAGCGGCGTAAAAGGCCGGCTGCAACGCAAACCCGGCATCAACGGTGCCGACATCATTGATGACACCTACAACGCCAATCCTGATTCGGTGCATGCCGCCATTGCCGTGTTGTCAAAAGCGGCCGGCAAAAAAATTCTTGTGCTTGGCGACATGGGCGAGCTGGGTGAAGACGGCGTGACGCTCACGGCACAACTGGGCAAAGATGCAAAACAGGCCGGCATCGATACGCTTTATACCTTGGGCGAACTTAGCGCCCATGCGGCAAAAAGTTTTGGTGCCGGCGCAAAAAAATTTAACGTACTGGATGAACTGCTTGCAACCCTCACGCCGCAGCTTGACGCCAACACCGTGGTGCTGGTGAAAGGCTCGCGCTTTATGAAAATGGAAAGAGTGGTCGATGCCATCTCCCGTCCTACACTGACCGCCGCCGTCGGCACGCTCGACGCCAAAGGGAGCAAATAATGCTGCTCGAACTATTCCAATGGCTGTCAAAAGACGTGCGCGCGTTCAATGTGTTCAGTTACATCACTTTGCGCGCCGTGTTGGCAATGATGACGGCGCTGGCGATTTCATTTTTGGTCGGGCCCTACATGATCCGCCGCCTGTCGATTCTCAAAATCGGCCAGTCGGTGCGTGACGACGGCCCGCAGACCCATCTGATCAAGGCAGGCACACCGACGATGGGCGGCGCGCTGATCCTGGTGAGCATCGCCGTTTCAACATTTTTGTGGAGCGACTTGAGCAATCGTTACGTGTGGGCGGTGATGGTCACCACGCTGGGCTTCGGCGCTATCGGCTGGGTGGATGATTACCGCAAGGTGGTCTATCGCAACCCGAAAGGCTTGTCGGCCAAAGCGAAATTATTCTGGCAGACACTCATCGGCGTCGCCGTCGCTGCATTTCTTGCCTATAGCGCCAAGTTGCCGCAACACACGGAACTGATCGTACCGTTTTTCAAAACCATCGCCATTCCATTGGGGCCGATTGGTTTTATTATTCTCGCGTTTTTTGTCATCGTCGGCACCAGCAATGCAGTGAACCTCACCGACGGCCTCGACGGCCTCGCCATCATGCCGACAGTCATGGTGGCCAGCGGCCTTGCCGTGTTTGCGTACGTCACTGGCCGCGTGGATTTTTCCAAATATTTATTCCTGCCCTACATCCCCGGCGCGGGCGAGCTGACAATTTTTTGCGCAGCGCTGGCAGGCGCGGGCCTGGGCTTCCTCTGGTTCAACGCCTACCCTGCAGAGGTGTTCATGGGCGACGTGGGCGCGTTGGCGTTGGGCGGCGCGCTCGGCGTGATCGCCGTGATCGTGCGGCAGGAAATTGTTTTGCTAGTGATGGGCGGCGTGTTTGTAGTAGAAACCCTGTCTGTGATTATTCAAGTGGCGAGTTTCAAGCTCACCGGCAAGCGCGTGTTCCGCATGGCACCGCTGCACCACCATTACGAATTAAAAGGCTGGAAAGAAAATCAAGTCGTCGTTCGCTTCTGGATCATCACCATGATTTTGGTGCTGGTGGGTTTAACCACGTTGAAGTTGCGTTGAGAAATTGCATGGCGCTTGATCTGAAACATAAACGCGTTCTGGTCCTCGGCCTGGGTGACACCGGGCTGTCGATGGCGCGCTGGCTTGCCGCCCGCGGCGCACACGTGCGCGTGGCAGACTCGCGCGACAACCCGCCGCTGGCGCAGGAGCTGGGCAAACATGTTGCCGGTGTACCGCTTGATACGGGTCCATTCAAACCATCAAGTTTTGACAATCTCGATCTCATCGCCATCAGCCCCGGCGTGGCGCTGGCAGAACCGCTGGTCGCCAAAGCGATCGCGTCCGGCATACCGGTCGTTGGCGATGTGGAATTGTTTGCTCAAGCAGTAAACCAATTAACGATGCGGCCCAAACTGATTGCCATCACCGGCAGCAATGGTAAATCAACCGTGACCACTATGGTGGGCGAGATGTGTGAAGCAGCCGGATTGAAAACCGCTGTCGCTGGCAACATCGGCTTGCCCGTACTCGACGCGCTGATGGAAGCGGATATTTCCGGCCAGCCTGATGTTTATGTGCTGGAGCTTTCCAGTTTTCAATTGGAAACGACGAACAGTTTGCATCTCGATTCTGCAACCGTGTTGAACATCACGGAAGATCATCTGGATCGTTACGCCGACCTTGCCGCCTATGCGCTGGCCAAGGCGCGGATTTTTCTGCATTGTAAAACGCAAATATTAAATCGCGATGACGCGATGACGATGGCGATGGCGATCAGCACGCAACAACAGATGACATTCGGCTTAAGTGAATCGCATCGCGAAAATGAATACGGTATCGCGACTATTGCAGGCCAGTATTGGCTTACACGGAATGAAAAAAAACTGTTTAAAATCAATGAGTTACATATTACCGGTTTACATAACGCAACGAACGCTTTGGCGGCGCTTGCTCTATGCCGCGCGATCAACTTACCTGAAGACATTTTGTTGCGCGGGCTAAAAAATTTCAAGGGGCTGCCCCATCGCGTGCAGGAAATCGCGCGCGTCAGCGATGTTATTTTTTACGACGACT
>JAYTVC010000069.1:0-51665 GCA_043744215.1 Pseudomonadota bacterium
AACGTATAAACCTGATCAGAGAACGCCAGCGGTGTCGGCATGCGATTGGCCGCCTGTTCGATGCGATCCAGTTCGGCCAGCCATTCCTGCTGCGTTTTACTTTCCGGTTTTTGCTGCGATTGGATTTCGAGCAATTTCAATTCGCCATAGTGGCGAAATAATCGGGAGCGGATGCGCCACGAATACAAATACGGCGCGGCTTTGAATACGGGAAACAAAATCGCCAGCGCAGGAATCAGCATCACCGCCAAACGATCAAGCAGCGTCGCCGCCCAGAATGGCAAGTAGCGCTGCAAAAATGGTTTGCCAGATTTGAAATAACGCTCGGCTTCTTTGGAGATGGGAATTTCCACACCGTTGGCTGTCGGGTATTGTCCGGCTTTCTGAAATAATCCTGCGCTGCCATGCACGCCCGTTGCCGCTTGCAACAACAAATCAATCAGTGCCGGATGCAAACTTTCCCGTGCGACCAGCATCGCCGTTGGTGCGACGAGTTGAATATCGCGCTTGGGAATATTGTTCTGCAAATCAATCGCGCCCCTCGGCAAACTCAGCACCGACAAATGGGGAAACTGTCTCGCATACGCTTCGGCCTGGTTAAAGTGGAACAACTCGATGCCCGGCGTGTAGAGCATCGCCCACACGGCACCCGATTGCGCCGCGCCCACCACAAATGCCGCGTCAATTTCATTGGCGGCCATTGCGCCCACAGCGGCAATGCCGCCGAGTGGCGAGAGCACCGTCGGAGCACTATCGATGCCATGGGCCTTGAGTAATTCCAGCGCCAGCATGCGTGTGCCGCTGCCTTCGGGGCCAACGGCAATGCGCTTGCCTTTGAGTTGGTCGAGACTGTCGAGCGGCACAGCAGCGCCGCGATAAAAAATCCACAACGGTTCGGGGTACGCCATACCCAACGCGACGAGGCCGGTCGTGTCGCGGCCATTCACCACACCGCTTTGCACGAAGGCCGCATCGACATTTTGTTTTGGGTCGAGCAGGCGATTGAGATTATCCACCGCGCCGTTGGTGGGCAAAATATCAAGATTGATTTTGTTGCGCGTGAATTCGTCTTTGTAACGTGCAGCGAAAACCTGATAGCTGCCCTCGGGCACGCCGGTTGCGAACACCAGAGTTTTAGGGGGCGCGGGTTGCGCGAAGTGATACATCAGCCAGAACGCGGCAATGATCAACGCCAGCATCGGCACGCCGATGAGCAGCAAATCGCGCCGACGCATTTTCTCCAGCCGGCGCGTGAGTTTGTTGTTGGGATAATTCAGGACGGCTCCAATCTACAAAATAACAATCTACAAAATAAAAGGGATGATGGCTTTCGTGCGGGCGCGATATGCGGCATAGCCGGCGTGCGCAGCCAGCATAAACGATTCTTCACGCCGTGCTTTCAGCCAAAGTACAATAATCAACGCGCACAACAGCCACCATTTCAATGGCTCAAGATACAGCAAACAACATCCCGCCATCGACACCAGCACCGCCAGATACATCGGATGACGCACGTAACGATACGCGCCGCCCGTCACCAATTGTGCGCCCGCTTTCGGTTCCGGACGAATATTAAAGTTGCCCGGTTTGTTGGTGCGCAGCGCCCACACACCGATGGCGATGCCGGCAAGGATGATCAATGCCGCCGCAACGGGCCACGCAAAATCAACTCTACTCGGCCAGATGATGGCGGTGATCAAGCCGAATTGCAGCGTAACGAGCAGATTAGAGAACATATAAAATATTCAATATAATCAATTAGTTATAAAATTTCTGTCCATTTGCAGTGCAACTCGTTTCGGGCGCACGCAACGCTTGCTAGCGACATTGTAAACGCTACCCGACAATGGCAAAGAGTTACACATTGATACAACTTTTTAGTCAACAACGAGGGGTGTTCTCCGTTATTATCCTCACGTAGGTTTTCTACGGATTAATTCAACGGAGCTATCATGAAAAAAGCACGCAAAGGCAAGCGTAAAGCTAAGCCAGCCGCTAAGTAATTAGCAGCCAATAAAACAAAAACCCGGATGCAACGCAAGTTGGTCCGGGTTTTTGTTTGCGCAAGTTTCAAGATTATTTTTTCATCGTCAACCAACCCTGCACACTCAAGAGTAAATTCACCCGTCCACTTTCAATGGGCATATCCGTTTGCGGCATGGCGCTGGCGGCGCGCATGGATTGCATCATCGGTTGCGGTTCGTTTTGCAGGCGCGCGCTGCCGAGCGTGATTTCGCGCACGGCAAAGTCTTTATAGCCGAGCGATTTCACGGCCGCTTTGGCTTTTTGTTGCAAAGCTGCGATGCCGCGTTCAATCAATTTGTCTTCTTCGGCTGCGCGCAATTCTGACGACAGCTCAAATGAGTTTTGTGCGATTTGCAGAGTAGAAGATAATTTCCCCGCCAGTTTTCCCAGTGAGCCAAAATCTTTTGATTTGAGAATCAGCTCCGCGCGCACATGCCAGCCTGTGCGCTTGCCTTTGTTATCGTAAATTTGCGAAGTGGAATAGCCACCCGACGCGGCCTGCACGCCCGCCGTTGCTTTGGCGTCGGCCAGCGCTTTGGCCAGAAGCTGGTTGGTTTCAGTCGTGAGAGCGGCCGTGTCCGGCCCTTCCTTGTCGACGGCCATGACAATCACGGCCGTGTCCGGCGCGACGAGCGAAGTAACCGTCGCTTCGAGATTCAGGCCATCCTGCAGCGGCGGTTTCTCCGGCGTTTGCGCCCAACCTGTGAGTGCGGTGAAGGCAAAACAGCACAGCATCGCGCGAAGAAAAAGGTTTCCGGTGTTCAACATATTGGCCTCCTTGAGTGAGCAGTTATTGTAAAACAAAAAGCCGAAAGCGCGGCAATCAAGGCCCGGAATAACGCGGCTAATGAGGCATTGCGCCAGCGCAGAAGGGAATCCAGCCGCTTTTTTTCAAGCTACAAAACCACAAGCGGCAAAACCAAAAGTAAAAAGCCCGGCTCGCCGGGCTTTTTGGTTTGATGTGATGGCAACCGTCAGCCGTGTTACATGCGCGACATGGCCGAGCGGCGCTTGGCTGCGTAAATATTGCCCGCCGGGTTTTTCGGGTGGAATAAGGCGCGGTCGTGGTATTGCACGCGGGGTATATCGTAAAGTTTGGCCAGTTGTTCGCGGCGCATCGTATGCGTTGCGTCAGCTTTTTTGGGCAACGTTAAACGGGCGAGTAAAAATATGTTAACCAGAATGAAGGGGAAGCCGAGAAACTCCAGCGCCGGGAAAACCCCGCGCGGAAACAGCGTCAGCGCCGTGACCAGAATCGCGAGCATCACCGCCCAGGTAAAGGCGAGTAATCCGGTAGTGAAATGTTTGTCCCTGTCCATGGAGCCAATATAACAAACGGCGCAAAAAATGCTGTGAACCAGTTCGCAATTTTGATGCAACAGGACAAGTAAATGATTATGGATGCTGCAGGTGCGATGCCGCCGCTTTGCGTTTAGCCAAAAAATAATCGGCCCGCGCATTTTTCCGGCGGCGCGTTTCGAGGTCGTTGTATTGCACATGGGGCAGGTCGTGAAGCTTGGCCAGCGTGTCGGCATCCGGCGCATGATAGCCGTCGTGATGTTCTTCGGTGGTGAGGCGGGCGAGCAAAAACAAAGTGGCAAAAATAAACGGAAAGCCGAGGATCTCTATTGTCGGCAAAAAGCTGCGGGGAAATTCGGTAAAAGTCGCTACCAGGATCACCAGCAAGGCAACCCAGCAGACTGCCAGCCATCCGGTTACGTGATAATGATTGCGATCCATACTTCAATATAGTCAATTTTTCGCAAAATACTACGGGTTGTTGTTTTTGCTGGCCGGCAACAGTAAGCCGGCCTGAGTCAGCAAAGCATTCACCAACGTCGATTCGCGCTTGTAAAATCCTTCGGTGTGAAACGTTTCTTCCAGCATGAACATTTCATAATCGAGATGATGGCAAAGCTCGTGGATCAGGGTGCGCAAAAAAGTCTTGAACGCGACGACTTTTTTCAGCTCAGCTGTGCGCATCCAGATGGAGATGTGCGCGGTTTTGCCTTCGTCTTCTGGTTCGTACAATCCGTGTAACTCACCATCGCTATCTTTTGGCCGCGTGGCCAGCACGCTGACGCGCAAGGGCGGAACCTTATAACCTGAAACCAAATTATCCATAATGTTTTTGCAGCTTACTTCCACCTCGGGGCGTAATTCTGCCAGCAATTGCCGTTGCAATTGCGTAATCAACGCACCGACCATCACGCCATCGGGAATCGCCAGTGATTCGATCGAATCACTTTTGCGATAGGTGCGTTTGCGCGTGGCACTCAGGTTGTTGTAGTAGGCGAATGGCATGGCGTGATTTTATATTTTTTTCTGCTTGAATAACCACAAAACATGACGGGGAATAGGGCTGTAATAATAAAATGAATAAAATATGGTATAAAGTTTTTGCGTTTTCGCGCGACTAAGGTTTGCGTAACATCCTCAACCACTCTTCAGGAGCCTTCCATGAAACTATATTATTCCCCCGCCGCTTGTTCCCTCGCCTCGCACATCGCCCTGCACGAAGCGGGTTTGACGTTTGATACTGAAAAAGTCGACCTCGGCAGCCACAAAACCGCCAGCGGCGAAGACTTTTATAAAGTGAATTCTAAAGGTTACGTGCCCGCCATAAAACTGGCAGACGGCAGCCTGCTCACCGAAGGCGGCGCGATTCTGCAATACATCGCCGACCAAAAACCTGATAGTGGTCTGGCACCCAAAAACGGCACCATGGATCGCTACCGCTTGCAGGAATGGCTCACCTTCATCGGCACCGAAGTGCACAAGCCGATGGGCTCACTGTTCAACAAAGCCATGCCTGAAGAAACCAAAATCGCTACCCATGCGCTGATTGGCAAACGTCTGGATTACGTCGAAGGCGAATTGGCGGGTAAACAATATTTAACGGGCGACAAGTTCACTGTGGCCGACGCGTATTTATTTACCTGCACCAACTGGGGCAATTTTGTCGGTTACGATTTGGGCAAGCGCGAGAATCTCAAAGCGTATATGGGCCGTGTCGCGGCACGCCCGCATGTGCAAGCTGCGTTGAAGGCAGAAGGGCTTGTTAAGTAAGTATTTGATTGTATTGAATAATTTGGCCGCCTCGCGCGGCCTTTTTTTCGCCCACAGAACGAACGTTCTTGACAACAGAACGTTCGTTCTGTAACGTAGGCGTCATGCAAAACGACATCACCAATCTTGCCAAGCTGCAAGACTATTACGCCAAACATTGGACCATTCCGTCCTATTCCACGTTGGGCGAATTGTGGGGTGTGCGCGCCAAATCATGGGTGGCCAAACTCGTTAAAGAATTAAGCGAGCAAGGCTATCTTGAAATGACGCCCGAAAAACGCCTCAAGCCCGGCGCGAAATTTTTTGAGCGCCCCATGGTCGGCAACGTGCGTGCCGGCCTGCCCAGCGCGGCGGGCGACATGCCGCACGAAGCGATCACCATTGATTCCTTTCTTATCGACAAACCCTCCAACACCGTGCTCATCAAAGTGCGCGGCGATTCCATGATTGACGAGGGCATCCGCGACGGCGATTTTGTCGTCACCGAAAAACGCCACACCGCCAACCTGGGCGATGTGGTTGTCGCCATTGTCGATAACGAATTTACCGTCAAATATTTGGCCAAAGACAAGTCAGGCTATTTTCTTAAAGCCGCCAATCCAGCGTTTGCACCGATACGTGCCAAAGGCCAGTTGGAAATTTTCGGCGTCGTTATCGGCATGTTTCGCAGGAATCGTTGAGATTCCGATTGTCAGGGTTGGTTTTTCAGTAACAGCAAAGCTCAACACCAAAGCTCAACACCAAAGCTAAATCGAAAAAAGTAGGTTCCCTCCCTTTCAAGGGGAGGGGTAGGGTGGGGATGGGTGTCGTTACAGTAATAGCAATTGTGCATTGGTAGGGTGGGCACTGCCCACCATAACGCGTTCAATTTTCCACTCTGTTCATTCAGCGAAATAGTGGGCAGCGCCCACCCTACATTTTTGTTTGCTAAAACCCCGATCCCGGCTGCGCCAGAAAACTCATTTCTTCCGCCGTTGAAGCGCGATTGAGCGCCACATTACGATGCGGAAAACGCCCGAAGCGCTTCACCACATCATGATGCCGCCGCGCGTAATCCAGATAGCCATCAAAGCCGGCGTTTTGCTTTGCCAACGCAGAAAACAATTCCAACGCCTGTTGCTGCATCAGCAAATCTTCACTGTGCTCAAACGGCAAATAAACAAACAACCGCTGAATCGGCAACAAAACCGCATCCAGTTTTTTTGCCACCGCTGTTTGTGCATGCGCAAGCGCCTGCGCATCGGTTACAAATGCGCGGGCCGTGTTGCGAAACAAATTACGCGGAAACTGATCCAGCAGAATAATCAGCGCAAGCAGACCATGAGGCTGCGCTTCCCATTCACGTAATTCACCGCGCGCGGCGGCATCGTGCAAAGACGAAAAGCGGGCGCGAATTTTTTCATCAAAATCAAAATTTTTCTGAAACCATTCCTTGCGTGGATTGCCATACTGCGCACTACCTGGCGCGCTGAACCAGAAGTCGAGCACGGATTGAGTTTGGAGTGTTTGCGTATCCATGGTTTTATTTTAGACGGCGGCGCGTGTTTTTGCCGAAAGTTCCGCGTCAGGTAGCCTATCGGTAACCTGCGTTCTGCGACTGTTTAGCAACAACATATTATCAACACCAAAGCAAAATAGAAGAAGGAAATCGCCTTCCCTTGAAGGGCAAGAGACTTGATTTATAGATCAGCGCAAGCTTTTTCGATAAAATTATACGATGAAATACACTCTGCAATCCGGCTCCTTTGCCTTCGTCGATGTCGAAACCACCGGCGGCATGTCGGGCGAAGACCGCATTACCGAAATCGCCATTGTCACGGTTGATGAAGGCCGCGTCGAGCAATGGTCAACGCTCGTCGATCCTGATTGCGACATTCCGCCGTCGATCCAATCGCTCACCGGCATCACCAACCAAATGGTGCGCGCAGCACCTTCATTCCGCTCCATCGCCCACGAAGTGGCCGAGCGTTTGCACGGGCGCTTGTTCGTTGCCCACAACGCGCGGTTTGATTACGGCTTTGTGCGGCAAGAGCTTGCGCGCGCCGGCATTGCATTCAGCACACGACCGCTTTGCACTGTGCGCTTGTCACGCGCGCTGTTTCCGTCGTATCGCGGTTTCAGCCTGGCGAATTTAATTGAGCGGTTTAATTTGACTGTCGCTGCGCGCCACCGCGCCTTGCCCGATGCGCAAGCGCTGGTCGATCTGATGCACATCTACACCAAATTATTTGACGCAGAAAAAATCGACAGCACCATCCGCGAACTCATCAAGCAAGCCTCGTTGCCGCCGCACCTCAGCGGCATCAGCATTGACGACATTCCCCAAAGTCCCGGCGTGTATCGCTTTTATGGCCACAATGATTTGCCGCTTTACATCGGCAAATCCGTCAACCTGCGCAAACGCATCCTCAGCCACTTCGTCGTCAGCGCCAAACAAAACAATTCCATCCGCGTTGGCATGGAAGCGCGGCGCATCGAATTTGATTGTACGGCGGGTGACGTGTCGGCCAGCATTCTCGAGCTGCAACAAATCCACAACTTGAGTCCCATCCACAACAAAAAAGGCCGCAAATCCGCCTCAGGTTTTTTGCTTCGCCTCAATCACACCATACCGATTGTCGAAATCGTGCCCGCCGACGAAGTCAATTCCATCCGCGGCCATGACTGGTACGGGCCATTCTTCAGCCGCTCCGCCGCCAAAACCTTGATCACGCGATTGGCCAAAGAAAATAAGTTATGCTTGATTTTATTGGGTTTTGAAAAACGCAAACCGCCATGCTTTGGCCACCAACTCGGCGCGTGCGACGGCGCATGCGTCGATGCCAAAAAAGGCGAACGCATGTTCCTCCGCCTCGCCACATCACTCGCCAAATACCGCATCCCCGCCTGGCCTTATCGCGGCATGTTGGTAGTTGAAGAACATCACCAGGAAAGCGGCCGCCGCGAAGCCCACTTGTTTCACGACTGGTGCCATGTAGGTCGCGCAGAAAACGAAGCCGATATTTTGGAATTGACTTCAGCTTTTTCAAACAGCGAACCCCGCGCAGCATTCAGAGCCGACATGTTTTATTTGCTACGCCAAACCATCATGAAGAAAAAACTCGCCGGTGCAAAAATGCGCGTTGTGACGGTGGATGTAAAAGCGGGGAGGGTGGCGAATTTAGTGTGACGGGAATGGACTTGGCAGTGCCCGTCCTGCATATTTTCTGTTGGCGTGAAGGTTTGCATTTGCGCTGCAGGTTGGTCTGCGATGTTAGCCGAAAGCCAGCGAAAGTGTTCCATTTAATTCTATGGGATGCGCGCGGGTTTGTGGGGTGTTGTTTTCCCGTCTTCAACATTATGGCTGTCCCGTCATTCTGAGCCGTTTTTGGCGAAGAATCTGTTTTGGTGGCGGAACGAAAAGCAGATTCTTCGGGCGTTGCCCTCAGAATGACGGGTTTGGTTTTGATTGTTGCAGTTTGACGCGCTCACCACGAACGGTACCGGAAATTGTACTTGCAGTTTGACGCGCTCACCACGAACGGTACCGGAAATTGTACTTGCTGTTTGACGGGTTCACCACGAACGGTGCCGGAAATTGTACTTGCAGTTTGACGGGCTCACCACAAACGATACCAATAAGCGGTACCGGTGGTTCGACGGCTTTGGTAGCGTGCGCTTTGCGCACGATGCTTTGAATGTTTGTCGTGCGCATGGCGCACGCTACGTTTTGTTTATTGGGTTACGCTGGCGCTAACGCAACCTACACTTTATTTCCGCTTGCTCGATGTTTTTGACTTGGTAGGGTGGGCACTGCCCACCATAGCGCGTTAAATTTTCTACTGTGTTCATTGAAGGAAATGGTAGGCGGTGCCCACCCTACATGTTTTTTTGTTAGGTTTCGCTACCGCGCTAACCCAACCTGCATTTTTCCGCTCGCACGATGTTTTGCGCGAGCGGCATTTCGCTAAAACGGATGCGACTTAATCAATCGCGATCGCGGCCTTTGCCTTCGTGTTTGCCATGTTTGCCGTGGCCTTCGCCTTCATGCTTGCCGTGTTTGCCGTGTTTTTCGCCCTGATCATAATTCTGATATTGCGCGGCGGGATAAACGGCTTGGCCAGGGTAAACGGTGGGTGCATAAACTTGCTGGTACCAAGTGGGTTGCACGAAATAAACAGGCACGCCGCAGGCATTATATTTGTAGCAATGCTTGCGCCATTTTTTTGCGTGGCCGGGCGGCACGTTCATGTAGATGGGTTGGGGCGCGACGGCAACGGGTTGGATGATGACCGGTTGCGGATAAATGATTTGCGGTTGCGGGAAGTTGCCGATGTCGATGCGGCCAAATACGCCCGGTTGGGCGACGACGACGGATACGCCTACTTGCGCGAAAGCTGATGCGGATGTTGCGGCTAGTGCTGCAGCGATGAGTAATCGTTTCATATTTTGGTTCTCTCTGATGGTTGGATTTAAGTAACGTTTGGGCGCTGGGGTTTGATGACAGGTTTTGTTGGCTGGGTGGAGGCCATGTAGAACCCAACATAATTGAATCGTATAGTTTTTGTTGGGTTTTTGCTATGGCTTAATATGGGCTTTTTTGCTGACTAGCCAGCGTATTATTTTCGGAAATGGTGGGCAGTGCCCACCCTACATTTTGTTTGGGTTTCGCGCGGGTGCGCTATCGCCTCTATCCAAGCTACGGTTTGGTTTGACACTTTCAATAATAAAGTAATGTCGTTATTTTCGGCAATGGAGGACCGTGCCCACGCTACATTTTCTTTGCTAGTATTTTCCGAGTTCAATATCCGTTTTGCCAAGTTCGATATCGGCGCCGTCTTTTTCCTGCACGGCGCGCACGGTGGCGTAGTAGCGGCTGCCTTTGCCGCCGGAACAGGGCGCCATGTAGGCTGCGCCGTCTTTGCCCCAGTCGCCTTTTTGCGCGCTGATGATGTAAATACCTTTGGGCATGTCGGTGATGTTTTCGGCAATCGATGGGAACGTGATCTCTTTGGTGCCTGCCGCGATGCGCATGCCGATGATGCCGTGGCCGCCATTGTCGAGTTTTTTGTATGCGCCGTTGCTGAATGCGACGACGACGCGGTTGGCGTCCGCAGGAATATTACTGACGTTGAGCGCCGGCGATGATCCGTTGCCGCCGTGTTTCGCGCAGTGCATGCCGGCGGGCACGATGTTGCCATCCCACGACTTATCGGCGAATGAAACATTGAGCGATGTTGATTGCGCATGCGCGTGAAATGCGATGAATGAAAAGACGATAACGAATAGGTTTTTCATGCGTATATCCTTATAAATTATTCAATATAATCAAATAGTTATGATACATTGCTATTTGGCTATATTTTATTGATGGGCTCATTGTAGCTGACATTATTTGTCGCGTGTGAGGGCAAAAAAAAACGGACGCCGAGGCGTCCGCATGATGGATTGTTGCAACGTAGTCATTCAACGTTGTCATTGAAAGTCAGGCAACCTTCAAATTAGTTGCAGAGGTTTTATTGCGTATCGCATCTTGCTCGCGCCAGAAGTTTGATGCGGCGGCCACGCCGCTACCAGGTTGCACTTTGATGCCGACATCAAGCATGGCCATCTCTGCGCCTGCGATGGCACCCATGAGCATGAGCTCGTTTAGATCGCCTACATGCCCAATACGGAAAATTTTGCCCGCCACTTTGTTGAGGCCTGCGCCGAGTGATAAATTGTAGCGGCGGAATGCGACGTCGATGACCTGCGCGCCGTTGATGCCTTCAGGCACGACGATGGCGCTCACGGTATTGGAATACCACTTGGGTTGTTTGGCGCACAGTTTGAGTTGCCAGCCTTGCGTCACGGCGGCGCGCACACCTTCGGCGAGATAGTGATGACGGGCGAAAATATTTTCCAGGCCTTCTTCTGCAATGATGTTTAGTGATTCACGCAGGCCATAGAGCAGAGTCAGCGGCGGCGTGTAGGGGAAATAGCCGGTCTCGTTGGATTTCATCATTTCGATAAAATCAAAATAGCAGCGGCGCGATGTAGCGTTTTCTGTCGCGGCGAGGGCTTTGCGGCTGGTGCACAGCATGGCGAGGCCGGCGGGCAACATCATGCCTTTTTGCGAGCCGCTGATGGCGACATCGACGCCCCATTCATCCATACGGAAATCGATGCTGGCCAGTGAACTAACCGTATCGACAAACAACATGGCAGGGTGTTGCGCGGCATTGAGCGCACGGCGCACACCGGCGATATCGCTGGTGACGCCGGTGGCAGTTTCGTTATGGCAAGCGAGCACTGCTTTGATTTTATGTTGTGTATCGGCGCGGAAGATTTCTTCAAATTTTTCAACCGGGATGCCTTCACCCCATTCCACATCGACAATCTCCACATCGTAACCGAGACGTTGCGCCATGCTGGCCCATAAATGGCTGAATTGCCCGAAGCGCGCGATCAATACTTTATCGCCAGGAGAAAGCGTGTTGGTTAGCGCCGCTTCCCACGCCCCGGTGCCGGAGGAAGGGAACAGGAATGTTTGCCCGGTTGTGGTTTTGAAAATCGGCTTGAGATCGGCTAACAAACCGTTCGTGAGTTCAGGAAAACGCGATGAGCGGTGATCTTCCATCGACACCATCATCGCCCGCTGAACGCGATCAGGAATATTGGTGGGGCCGGGAACAAAAAGAAAATTGCGACCTGCGATGCGTGCGCCCATTGCTGTTCTCCTCGAAATATTTGATTGATTTTCGATTACCCTAAATGCCAAGCATAGGCGATTTTAGCTAAACGATTCGCTCATATTAGGCAGGGTGAGCGTGAAAGAATAGTTAGAGTTTTTGAATCTGGACTTAAGTAATAGCTTATCAATATTGTGTCGCCATATTGAGCGGGAGTTAAGTTTGTGTCGCGCAGGTTTCGACAGGATTTAGTAAAGTGAAAAAAAACGGACACCGAGGCGTCCGTTTTTAATTTGGCTGGCTAATAGAATTTAACCGGGGAATGCTTGCAAGCACATTTTACCCGCTGTTTGTTTCGCTTCAAGCTGGCCAACAGCCGGCTCGAATTTGGGCGGGGAAAATTCATCGGCTTCAATGCGGGTGATGATGTCCATGTAAATTTTTTTGAGTTTCTCTTCCGCTTCGCCTTTGCCGCCCAGTTGCTTTTGCAAATCGACTTTCATTTCAGCAAAGGTCTCAGTTGCGCCGTTAGCGCGCGCTTTGAACATGAAGCTGACATTTTTTTGCAGCGCGTAGCAGGTGTCGATAGATTTTTTGCCGGGCGCCCAATCAACATCGGTGGCGTGAACCGCAGCGCTGCAAAGCGCGAGTGCTATGGCGAATTTGCTGAAGTGTTTCATAATTATTCCTTTATTTTTCCAACAGCTTTTTCAGATTGGCGAGCCCGCCTTGATATACGCCGGTGATAGCTTTGACAGCCGCTTCGTCATTCTGTTCGGGCGGCGGGTTGTTGTTGGGGTACGCGCGATAAAATGCACCGCGCCATTCCACCGTCGTGGTGCCTGCTGCTTCGCCCGGTTTCACACTCAATGTGGAGGTGTAATTGGAAACGGGCAGCGCGCCGCCGTCTTTGGCACGGTAGCTGAATTTTTTGTCAGCGTCGTTGATCGATTCCAGCGTTTCAATCACCTGGCCGCCACCTTTGATTTTGAGCGTGCGCACCGAACCTTCTTTGTTGCCATCGGTTGCGGTGCTGCTTTCAATGGCGGGATGCCAATCTTGCAACTTGGTGAAATCTTTGACCTTGGCCCACACTGCATCAGGTGCCGCTTTGATGGTGACGCTCTCGGCCACTTTTTGTCGCGATGGACCGTGCGCGAAGGCGAGGGAGCTGATGGATAACAACAGGATTGACAGTAAAACTTTACGCATTTGTTTTCTCCGAAAATAATAAATGAAAAAGGTGTTTTGTTTTACCTCCCCCATGCAGGGGAAGGGACTACTTGCTTGAAACAGGGGTAAAAATTTCTTCAGGGGCCGCCAATAAATTCCCCGAACCCCCGACTGTTTTTGCCAGTATCAATCGTCGCTAAAGTCTTGCCGGTTGCGATATCCAGCACACGCACATTATCGTCCATCCAGTTTACAACATAGACGCGGTCGTGGTGGACGGCGATGCCTTCGGGGTAGCCGCCCACAGGCCAAGTTGCAGTAACGCGGTGGGTTGCGGTGTCGATGACAGACACCGACTCGGCATGCTGGTTGGTGATGAAGGCTTGGCTGCCGTCCGGCGAAAATGCCACGCCGTAGGGGGCTTTGCCGACAAGCACCGTGGCGACGACTTTTTTCTTTTTAAGGTCGATGACGCTTACATCGTCGCCCAATACATTCAACGCATACAAATGCGTGCCGGCAGGGTTGACTGCAACAGAAAATGGATGATTGCCGACAGCAATTTTCGCCAGGGTTTTTTGTTTGATCGAATGGAAAATGGAAATATTATTGTCGTCGCGGTTGGCCACATAAAAGCGCGAGCCATTCGGATGCACCGCAATGCCGGCCGGCGCTTTGCCGCTTTTGAGACGCGCAATATTTTTGTGCGTACGGCCGTTATAGACCAACACGCGATTGTTGAACCAGTCGGCTACATAAAGCCGTTTGCCGTCCGGCGATGTGGCAATGCCGACCGGCCCATCGCCTGCCGGAAGCGTGGCAATCACTTTGTTGGTCACAAGATCAATCACCGAAATGTTTTTACTTTCCGGATTGGAGATGAATGCTTTTTTTATTTTGGAATTCACCGCCACGCCGGCCGGCGCTTTGCCGACGGGGATGGTGGTCACGGTTTTGTTGGTGGCGACGTCGATAACCGTGACGTCGTTGCTGCCCTGATTGGTGATGTAGGCGAAGGGCGAGGCGGTGGCGGAAAAACTCAAAATTAAATAAAGAAAAAATAAGTTGGGCAGTGCCCACCCTGCATAACTAACTTGCACGCCGTTCCCGCGCAGGTGGGAACCCGGTGTCTTTTCAGCGTCGCCAGATTCCCGCCTGCGCGGGAACGACGATGGGTTTATTTCTCTTTCGCCCATGTGTCTTTTAATGTCACCGTCCGATTAAAAACCGGCTTGCCCGGTTTCGAATCCGCATTGTCCGCAATAAAATAACCATGGCGCTCGAACTGGAATTGCTCGCCCGGCTTTACATCTTTCAATGAAGGCTCCAGAAATACATTGATCGTTTGTTTGGCATTCGGGTTGATGTCGTCGAGGTATTCTTTGCCACCCGCGCCGGGGCGGGGCACTTTAAATAATCGATCATACAAGCGTACTTCGCAAGGCACAGCATGTTTTGCCGACAGCCAATGAATGTTGCCTTTCACTTTGTAGGCGTCCGCGCCCGCCGTGCCGGATTTGGAATCGGGCATGTATTCGCAATGCACGGCAGTGATATTGCCGTTTGCATCCTTATCGCAGCCGATGCATTTGATAACATAGCCGTAACGCAAACGCACCGAGTTGCCGGGGAATAAACGGAAGTAGCCTTTGCTCGGCGTTTCCATGAAATCTTCACGTTCGATCCATAATTCTTTTGACAGCGGCACGCTTCGTTTGCCCAGATCAGGTTTTTGCGGATGATTGGGCGCGAAGCATTCTTCTTCTTTGCCGTCAGGATAATTATCGATGATGAGTTTAAGCGGGTCGAGCACAGCAATGCGACGCAGCGCGTTTTCGTTCAGATCATCGCGCATGCAATCTTCGAGCGTGGTGTAGTCGATCCACGAATCAGCTTTGCTGACACCAATGCGTTCGGCGAACATTCTGAAACCTGCGGGCGTGAAGCCGCGCCGGCGCGCGCCCACGAGAGTAGGCATGCGCGGGTCGTCCCAGCCTTCGACGTGTTTTTGATCGACCAGTTGTTTCAAAAAGCGTTTGCTCATCACCACATAAGTGAGATTCAATCGTGCGAATTCAATTTGTTGTGGGTGCCAGCCGATGACTTCCTTAAGTTCGTCCAGCACCCAATCATATAGCGGGCGATGGTCTTCAAACTCCAGGGTGCAAATGGAATGGGTAATTTTTTCCAGCGCATCGCTGATGCAATGGGTGTAATCGTACATGGGGTAAATGCACCACTTGTTGCCGGTGCGATGATGTTCTGCGTGCCGGATGCGATAAATCACCGGGTCGCGCAGATTGATATTGGGCGACGACAAATCAATTTTTGCCCGGAGCACATGGGCACCATCGGGGTATTTGCCCGCGCGCATGTCGCGGAATAGCTGCAAATTTTCTTCTACGCTGCGTTCGCGATATTTTGATGCTTTGCCGCCTTCGGTCAGCGTGCCCCTTAGCGCGCGTATTTCTTCCGCTGTCGAGCTATCAACATAGGCCTTGTTTTTTTTGATCAGATGCTCGGCGAAGTTGTAGATCTGTTCGAAATAATCCGATGCATAAAATAATTTATCGCCCCAATCGAAACCCAACCATTTCACCGTATCGAGAATGGTATCGACGTATTCTTGCTCTTCTTTTTCCGGGTTGGTATCGTCGAAGCGCATATGGCACACGCCACCATAATCCCGCGCCAGGCCGAAATTAAGGCAAATGGATTTCGCGTGGCCGATATGCAAATAACCGTTGGGCTCCGGCGGAAAACGGGTCGTGACCGGTTGCCCCCATTTGTTCGACGCGATGTCGACGTCAATGATGTTGCGCACGAAGTTGGTGATGTGGGAGGTGGCGTCGTTTTTGTTTTGCGCGTCGGGCATGGAATTGCAATCAGTTATTTTCAGGTGTGCATAGTATAAGGGATGGCGCACGATGCAGGCGCGTGCCAATGAGCCATCGCTTAGCGGGCCAAGCTATTTTTTGATGACAAGGTGCACCTGATTCGGCCATTTTCAGAAATAGTTTTGGTCGTTCAGCGGTAGCACTATGGGCATAATGCTTTGTTTTCATTCTTGTTGAAATTTTAGTAACTATATGATTATTATGAATATTATATTTTACTTGAATATTTTATTGAGAATGATTACTATTTGTATTCTATAATTTTATTGAGTAGAAACCATGCGTCAACTCGTATTTTTAATTGCCTTGCTGCCCGTGCTCGGCTTCGCCGCAGACAACGAATATTTGCTGACCATTCGTGATCACCGCTTCGAGCCTGCCGAGTTGCGCGTGCCGGCTGGCAAAAAAATTAAACTCATTGTCGATAATCAGGATGCAACGCCGGAAGAGTTTGAGAGCCACGAGCTCAACCGCGAAAAAGTCATTCCGCCAAAATCTAAGGCGACGATTTTTATCGGGCCGCTTGTAGCAGGGCGATATCCGTTCATCGGCGAGTTTCATGACAAAACCGCCAACGGCCTCATCATCGCGGAGTGACCATCATGTTAGGTGCGGCCATTATCGTTTTTCGCGAAACCTTTGAAGCGGCGTTGCTGATCGGCATCATTGCCGCAGCCACGCGAGGTATGTTTGGCCATTGGCGCTGGATCGGCGCTGGCGTCGGCGCGGGGCTTACCGGCGCTGTGATGGCGGCATTGCTCACCGGTCGGCTGGCGACGGCTTTTAACGGTGTGGGCCAGGAAATTTTTAACGCGTTCGTATTGGGCTTGGCAGTTTTGATGCTCGCTTGGCATAACATCTGGATGTCCACCCATGGCGCGGAGCTGGCCGGGCAGGCGAAGCGTATTGGCGGTGAAATCCGTGCGGGAACCCAACAACTTTCAGCAGTATTTTTTCTTGTTGCCCTTGCCGTATTGCGCGAAGGCAGCGAAACGGTGTTGTTTTTGTATGGGCTGATTTCCGGCGGCGAATCAGCCATGATGGATATCGTGGGCGGCGGCGGCGGTGGCCTGCTGGCGGGGATATTATTTGGTGCCGTGATGTATTTCGGCATGCTGAAAATTCCCGTGCGCTGGTTTTTCAGTGTCACCAGTGTGCTTATCGCATTGCTCGCGGCGGGCATGGCATCGAAGATGGCCCACTATTTGTTGCAGGCTGATTTGCTCGCAGGTTCCGAAACACCGCTGTGGAATATCTCAAGATTTCTGCCGACAGATTCTGCTCTTGGCACCTTGCTCCACGCATTGGCGGGATATGAAGCCGCACCCAGCGCGATGCAAGTGATTTTTTACGCGATCACGCTGTTTGCCATCTATATCGGCATGCGCTGGGCACGCTCCGCGCGCGCAGTCGGTTAAATCAATTATTAAGGTTCATAATGAAATACTTTTCAAGCTTGGTGGGAACGCTCGCCCTGATTTTGTCACCGTTCGTGCACGCCGGTACAGATGAATACATTTTTTTGCCGGGCGTGACTTACGGAGAAAGCGAAATCGACTTCAAGTACGGCACAGCAAAGCAGGGAGAAGAGCGCATTGGTGCCGCATCGCTGGGTTTCGGTTACGGCGTTACGCCGCGCTGGTTTACCGAGTTTTATGCCAAATATCACCACACTGGCAGCGAAGGCACCCGCTTCGACGCTTGGGAATGGGAGAACAAATTTCAATTGACCGAGGTGGGACAATATCCCGTTGACTTCGGCGCAGTTATCGAACTGGAGCGGCCACAAGTTCGCAGCGAAGGCTACGAACTGCGGATCGGACCGCTG
This sequence comes from Pseudomonadota bacterium, assembly GCA_043744215.1. Classification (GTDB taxonomy): domain Bacteria; phylum Pseudomonadota; class Gammaproteobacteria; order Burkholderiales; family JBEEJL01; genus JBEEJL01. The sequence continues at coordinate 17,643 of JAYTVC010000069.1, forward strand.
ATGCAAACGGAATTCGGCAAGGTTCAACTCAACGCCAACATTTTATTTCAACGCCACTTTCGTGCTGAAGGCCCGCAGCGCACTGAGCTGGGTTACCAATGGCAAACGAAGTACCGCCTGCAACCGGAATTTGAAATCGGACTGCAAGGGTTTGGCGACGTGGGCGAATGGCATCATTGGGCCCCGCGTAACGAGCAATCCCATCGCCTCGGGCCGGCAGTGTTGGGAAAATTTGCTCTAGGTAATCGCCGAGCCATCAAATACAACGCTGCGTGGTTGATCAAGGCGTCGGATGCAGCGCCAAGCAAAAATTTCAGAATGCAAATGGAGTATGAGTTTTGATTTGCTCCAAGGTGTCTCGCAGGTCTTATTTCAACCCGCGAGACTTTGTTTTGTTAATGGTAAATATATAATCACGCCGCCTTGGTTTTTCGCCGAGCCGTCGTACCATCAAGCGAAATATTCAGCGCCTGTGCTAGGCCTTTGCCATAAGCGGGATCAGCTTGCAGGCAATGATTAATGTGGCGCATCTGGATTTCCAACGGCGCACCGCCTATGGAACGCGCTGTGTTGTCAAACAAAGCTTGTTGCTGTGCAGGCTTCATCAAACGAAACAATGCGCCCGGTTGTGAATAATAATCCGTGTCCTCTCGGTGATTCCATTGCGCGGCAGCGCCTTCTATGGATAATGGCGGCTCGCGGAAATCCGGTTGCTCCTGCCACTCACCGTCGCTGTTCGGCTCGTAGCCCAATGTGCCGCCTTGATTGCCGTCCACGCGCATGGCGCCATCGCGATGGTAGCTATGGAATGGGCAGCGCGGCGCATTAACGGGGATCTGATGGTGGTTCACGCCAAGCCGATAGCGTTGCGCGTCGCCGTAAGAGAATAATCTTGCCTGCAACATTTTATCCGGGGAGAAACTGATGCCGGGTACGACAGCAGCCGGGTTGAATGCCGATTGTTCGACTTCAGCAAAAAAATTCTCCGGGTTTCGATTAAGTTCCATCACACCCACTTCGATGAGCGGATAATCCTTGTGCGGCCACACCTTGGTGAGGTCGAAGGGATGGTATGCTACTTTGGATGCATCGGCTTCGGGCATGATTTGCACGTATATCGTCCACTTGGGGAAGTCGCCCTTTTCGATGCTTTCATACAAATCGCGCTGGTGGCTTTCGCGGTCTTTGCCGATGATGGCTTCCGCTTCCGCATCAGTCAGATTCTTGATGCCCTGCTGCGATTTCAGATGGAACTTGACCCAGTAGCGTTCGTTTTTGGCATTGATAAAACTAAAAGTATGCGAGCCGAAGCCGTGCATATGGCGATAGGTGGCCGGCAAGCCGCGGTCGCTCATGACGATCGTAATCTGATGCAACGCTTCGGGCAAAGATGTCCAAAAATCCCAATTGTTTTTCGCACTACGCAGATTAGTACGTGGGTCGCGCTTCACAGCGTGGTTGAGGTCGGGAAACTTCAGCGGATCACGCAGAAAAAATACCGGCGTATTATTGCCCACCAGATCCCAATTACCTTCTTCCGTATAAAATTTTACGGCAAAACCGCGAATGTCACGCTCGGCATCAGCCGCGCCCCTTTCACCGGCAACGGTAGTGAAGCGGGCGAATAGGTCGGTTTTTTTGCCGACCTTGGAAAAAATTTTCGCGCGTGTGTAGCGGGTGATGTCGTGGGTGACGGTAAACCTGCCGTAGGCAGCGGAGCCTTTGGCGTGCATACGTCGCTCCGGAATCACTTCGCGGTCAAAGTGCGCCAACTTTTCCAACAGCCACACATCCTGCAACAGTGCCGGGCCGCGCGGTCCGGCAGTCATGATGTTCTGGTTGTCGGTCACAGGCGCGCCGGCGGCAGTGGTCAATTTGGGTTGCTTTCTCATGATCGTTCTCCTAAATGTTGGTGAAAAATAAAAATCATTTCGCAGAATTATTTTTCCAGCAGGCTGCGCAGCATCCAGGCCGATTTTTCGTGCACCTGCATACGCTGTGTAAGCAGGTCTGCTGTGGGTTCGTCTTTCGCCGCATCGACGATAGGAAAAATCGAGCGTGCAGTGCGCACGACGGATTCCTGGCCTTCCACCAACAATTGAATCATCTCCGTTGCTTTCGGCACACCCTCAGTCTCTTTTATCGAAGACAGGCTGGCGTATTCTTTGTAAGTTCCTGGCGCGGGAAAATCCAGCGCGCGGATACGTTCGGCTATGAGATCTACCGCCAATGCCAACTCATTGTATTGCTGCTCGAACAACAAATGCAGGGTTTGGAACATGGGGCCCTTCACGTTCCAATGGAAGTTATGGGTTTTGAGATACAAGGTGTAAGTGTCCGCCAGCAATTTGGACAGGCCGCCGGCGATCGCAGCGCGGTCTTTTTCGTTGATGCCGATATCCATGATAGTCTCCAAGATGGTTAAGTGGGTTGTCATGCGCGATGACGTGAGAACAATTTACGGCTTGACCATCAATAAATCTAATTGTATATTTTTCTAATAATGATAAATTATTTTAATAATATATTATTGAATATAATCAATGGGTTGCTTGTATGAATTTGACTGACCTCAAGTATCTGCTTGCTGTTACCAGTGAGCGCAATTTTCGCAAGGCGGCAGAAAAATGTTTTGTCACGCAGCCTACGCTGTCAATCGCGATCCAGAGACTGGAAGAGGAATTGGGCGTAAAGATTTTTGAGCGCAGCAAAGCTGGTATTACGCTCACTGATATTGGCGCAACGCTGATCGAACAGGCCCAGCGCGTGTTGGATGAAGCTGCCAAATTGAAAGCGCTCGCCGCGCAAGGCCATGATCCGCTGGCCGGGCCGCTCAAGGTGGGCGTGATATATTCTGTCGGGCCGTATTTGCTGCCGGACCTGATACCGTCGCTGCAAAAAATCGCGCCGATGATGCCGCTGGCGGTGGAAGAAAACATCACTGCTCATTTGGAAGCGCGGCTGAAAAGCGGTGCGCTGGATGCCATTATCATTGCCTTGCCTTTCGGCAACGGGAATATTGTGACCCGGGCGCTGTACGACGAACCCTTCGACGTCATCGTGCCGCATAGCCACGAATGGGCCGGCAAGGAAAAAGTGAAAGCACGCGACTTGGCGAAGCAACATGTGCTGTTACTCGACTCCGGCCACTGCTTCAGCAATCAGGTGGCGGAAGCGTGCCCAAAGTTGGGCAGCAAGCCCGACACTCAGCCGGGCAATTCGTTGGAAACTATTCGCAACATGGTGGCATCGGGCCTCGGCATCAGCGTGTTGCCTGCAAGCGCGACCGGCGGCAACTATCGCAGCAAATTGGTAAAGGCGATTCCGTTTGCTTCGCCGGTGCCATCGCGTCGAATTGCAATGGCGTGGCGCAAAGGGTTTGCACGCGAGAGGGCGATTGAAACCTTGGTCGATGCGATTGGGAGAACAAAAATTGAACGGCTGGAAATGCTGTTTTGAAGGACGATATAGTGCTGCAAATAATAACGCCCGACGGTTTCATTCCGTCGGGCGTTTTAATTTGAAAAATCAAAAATCAACTACAAATATTGCGTCGCCAGCCACCATGCCACCGCAGATACAAACGCCGAGCAGGGGATAGTCAGCACCCAGGCCCATACGATGTTACCCGCCACCCCCCAGCGCACGGCGGAAAGCTTGCGCGATGCGCCTACACCGACGATGGCACCGGTGATGGTGTGTGTGGTGGAAACAGGAATGCCCAATGATGTAGCAAGGAACAAAGTTATTGCGCCGCCTGTTTCTGCACAGAACCCGCCGACAGGTTTGAGTTTGGTGATTTTCATGCCCATGGTTTTCACTATGCGCCAGCCGCCGAACAGGGTGCCGAAACCGATGGCTGCGTAGCACGATACGATCACCCAGGCCGGCGGCGCGGTGTCAGTGGTCTTGCTTATGCCCGCGAACACCAGCAGCATCCAGATAATGCCGATGGTTTTTTGTGCGTCGTTGCCGCCGTGTCCCAAACTATAAAAAGATGCAGACACCAGTTGCGCGCGGCGAAACCATTTATCGACTTTGCGCGGCGTGGTGCGCACAAAAACCCAGGCGGTGACAGTCATCAGAATCGCGCCGAACAGAAAGCCGAGAAGCGGCGAAATCAAAATGAACGACACGGTTTTCAATACGCCGCTGGCTATCAACGAACTTGTGCCGGCTTTTGCGACAGCCGCGCCGACCAAGCCGCCTACAAGGGCGTGCGATGAGCTGGATGGGATGCCATAAAACCAAGTGATGAGGTTCCAGAAAATCGCGCCAACGAGGGCACCGAAAATAACATATTGGTCGATTATGGCGGGATCAATGGTGCCTTTGCCCACGGTGGCCGCTACGTGCAATTTGAATACGAAAATTGCCACCACGTTGAAAAATGCCGCCCACGCGACGGCCCATTGGGGTTTCAAAACACCGGTGGATACGACGGTCGCGATGGAATTGGCCGCGTCGTGAAAGCCGTTCAAGAAATCGAACAGCAACGCGAGTGCGATCAGGACCACGATCATCTCAAAGCTGATATGCATGATTGTTATTCCCGCTGAATTAGGCGTTTTCGAGCACAATGCCTTGAATGATATTCGCCACGTCTTCGCAACGGTCGGTTACCGCTTCAAGCATTTCGTAAATGGCCTTGAGTTTGATCAGCTCGCGCGTATCGATTTCGTCGCGAAAAAGTTTCGCCATCGCCGCGCGCATCACATGGTCTGCGTCCGCTTCGAGACGGTCGATGTCAGAGCAGATCTTCATGATGGCGGCGGAGTTTTCCATGTTTGGCAACAACGCTACCGCGCCTTTGACCTTCTCGGCGCAGCCCACACAGATCTCTGCCAGCTTTTTGCACTCTGGCGTCACCTGGCGCACATCGTAGAGGAACATGGATTGCGCCACGTCTTCCATCATGTCGAGAATGTCATCCATTTTGCTGATGAGCTGATGGATCTCGTCGCGGTCGAGCGGGGTAATAAAAGTTTTGTGCAGCAGGTCGATGGTTTGGTGGGTGATTTTGTCGGCGCGCTTTTCGATGGTTTCTACATTGCGCACATGGCTTTCGATGTTGGCAATGTCGCCCATGAACGCATTTAGCTCAATGGCACCTAGCAGAATTTGTTCGGCGTGATCGTTGAAGTAATCAAAAAATTTGCCTTCACGCGGCATCAATTTGCTCAACATAATATTTCTCCCTAGACTAAATTGATGTTAACGGGCGCTATTATCCCTTGCTTTTGCGTGGTTCTAAAAATATTTTTATGAAAGTTTTATCGCGCACAGCAGGTTTGTAAATGAATAAAAAATACTCAATATAATCAAAGAGGTAAATAATGACGACAAGATGCCCATGGAGCGAATTGAATTCCCGCGAAATTGAATATCACGATAAAGAGTGGGGCGTGCCGCTTCATGATGACAGGTTGCTATTTGAATTTCTGATACTCGAAGGCGCGCAAGCGGGCCTGAGCTGGGACACGATTTTGAAAAAGCGCGACAACTATCGCGAAGCGTTTGACGATTTCAACGCCGAAAAAATCGTCCGCTACAATGGCAAGAAAATCGGCGCGCTGCTGACTAATGAGGGCATTGTGCGCAACCGGCTGAAAATTGAATCGGTCGTCACCAATGCAAAACTCTTTCTCGACGTGCAAGAAAAATCCGGCAGCTTCGATGAATATATGTGGCAATTTGTCGGCGGCAAAACAATTCAGAATAAATGGCGCAGCAGGGCGGAAGTTCCAGCCTTCACCACCCACTCCGACGCCATGAGCAAAGAGCTGAAAAAACGCGGCTTCAAGTTTGTCGGCACAACGATTTGCTACGCCTACATGCAAGCGACCGGCATGGTGAACGACCATCTGGTCGGGTGTTTCCGACATAAGGAAGTGAAGTAGGGGGATATATAAAATTTCACGGCCGACGACTAAAATAAAATCCCTGCGGGTTCAATCCATCCGCAAATTTTAATGTCATGTTTGAATAAGGTTCAAGCGGAAAAAACAAGCTCGTCATCGACGTAATACCGCCGTCGGCAAAAAGTTCTACGGATGTCGCATCGAAATACAGCGTAATGTCGGCATCGGGCGTATCCGCGAGATGCGGCGCGACATGCCGCGAAGCGAACGCCGGATTGAACTCATTTAACCCGGCCTTGCGGCGGTCGATAAAATATTCATTGGCCTTTTGATCAAAACCGATATGCAATTCATCACCCATTTTATTGCTCAGGGCCAACGTGAAGTCCCGTAATTGCGGCGCACGGAATTCCAACGAAAACCGGCCCTTGGTTTGTTTCACAATTTTACTGAAATCGATTTCGCCATTGATCGCATCCACTTTCAAGGCAGACCGCTTGCCGCCCAAGGCCTGCGTTTCTTTTGCGGGCAGCGAAGCGAGAAGCGTTTGTTTACCAACCTGCCGCAGCGTCAGTTCGCGCGGCAAAGTCATGGCGCTACGCCATGGCGCGGTCGGAACCTTCGTCGCATATTCCCAATTACTCATCCAGCCGATAAACAGCGCACGACCTGGCGTGTTGTGCCAGGTCACGCCGGCATAGTTGTCGGGGCCGTAATCCAGCCAGCGCGTTTGTTTGGTTTCCGGCGTAAAAGTTTTGCCGTCAAAATCGCCGATAAAATATTGCGTGGCCGAACCGCCCGCGGGCCCGCCGCGCGCAATGCTCACCAACAACACCCAACGCGTCTTGCCGTTCAACGTCAACGGAAAAAGGTCGGGGCACTCCCACACACCCGAATGCGCGCCCGCGTCCTGACCGAACTCACCTTGCTTGTGCCAGTTTTTCAAATCTGGCGACGAATAAAATGCAATGCGGTCGCCCGTTGCCAAACTCATCAGCCATGTTGACGAGGCCTCATGCCAAAACACTTTCGGGTCGCGGAAATCGCGCAGGCCCGGATTTTTCAGCACCGGATTATTTTTGTATTTTGTCCAGGTTTTTCCTTTATCAAGGCTGTAAGCCAGGCTTTGGCTTTCGACATGCGTTTCGTTAGCTTTCTCTGCGACTGGATCATGGTGCGTAAATACGGCGATCCAAGGTGCGCGCCCGTCCTTGCCCAGCCCCGATGTATTCTGCGCATCAATCACCACGCTACCGGAAAAAATCATCCCGAGTTCATCAGGCTTCAGCGCGATAGGTTGCTCCTGCCATGTCAACAAATCCGTGCTCGTTGCATGCCCCCAATGCATCGGCCCCCACACCATCGCGTGAGGGTAATGCTGAAAGAACAAGTGGTAAATACCGTTATGAAAAACCAACCCGTTCGGGTCGTTCATCCAATGGGCTTGCGGGGTGAAGTGGAAGCTGGGCCGATACTGCGGGGTTGGAGTTGGCGAGAGCGTTTCCGTTGAGTGTGCGATGGTGCTCATGGCAATAATAGAAGCGAGTAACCCGAATGTAATGTTATACATGCCACTATATTACAGCAGCAAAAATATGTTTGGAGAGGCTTAGAAATCACAGGCAGGAATCACAGGGGCTAGACTTTCATTCTTTGGTTCTATCTTTGATTTTTAGGAAATGTGCGTCGGAGGTTGATGCCATTTGTAATTTTGTGAGCGATGCGGTGGGCGGTGCCCTCCCTACGGCGACTGCGAGCTATTTTTACACTCGAAATCCCGCAGTACATTTAGGAAACGTGCGTCGGAGGTTGACGCCATCTGTGATTTTGCGAGTGATGCGGTGGGCGGTGCCCACCCTACGGCAACTAGGAATACGTCGAGTGTCAAAGCGTTGTAGGCCGTTTCGTCACCAAGCTCCAGCGTGCGACGAAGGCGCTTGATCTCTGCGTCAATGCGAATGGCGATGGACGCATAGGTTGTGTGTTCAATCCGATCATTCCTGACATGTTGCCGCCAGTTGTAAATGTCTACAGGATTGTCGAAAGGGTACAGAACTTCGAGACCGATGTGGACAAAGCGCCCCAGCGCCGTTGGGCCTAGTGCAATGACGCAGGATTGAACCTCAAGAGCCAGCTGACATAGCTCCGGTGGGCCAAAGTCAGCGAACGGTTCTTCGCTCGGCAAGGTTGGATAGTTCTTGATCAGCAGATTGAAGTACTCATTGTGAGCGGCCTGAAGCGTGTCGAGGATATGGAGTTTGGTCATGACTTCGGCACCCATTATTGGTGGTTAACGTTTGATCTCAGATTGCTCCGTAAGCAGGTGAAGCCTGCCGGAGCAGGTTGGCTGCAGCGAAGGGTTAGGCGAATCAAAAACGGCTAGGCTCGAATTCTTTTGCTTGTTGCTCATAACACCAACTTTACTTGCTTACCCATTTTGTTGACTGCCGGGTCAGGCGTAATTCCTTTGATTCCTTCTTTCAGAAATTAATGCGAGCCTAGCTTCTTTGGTTCATTGAGGAAGCGTACGTCGGAAGTTGACGCTATCTGTGATTTTGCGAGCGATGCGGTGGGCGATGCCCACCCTACGGCTCAATTAATCGCGTCTAGGACGGCTTGCTCAGTGACGCCCTTAGAGTTGCAAGTGACTGTCGTAACGGAACTCTGGAAGCTGCGCGACTCTTTGAATTCAGTATTAATGCTCACTTTGGGCTTGCTTCCAGTGCGTGTAACGAAGACGTTGAATGAGGCACGCCGTGCGAACGGGGCCATTATTCCACCCTTGCCGCAGTCAGCGAATGTGTCATCGAAACTACTCGATTCCGCATAGATCACTCCACTATCTTTTGCGATGTTCTTTATGGGGATGTTACGAGACGCAAAAAAGCTCACGATCTTTTCCCACACTACATCGTAGCTCTGATCGTAAGTGCGCGAGTTGTTCACTGTGTAGTTGGCCGGCATGGATGTGCAACCCGCAAAAACGGAAGCACAAATGATTGTGATTAGTGCGCGAGAGAAGTGCTTCATAGAACCCCTTTTAAGTATAAAGTGTGGTGTTGCGTATCTACCGCCAGCCAAACAACATGTTAGTGGCTAACGTAATATTAGGCGCCTTAAGAAATATCTTGTGCGACATGGTTCAAGCTATTTGGTTTTGATTTATAAATATAACTCATTGTTTATATTGAATGTTTTTGCCAAGCTACAACCTAAACAATATGCAAACTATCTCAACTCCACAACCACCCAAACTGCTCGATCAAGCGCGATAAATTGCGGGTGAAGCGCTGTGCGGTTCGCGCGGCAAAGACGAATGCGCATTGGATTAAACGCGATATTTTATTTCATGGCAAGCAGAAACCGAAGAATATAGGACAGTGGAGATTGTGGAGTTTTTTACCAACCTTGCTGACCGAGGCACCGTGGCGGCCTCGACGCAAAATCATGCGAAGCGTGCGTTGCTGTTTTTGTAGTGCGAGGTGTTCGAGGAAAGACTGTCGTAGCTTGATAATGTGATTGACGGAAATTTTTACTTTAATTCGTATTCCTTGGCGCATGCCGGCCCAAATTTGCCGACAAGAGCAATCAAATAACGATCCACATTGCGTTCCCTCATGCCCTGCGTTATCGTTACATTACTGCAGCAAAAAAACACAATTTTTCTGTTTGCGGCGCAACACCCAAAAACATAATTTTTGAGGAGCAGTTATGACCGCCCGTCCCGTTTCGCTTGACGATAAATACACTCTCAATTCCGGCCGCGTGTTTCTCACCGGCATTCAGGCTTTAGTCCGGCTTCCGATGATTCAGCGCCAGCGCGACCTTGCGGCGGGTCTGAATACGGGCGGATTTATTTCCGGCTATCGCGGTTCGCCCATTGGCGGGTTGGATCAGAATTTATGGAAAGCGAAAGCGCATCTCACTGAACACCACGTCGTGTTCCAACCCGGCGTGAATGAAGAACTCGCCGCCGATGCGGTGTGGGGTTCGCAGCAAGTTAATTTATATCCCGATGCAAAATACGATGGCGTATTTGCTATGTGGTATGGCAAGGGGCCGGGCGTTGATCGCTGCGGCGACGTATTCAAGCATGGCAATGCTGGCGGCAGCAGCAAGCACGGCGGCGTATTGTTAGTGGCGGGCGACGATCATGCGGCGAAGTCTTCGACCTTGCCGCACCAGAGCGACCATGCTTTTGATGCGGCGATGATTCCGGTGTTGTCGCCCGCTGGCGTGCAGGAGTTTATCGATTTCGGCATTCATGGTTGGGCGATGTCGCGTTACTCTGGCTGCTGGGTTGGCTTCAAAACCATTTCTGATACGGCGGAATCTTCGACGACGGTGGATATTGATCCGTTCCGCGTCAAGATCGTGATTCCGACGGATTTCACGTTACCTGAAGGGGGGTTAAATATCCGCTGGCCCGATCCGCCGCTGGAACAGGAGAAGCGCATCCAGTCGGAAAAAATATACGCGGCGCTCGCTTATGCCCGTGCAAATAATTTGAATAAAATCATCATTGATTCTCCCAAGCCGAAACTGGGTATTATCGCCAGCGGCAAAGCCTATCTCGATGTGCGCGAGGCGTTGGATGATTTAGGTATTGATGATCATCACGCAGCAGAAATTGGATTACGCCTTTATAAAATCGGCATGACCTGGCCGTTGGAACCCGAAGGCATTCATCACTTTGCCGAAGGGCTGGAAGAAATTCTGGTGGTGGAAGAAAAGCGCCAGGTCATCGAATATCAATTAAAAGAACAACTCTACAACTGGCGCGAAGACGTGCGCCCCCGCGTAGTGGGCAAGTACGACGAAAAGGGCGAATGGGTATTGCCGCAAGGCCATGGCCTGTTGCCGGCGGCGGGTGAGCTTACACCGGCGATGGTGGCGCGCGTCATCGCTGCGCGCATCGCCAAGTTTTATACCAGCGACATTATCGCCAAGCGACTGAAGTTTCTTGACGAAAAAGAAAAGTCCCTCGCGCAGCCGCGCAAATTGATTCAGCGTACCCCTTATTTTTGTTCCGGCTGTCCGCACAATTCTTCCACCAAAGTACCCGAAGGCAGTCGCGCCACGGCGGGCATCGGCTGTCATTACATGGCGATCTGGATGGATCGCAGCACTTCGACCTTCACGCAAATGGGCGGCGAGGGCGCGCCATGGATCGGCCAGGCACCATTCACTAACACCAAACATATTTTCGCCAATCTGGGCGACGGCACTTATTACCATTCCGGCAGCCTCGCCATTCGCGCTGCCGTCGCGGCGAATGTGAATATCACTTATAAGCTTTTATACAACGACGCCGTGGCGATGACCGGTGGCCAGCCGATTGACGGGCCTATCTCGGTGCCGATTATTACGCAGCAACTCAAAGCCGAAGGCGTGAACAACATCGTGGTGATGAGCGATGATGTGGAAAAATATTCCAGCTACGTCGGCATGGCGCCGGGTTTGCGTTATGCGCACCGCGACAGTCTCGATAGCGTGCAACGCGATTTGCGCGAGCAAAAAGGCGTGTCGGTGTTGCTCTACGACCAAACCTGCGCGGCAGAAAAACGCCGTCGACGTAAGCGTGGCAAATTTCCCGACCCCGCCAAACGCGCGTTCATCAACGAAGCCGTGTGTGAAGGTTGCGGCGATTGCAGCGTGAAATCAAATTGTTTGTCAGTCGAGCCAGTGGAAACCGAATTCGGCCGCAAGCGCGTGATTAACCAATCTTCGTGTAACAAGGATTATTCCTGCGTCAATGGTTTTTGTCCGAGCTTTGTCACTATCGAAGGCGGCGGGCTGAAAAAACGTAAAGCCACGCAAAATAAAAATGACGAACTGACCGATCTGCCGTTGCCACGCATTCCGGCCATCGCGCAGCCTTATAGTATTTTGATTACCGGCGTTGGCGGCACTGGCGTAGTGACGATTGGCGCGTTGCTCGGTATGGCGGCGCACATCGAAAATAAAGGCATCACCGTGCTCGACATGACGGGCCTCGCGCAAAAAGGCGGCGCGGTGTTTTCTCACGTACGCATCGGCAATCGGCCGGAAGATATTCATGCAGTGCGTATTGCCGCAGGCGAAGCGGATCTGGTATTGGGTTGCGATCTGGTGGTGGCGGCCAGCGACGATGCCATAGCTAAAATGCAGGCAGGGCAGACGCGTGCGTTGGTGAATCATTCGATGACACCGACGGCAGAATTTACCCGCGATGCCGATTTGCAATTCCCCGTGAGCGACATGGAAGCGTCGATTACCGAAGCGGTGTCGCCTGCCAATGCCGAGTTTATTGACGCGGCAGGTTTGGCGACGGGCCTGATGGGCGATGCGATTGCCACTAATTTGTTTATGATGGGATACGCGTTCCAGAAAGGCTTGCTGCCATTGCAACTGGAATCGATCATGCAGGCGATCGAACTGAACGCTGTTTCCGTCGATATGAACAAGCAGAGTTTCACCTGGGGGCGCCGCGCCGCGCATAATTTGAAAGCGGTGACCGACATCGCCGAGCCGAAAGCGGAATTGCCGGAATCGCAAATTATCTCGTTCAATCTTGATGAAACCATTGCGCGAAGAGTGAAATATCTCACGGCCTATCAAAATGCCGCCTATGCCGCGCGCTTCACAGCGTTGGTGAAACGAGTACAAGACGCTGAAAAAAATAGTATGCCCGGCAAACAAAGTTTGGTTGAGGCTGTCGCAAAATATTATTTCAAACTGCTGGCGATCAAAGATGAATACGAAGTGGCGCGGCTTTATACTGACGGCGAATTTCTAAAACGCGTGCAGCATAATTTTGATGGCGATTACAAAATTCATTTTCATCTCGCGCCGCCGCTGTTTGCGAAGGTCGATAAAATCACTGGCGAGCCGAAAAAAATCGCCTTCGGCCCATGGATGATGATCGTATTTAAGTTATTGAATAAATTGAGTTTTTTGCGCGGCACGGCATTCGATATTTTTTCCATGAGTGCTGAAAGAAAAATGGAAAAGCAATTGATCGTCGACTATGAAAAAACCATGGCTGAATTGCTTCAGGGTTTAAATAAACACAATTACTCAACTGCAATTGAGATTGCTTCGGTGCCGGAACATATCCGCGGCTTTGGCCATGTGAAAGCGCGACATCTTAAACAAGCGAAGGAACGCGAAGCGATGTTGAAAAAAACCTTTCACTCGCCGGTGATTCCCATCAAACAAGCGGCGTAACAGAAAAACGAAAACGGGGACGCAGCAACGTGGCAAATAATCGTAAACCTATCAGACTCATTGGTGCCGCCATCGGCAGCGGCGCTCAGGATCCGCGTACAGAATACGCGGCGGAAGTTTTGCAGGAAGGTGGTCTGACTGATCGGCTCGCCAAAACCGGCATGCAGGCTGAATGGAAAATCATCGTGTATCCCCATTATGGCCGTGACAAGTCCGAACCGTTTCCTTTGGTGGCCGATTTCAACGCGCGCCTCATGCGCACGGTGGCGGATACGCTGGCAAAGGAACAATTTCCACTGGTAATCGGCGGCGACCATTCCTGTGCCATCGGTACCTGGAGCGGCGTGCGCAAACATATGAAGCATCAAGGCACGATGGGTTTGATCTGGATTGACGCGCATATGGATGCGCACACTCCCGACACCACGCCCAGCGGCGCGCTACACGGTATGCCACTCGCGGCGTTGCTGGGTTATGGCGAAGACGCGCTCGTAAGCCTTGATGGCGCGCATCCAAAAGTATTGCCGCAGCATGTTTGTCTGATTGGCGTGCGCAGTTTTGAGGTCGGTGAGAGCGACTTGCTAACTAAACTCGGTGTGCGAATTATTTATATGGAAGAAGTGCGGCGCATAGGATTTGCTGCCGCGTTACGTGAGGCGATAAATATCGCTGAACTAGGCACCGACGGTTTTGGCGTCACATTCGATCTGGATGCGATTGACCCCAGCGAAGCGCCCGGCGTCGGTAGCCCCGCACCCGGCGGCGTCGGCGCGCAGGATGCGATCAGTGCGCTGGAGATGCTGCACGACAACCCGCATTTACTCGCATTTGAAATCACGGAATACAGCCCGTTCATTGATCAACAGGAACGCACGGCAAAAATCGTGGAAGGTTTGATCATGTCGGTAGCGCAGGGGGCGAGCCAGGCCCGCAAACTGCGTGCTTGATACGGCGGTTCAGGAAACCGCGCGGTTTTTTTCTTCCAGCATGGCGGCGCGCTGTTGGCACCAATTGACGAAATCCGCTTCAGGCATCGGTTTGGCCAGATAGTAACCCTGGATCGTGTCGCAACCCATGGTGGTCAGCATCTCCATGGTTGATTCGTCCTCGACACCTTCGGCTACCACCATCAACTCGAAATTGTGCGCCAGGTCGATCATGGAGCGCACGATTCGCTGGTCGTCTTCAATCGTCGTCAGCTTACGCACAAAGGTCTGGTCGATTTTCAATTCGTCGAGTGGCATTTGTTTCAAATAAGCCATGGAAGAATAACCGGTACCGAAATCGTCGATGGACAAATGCACGCCGATAGCTTTAAGGCGATGCAGAATTTCCAGCGAGGTTTTTGCGTCGGTAATCATCGCGCTTTCGGTGATCTCCAGCATCAGGCAATCGGGCGGCACGCCCCAGGTGCGTAACGCTTGTTCTACAAATGACGGCAACTCCTGTTCCAGCAAGTTAGCGGCAGAGAGGTTGACGCTCACAGTAAGTTTGATGCCGGATTTGATAAACCCCGCGCTGATGCGCAATGCCGAGTTGATCACCCACATGGTGAGCTGCGAGATCAAACCGGTTTGCTCGGCGACTTCGACAATCAAATTGGGCGGCACCATTTCATTATTTTTGTTGCGCCAACGCAGCAAGGCTTCGGCACCGATCACGGCACCGCTGCTGGCATTGCATTGGGGCTGGAAATAAAGCAAGAGTTCGTTTTCGCGCAGCGCGTTTTTCAGACCCGCTTCGAGCGAGCGCTTGAGGGTGGCGCTTTTGTCGAACTCGGCGCTGTAAATCGCGTAACCGATATCGGATGTTTCGGCTTCAAGACGGGCGATGGTGGCGAATTGCACCAGGCTTTCCGCGTGTTGGGCATGGTCGGGGAACATCGCGATGCCGATGCGCGGGCGGATATTTGTAGCAATTTCCCCGAGGTTTAATTGGTTTTCCAGCGTACGCAAAAACTTGTTTGCCGCGAGAATGGCGTGGCCTTCGCTGGCAATATTGGGCAGCATGAATGCGAATTCCTTGTTCGACATGCGGGCCATCATGTCCTGCTCGCGCAAGGCGGCGCGCAAATGCTCGGCCGCCACCGCGAAAGGCCGCAATTGGTCATTGCTACCGGCGAGGGGCGCTTGCGGGTTGAAGTAATGCAGGTCGAGGGTAAGCAGGGCGATCATGCTGCCTGTTTCGCGGTTGGCTTGCATCGCGCGGCGCAGTTCTTCCATTAACAGCGCGTGGTTGGGCAGCCCGGTTTCATCGTCGTGCAACGCGCGATAAGTCGTAGCGTGCTGGTGATAGGCGCTAATAGCGTCGGATACAAGGCCTGCGTGCAGGAAGGTCAGTTTGCCGAATATACGCTGCGCATCGGCCAGAAATTGTGGCGCGCTATTTTTTACTTCGGCCTGAATCAGCGCCAGAAAACGATGGCTGGCCAGCAGGTAATCGCGGTTTCTGACACCACCGGCTTCGGCAGCGCTGACCCATGATTCCAATTGGCTGGTCAGCGTTTCGACGCTGAAGTCGGCGTCGGCAATAACGCGGAAATAATGCTGTACGAATTCGCGCGTTTCAGCATAAGTGGCGAGGTCGGCATCGGCACCGCTGCCCAGACCGTCTGCGGCGGTGGCAACCCTGTCGCGCCAATCGGGGGCGAGCGATTGCAAAATGGTTTTCGACAAGCGCAGTTCCGTTGCGTCAAGCCCCAGTTCGTTGCATTGGTTTGCCACTTGCACAGGGCTTGCAATACGTTGCAAGGCAGGGCGCAATTCATAGTGGGCGCTTAACGTCATTTAGAGATAATACTCGCGCGGGTCGATGCCGTAACTGTTCGGCGGCAGGGATTTTTTGATTTGGTACACCGTATCGCCGTAGGCCACCGGCTCGGTGAGCAAGTCGAGCGAGATCGGTGTTTTGTATTTTTCGCGCAGTCCGTCCATCAGCAGCATGATGCGAGGTTGCAAACGGCGCACGCGGTTTTGCGAGATCACAATGCCGATGTCGCCGGTGTTCAATTCCACCAGACTGCCAACAGGATAAATGCCGACGCACTGGATGAATTGTTCCACCAGGGTTTTTTCAAATGTTTTGTCTTTCCAGCCGTGCATGGTGCGCAGTGCTTCCTGCGCGGTCATCGCTTTCGAGTAGGGCCGCTCGCTGGTCATGGCCTCAAACGTATCGACAATGGCCGCCATGCTGGCATACATGCCGATAGCTTCGCCTTGCAAGCCGCGCGGATAGCCGGTGCCGTCGTAACGCTCATGATGCTTGGCTACGATGTCGAGCACCTGGCGCGGCACCCCCGGCGTCTCGGAAAGAATTTTCATGCTGTGGCCAACATGGCTTTTAACAATAATGAGTTCTTCAGGCGTAAGTCTTTGATTTTTTTCAAGTATTTCTTTCGGCAGACGTATTTTGCCGATGTCCTGCATCATGCCGGCCATACCGAGAATATTCAGGTCGTCTTTCGGCAAACCTAGATGGCGACCAAATGACGCGAGGTAAATCGATACGTCGATGGAATGGCCATAGGTGTAATTGTCTTTGGTTTTGAGTTTCGTCAGCCACAACAACGCGTCGGGATTGCGCACGATCGAGTCCACCATGCCATCGACTGTCTCTTTCACTTTCTCCACGTCGGGCATGCGGTTTTTTTGCAGCTCTTCCATCATCGTTTCGATGAGGGCGCGCGCCTTGTCATGTACGTCGCGCGCGGTTTCGATTTCCTGCTCGACGGTGGTGACTTCTTCGTACACGCGCAGGATGGCGCGCTGCTTTTGTTCTTCCTGCGGCTGCTCAGGTTCGTATTCGGATTTTTTGAATATGCCGAACAGCGATTTGATCAGGCCGTCTTTTTTGTCGGCCGTGTGCACGTTGAGCATGGTTTCGGCGGCGGGCCCCCGCTCAGCGCGAGGCGTGGAGATGCGCTCGCGCATGGCTTTTGCATCAACCGGCGCTGGCGGTGCCTCGCCCGCTTTTGGTTGGGGCGCTGTCGGCATGGTCACCGAGCGGATGTTGACTTTGTTTTCTTCGGGGTCTGTTTCGCGCGGCAAGATGGGTTGACCGGGCCTCGCACGGGCCGGCGCTGGGCTGCCGGCATTCATGGCTTCGCCGAGTATCGTGCCCATGGCACCTAAAACCGAGCCGGATTTTTTTGGTTTGGAGGGATCAGCGGCAGGTTTTTCGGATACCACTTCGCGCACAGTCTGCACCACCGCATCGATATTCACCGCACGTTTGATCGACACGTCGGTGGATTTTTGCATGGCTTCAGGAATGGCAATGCCAACGCAGCGGGCGTAATCGATCTTCACGTATTTGCACAAGCCTTGCAGCTTGGCGATGTCTTCATCTTCTTCGATCAACACGCCTTCGAGCAAAAACGGCGTGCCTACCCAAGGTCGATCCAGTTCGCAGACGAACATGCCCACTTGCAGCTCGTTGACGGATTTGAGTTCAATCATATCAAGCGCACGCCGTGCACACAGCCGCACGCCTTCGCGTGAAGATGGCAAGAGTCGATAGGAAGGCGCACGGTTGCGGCATAGGTATACGGGTGGTTAAGAAAAGTTTTCTTATTGTGCAGTTATCTACCTTAATTGGATATGAACTAGATTACAGTTTCGGCTTTAAGGCGGATATGTAACGCATTGATTATATTGATAAATTTTATTTTCAGCTTTTTTGCCCCTGGGCATCTACCACCGCCAGGGCTGTCATGTTCACAATCCGCCGCACTGTCGCCGTCGGGGTGAGGATATGCGCCGGTTTGTTCATGCCGAGCAAAATCGGCCCGACGGTAATGCCGTCGCCCATAACTTTAATCAGGTTGAAAGCGATATTTGCCGCATCCAGAGTTGGCATGATGAGCAGATTTGCGCGGCCTTTCAAGCGCGAATTGGGAAACACCTGGCTGCGTATTTCTTCCGACATGGCAGCGTCGCCGTGCATTTCGCCATCGACTTCCAGTTGCGGTTCCAACTTATTTATCAGCACCAGCGCTTCGCGCATTTTAAGCGACGACGGCGTATCGACGCTGCCGAAGCTGGAGTGTGACAGCAGCGCGACTTTCGGCGCCATGCCGAAGCGGCGCAATTCTTCCGCCGCGAGAATGGTCATCTCGGCGATTTCCTGCGCGGTGGGGTTGGCATTGATATACGTGTCGCCGATGAAAAACGTGCCTTTCGGGTGCAGCAGCATGTTCATCGTGGCAGGGCGATGCACGCCGGGTTTCAAGCCGAGCACATCCTGTATGAATGACAAATGCAATTGATATTGGCCAAAGGTGCCGCAGATCATCGCGTCCGCTTCGCCGTGATGTACCAGCAACGCGGCGATGAGCGAGGTGCGGCGGCGCGTTTCGCGCTTGGCGTATTCTTCCGAAACACCGCGCCGCTGCATAATGTCGTAATAGGTTTTCCAGTATTCGCGATGGCGGCCATCGGATTCGGGGTTGATCAAATCGAAATCCACATCGGGCCTGATGCGCAGGCCGAGTTTCTCCAGCCGCGCGTTGATAACGGCAGGGCGCGCTACCAGCATCGGCCGCGCGAGTTTTTCATCGACGATGACTTGCACCGCCTGCAACACGCGCGGGTCTTCACCTTCGGCGAACACCACGCGCTTGGGCGCTTGTTTGGCGCGGGCGAAAACGGGCTTCATCACCAGGCCCGAGTGATAAACGAATTCATTCAGGCTTTCGGTGTAGCCTTTCATGTCGGTGATGGGATTGGTCGCTACGCCGGAATCCATCGCCGCCTGTGCGACGGCAGGCGCGATTTTTACAATCAGGCGCGGATCAAACGGTTTGGGAATCAGATAATCCGCGCCGAAGCCCGTCGCGCTTTCGCCGTAAGCCGTCGCGACAATATCCGATTGTTCGGCGTGGGCGAGGTCGGCAATGGCGTGCACTGCGGCGAGCTTCATCGCTTCGTTGATGGTTGTCGCGCCCACATCCAGCGCGCCGCGAAAAATAAATGGAAAGCACAATACGTTGTTCACCTGGTTCGGATAATCCGACCGGCCCGTGGCGATAATGGCGTCGTCGCGCACGGCGTTGATTTCTTCGGGCAGAATTTCCGGTGTCGGGTTGGCCAGCGCGAGAATAATCGGCTTGGCCGCCATGCGCTTCACCATGTCCTGCTTCAACACGCCGCCGGCTGAAAGCCCGAGAAAAATATCCGCGCCTTCGATGACATCGCTCAAGCTGCGCGCAGATGTTTTTTTCGCGTAACGCGTTTTGTTGTCGTCCATCAATTCCGTGCGGCCTTCATACACCACGCCCGCAATGTCGGTGACGATAATGTTTTCCATCTTCACGCCGAGGGCCACGAGCATATCCAGACACGCCAATGCCGCCGCTCCCGCGCCCGAAGCTACTAGCTTGATTTCATTGATTTTTTTACCTACCACGCGCAGGCCGTTGACTACCGCGGCGCCAACGATAATCGACGTGCCATGCTGATCATCATGGAACACGGGAATCTTCATGCGCTCGCGCAATTTGCGCTCCACATAAAAACATTCCGGCGCTTTAATGTCTTCGAGATTGATGCCGCCGAATGTCGGCTCGAGCGATGCGATGATATCGACCAGCTTGTCCGGGTCGAGCTCGTTCACTTCGATGTCGAACACATCAATACCGGCAAATTTTTTGAACAACACCGCCTTGCCTTCCATCACCGGCTTTGCCGCCAGCGGGCCGATGGCACCGAGGCCCAACACCGCCGTGCCATTGGTAATCACGGCGACGAGATTTCCCCGCGCCGTTAAATTGCGCGCCTCGGCTGGATTGGCCACGATAGCCTCGCACGCCGCCGCCACACCGGGCGAATAGGCGAGCGCCAAATCCCGCTGCGTCGCCAGCGGCTTGGTCGGCATGATTTCAATTTTTCCGGGCTTGGGAAGGCGGTGATATTCGAGAGCGTTTTTACTGAGTTCGTCTTGCATGTTGTCTTTCAAAAAATTTTCGTTAGGCTACTTTTTTCGATCCCACACATAGCGCACCACGCGCTGCCAGCGGCTTTGCTTTTGTGCCAGTTTGTTTTGCGTCTTCGCGGCCTGTTTGTCGAGGGTAACGCTTTTTTTCACTTGCTCATGAATCTGCCGCAGTGTTAATCCGCCGGGGCCTTTCAGTTTGTCGGGATCGTCGGGGTTCATCATTTCTCAGCCGCCGCCACACTACAAAGCCGTTCGTCCTGAGCCAAGTCGAAGGATGAACGGCCACCTCTGAGACACATCTTTACACAAGCCCCTATGTTAAACTTTCACAAACAATTATGCGAGAACAAACCTCATGTCCGGCAACACTTTAGGCAAACTTTTTTGCGTGACTTCTTTCGGCGAATCCCACGGGCCGGCCATCGGCTGCGTGGTCGATGGCTGCCCGCCGGGCATGGAATTGACCGCCCAAGACATCCAGCATGAACTCGACCGGCGCAAACCCGGCACTTCGCGTCACGTGACGCAACGGCGCGAATCCGACACGGTGGAAATTCTCTCCGGTGTATTCGAGGGCAAAACCACCGGCACACCGATTGCGCTATTGATTCGTAACGAAGACCAGAAAAGCAAAGACTACAGCAACATCGCCGACACCTTCCGCCCCGGCCACGCCGATTACACTTACTGGCAAAAATATGGCATCCGCGATTATCGCGGCGGCGGGCGCGCATCGGCGCGCGAAACTGCCGTGCGCGTGGCGGCAGGCGCGATCGCCAAAAAATGGCTGAAAGAAAAATACGGCGTCGTCATTCGCGGCTACTTATCGCAGCTCGGCGAAATAAAAATCCCGTTCAAAACCTGGGATGTGGTGGACAGCAATCCATTTTTTGTCGCAGACGACAGCGTCGTGGCGCAACTCGAAAGTTATATGGACGCCCTGCGTAAATCCGGCGATTCCTGCGGCGCAAAAATCAGCGTCGTCGCCAGCGGCGCGCCGGTCGGCTGGGGCGAGCCGGTGTACGATCGCCTCGACGCCGACATCGCCTACGCCATGATGGGCATCAACGCCGTGAAAGGCGTCGAAATCGGCGCAGGCTTCGCGGCCGTCGAACAAAAAGGCACCGTGCATGGCGACGAAATGACGCCGCAAGGTTTTCTCACCAACCACGCCGGCGGCATATTGGGAGGCATTTCCACTGGGCAAGATGTGCTGGTGAATATCGCCATCAAACCCACATCCAGCATCCGCACGTCACGGCAATCCATCAACAAAGCGGGCGAGCCCGTGCTGGTCGAAACCCACGGCAGGCACGACCCCTGCGTCGGCATCCGCGCCACGCCAATAGCCGAAGCCATGTTGGCGCTGGTGCTCATCGACCACGCGCTGCGTCAGCGTGCGCAAAATGCCGATGTCAAAGTGGCTACGCCAAAAATTGCGGCGCACGCGCCTGCTCGGGCAAAAACTTCTGTTGAGTTAGAACATAAAGAAAATCCGGAGCCGGATGAAGCGTGAGGCGTGAGGCGAGAGGCGAGAGGCGAGAGGAGTTAAGCGTTCAGCTTTTGTAGGTCAGGTTGCGGCGCGGTTTTTGCGCCGTTACCTGACGCGGAGCTTTGAGCTTCAGCGATACTGGAATCATTGCCGGGGGTTGCCCGGCGGCAAGTCACTTTTTTGCTTCGCCAAAAAAGTAACCAACGAAAGGCGACGCCCAGCCGCGCTGCTTTTTTGTTTTTGGTTTTTGTTGTCGCCGAAATTGTGCTGGGCAAGCGGGCGGTCGAGCAAAACTCGCCTTGACCTTCATTTCAAAACTGAATTTGCGCGTGGCTCAAACATTGCTCGCCGACTGCCCCCGCTTGCCCGGCGCAATTTCGGCGGCGCAGATGGGGAAGGCAAGTCAAAAGCAAGGTCAAAGAAGGTGTTGTTGAAATGCTTATTTTTTTTTGTAAATGGATTCCCGCTTTCGCAGGAATGACATGGTTTTTTGTAGGGTGGGCACTGCCCACCGTAGCGGTGGTTGGGAGCGAAATGGTGGCGGTGTACACGCTACACAAATTCAAAAGTGCCATCGTTCTGAGGGCGCAGCACGAAGAATCTTTTTTTGCGCAAATGATCCAAGCACAGATTCTTCGCCAAAGGCGGCTCAGAATGACAGACTTGTAGGGTGGGCAAAACAAAGTGTGCCCACGCGGAACGATTGCCTCCATGCTACTGGATTGGCGTCGTCAGGTTTTTGTAGGGTGGGCACTGCCCACCTTAGCGGTGGTTGGGAACGGAATGGTGGCGGTGTCCTCCCGGCCTACAATCAAAAGCCCCGTCATTCTGAGGGCGTAGCACGAAGAATCTGCTTTTGTGTACACGCTCCAAGAACAGATTCTTCGCCAAAGACGGCTCAGAATGACGTTGGGTTGGTAGTGTGCGCTATGCGCACGACCAAGTCCGATATAGGGAATGGAAAAAATCGTGCGGCCAGCGCACGCTACGAATCACCAATAAGGTCAATCCACAATAAAATGAAAATCCTCGAAACGGACCGTTTGCTTTTGCGCGAACTCACCCCCGACGATGCGGCGTTTATTCTCGTTCTGTTGAACGAGCCCGGCTGGCTGCAATTTATCGGCGACAAGAATGTGCATTCGCTTGATGATGCGCGCAACTATATTTTCAACGGGCCGATGGCGATGTATCGTGCGCACGGGCTGGGGCTTTATTTGGTGGAGCAAAAAACGGATGGCGTGCCCATTGGCATGTGCGGCTTGATCAAGCGTGATTGGCTTGATGATATTGATATCGGCTTTGCGTTTTTGTCACAGTTTGGTAATCAAGGTTTCGCCGCCGAATCTGCCGCCGCGACGCTGGAACATGCGCGAAAAGTGATGGGTCTGAAGCGCATTGTGGCGATTACCACGCACAACAATCTTCGCTCCATCCGGCTGCTGGAAAAAATCGGTTTGGTGTTTGAAGACATGATTGCCGTTCCCTACGACACGGAAAAGCTGGCGTTATATGGGTGCGTTTTGTAGATCGCGAATTATTTTTGCGATGATAAATTTTTGTGATTAGTCAGTCTATTTGTCGACAAAGATTGCCGACTTACAGATCGGGGATGCGCAAAATATTGTTTATAATCAATAAGTTACAATAAGCCTCGTTTAGCGCGTAGAGCGTCTTCGTGCGGCCAGCGCGCGCTACGATTTCTCGCTTCAGTCTTTTGGAAATTATCTTTTCGAAATTATCTCTGCGCAGTTTTCGCCGCGTTATATAGCGGCATCATTTGCGGCGCGAGTTGCATCAGGTTTGAAATGCGCGATTCGTGCGATGGGTGGGTGCTGAGAAATTGCGGTGGCTCGCCGCTGCTGATGCGCGACATTTTTTGCCACATGCTGACGGCCGCATTCGGGTTGTAGCCGCTGCGTGCGGCGAGTTCGATGCCGAGTTTGTCTGCTTCTGTTTCTGCTTCGCGGCTATTGGGTAACAGAACCACGACGTTGGCGACATTGGCCATCTCGGATAAATCTTTTTTGGCGGCGATGGAGCCGAGGGTGAGGCCGACATTGGTCGCCATCGCCCGCGACATTTTTTCGCGGCCGTGATTGAGCAGGGCGTGGGAAATTTCGTGGCCCATCACTTGCGCCAGTTCATCATCCGTCGGCTGCACTTTATTGAGCAGGCCGGTATAAACCGCCATTTTTCCGCCGGGCATGCACCACGCGTTGACTTGTTTGTCGTCGATGACATTCACCGACCAGGCCCACGATCCGCTCTCGGGCCGCAAGCGCGTTGCTTGCGAAATCAGTCGATTGGTAATGGTTTGTACGCGCAAAGTCAGCGCCGGGTCGGATACCAATTTTCCTTTCTGGCTGGCTTCATTCAATGTGCTTGCGTAAGCCTGGGCGGAGGATGACTGCGCCTGTTGCTCGGACACGATCATCAGTTGCGAGCGGCCGGTGATGGGGTTGGTTTGGCAGGCAGTTAAGCCAAGGGCTGTCATCGCGGCAAGCAGCATGGCGCGATTGAAAAACGTTGTCGGGAGTAATTTCATGGCCGCTGTCCTTAAGTCGTATGATGAAACGCAACATCATCATAGACAAAATTCAGCGTGCCGGGTTCAACTTTTTAATGGTTGCCTAATGCCGCCCCAACATGCCATGCAATTCGTAACTCATGATGGCGAGAAAGCCCGCGAGCCCGAGGTAAAACACGCCATAGTTCACGCGCACATTGGTTGGCACATCGTAATAACCCGCCGGCATGTCCGATGCGCCGCCATCTTTTTTCAGCGCAGCTTTTAGTTGGGGGAAGGCGAGAATCGCAATTAAAATCAGCATCGGACTAGGATTATATAAAAACAGCGCGGCCAACAATGGCACGCCCACCAGCCACACTTTGGGCGAGATAATCGCCGTGATGCGGCCGCCATCCAAAGGTGAAATGGGAATCAGGTTAAACAGGTTGATCATGCAACCGGAATAGGCGAGGGCGAGCATGAGTTGGCTGTCGAAGCTGCGCGCAACAAAATAACAGGCAATGGAAGCGAGCGTGCCAGCCAGCGGCCCGGCAAAACCGACATAGGCTTCGGTATGCACATCGTGGGGCATATCTTTGAGCTGAATCCACGCGCCGACAAAGGGAATAAAAGTCGGCGCGCCGACATCCAGCCCCTTTTGCCGCGCGGCGATATAGTGGCCCATTTCGTGAAAGAAAATCAGCAGCACAAAACCGACCGCGTAACGCCAGCCGAACACCAGGCCGTAGGCGAACATGGAGATAATCATGGTGCCGCCGGTGGTGAGCAATTTGCCCATTTTGCCCGCGACGAAAAGCCATGCGAGAAGTTTTGTCATGCCGGATTTCCGCTTAACGCTTGCGACTAAATAGTTTTGCGACGCCAGCGAACAAAGCGATAGCGCCAAAGATCAGCAGTTTTTTGAATGCCAGCAAGAACGCAAAAATTTTACCAAAAAAACCCAGCTTTGCCGCGACACCGCCGGCGACCAAAGCGGCCAAGCCATATTCAGCGACGCGGTCGGTCTTGTTGTCAAAATCGGCATAGCGGTTGCCTTGGGTAAACTCGCTGAAGGCGACGACTTTTTGCATTTCGGTTTTGATGGCGCCGATTTGGTTCATGCCGGCTACCGCGTTCAAAACCAATACGCCTTTGCGGCCTAATACGCGGATGCCGTAGTTGAGGGTATGTTGGGTAGCTTTTTCGGAAGCGAGTTCTTTGGCCCAATACATTTTGTGGTTGGCTTTGTCGTAACTGGGTTTTTCTGCCCAGCCGACCAGCGTGAGGCTGTCGTAGCCGCGTTTTTTCCGTTCTTCGTTTGCGGCCTTTGACGATTCCTGCATGTCTTTCAACAGATCGTCGTAGTTGATGTTGTCGGCGTCGCCATCGTTTACATGGCCGTCTTCATCATAAGTTATCACCACGCCCCAACTGTCATTGGCCAATGGGCTCACTGTCGCCGGGAAAATCATTCCCAGCGTTTTGGTGCCGGGCGGATTACCCCAGGCATCCACCAACACGCGCGTGGCATCGGCGGGCTCGAGATAGCGGAAAGTGTCGGGTAAGTTCAGCGTGGCGATGCCGCCGGGCAAATCAACTTTGCCTTGTTTGAATTTCAGTGACGCGACAAATTCGTCTGCCGTCATGCTCTTTGCCTCCGGCGCGGGCGCTTGTGCGTAACATGCGGTTGCTAGAACGAACGAGGAGACAAGAAGCAATGATACGGCCAGGTTTTTTATCATTTTGCTTTTTCGCATGAGATATAGAATAGACCGGAAAGAATAGTTTGTTGAAACATGCTTGTAAACCAATTGCGTCACAAATAGACGCTATGTACCCTCGCGGGAAAATTTATTGGGTATTTGGCTGGCCATTTCAGGGCTGTTTTTGGCTGTGGCACAATATAGCGCTTATGAAATCATCCATCTACTGGCGGCTTTCCGCCTTTTATTTTTTCTTTTTCGCCTATATTGGCGCGTTCATTCCTTTCTGGGGTTTGTATCTGAAATCGCTTTCATTTCAGCCATCTCAAAT
Source organism: Pseudomonadota bacterium (assembly GCA_043744215.1). Classification (GTDB taxonomy): domain Bacteria; phylum Pseudomonadota; class Gammaproteobacteria; order Burkholderiales; family JBEEJL01; genus JBEEJL01. The sequence goes on from JAYTVC010000069.1 coordinate 43,684, forward strand.
CGGCATGTTGATGTCGGTGATGCAGTTCGTCGGCATCGTTGCGCCCAATGTGTGGGGTTGGGTGGCGGACCGCACGGGGCGGCGTTCGACGGTGGTGCAGGCGCTGATTCTGACAAGCCTGGTGATTTTTTGCGGATTTTTTTTCGGTACGGGATTCTATTGGATGCTCGCGGTGATGGCGGTGATCAGCATGTGTTCCGGTTCGTTGTCGCTCGTCGAAGCCATCACCTTGTCAGAGTTGCGTGACGAAACCCAGCGTTATGGCCGCATCCGATTTTGGGGTTCCGTCAGCTTTATCGCAGCAACCATGATCGTTGGCCGCGCGCTCGATTTTCTGCCGATTCAATCTCTGTTATGGATTTGCTTCGGTTTGCTCTTTGTAATGACGCTGAGCAGTTTTGCCCTGCCGCGCAATAAGACGGTTCATCACGAAGCGGCTCACGAGCCGGTATGGCAGATTCTCAAACGGCCCGAGGTGATCGCGCTGTTTGCCGGATGTGTGCTGATGGTGGCGGCGCATGCGCCGCTGAATATTTTTTATGCGATTTACCTGGTGGATCACGGTTATAGCAAGACTGTCGCGGGGCTGTTGATCGGCGTGGGTGTTGTCGCGGAAATTATGGTGTTCATTTATCAGCCGAAAATTTTTCAGCGATTTTCTGTGCGCGCGGTGATGCTGGCGTGTTTTGTGGTGGCGGTGTTGCGCTTTCCTGTTATCGCGTGGTGTGCAGATTGGATTGTGCTGCTGGTGCTGGCCCAATGCCTGCACGCGTTTACCTTTGGCGGATTTCATTCGGCGTCGATGGCGGCCATTCATCGCATCTTTACCGGCCCCCATCAGGCGCGGGGGCAAACGCTTTACACCAGTATTTCCTACGGTGCGGGCGGCACCATCGGCGGGCTCGCCAGCGGCTTTGTGTGGGAGCACGTCAGCCCAGCGGCCACTTACCTGATGGCGTCGGGGTTTTGTTTGCTGGGTTTGTTGCTCGTGTGGTGGAAATTCCGCTTGAACGAAAACGAAGCAACGGGGAAATTCACGCCGGAGGCTTCAAGTAGTGCGGCGAATATGGGATAATTCAAGGCTCAATTCAATTTGAATTATTTTTTGTTGACGACCTATGACCACGCAAACCCTCTACGACAAATTGTGGCAAAGCCATCTGGTGAATCAGGATGCCGACGGCACCTCGCTGATTTACATCGACCGCCATCTGGTGCATGAAGTCACCAGCCCGCAGGCGTTCGAAGGCCTGCGTCTCGCCGATCGCAAAGTGTGGCGCACCGATTCCATCGTGGCCACCGCCGACCACAACACACCGACCAAAGATTGGGACAAGGGCATCCGCGATCCTGTCTCGCGCACGCAGGTGGAAACGCTGGACGCGAATATCAAAGCCTTCGGCGCGAAAATCTATTTTCCGTTTCTGGACAAAAATCAGGGCATCGTTCACGTCATTGGCCCCGAGACGGGCGCGACACTGCCGGGCATGACAGTGGTGTGCGGCGATTCGCACACCAGCACGCACGGCGCGTTTGCTGCGCTGGCGTTCGGCATCGGCACGTCGGAAGTGGAGCATGTGCTGGCGACGCAATGTCTGATTATGAAAAAAGCCCGGTCGATGCAGGTGAAAGTCGAAGGCGTGTTGGGACGCGGCGTGACAGCGAAAGATATTGCTCTCGCAGTCATCGGCCAAATCGGCACAGCAGGCGGCACCGGCTGCGCCATTGAATTCGGCGGCAGCGCGATACGCGCCTTGAGCATGGAAGGGCGCATGACCCTTTGCAACATGGCCATCGAAGCGGGCGCGCGCGCGGGCATGGTGGCCTGCGACGATACGACCATCAATTACATCAAAGGCCGCCGCTTCGCACCCAAAGACAATCAATGGGAAGCTGCCGTCAAACACTGGCGCACGCTGGTGAGCGACGACGGCGCGAAGTTCGACAAAGTAGTCGAACTCAACGCGGTGGACATATTGCCGCAGGTGACGTGGGGCACGTCGCCTGAAATGGTGACGACGGTCGATGGCCGCGTGCCCGACCCGGCCAATGAACACGATGCGAGCAAGCGCGACGGCATCACCCGCGCGCTGAAATACATGGGCTTGCAGGCGAACACACCTATCACCGACATTGCTATCGACAAAGTATTTATCGGCTCGTGCACCAATTCGCGCATTGAAGATTTGCGCGCGGCGGCGGATGTTGTGCGCGGCAAACACATCGCTAAAAACGTGAAGCTGGCGCTCGTGGTGCCCGGCTCCGGCCCGGTGAAAGTGCAGGCGGAAAGCGAAGGCCTGGATAAAATATTTACCGCTGCCGGTTTCGAATGGCGCGAGCCCGGCTGCTCGATGTGCCTCGGCATGAACGACGACCAACTGTCACCAGGCGAGCGTTGCGCGTCAACGTCGAACCGCAATTTTGAAGGCCGCCAAGGGCCAGGCGGACGCACGCATCTGGTCAGCCCGGCGATGGCGGCAGCGGCGGGCATCGCCGGACATTTCGTTGATGTACGCGAGGTGAAATGATATGGAAAAATTCAATAAAATCAATGACTTAGTTGTGATGCTGGATCGAGCCAATGTGGACACCGACGCGATCATTCCCAAGCAGTTTTTGAAGTCGATCAAACGCAGCGGCTTCGGCCCGAACTTGTTTGACGAGTGGCGTTATCTCGACCACGGCGAGCCGGGGCAAGACTGTACGCATCGTCCGCTGAATAAAGATTTTGTGCTGAACCAGCCGCGCTACCAAGGCGCGCAGATTTTACTGACGCGCGAAAACTTCGGCTGCGGTTCGTCGCGCGAACATGCGCCGTGGGCGCTGCTCGATTACGGCTTTCGTGCCCTGATCGCGCCGAGCTTTGCCGACATTTTTTACAACAACTGTTTCAAGAATGGCTTGTTGCCCATCGTGCTCGATGCTTCGATAGTCGATGAGTTATTCAAAGCTGCGGAAGCAAACGTTGGTTATCAACTTTCAGTAGATTTGGAAAAACAAATCGTTTCAACGCCCGATGGAAAAACGTTTTCGTTTGAAGTCGATGCTTTCCGCAAACATTGTTTGTTGAACGGCCTCGACGATATTGGCCTGACTTTGCAACACGCAGAAAAAATTAAAAACTATGAGGCTCGCCGTAAAATCAGCGAGCCATGGTTGTTTGCTTAAATTTGTCATTTACAACTTTGTCATTTACAACTTTGTCATTTACAACCTTGTCATTCTGAGCGAAGCGAAGAATCTGCAGTTTGCGCGTCGAATGAGCGCTGAGAAGCAGATCCTTCACTGCGTTCAGGATGACAAAGCAGATCCTTCACTGCGTTCAGGATGACAAAGCAGATCCTTCACTGCGTTCAGGATGACAAAGCAGATTTTTCACTCCGACCAGAATGACAGTTTATTAATCTAATCAAGTTGAACTTATCCATGAAAATCGCAATTCTCCCCGGTGACGGCATCGGCCCGGAAGTGATGGCCGAAGCCAAAAAAATTCTCGATGTGTTGCGTCGCGACGGCCTGCCCATCGAGACGGAAGAAGCGCCCATCGGCGGCGCGGGTTATGATCAATTCAAAGACCCGCTGCCGGAATCGACATTGACACTCGCGCTGCAATCCGATGCGGTGCTGTTAGGCTCCGTCGGTGGCCCGCAGTACGACACGTTGCCGCGGGAAATGCGTCCTGAGCGCGGGCTGTTGCGCATCCGCAAAGCATTGGATGCGTTTGCCAATTTGCGCCCGGCGATGTTGTATGAAGAGATCGCCAGCGCGTCGTCGCTGCGTCCGGAAATTGTCGCCGGCCTCGACATCATGATTATCCGCGAACTCACCGGCGATATTTATTTCGGTGAGCCGCGAGGCATCACTAAAAACGAAAAAGGCGAGCGCATCGGCACCAATACGATGGTGTACAGCGAGGCGGAAATCCGCCGCATTGCCCACGTCGGTTTCAAAACCGCAATGAAGCGCAGCAAAAAATTGTGTTCCATCGACAAAATGAATGTGCTCGAATGCACGCAGTTGTGGCGCGATGTGGTGGTCGAAGTGGGCAAGGAATATCCGCAAGTCGATCTGTCGCATATGTTGGTCGATAACGCCGCCATGCAACTGGTGCGCAACCCGAAACAATTCGACGTGATGTTGTGCGGCAATATGTTCGGCGATATTTTGTCCGACGAAGCGTCGATGCTGACGGGCTCCATCGGCATGTTGCCGTCAGCGTCGCTCGACTCCAACAACAAGGGTTTGTACGAGCCGATTCACGGCTCCGCGCCTGACATCGCCGGCAAAAATCTGGCCAATCCGCTGGCGCAAATTTTGTCGTTGGCGATGATGTTGCGTTACACGTTTAATGACGAAACCAGCGCCTTGCGCGTGGAAAAAGCGGTCAAGAAAACTTTGAGCGCAGGCTATCGCACTGGCGATATTATGCAGGCGGGGATGAAAAAAGTGGGGACAAAAGAGATGGGCGACGCAGTCGTGACTTTTTTGTAACTAATTGATTATATTCAATATTTTAGGTGATTGCAGATGATAAAAGTAGGCTTGGTGGGTTGGCGTGGAATGGTCGGTTCGGTGCTCATGCAGCGTATGCAGGAAGAGCGCGATTTCGATTTGATCGAGCCCATATTTTTTACGACATCGAATGCCGGCGGCAAAGGCCCGTTAATTAACGGCAAAGAAACCGGCGCATTGAAAGACGCGAAGTCGATTGATGAACTGAAAAAAATGGATGTGATCATTTCCTGCCAGGGTGGCGATTACACGACGGAAGTTTTCGCGCCACTGAAAAAATCCGGCTGGAACGGTTACTGGATCGACGCGGCTTCCACGCTGCGCATGAGCGACGATGCGGTGATTATTCTCGACCCGGTGAACATGAATGTGATTAAAACTGCGTTGAAAAATGGCACGAAAAATTACATCGGCGGCAACTGCACCGTGAGCCTGATGCTGATGGCGATGGGCGGATTATTTCAGCGCGGTTATGTCGAGTGGATTACCGCCATGACCTATCAAGCCGCATCGGGCGCAGGTGCGCAGAATATGCGCGAGCTGCTCACGCAAATGGGCGAAGCGCATCTGGCGGTGAAAAACCTGCTCGACGATCCGCATTCCGCGATTCTCGACATCGACCGCGAAGTGGCGGGCATTTTGCGCGACGATAAATTTCCGACGTCGAACTTCGGCGTGCCGCTCGCCGGCAGCTTGATTCCGTGGATTGATAAAGATCTGGGCAACGGCCAAAGCAAGGAAGAATGGAAAGGCTTCGCCGAAACCAACAAAATTCTCGGTCACGAAAAAAATCCCATTCCTGTCGATGGCATTTGCGTGCGCGTGGGCGCGATGCGTTGCCACAGCCAGGCGCTGACGGTCAAACTCAACCAGAATATCCCATTGGGTGAGATCGAAGGCATGCTCGATGAAGCCAACGATTGGGTAAAAGTTGTTCCTAATCAAAGAGATATATCAATGCGCGAATTGACGCCCGCCGCTGTCACCGGCACGCTGACAGTGCCTGTAGGCCGTCTACGTAAAATGTCCATGGGCGATCAATATTTGTCTGCGTTCACCTGTGGCGACCAGCTTTTGTGGGGTGCGGCCGAGCCATTGCGGCGTATGTTACGGATTTTGTTGGACACATGATAAAACGGGCTTGGCCGGCACATTCAAACGGACGATTGAAAACTTTGTTTGCTCTTGATTTTGCCTCGACGTCATATCGTTTAGCATCTAAAACAGCCGAATTCACTCTAGGTGAGTGCTCAGCGATAAAACCATAAAAGCGTTCGCTAAACAAAAAAACCACAAATTTCTACGCCAACCCGATGCTAATGCAGTTTTTTAGGTTGAAACGCTAACCTTATGATGTTAGTCTAAAAACCTAATTTTTACAGGATGTTGAGTCAGCATGGTCAATTCCGCGAAAAACAACTCGGCCAAAATGAAAAAACTCGTCGCCGTCGTCGCACTTTCCCTCAGCGCTTCACTCTACGGCCCCGCTGTGCAGGCCGCAGGCCTGGGCAAATTGAATGTGCTCTCTTCACTCGGGCAGCCGCTTCAGGCCGAAGTCGACCTGGTCTCATTGCAAAAAGGCGAGCTTGAATCGCTCGTCGCGCGCGTCGCAACGCCCGAGGCATTCCGCGAGGCCGGCCTCGAATATGCCGGTGCACTCAACAACATCAAATTTGCCGTTGAACGCCGCTCCAACGGCCAGCCCTATTTGCGCATTTCTTCTAGTCAGCCGGTGAACGAGCCCGTGCTGGATTTGCTCATCGACTTGTCCTGGTCTTCGGGCCGCCTGTTGCGTGAGTACCCTATCTTGCTGGATCCTCCCGGATTTGCCGCTAACCGGGTGGCTACCGCGCCGATTGTAGCGCCCCCGATTACCCAGAGCGCGCCGGTTGTGCAGGCAGCCCCGCCGGCCATCACCTACACGCAGCCGCCGGTCCCGCAGCCCGTCGTGACATCCGCTGACATATCGCAACCGGTTGTGAGCCAGCCTGCATCGACGCAAACCGTGGCACAGGCAACGCAGCAGCCCGTTCGCGGCATCGAAGGCGCGACTTACGGCCCGGTTAAGCCTGGCGAAACGTTGTACAGCATCGCCCAGCAAAACAAACCTGAGATGATTACAGTCGATCAAATGCTGGTGGCGATTTATCGTCAGAACAAACAGGCTTTTTTGAACAACAACATGAATTTCCTCAAAAAGGGGCAAATTCTCAAAATGCCGTCGCAGGAAGAAGCCACTACGCTTGCTGCGCCCCAAGCCACGAAGGAAGTTCGCGTACAGACAGCTAACTGGAACAGCTATCGCCAAAAACTGGCCGAAGCAGTGACGCAATCTCCAGCCAAACCGCAAGGCGCGCCCCAAACAGCGGGCGGTAAAATCGGCTCTACAGTTGAACCGAAAGCACCAGCCGATGCAGGGAAGGAAGTAGTGAAGCTTTCCAAAGGCGACGCCCCGACGGGTAAAGAGCAGGCTGGCAAGCCGGACGGAAAAGCCAGCCAGGAAAAAATTACCGCCTTGCAGGAAGAAGCCATTCGCCGCGAAAACGCGCTGAAAGAAGCGAATTCCCGCGTCAAGGATTTGGAAAAAACCGTCGAAGACATGAAAAAGCTGCTGGCGCTCAAGAGCGGCACGATGGCGCAGGCACAAAACCAGGCCGCTGCGAAAGCAACAGATCCGAAAGCTGCTGACGCCAAGACGCCGGCAAATCCGGCGGACGCCAAAGCACCGGAAGCCAAGCCAACCGATGCAAAAACGGTAACCAAACCCGCCGACGCCAAAGTGGCCGATGCCAAAGCGACAGACAAAAAGCCCGAAGCCGTCAAGCCGCCTGAGGCCAAACCGGCTGATGTAAAGCCTGGCGAAGTGAAACCAGCCGAAGCCAAACCGGCTTCCAAACCTGTCGTTGCCGCTGCGCCGGTTGCAGAGGCTTCCATCCTCGACACGGTGTTCGATAACATCGTGCCGATTCTGGGCGGTGTAGCGGGCCTGGGCGCAATTGGCGGTCTGCTGGCTTTCATGCGCAAAAAGAAAAGCAATCGCACGCTGGCGGAACTGGATGATGAAACCGGCGATACGCTAGCGGCTGATCTGAAAGTGCCGTCGCAAGGCACCCCAACGGCGGGCGTGGTCGATACCAGCGGCGACAGCTCATTCCTGACCGACTTTGATAAAACCGGCCCCGGTGTCATCGATACGGAAGAAGTGGATCCCGTCGCCGAAGCCGATGTGTACATGGCCTATGGCCGTGATGCGCAAGCGGAAGAAATTCTGAAGGAAGCCATGGCCAAGGACAGCGAGCGCCATGAGATTCCGCTCAAACTGCTCGAAATTTATTCCACTCGCGGCAGCAAAGGCGCGTTCGAAAACGTCGCCAAAGAAATGCACAAGGCCGTTGGCGATAGCCATCCGTTATGGGAAAAAGTACGTGAGATGGGCCTCAGGCTCGACCCGGGTAATGCGTTGTACGGCG
>JAYTVC010000070.1:0-51021 GCA_043744215.1 Pseudomonadota bacterium
GGACTAACCGATCGCATCTTTTAAAGTGGCGTCCCCACGGGGATAGATTCGCGGCCATCCATGGCCACTCACCCTTCGGGCAACGCTATGCGTTGTCCAAAACAGCTTTCCTGCTGTTTTGTCGAACCGTCGGTTCGAATACTCCTTACAAACACACAAATTAAAAAGGGCACCTTTATGGTGCCCTTTTTAATTTGGCGTCCCCACGGGGATTCGAACCCCGGTTACCGCCGTGAAAGGGCGATGTCCTAGGCCTCTAGACGATAGGGACTAAAAGATTTCGGCATTGCGCATAAACCTGATGCGCCAATGCTTTGGTGGAGGTAAGCGGGATCGAACCGCTGACCTCTTGCATGCCATGCAAGCGCTCTCCCAGCTGAGCTATACCCCCGTAAAGAACCGCGAATTATAGCGAGAGGCGGGTAGGTTGTAAAGTTAACTATGCTATCACGCCGCTTGTTTCATTTATTCGCGCCTGAGTGGGTGAATATCTACACTTTGACTATTGCGCCATTATGATTGAATGCAGGTGTCGAATTCGGTAGAGTGTATTCATCAACATCCTACCCATTCGGGAGTCATCATGTCCGAACTCAAAGCCCAATTCGATGCGGCCATTGCAGACAGCAAACAACTGCCTGAGCGGCCCGATAATGCCACCCTGCTCAAAATGTATGGTTTGTTCAAGCAAGGCAGCACGGGGGACGCGGCGGGTGAGCGCCCCGGCCTGGCCGATTTCGTCGCCCGCGCCAAATACGATGCCTGGGCCAAGTTGCAGGGCACTACAAAAGAAACGGCAATGCAACAGTACATCGATTTGATCGAAGAATTGAAAGATTGAACCTGCGATTGGCGGAGCTGGCCTGCACAAAAAAATGAGCGCAAACTTGACCGGATCACCGGTTTCGTTTGCGCCCAAGCCGAGGTACTTCATTTAAGATTCCACCGGGGGGTGTGGAGCTACCTGGGGGATGGTAGGACTTCATAAATGAAGCAGTTCCTCTGATACAATATTGCACTGATTCTAAATATTGGTGTATCGGGGTACTTCTGAAATCGTTGTAGGAATTTACGTCGATTTTTGTAAGTTTTTGTCCTACAAATAACCGAAAATCAGACAGGCAATTTGCCGTATTTGCGCGAGTTGGCATCATCGCGAAAAATAATCGGAATCGTTTTAGCCGAGGCAGGCTTTTCGGTTTGCGCCTGGTTAATCACATCGACAATCACGGAGTGATGCGGCGATAAACTGCAAACCGGATCCGCGTTGCGCGCATCGCCAGTGAGCATAAATGCCTGGCAGCGGCAACCGCCGAAATCTTTGGATTTTTCAGGGCACGTGCGGCAAGGTTCTTTCATCCAGCTATCACCGCGATATTCGTTGAATGCCTGCGAGTCGTACCAGATGGTTTTCAAATCGTTGTCGCGCACGTTGGGAAAAGTAATGCCCGGCAACATGCGCGCCTCGTGGCAGGGCAGCACCACGCCGTCGGCGGTGACAGTGATAAACACCGAACCCCAGCCATTCATGCAGGCTTTTGGCCGCGTTTCGTAATAATCGGGCACAACAAAATAAATTTTCATTTTGTCGCCAATGCGCTGACGGAATTCGTTGACGATTTTTTCGGCTCGTTCGATCTGCTCGCGCGATGGCAGCAAGTGTTCGCGATTGAGCATCGCCCAGCCGTAATATTGCGTGTTGGCCAGTTCGACATATTCCGCTTCCATGCTCTCGGCCAACTCGAGAATTTCTTTCACGTGGTCGATGTTCATTTTGTGCAACACCACGTTAAGCACCATCGGATAATCGTATTGCTTGATCAGCGCGGCGACTTTTGATTTCAGCGCGAAGGTTTTGGTGCTGCTGAGAAAATCGTTGAGTTCGCGCGTGCTGTCCTGAAACGACAATTGAATATGGTCGAGGCCGTTTTGCTTGAACTCGGCGATGCGCTTTTCATTCATGCCGATGCCGGAAGTAATCAGATTTGAGTAGTAGCCCAGGCGCCGCGCTTCCTTGACGATGATTTCCAGATCATCGCGCATCAACGGCTCGCCGCCGGATAAACCCAATTGCGCCGCGCCCATTTCGCGTCCCTGCTGCAACACGCGCAACCAATCGTCGGTGGAAAGCTCCTTCCCGTACTTGGCATAATCGACCGGGTTAGAGCAGAATACGCAATGCAACGGGCACGTGTAAGTCACCTCAGCGAGTAACCACAGCGGCGGATTAATTTTGTTTTGTGCAAGATCAGTTTGCAAAACGAATCCATCCTTTTGTCTGCGCGACACGTAAAAAATCGATAACATCTTTGCGTAAATCGTTACCGGGAAAAGTCGCTTCAAGTGTTTGAATGATTTTATCGATGTTATCTAATCCATTGATTTTATTCATTATTTCACCCGCCGAGCCAGAGAGTTTCACCATGCCTTCGGGGTAGAGCAACACAAAACATTTTTGCGCTTCTTCCCATTGCAAGCGGAAGTGGCGCGCGAGTGTCGGCACGCTATTTATGTCGAGCGAGGTTTCAAGCGGCGGCGATTCCACGTACAAGTCCTTTCATATAAGTGATCTGCATGGCGTCGAGCATGCTCCACAACACATCGAGTTTAAATTGCAGGATTTCCAGCGCGCGCTCCTGCTGCTCGCGCGTCTGAAAATAATCCAGCGTAATTTGCAAACCGTGCTCTACGTCGCGTAGCGCCAGGCTCACGCGGCTGCGGAAATAATGGAGTCCGTCTTTCGCGATCCACGGATAATGTTCTGGCCAATTGGCCAGGCGCTCCTTGTGGATTTTAGGCGCGAATAGTTCGGTCAAGGACGCGCACACCGCCTCTTGCCACGGCTGTTGCCGCGCAAAATTCACATAGGCATCGACGGCAAAACGCACGCCGGGCAATACGTGCTGCAGTGAAGTCATCTCGTTGCGTTTGAGGCCGCACGCCGTGCCGAGCTTGATCCACGCTTCGATGCCACCTTCGTCGCCGCTTTCGCCGTCGTGATCAATGATGCGCTTCACCCAATGGCGGCGCACTTCACGATCAGGGCAATTGGATATAATCGCGCCGTCTTTGAGCGGAATATTGATCTGGTAATAAAAGCGATTCAGCACCCAGCCTCGGATTTGTTCCGGCGACAGGCGGCCACTGTTCATCGCGACATTGAACGGGTGGTGAATATGGTAGCCAGCCCCCTTGGCGCGCAATTGCGCTTCAAATTCTTCGCGGGTCCAGGGTTTATTTTCTTTTGCGCTCATAATTTAATTTCCATTCCGTCGTAGGCGACTTCGATATTTTGCTGGCTGAGTTGTTTTCGCTCGGCTGAGTCTTCGTTCAAAATCGGGTTACTATTGTTAATGTGAATTAAAATTTTTCGCGGCTTGTTCATAACGGAGAGAATTTCTATCATGCCGCCTCGGCCCGATTGCGGCAGATGGCCCATTGACGCCGCAGGTTTTTTACCGAGACCTTGCGTGATCATTTCGTCGTCGGTCCAGAATGTGCCGTCCACCAATACGCAATCGGCATCCGACATCACGCGCAACACATGCGTTTCCGCTTCACCCAGGCCCGGCGCGTAAAACAGCGACTTGCCGCTGCGCGTATCTTCGATCAACAGCCCGATGTTGTCACCCAGTTCGGGTTTATCGCGACGGGGAGAGTAGGGCGGGGCGTTACTTTTTAGCGGTAGCGGTGTGAACCATAAATGCTCAACGCCGGCCACAGCGAATTTTTTTGGCGGCTCGGTAAAGATCTCGTGCCAGTTCGAACCGCAATAATGTTTGAGCACATTGAGCAGTGGATTGGCAGTTTGCAAATCATCATGCACATGGCGCGTGCAATACAATTCCAGCGGCGCACCTTCCCGCAACATCAGTAATCCGGTGGTGTGATCAATTTGCGCGTCCATTAAAATCACGGCCTTGATGCCTGTATCGCGCAAAGATCGGGCTGGTTGCGAGGCGGGGAACGTTTTGAGTTGTTGCAAAATATCTGGCGATGCATTGAGCAGTGCCCAATTGACACCATCACCGCTAACCGCAATAGAGGATTGCGACCGCGCATAGCCACGAATGCTGCCTTGGCGAAGGCCTTTACAGTTGTTGCAATTGCAGTTCCATTGCGGAAAACCACCGCCGGCAGCACTGCCCAATACATGCACGAACATTGCCGACCGTCTCCATAAAAACCAAGGCCCCGCATGGCAGGGCCTTGGTTTACCGTGATTAGCGGTTGTTGATGTACATCGTTACTTCAAAACCGAAACGCATTTCATTGAATGTTGGCGTGGTCCATTGCATGGTGAACTCCTTAAGGTTAAGTTATCGCTCAAGCGGCAGGAAATATTGATGAGGTCCAAATCCGCACTCACATTCTGCTGCCGTCAGTGATTGCCGTGCAGTGCATGGTTAATGAATAGCACCTCATGATTTTCATTAGATTATGTGGGCGGCATTTTCTTTGCCCATTGGGCTTGTATTGGCTGATGGCCAGGGCGATGATACAAGGATACTTTATTCAATTGTTGATTCCCCATGATGAGTTTGCGTTTTAGAATTAACTTATTGATTACATTGAGTATTTTTCTCTTCGCGGGAGCGAGCGTGTGGATGCAGGTGGACAGCACGCGCACGCAAATCCGCGAAGAGATTCAAGCTGGCACACGGGTGACGGTGCAATTGTTGTCAGCCGTGGTGCGCAATACCAAACTGGTATCGGATGAACAAAACCAGCAACGCATATTGCTGGATTTTCTCGACAAGCTGGGCCGTGTGCGGGCCAATGAAATCCATTTGTATGCCACGCCGGACAATCAGATTTACGTATCGCCGCCATCGCCTTATAAAGTGGGGCGCGATGCGCCGCAATGGTTCAGCAAATTAGTCATGCCAAAATTCGATGCGGTGAAGTTATCACTGCCGGTGGGCGAATTGCGCATCGTGCCCGATGCGTCACGCGCCACCCTGGATGCGTGGGATGATTTCAAACGTACAGTTTGGATTTTTCTTGGTTTTTTTGTGCTGGTCAATGTCGTGGTGTTCTGGTTTGTTGGTCGTGCGCTGGCACCGGTGAAGTCGATTGTCGATGGCCTGTCGAATATGCAGGCAGGACGCTACGACGCACGCTTGCCCAAATTCGCGCTACCGGAAATGTCGGCCATAGCCAACACCTTTAATCGCATGGCGGAAACGCTCGCAGAGCGCACGCAAGAAAACAATCGGCTCGCCCTCGTGGTGCAGCAGACCAGTGATGCGATTCTGATTCATGACCATGAAGGCAAAATTATTTTTTCCAATCCGGCAGCGACAGCCTTGTTCGGCAATGTGACACAACAACTGGTTGGCCAATCGGGTGAGCTTTTGGTGCCGGCAGAAAAAAATACTGAATTCAAAACTATACTTGATGCGGCATTTTGCGGCGAGCCGCAAGATCATCTCGAAACACAACGCATCACGGCTGAAGGAAAAGTGATTGACGTGTCGCTCTCCGCTGCGCCCTTGGTAGATCCGCAAAGCCGTGTAGTGATAGGCATGATAACCAGCCTGCATGACATCACCGACAACAAAGCGGCCGAGCGCACCGCGCGCGAGCTGGATGAAAGCCGCCGCTTTAGCCAACTCATGCAGCAACATGTGGAGCAGGAACGCGCGAGCATGGCGCGTGAACTGCATGATGAATTGGGGCAGAACGCCACCGCCATTAAAACACTCGGCATGAGTATCGCCAACCGCAGCGCCGAGCGCATGCCGGAAATAAAAAACGAAGCGCAAATGATTGTCACCGTCGCCGGACAGTTGTACGACATGGTGCACGGCATGATCAGCCAATTGCGCCCGCCAGTGCTCGACCATTTGGGCTTGGCCGATGCGCTGCGCGACGCAGTTTTTACCTGGCAAAAACGGCATCCGGGCATCACGCTCAATTTGCAATGCGCAGACAATCTCAATGATTTGCCCGAGCCTGTCAATATCGCCATTTACCGCATCGTGCAGGAATGCCTCACCAACGTCGCGCGTCATGCCAAAGCGACCGCGGCGGACATTCGCATTGAGCGCGATCCATCCGGCGCGATTTTGCTTGAAGCTAAGGACAACGGCGTGGGTAACGATGCGGCCGCAAATTTTGCCGGTGCGCGCCTGGGGCTGCGCGGCATGCGCGAGCGGGTCGTATCGCTCGGCGGTAAAATGGAAATTGATACCCGGCCGGGGAAAGGCTTTTGCGTCAACATCATGCTCCCGCCACCACCGCCCGCTACATTGCAACCCGAGCCGCAAAAAATCGAACAAAGGAAAGAGCAGTGAATCTCCCAATCAAAGTCATGTTGGCCGATGACCATGCCATCGTGCGCATGGGTTTTCGTTTGTTGTTGCAAGGTACGGACGACATTCGCGTCGTTGCCGAAGTGGAGACGGGCGAAGCGGCCGTGCAACAGTACACTGAGCATCAACCCGATGTGCTGGTGCTGGATTTATCCATGCCCGGCATCGGCGGCCTCGAAGCCATGCGCCGGCTGCTGGCAAAGCACGCCGAGGCAAAAATTCTGGTGCTGACGGCGCACGATGATCTGCTGCATCCGCGACGAGTGTTGCAGGCCGGCGCGATGGGGTATTTATCCAAGCGCAGCGCGCCGGAAGAATTGATTCGTGCCGTGCGTCAGGTTGCGTCAGGCAAAGCTTTTATCGAAGCCGATCTCGCGCAGCAATTGGCGGTGCAAAGCGTGCAGGGCGATAATAATCCTATCGATGTGTTGAGTCCGCGGGAGTTCGAAGTGTTTTTGCAACTGGCCCACGGCAAATCGGTGAACGACATCGCCGAAACTTTATTTCTCAGCCCGCGCACCGTGGGCACGCATCTTTATAATCTCAAACAAAAATTGCAGGTGACGAATACAGCCGAAATTGTGCTGATCGCCATGCGCGCGGGGCTTGTGGAGGGTAGTTTGTAAGTATCTGATTATATTGAATAATTTGCAATAAAAAACGCCCGCATCGCGGGCGTTTTTTGTGCGTAAAGCAAAAATTATTTTTGCGGCAATGCCATTTTTTGCGCGGCGCTGAATTCGCTGGCGTAATCTTCGCTGTCATGCAAACGCACGCGCGCGAAATAATTTCCGCCGGCTGTGGGTCGAGGCAAGTAGAGGCGCGTTTCGCTGATGTGCTTTTCAGCGACGATGGTTTTGAACTCCGCATCGCGTGCCAATTGGAAAACAAATTTTTGCGTTGCTATCGGCGCGGTCCAGTTGAACAGCAGCATGTTCTCGCCCACGTTCGGCACAACCAGGTTAGGCGCGGGCGGCAGTGCGCGCGGCGGCGGTATCGCGACCATGCTGAGCTTCATCGGCTCGCTGAATGCGCCTTCCTTGCCGTTGCTCATTTTGCTGGCCACACGCCAGAAATAGTCACCGGGTTTCAGTGTCGAGTCGGTGGCGGTGCCGCTATGGGCGGGCAAGTCTGACAGCAATTGTTTGAACTCGGCATCGGCAGCCAGTTGGAAATGATATTGCGCAATTTTTTCAGCGCGCAAATTCGGCGCGGCATTCCATTTGAATTCGGCCTTGTCACCCCGAATGGATGTTTTGTTTTCCGGCAAAATAGCTGACGGCGCATCGGGCCGCGCATCGACGGCGAATTCACGAATCGTATCTTGGCCCTCGAGACCGGCAGGATCGATGGCGCGCACTTTGACCGCATATTTGCCATCGGCCAAATCGGCAAATTTCGCTTCCGCCGAAATGAATACGCTATCGCTGTTCAAAGTGGTGAACGATTTATCATTCGACAATTGCGCGCGGTAACTCACGGCTTTCGGTACGTCGGCCCAGGTTAAGCGCACGGGGAGTTTTTGAATTTCGACAGGGTTGCTGTCGAGATTGGGATTGGGCAGCAATTCAACGGGCGGTGCAGGCGGTTTACCCGTTTCGGTTTTCGAGCCGAAGCCGGCGGGCAGATCAACTTTTTGCGAAGAGGCTTCGGTGACGACTTTACCTTCGAGTACTTCGGTGCGGCCAAAAGCCGGATCGGCAGCGATGCGGAAGTTAGTGCCGCGCACGCCGATTTGCGTCGCCGGCGTTTGTACTTCATAACGCGCGGCTGACGTTTGCAGCGGCTTCACGGCGGTTTCGATACGACCTGCATCGAGCTTCATGCGCGTATCGACAATGCCGGTGGTGGTGTAAGCACGCAGTTGCGTGAGCGTCATTTTGCTGTTGGCCAGCACAAACGCTTGCGAGCCGTCGACGAATTGCAAAATCAAGGTGCTGTTGTCGCCGGTGCGGATAGTTTCGCCTTCAGCGACGGCCGCGCCGCTTTCCAGCGCGCGTTTGGCACCGTTGGCATCAACTGCCTCCACCTGGCCTTTAAGGCTGACAATTTTTGCCGAAACTGAACCCTGGCGCAGCAGATTGACCGGCATGGCGATGGATGTGCCCGGCAATAGGTGGTGCGGGTTCTTCAGTTTGTTGTGTGCTTGAAGCTTGGTCCAGTCGTCGGGGTTGGTGAGATAGCGGCCAGCGATGCTGATCAGCGTATCGCCCGGATAGGTTTTGTAAACCCAGTCGTTGCCCAGCGGTTGCGCCGAAGCAGGCAAGGCTGCCATGGCTGCCAGCAGCAATAATAAATGACGATTTTTCACGACGAGATACCCCATGAGTTTTACGTTATTGTGGTTTTATCAGGTGAGACTAGAGCCAGTAACGCACAGCATAGGCGCGCAGAATGACATCGCCTATGGTGTAAGTCACATTATTTATGTAAATAAGTGTGGCGCTAGGCCGTTGTGGCCGAGATTCGTTCCAGCCGATAGCCGTAAAAATAGACCGAGGTGAGGCGCCATGGGCCTTCGGGCGTGAAGCCCAGCTTGTGGCGGATGCGGCTGATGTGGGTATCGACCGTGCGCGTATTCAAATCCGGATTACGGCCCCAGATGCTTTCAAGAATGTGTCCACGCGACAGCAGGCGGCCGTTGTACTTGAAAAAAAACAGCGATAACTCGAATTCTTTTTGTGTCAGATCGATCTCTTTTCCGTCGCGGAAAATCTTGCGCTCGCGCGTGTCTATGCGATAGGGTTCCATTTCCAGCACGGGCTTGGCGTTCACATCCTGACGCGAGCGACGCTCAAGCGCATTCAGGCGCGCTAGCAATTCCAGCTTGCGAATGGGCTTCACCAGGTAATCGTCGGCGCCTTTTTCCAGGCCGCTGACAATGTCTTCTTCCGTATCGCGGGCGGTGACGAACATGATGGGAACCGGCGCTTCCACGTGGCTGCGCACCCATTCCAATACCTCATCGCCGCTCATGTCGGGCAGGCCGCGGTCAAAAATAAACAGGTCATAACTCTCGCGACCAATGTCCTTAATGAAGGCCTTGCCCGAAGTGAAGCACACGCAATTGTGACCGGCATCTTCCAGCCAATGCTTAATGATGTCGGATTGACTTGGGTCGTCTTCCAGAAGCGCGATTCTCATTGTAAGTCCTTGATTATATTTAATTTTATTGATATTTTATTTTTATGCATTTTGTAACTGGAGCAGCGATTTTGTTCAAGCGGTTTCTACCCGCCATACATTTTTACAATTTTGATTGGCGGTCAAGCAGCTTATTGTGAGATATAACACTGACTTAGACGGTAAACCTGTCATAATTCTGGATGTATTTAAGCATAGCCCAATTGAGGGCACAATAATTTTAAAACATACGTTTGAGTGGCGAGCGAGATTTCCAGTTATTTGGTGCCAAATTAAGCAAGCTGCAAGTGTCATGTTAAAACCTAACCGGCTCATGGACAACAGAGGACAACGAATGCGTAAAGTAACACAGACTGTGGGTTTAATCCTGATTGCTTGCCTCGGCTTAGCGGCGCATGCGCGCGACGAGGGCGATTTGTCGATCAAACTTGAGCAGCAAAAAATCGTTGTGCTGCAAGGTAAAGAGGCACGCGAAAGCGCCGACAATGCCAAACCCGGCGACACCGTCGAATACGTGGCCGAATACGCCAACAAGGGTAGCAAGCCCATAACCGAATTGAACGCTATCATTCCCGTGCCGGCCGGCATGGAATATCTGCCCGCCACGGCCAAGCCAGCCCTGGTGCAAGCCAGCCTGAATGGCGAAAAATATGAAGCCGTGCCGCTTAAGCGCAAGGTCAAACTGGCTGATGGCAAAGAAGTCGAGCAATTGGTGCCATACAAAGAATATCGTTTTGTGCGCTGGACTGCTGGCGATCTGGCTCCGGGCGCAAGCCTGAAATACAGCCTGCGCGCGAAGCTTCAAGCAAATAACCCTGAAGCGGCCGTTAACAAAACGGAAAAATAAATTTCACTGGAAACCGGTTTTAGTTTTAAGCGTCGTCTTTGTATTTTTTAAGAATCACAATATTACATTTTGTCATTGTTTTTTGTATATCACTTTTGTATATCACTAAAGGGGAAATAACCATGAATACCATCAGCACCCTGGCTCAGGGCGGAGTTATGCGCCGTGCGTTTGCGGCCATGATGTTTGTGTTGTTCAGCATGATGTTTATGCTGGGCGGCACGGCACATGCAGCGCCGACTGCCGGCACAGTCATCGGCAACCAGGCAACGGCAACCTATAAGGACGCCAGCAACGTTGACCGCGTTGCCACCTCCAACCTGGTGCAAACCACGGTGTCGCAGGTCAAGAGCTTTACCCTTGACCAAAACAACACCAAGACGGCATCGCCAGGCCAACCGGTATATTTCCCTCACACCATTACGAATACGGGCAACGGCACCGACACCATCGCGCTGCAACCAGCTGTTGCTGGCGGTGCGGTGACGTTGACCAGCCTCGTGTATTACGCTGACGCCAACGGCGACGGCTTGCCTGATAACCTGACGCCGATTACTACCACCGGCCCATTGGTTGCCGGCCAACAGTTTAAATTTGTAGTGGGCGGTGTTGTGCCGGCTGGCGCAACTATCGGCCAGACGGCGACCGTGACCGTGCAAGCACTGGACACTGCGAACAACACTTCTACCAATAACCCGGCGGCTACTCCGCTGGGCAGCAATCTGGATACCGTCGTCATTTCAACCGAAGCTGTGAACGTCACCAAAACCATGACGGTTGATGCCACTCCAGCGAGCCCGGTTACCCTGACAGTGAAACTGTCTTATACCAACTCGGGTACGGCAGAGGCCACCAATCTGGTACTGGCCGACCTGGTTCCCGTTGGCATGACCTACTTGGCCGGTTCAGGTCGCTGGAGCGGTTCCGCCGCTTCAGTGTTGACTGATGCGGCCGCTGGCGACCCTGCAGGCGTGGCATACGATTTCGCTGCCACGACGCCGGGCACAGTGACGGGAAATATCGCCAATGTGGGCCCAGGCACTTCCGGTGATCTGACTTTCAAATTGACGGTCAATCCCGGCCTTGTTCCGCAAACGCTTTCCAACAAAGCGACGTACAAAACGGATCAAAACACGACGGTGAAAAACACCAACGTGGCAACTTATGTGGTGACCCAGGTTGCCGCAGTCGTGGCCAACGGTTCGAGCAGCAGCAGCGTAAACGGTACGAGCGAGCCGGTCACTATTGCAACGGCTTCGCAAGGTTCCACCATTACCTTTACCGACTACATTTGGAACACGGGTAACGGCACTGACAGCTTTGACATCACGCTGACACCTGGCGCCACGGCTTTCCCCGCCGGCACCACGTTCCAGTTGTTGCGTCCAGACGGCTCATCGCTGATCGACACCAACGGTAACGGTATCCCCGATACCGGCCCGTTGGCTCCTGGCGCATCCGTGGCAATATTGGTGCGCGCGATTCTGCCGCCCACTGCTTCAACAACGGGCACGAATTTCCAGGAGGTCGTGACGGCTACATCGAAACTGGACCCGACCAAAACCGATACGGTAATCGACACGTTGTCGGCCATTACGGCGTTGACGGTGGACTTGACCAACAATACGGCTCGCGCCGATAGCACGCCTGCCGGTACCGCGACGGCTGGTAATGCCGCCACTACCGGTTTCGGTCCGACCAATTCCGTGATTGTTACCAACAACGTTACGCCGCTGCCATCAAGCCTGACTAGCACCACGTTTAAATTGGTGGTCAACAACACCAGCGCGTTGACAGATTCTTATAATCTGACAACTGTTGCCGGTTTGCCGGCGGGTTGGACGGTGGCATTCAAAGCTGACGGCGGCACAGGCACCTGTTCCACCACTGGCGCTACCATCAGCAACACGGGCAGCATTGCAGCAGGCAGCAATACGACCGTTTGCGCAGTGGTGACTGTGCCTGCTATCAGCAGCGGCCAGGCCCCGGCGGGCAATACCGATCTGACCTTCCAGGTCCAGTCGGCATCCAGCCCCACAGTGCTCGATACCATCATCGACCGTGTCATCGTTGCACCGGTAACCAACGTCACGCTGACGCCTAACGGCACCCAGCAGACTTTCCCCGGCGGTTCGGTAACTTATGTGCATACGCTCAGCAACACGGGCAATGCGCCGGCTACCGTGACCTTCCCCGCGTTGACGGATTCGCAAGCTGGCTTCACTTCGGCTGTGTATCTGGATCTGAACAACAACGGAATCGTCGATGCGACTGACACGTTGCTTAACTCCGACCCTGCAGCCGCAGTGCCCGGCACCGTCACGCTACCGGCGAACGGCTCGGCGCAACTGCTGGTGCGCGTGTTCGCTCCTGGCAGCGCAACGGGCGCCACGCCACCTGACGTGACGACCATCATTGGCACGGTGAATGGCGGCCCAACCACCGTCAGCGCCACCGACACCACGTCGGTTACCGATGGCCTGTTGCTGCAAAAAACCCAGCAAACCGTCAGCTGCACGGGCACACCGGTTGTCGCGGCTTACAGCAGCGCGCCAATCGCGGCAAGCACGGCCACGGCGCCGGGCCAGTGTATCGCCTACCAGGTGAAGGCGACCAACACGACAGCCGGCACCATCACGAACCTCGCCATCAGCGATATCGTGCCGGCCAACACCTCGCTCGCATTGACCTGCGGCGCGCCAAGCCTCTCGGGCGTGGTTATCGCTAACCCGTCATATGTTGCTGGTTTTACCGGTACGGTGACCAGTGGCACGATTGCGTCGCTAGGTTCCACAGCTTCGACCACGCTGACGTTCTGCGTGCGCATCAACCCGTAATAAAAATGGCGGGGCGCTCGTCGCTCTGCCATTTCAGCGGTAGTTTTTTGCAACAAAAAGGGGAGGGAAACCTCCCCTTTTTCAAGCGTTTTTTTGGCAGCAAAGAACGTTTGAAAAAGTGAATAAAATCAAATAGTTAACAATTTTTCCGGGGTGTTGGGTGATCAAACTGAAAACCATGGGAGGCCGCAGCATCGCGTGGTTGTCTGCCATGTTCTGTGTGCTCGCCTTGAGTGCTTCAAGCGCTATCGCCGGCCCGCTAGCCGGTACGCAAATCACTAACGAAGCACTGGCTACGTACGATACGGCGGTTGAAAAAGGCCGCACCGCTGCATCAAACAAAGTGATCATCTCGGTGGGTCAAGTAATCAGCCTCGTGCTCTCGCCCGACAACAGCCGTAGCGTGGCGCCGGGCAATACGGTAAATCTTCCTCATACAATCACCAATACGGGCAACGCGCCCGACAACTTTAATCTGACGGTCAACGATTTGCCTGGCGGTTACGGTTTCAGCAGCGTGCAAATTTTCCCCGATGCCGACGGCGACGGATTGCCCGATCCGAACAGTGCGCCGATTACGGCTACCGGCAGCCTTGCGCCCGGTGCGAGTTTTCGTTTTGTAGTGGTGGCCGTAGTGCCTTTGAATGCGCCGACGGGCGGCAGCGATCAGGTGCGTGTCGATGCGTCGAGCCAGACCGACCCAGGCAAAAATACCAGCGGCGCAAACCCCATCACCGCGCCGAGCATTGACACCATTTTGACCAGCGGCAATGCGTTGCTGAGATTACAAAAACAAGTATCAGCGGCCAATGCCAAACCGGCTGATGCATTGACCTACAGCTTGAGTTTGCGCAACGAAGGCATCGCGCCGGCGTTCGGAACGCAAAGCATCGTGCTCGATGGCAGTCCCGCGTTTACGCCAGTGCTGATGCGCGACGCCATACCGCCGAATACGACTCTGGTCGGCATCGCGCAACCATTGCCATCGGGCGTGACTGCTCTGTATCACAAGTTCAGCGATCCGCTGCATACCTATACCTCGACCGCACCTGCGGATTTGACGCTGGTGGACGCTGTAGGATTTGCGACGCCCAACGTGCCGGCCAATGGCAGCATCAATTTCAGTTTCACTGTGCGCGTCAATGGCAATGCGGCCACCAACGGCTCGGGCGAATTGCGCAACACTGCCCATGTTTTTTACAACAGCGGTGCGGGGCCGGTTGATGGTCCGTCGAACGACAGCGTTTCTACACTGCCGGCCATCGCTGCGGCGATTCTGAATTTTGCCGATCCCAAATATCAGTTACCCGTGAACACTGTGGGTATCGGCAATCCCTTGTACCTCAAAGCGGACGCGGCAGCATGTAACCAGAATGCGACGGTAGTTGAAACGCGTACCGTCATCATCACCGGGCCTAACGGCGAATCCGAGACTATCACCGCGACGGAAACTGGCCCCAACACCGGCGTGTTTATTATCCCTCCGCTGCCCACTAAACTGGCGAAGTCGGCGACTGATGTCATCAAAAACAGCAACATCGTCGAAGCGAGTAATGGCGCGTCCATCACGATTGAGATTCCTGGTTGCGGCCCGAAAGTGACCACGACGCTTATCCTGGTTGATCCATCGGGTGTCGTGTTCGACAGTAAAACCAATGCGCCTGTCGCCAATGCGAAAGTGTCTTTGGTGACAGCCGATGCGGCAGGTGTATGCAGTACCACACCGGCGACGGTGCAAGCGCTGGATGCCTCCGGCAAACTGATTCCGTCGAATAACCCAGTTATTACGGGCGCGGATGGCGTATTCAATTTCCCGCTCGTGCCACCGGGCAATTACTGCATTAAAGTCACGCCGCCCAATGCTTACATTTCTCCATCAGTGGTGTCCGTTTCGTCGTTGCCAGCAGGTCGTCGAATTGATGTAGGCGCGCCGATCAACGGTCGGCCTACATCGGGTGGATCTTATGGCGACGCATTTATAGTCGGTCCGACAACTGGCCCGGTTGTCATCGATGTACCAGTTGATTTGAATTACGCCAGCGGATTATTTGTGCAAAAAACCGCCTCGCGCTCCTCGGTGGAAGTAGCTGAATTCATTGACTATTCTGTACGGGTAAAAAACAGCACCGGTGTACCACTCGCAGCACCGATTAAGTTGACCGATAACTTGCCCGCCGGATTTTCCTATCAAGGCGGCAGCGCGCGTATAGACGGCAACACCTTACCTTCGGCAAACCAAACGGGCGGCGCAGGCCCGCGTATTGAATTCAACTTGCCGGGTCTGGATGCAGACAAGGAAATGCTGCTGACCTATCGCGTCAACGTCGGGCCTGCCGCATTGCAGGGCGATGGCGTCAATCGTGCACAGGCGACGCATCCCCAATCCAATTCGAATATCGCCAGTGCCAAAGTCACGGTACTGCCTGGCGTATTCAGCGACAAGGGTTTCATCGTCGGCAAAGTGTTCGTCGATTGCAACCGCAATCGCGTTCAGGACGACAGCGAGTTGGGCATCCCCGGCGTACGTCTTTATCTCGAAGACGGCACCAATACGGTCAGTGATTCCGAAGGCAAGTTCAGTTTTTACGGCATCAACAACCGCACCCATGTGTTGAAGCTCGATAACACAACTATGCCGGCTGGTTCCGAGTTGATCAATTTATCCAACCGCAACGCGGGCGATGCGGGCAGCCGATTTGTCGATTTGAAAGCGGGCGAATTGCATAAAGCCAACTTCGCCGAAGGTTCCTGCACGGCGCAAATTATGGAACAAGTCAAAGCGCGGCGCGATAAAGCCGAAGTGCTGGTGGCCGAAACCGAGCGCACGCTGAAACAAAAACTGGATGCTGACGCGACTATTCGCCCCTTGGCCGACGTGAAGGCGCAACCTGCCAGCGGCGTGGTAGGCAGCGGCCAATTACCACCGGAATCTTTCCGCACGTTATTGCCTGTCGGCAGTGTGGCGAAAAGCGATCCTGCACTGACCAAACCCGTAGCGACTGTGCCCGAAGCGCTGGAAATGGAAAAGTTGCTGGGCGATGCAAACAACACGCTGGCATTTATCGGTCTCAAAAACGGCGACACGCTGCCCATTGCGCAAACCAATATCCGCGTTAAAGGTGTGGAAGGCGCGACTTTCAAACTGAGTGTGAACGGCAAAGAAGTGCCCAACACGCGCGTCGGCAAAAAGAGTGTGCTGTCCGAAAAACAATTGCAGGCGTGGGAATACATCGGCGTCGGTTTGACGCCGGGCGAAAATAAAATTGTCGTCGAGCAAACCGATTCGTTCGGCAACGCTCGCGGCAGTCAAAGTGTTACGCTGATTGCACCGGACAAACTCGGCAAATTGGTCATCGACGCGCCGCAAGGCATTGCTGCCGATGGCGCGAGCCCGGCAAAAATAATGGTCAAATTGACCGACGCGAACGGCGTGCCAGTGACGGTGCGCACACCGCTCACGCTCGAAGCCACGCTGGGTCGCTGGCAGGTGGAAGACCTCAATCCGATTGAGCCGGGTGTGCAAGTGTTTATTGAAGGCGGGCAAGCGGAATTTGTGTTGCTCGCGCCGCAGAATCCGGGCGAAGCCCTGGTGCGCGTGTCGTCAGGTATTTTGCAATCAGAAACTCGCGTGGATTTTCTGCCCGACCTGCGTCCGCTCATCGGCAGCGGCGTGATTGAAGGTGTGCTGAACTTGCGCAAACTCAACACCAATGCGCTGGTGCCCGCGCGTGCGCAGGATAATTTCGAGCAGGAGTTGCGACAGTTTGCGAAAACGTCAGGCGACGGCAAACGTGATGCCGGCGTACGCGCCGCGTTTTTCCTCAAAGGAAAAATCAAGGGCGAATATCTGCTGACACTGGGCTACGATTCCGACAAAGACACTAAAGAACGTTTATTCCGCGACATCCAGCCCGATGAGTTTTATCCCGTTTACGGCGATTCTTCTTTGCGCGGATTCGATGCGCAATCGACGGGCAAGTTTTATGTGCGCGTGGATAAAAACAAATCGTATTTGCTCTACGGCGATTACACCACCCAAGCCAACACCGATGCGCGCCGCCTCGGCAATTACAATCGCAGCTTGACCGGCATTAAAGAACACTATGAAACTGGCAAGGTGTCAGTGAACGCCTTTGTCAGCCGCGACAGCACGCGCCAGGGCGTCGAAGAATTTCGCGCCAATGGCACGTCGGGGCCGTTCAACATCAACAGCCGCGCGTTGGAAAACAGCGAGAAAATCGAAGTGATCACGCGTGATCGCAACCAACCTGCACTGATTATCAAAACAGAACCTAAACAGCGCTTCGTCGATTACACCGTCGAGTCGTTGAGCGGCACGATATTATTCCGTGGCCCAATACCGAGCGTCGATGCGAATCTGAACCCTATTTCGGTTCGCATCACTTATGAGTTTAATGCGGAGACGGGCGAGAAATTCTTTGTCGGCGGCGTTGATGCGCAAGTCAAACTCACCGATAACATCGAAGTCGGTGCGAGTTACATCGAAGATCGCAAGCCGCGTCTGGATCCGACTAAAACCGATAACGCGGGTGACACCGGCCATAGCAAAATCGCCGGCGTGAACGCCACCGTGAAATTGGCGGAAAAAACCTTTATTAACGGCGAGTTGGCGCAAAGCGAAAACGAACTCAAAGGCAAAGGCCGGGCAGGGCGCGTTGAAATCAAACACGAAGGCAGCGACCTGCAGGCCAGCGCCTATGCTGGCCGCACCGGCACATCGTTCGACAACCCGAGCGCGTCGCTCAACAACGGACGCGGCGAAGCGGGCGCGAAGTTGTCTTATTCCATTGACGACAAAACCCGCGCGCGCGCCGAAGCCTTACGCACCGAGGACCGCGCCACCGGTGGTCGTCGCGATGGCGTGCAGGCCAGTGTGGAGCGCACCTTCGAGAATACTATGCGTGTTGAAGTCGGCTTGCGCCATTCCGAAGAAACCAATGCGCCCGCGCAAACCAGCAGCGAAGGGGCTGTGCCAAATAAAGTGGATAGCGTGCGTCTCAAAGTCGGCGGGCAAATTCCGAACCTGCCCGAGGCGAACGTGTATGGTGAATACGAACGCGACATTAAATCTGCCGATCGCAAAGTCGTGGCCCTCGGCGGCGACTACCAGTTCGCCAGCCGCGGCCGTTTGTATGCACGACACGAATTCATTTCCAGTTTGAGCGGGCCTTACGCGCTTAACACCACCCAGCGCCAGAACACCACCGTGTTCGGCATCGATACCGATTACCTGCCCGATGCGCACTTGTTCAGCGAATACCGCATCCGCGATGCGATTTCCGGCGGCGATGCGGAAGCCGCATTGGGCCTGCGCAACTTGTGGCATGTGGCCGACGGCGTTGCGCTCAGCACCAACTTCGAGCGCGTATACGCGCTGTCGGGCAAGGGCGACAACCAGTCTGTCGCGGGCGGTGTGGGCATTGAATACACTGCCGACCCGTTATGGAAAGCCTCCGGCCGACTCGAAGCGCGCGATGCAAAAACCAGTCAGAGCGGATTGTTAACCCTCGGCCTGGCCAGCAAACTGAGCCGCAATTGGACCTTCCTCGAAAAAGCCGCGCTATCCGTTTCGCGCAACAAAGCGAGTGAACAGCTCACGGCTGGCGAGCGCTGGTTAAATCGTTTCCAACTAGGCTTAGCTTACCGCGACACGGATACCGATGTATGGAGCGGGCTGGGCCGCGTCGAGCACCGTTCCGAATCCGATACCACGCAACCTGGCATCGATTTGAAACGCAGCGTTGAAATTGTCTCCGTACACGGCAACTATCAGCCGACCAAACCATTCCTGCTCAGCGGACGCGTCGCGAGCAAATGGGCCAAAGACCAATCCGTCGGTATTGTCACCAAGGGTCGCGCGCATTTGCTCAGCACGCGCGCCACTTACGATCTCACTAACCGCTGGGACATCGGCCTTACCGGCAGCCTGCTCGGCACTGGCGGCTTGCGCAGCAAACAATACGGCCTCGGCCTCGAAGCGGGTTATCTCATCACCGGCAACCTGTGGGGCTCGGTGGGCTACAACTTCTTCGGCTACACCGACGACGATTTGATCGGCACCGATTACACCAATCGAGGCGCGTATTTGCGTTTGCGTTACAAGTTTGACGAAGAATTATTTCAAGGCCGCAACCCGACAATAAACCACAGCCTCACGCCGTCGGAGCAGGCCAAATAACATGAAAAAAACTGTTTATAATCAAATAGTTACAATTATCGTCTTAACGGCCTTGCCGACCGCATTTGTGCACGCGCAGAGTGTGCGCGACATGCGGTCATTGCAACTGAGTGAACATGCAGGCGAGCAACAAAAATCATTCGACGCCATGCAAAAACGTTTGGATGCGCTGGCGAATTTGAAATCGTCGAACAACCCGTGGGATGTTTATAACCTGGCCAAAGCGCAAGCCTGGCTCGACTTTGCATTTGATTCGCGCACGCAGCGCGATGCGTCGAATGTCGTCGCCGAAGCATTTAACCAAGGCGACAAACTCACCACGCAACTCGAAGCCAAGTCACCCAATATTTCGCTCGATACGCCGATCATTCCCACTTCAACCAGGCTGCGCGATGACATCTGGAAAATCGCCGACGACATGAAGCGCCACGCCAACTTCGGCTGTGCTGCTGCGAAAGTCGCGCAATTCGAAGTGCAACTGGTGCAGGGCGGCCACGCGTATCAACAACTGGGTTGGCATCACTCGAAACCGTATTTTCAAGCGGCCGAGCGTTTGTCAAAAGATGCGCAGGGTCTCATCGCAAATGGTTGTGTCGTGAAGCCAGTTGCGCCGGTCATCGCGCCGCCCGTGATTGTGGCGCAGCCAACGCCGGCACCAACTCCTGCCCCGCCGCCAGTAATCGTCGTTGAGCCACAACCCGTCGCATCCGTCGTCGTTCAAGCGCCGCCGACTGTGACACCAGTATTCCAGCCGGTGCCTGCACCCGCCGTGCGCGAACTGCGCACACTGGCCGACCGCGTGCACTTTGCCTACAAATCCGCCGCCATCGCGCCAACCACGGCAAACCTGCTCGATGAAGCCGCGTCGATAATGCACCAGCACCCGCAAGCGCGTTTGACGCTGCAAGGCCACACCGACAAACGCGGCAGCCAGCGATACAATCTCAACCTCGCCAAACAGCGTGCGCAGTCAGCGAAAGAATATCTGGTCAATGCCGGCGTCGAAGCGCAGCGTATGGACGTCGTGGCCTACGGCAAAGCCAAGCCAGCCAAACTGACGGGGAGAAAAGGCCAGGCCTATAACCGCCGCGTGGAATTCATGGTGATGCACAACGACATCAACCTGCAAAAACAATTCGCCGACTTGCAGCCGAGAAAATCTGCATTGAAACACAAGTTGAAATCCAAGCCGGGTAAGCAGCAATGAAGAATATTCGCGCTAAACAATCCATGACTCGCAAACTGCCAAACCGTCTGGTTAAATGGCTCGCAATTTGTTTGCTGGCGTTGCTACCCGCGCAACTGTTTGCCCACAGCGTGGGCCAGGTACAAACCACTAAATTCTTTGCGCCCGAAACAGTGCAGATGCTGATCAACCGTGCGGCGTCAGGTACGCCAGGGTTGCGAATCGGCGACACAGTCAGCTACCTTATTCAATTCACGCCTGTCAGCAACGGCGGCGCGGTAACAGGCGCCGCTGGTTATATCACCGACTACATTCCAGCAGGAACGCAGGTCATTGATGCAGCGATTGTGCAACCTAACGATTCTGGTGGCTATTCGTCCGTTTCTCCCGATTTGCCCGGTTCGACTGATAACGGTTTCGTGACGAGGAATACCTATCTTGCCGGCCCGTTTACAACAGTTGCATACGATACGACAGGCTTGTGCCAGGCCGGTGTCACAGCGGGCAATTTTGCCACCAATCAATGTAACGGCAGTATTGCGCAACAGTATGCCGATACCGGTATTTTCTTTTCGTCCGACCCTCGCACTGCGGTGTTCGTTGCACCCAATACCGATGGCAGAGTAAGGCAAGGTTGCACGACGAACACAACACCGGGAAATGGTTACAACATCAACCCCACAGCATCAGGGCAATTGAATCCCATCATCGGCCAGACTTGCGCGACGACCCACAATTTATGGGATGCCAACCAGACTAATGCTTTTGGTTCGACACAGGCGGCAATTACCGCATTGGCTACACCGAAATCTGCGCAGGTGCAAATCAGCAGCAATGGCAGAAACGCCGCACCCTTTGGTGCTGGTTCTGCTGTTGCCGGTCCGCAAACAGGCTACCCGCTGGACGATACCGGCGCGATAGGCCCCTGGCAGCGCATTGCTTATGTCGGTTCGCGCATCGGCACAACTTCTACCGGCCCGGCTATCGCAGCGGCTGCGACATTGAACGAACCTATCGCCAATGCGCTTGCTGTCAAAGGCGCGCCAACTGGCAACGGCTGGAATCTGACTTCATCAAATCCACTGCCTTCCGGTACGAATGCTGTGCGTTGGGCGGTCGGTCAGCTCGTTGTCGGCCAACTGCGCTACGTAAAAATAAATCTGAAATTGACCGCGCTGCCCTCAGTAAATGGCATTATCAATAACTCAGAAGTATTTGGTGGCGACGCTGCGGGTGCGGACAATAGCAACGACAGTACATGGCGCTATCACATTCCTAGCGTCGCCGACAACAACTCCAATTTGCTTGTATTGAAAAAAGTTGTTTGTGTGTATTCCGGTGCTACATGCATACCTTCCGACGGTGCAACCGTTCCCGTCAGCGCCAAGGTGCGTTACAACATTACCTATCTCAATTCCGGCAACGCGACACAAAATAACGTCGTGTTAACCGATACCTTGCCTGCGCAAGCGACAGCCGCAGGCAATTTACAAGTGATTAGCGGCGTCAGTATTCTCCCTTCCGTGCCAGCGCTATCCACAACATCCGCGCTTACCACGATTGCAGGTGGCAGTGCCGTCACATTTCAATCCATTTCAGGCTTGGCTGGCGGTGCGGGCGGGGCAATTGAATTGGATGTGCAAACCAACGCGGTGGCAGGCACGCAATTATCCAATAAGGCTAAACTCACCAGCAGCCAAGTCTCGGCTGGCGTCACGTCGTTTGCCGTTTCCAATGTGGTGAATACGGCGTTTCTTACCATCTCCAAAACTACTTCAACACCGAATGTCGTGAGTGGTGGGACAGCGACCTACACTCTCACCATCACGAATACCGGTGCGGCGGCAGCAACCAATATTAATGTATACGATTTTCTGCCAACATTGGGCGGCGTAGCGAATCCAGCCACGCGGTTCAGTTATGCCAGCACGGGAGCAGTGACGGGTTTGACCACTGTAGCTCCGACAGCAGTGGTGCCGCCAACGCAAAATCCGTACTCCGCGAATACCAACCAACAACAAGTGCTATGGAACTTCGGCGCGCAATCCCTCGCGGTCGGCGCAAGCGCGACCATTACTTTTAATGCGACTGTCGGCGGCTCGGTTCCCGCTTCGAGTACGCCGTATACCAACGATGCGCGAGTGGTTTACAACTCTGGCAGCGACGATGTGACTGCAAGTGCGCCTGTTACAGTCACTTCGCCGCTCACGGTCAGCAAGACCATTGATTGCATTTATGTCGGCGCAGCGTGCAACCCCTACAACGGCAACGGGCTGATTCCCACCAATGCCAAATTGCGTTATCGGATTATTTATCAAAACACGGGAGCCACGGCGCAAACCAATGTGGTAATCAGCGACACGCTGCCGGCACAAACCCTTGCCGGGTCAGTGAGTAATCCGATTATCATTAGCGGTGCCAGTATTTTGCCGACCAATCCGGCTCTCGCCAGCATTGCCGCTGGCGGCACGTTCAATTTTCAACCGATTGCGAGCCTGGCAGCAGGCGCCGGCGGCGAGCTGACTTATGAAGTGCAAACCAATGCGGCCAATGGCGCATCAGTCACCAATACCGGGAATATTAAGAGCAATGAAACACCGGGCGGCATGAGCAGCGCGGCGAATGCGACGGCGATCAATTTACCGATTCTTAATATCAGCAAGACGACATCCACGCCAGATGTGCAGGCGGGCGGCGTGGTGACTTACACCATTGCGGTGAGCAATACCGGCACGGCCGCGGCGACGGGCATTAAAGTATATGACTTTCTGCCGTTTACGGGAACGACAGACAATGTGGCGACACGTTTCAATTATGTGAGCACGACGACAACGACCGTGCTGACAGGCGTTACGCCTACAGTTCAAATCGGCCCGGCCATCAGCCCTTACAGCGCGAACCCGAATCAGCAACAAGTACTATGGGATTTCACTACGCAGAGTCTCGCGGCAGGCGCGACGGCGACCATTACCTTCACATCAAGCGTGGGCAATGCCGTGCCGGCACCAGCCGCTTATACCAACAGCGCGCAAGTGCTGTGGACAGGTGGCGCGGCGGATGCGGCGAACACAGCATCCGTCAACATCATCTCGCCGTTAACGCTGACCAAGTCTATCGATTGTGTGTATAGCGGCGCGAGTTGCATCGCTTATTCAGGCGGCGTGATTCCACCGAACGCAAAAGTGCGTTATCGCCTCACGTATCAAAACGTCGATACCATCGCCCATACAAACGTGGTGTTGAGCGACACCTTGCCCGCGCAAACTGCCGCAGCGTCAGTTAGCAATGCGGTCATAGTGAGTGGCGCGAGTTTATTACCGACGACACCGGCGTTCGCCGCAATCACCGCAGGCGGGACGTTCAGTTTCACTGCGATTCCCTCTCTCGCAGCGGGTGCTGGCGGCGCAGTGACATTCGATGTGCAAACCAATGCGGCTTCAGGCGCAGTAGTAGTCAATACTTCAAAAATTATCAGCACCCAATTGCTCGGCGGTGCCACCAGCAGCGTATCGGCTACTGCGTTGGCGGTGCCGATTTTGCAAATGACCAAAACCGTTTCGCCTGCCTCGGTCACACCGGGCGGCACAGCGACTTATACGCTGACGGTTACGAACACCAGCGCCATCGCCGCATCATCTATCAAGGTGTATGACTTCCTGCCCACCATGGGCGGCGCAGCGGATGCGACCAAACGGTTTAGTTATGTCGCCACGCCTTCGATCAGTGGTCTCGCAACGGTGGTGCCGTCCACTTCGATTCCTCCAACGCAAAGCCCTTACAGCGTCAATGCGAATCAGCAAGAAGTGTTATGGGACTTCGGCGTGCAATCACTCGCGGCAGGTGCGAGCTTCAGCATTGTCGTCACGGCGAATGCAGGCAATGGGATGACGGTGGGTAGTTATATCAATAACGCGCAAGTCATTTCCAACAATCCTTCCGTGGTGACAGCCAGCGCCAGCGTGCTCACGCCAATAGGCTACAACCTCGGCGGCAGAGTTTTTGAAGACGTAAATTACGGCGGCGGTGCAGGGCGTGCTTGCGTAGCAACCGCAGGAAGCCCGACTTGTAGTGCCACGACTGGCGCAGTGGGCCGTTCCGGTGCTCGCGTGGAACTATATGATTCTATTGGGAATTTTGTAATCTTCACGACGACGGATGTGAATGGCGATTACACCTTCGGCGGATTGGCGGCGGCGAATTATGCTGTTCGTGTTGTGAACAACACCGTGACGTCCGGCCGCACCGGCTATGTCGCAGGCTTGTTGCCGGTGCAAACTTTCCGCACCAGTGGTTTGACGGGCAGCGTCGGCACGGCCGATGTGCACCGCGTGGGTGGCGAAAACCCGCAATTGATTGATGCAAATGCCAACACGATCAACGCGACACTTGCTACTTTAACTTCAGCGAGCGCGACGTCAGAATCTATTACTGCTATCACGATGGGTAGCAGCAACGTCACCGGCATTGACTTCGGTTACAACTTCGACACTGTGGTGAACACGAACGATAGCGGCCAGGGTTCGCTACGCCAGTTCATACTCAACAGCAATGCATTGGCGAACACAGGCTTGGCGCAAGTGGGCCAAACGGCGGGCAAAGAAGTTTCCGTATTCATGATTGCCGATGGCATCGCCCATCCGGGATTGCGCGCGGGGCTGCCGAATTTGTTGACGGGTGGTGTGGCGGTGATTTCGCCAACCACTTTGCTGCCAGCAATAACCGATGCCAACACGACGATTGACGGCACGACGCAAACAAGCAACGTGGGCAACACAAATAGTCTGACTTTGGGCGCAGGCGGTGTAGTAGGTGTCGATGGCCTGGCCTTGCCGCAAGTCAACGCCCCCGAAGTGCAGATTCAGGAAGGCGCGCCCGGTTTAATAGTCGGCTTGGATGTGCAGGCCAATAACACCACTATTCGTGGCACATCCATCATCGGTTTCGGTAGCGCGTCAGTGGATGGAAATATCCGCGTCGGGTTGAACGCGACCACCAATTTTACCGGCACGCTGATCGAGCAGAACCTATTGGGCACCGGTGCGAATAATTTTACAACCGGCGCAACCATCGGCACGACTGGCTCAAATATTGCGGTTGTTGGCGCAGATAACGGCATCATTCGCAACAACCTGATCGGCTTTACCGACCGCTTCGGCGTGTTGATTCACTCGGCGGCGAATGGTTGGGTCATCAGCGGCAACGAGGTTCGCAGCAATGATTTGAACAATCCGGCATCTGATGGCATCTCGATTGAAAGCGCCAGTCAAGGCGCAACGGTATCAGGCAATCTGGTGATAAACAATAAGGGTGTTGGTGTTGACAGCTTCAACGGCGCGGGCTTGAACACCATTGTCAACAATACGATTTCCGGTAACGGTTTTGGCGGCGGCCCAACGGCCGAAACGGCAGGTGTGCGTCTCTACGGCACCAATAGCGTGATTGATCGCAACATCATTACCAGCAATGCAGGCAGTGGTGTGATGATTACTGCCGGTGCGACTAACAATGTCATTACCAAAAATTCCATCTATGCCAACGGGCAGATCGGTATTGATTTGCTCACCAGCACCGACGTCGTAACAACTGGAAGCACGCCTTACGTAAGCGGCAACGACGGTGCAGTCATTGCGACTTCAGGCAACAAGGGGATGGATTATCCCATTTTTACGCTGGCGACTTTTGCTGGCGGCACCTTGACGGTTTCCGGTTACGTCGGTTCAGCAGCCGGGCAGGTAGCCTTTGCGAATGCCACTATTGAAATTTTCAAAGCGGATAATGCACCTGCAAATCAGAACGGCGAAGTCATTGCAGGCGACGCGAAGTCTGTGGCGCACGGCGAAGGCCGCACCTATCTGGGCACCATTACCGCTGACGCCAATGGCAATTTCACCAATGCCATTATCACGGGCGTGAGCGGGCTGGTGCCTGGCGACGCCATCACCGCCACGGCCACGCTCGCCGCTAACGGCTCATCGGAATTTTCGGCTAATCAAATTGTTATTATTCCTGGCCAGCCCGTATCGGGCACGGTGTATAGCGACCCGAATCACAACAGCAATCTTGACAGTGGCGAGAGCGGCACTGGACAAACGATTTACGCCAAACTGATTCAAGCCGGCGTGGTGCAACAAGTGGTTGCGGTGAATCCGGCGACGGGCGCTTATCAGTTTGCCATTGTTCCCTCCGGCAGCTACACCACCATCATCGACGACAACAATACGGTTGCCGATGCGACGCCAACATTGCCTGCCGGTTGGCTGACGACGGAAACGCCCAGCCTCACGCGGGCCATCACCGTAGTGACTTCGCCGATTGCCAACCAGAATTTCGGCTTATTCAACGGCAGCAAACTCACCGGTACGGTATTCAGCGACACCGGAACGGGCGGCGGCACGGCCAACGACGGCATTCAAAACGGCACTGAGCCGGGAGTTCCCGCCGTGACGGTGAAAGCCACCAATGCAAGTTGCGCAGGGGGGCTCTGCGATTCCGTCACGACCGATACGAACGGCAATTACACGCTGTGGATTCCGGCGGCGGTCGGCACCGCTGCAGTGACTGTGACGGAAACCAATCCGAATAACACGTTCTCCACCGGCGGTGTTGCAGGCACGACGGGCGGCGCGTACTCGCGTACGTCGGATGCGACGACATTCAACAACGTGGTCGGCACGACTTACAGCGGCGTTAATTTTGCCGACGTGCCGATAAATGTATTCCTGTCCGATGGCGCGCAGAGCAGTGTGCCCGGCGCGGCGCTTTACTATCCCCACATTTTCACGGCGGGTAGCGGCGGCAGTTTGCTGTTTACCTCGACCAATATCACTTCGCCATTGGTTTCTGGTTCGAACGTGCCGGGATGGAACACGCTGATATTTATCGACAGCAATTGCAACGGCGTGCTCGATGGCAGTGAAGGCGCCACGCCGCAAACGGCGGCGCTGACGGTTGTGGCCGGCCAGCAGGTGTGCATTATTGTGAAAGAAAATATTCCGTCTAATGCGCCGCTGAACGGTCAAGATCAAATTACCGTGACGGCAACTTTTACTTACACCAATGCCAATCCTGCCATCGCGGCGCAAGTGTTGACCCATACGGATATCACCACCATTGGCAGCGGCGCGGGTTCTGGCCTCACGCTGCAAAAAAATGTATGCGTGATCAGTTCGGTGACCAATTTGTGTACCACAGCCGCGACGGCTAACAACGCTGCCAAGCCAGGCGATTTGCTCGAATACAGTATCGTTTATACCAACACCACCGCGGGCACGCTGACCGCGATGGTGGTGAAAGACACAACGCCTGCGTTCACCTTGTTCGATAGCGCGACCTGTGGCGCGCCCATTGCCTGCACCATCGGTCCGGTGCCCGCATTGAACGGCACGGGTGCCATCCAGTGGAACCTCAGCGCGCCGGTTGCTGCAGGGGCGGTTGGTAACGTCTCATTCCGCGTTCGCATCCAATAAGCCTCCACCAGCTGCGACGCGGGCAAATTTGCAATTCAATAGTTGTTTGGTGAATCTTTTTACACCGGAGAATGGTAAAGCATTTACTATTCTAGGGTTGTCACGGCCCATTCTCAGTTATTTTTGACTTCTCGATAGAACGCTTCCTGTTAGTTATTACAGGTAGGGGCTACGGATGCTCCCAACTCCCGCCGCTTTCATATAGCATTCGCAGGCTTATCCATGGCTGAAAGAGCAGCATGCGGTTATCAGATAATCTGGGGCAAGATAAAGAGCATTAGACTTGGTGGGTGTTACTGAACTGTTTATACTTGTAGTTGGAAGCGATCGGGAGAGCTTTGCTCCCTGAAGCAGAATTTTACCAATCCATTCATGATTAAAACTACTGTTCGCTCCGTAAGCAACATTTCTTATGTTTTGGCAGTAGTCCTTTTGTACTTTTTGTTGGTTGGGCAAACGCTAGCTCATACGATCGTCTCCAAAACCAACCTCACTCCCAACATCACGGTCGGCGGCATAGCCACTTATCAGATCACGGTAGGTTCGGCGGGGCAAACCAGCAGTTCCACTCTAATGCGAGTGATCGATACGCTCCCTTCGGGTTTTGCCTACCGGTCAACCCAGTCGATTCAGTTTTTTAACGGGGCAGCTTTCTCGGCGGCCTCTGGGGCAACCACGCCGGCTTACAGCGTGCCCATTTTTCCGACCGTGGGCGATATCACACCAACGTGGGGGCGCTTCGATAACGCCGGTAGCGCGGGCGCTTATTTCGTTATTACCTTCGATGCCGACGTTATTAATCCTGCCTGTGCTCCTAGTGTGACCAATACCGCCATTGTTCCGGCCGACACTGGTGCTACGCAGCATGCTGTGTTGACACCCGCCATCAATCAGGCGCCCCTGTCGATCACCGGCCCGTCTGCCAACCTAACGGTCACAAAAACCACTTCGACACCTGTTGTCGTCAATACCAACGCGGCGGGCATGACAGCCACCTATACCATCAAGGTTTCCAATTCGTTATCCACCTGTGCTTCGACCGGCGTCAATATCAGCGATGCGTTGCCAGCCGGTTTTACGTATGCATCAACCGGATCAATAACCTATTCCGGTACACCGGCGTCGGCGGCCAGGGTCGGCGGTGCCGATCCCGTGGCGGGAACAACCAACCCCACCTGGACCGGGTTCACCATTCCCGGCGGCGGTAGCGTTACTTTGACGTTCAGCGCCAATATTGCCGCTGGCACTACTAACGGCATCTATTACAATTCGGCCAGTGCCGTTCCCGCCGAGGCTGGCGCGATTGTAAATAATTTTGGCCCTGGTGCTCCCGTGCAATTGGCGAGTGCCAACATTACCAAGATTTTTGGCGCAGCCAATCCAGCCGCTACCCAGTTAGGTGCCGTGATCCCCTTGACGTTTACTGTCACGAAGCCCGCTAGCGGCGCGCTCACCGGCATTAATTTCACTGACAACTTACCTGCGGGTGTCTTGGTTTCAGGTACGCCAGCGAGTTCGCAATGCGGTGGGACGGTAACTTTCACCGCCAGTTCCATTACGCTAACTGGCGGAAGCATAGCGTCGGGCACCGCAACGTGCACCCTCACGGCCAATGTCACCAGTTCGGTGTCAGGTACTTATGTCAACGACTCGACTAATTTCACCAGTGTTTCGCCGACCACTTCGGTCGCCGGAGCCAATGCAACGCTGCTGGTATCGAATGCGGCGCTAACCAAGACGTTCCTAGCGCCAACCATCGGCGTCGCAGGCGCATCGATTCTCCGTTTAACCCTAACCAATGCTACCGGCGGTGTAGCACATACGGGTCTTGGTTTTGTCGATACACTGCCCACCAATGTGGTCATTGCCACGCCAAATGGGTTGGTGAATAACTGCGGCGGGTCGATGATCGCCGCGGCGGGTTCGAGCAGCATTTCGCTTAGTGGTGCGAACCTCGCGGCAGGATCCACCAATTGTACGGTTGATGTCACGGTGACCAGTTCAGTACCCGGTAGTTACGTCAATAACGCCACCAACATCGGCAGTCTCACTGGTGGACTGACTGCTGCAACGGCCAGCGCCACTCTGACGGTTCGCGGCACCGTGTTGGAAAAGAATTTTTCACCCAACAACATTGGCGTGGGCGGCACGTCGGCACTCACGTTCAACATTACCAACGGGATGGGAAACCCGGCGCAGGCCGGTTTGGCTTTCACAGAAACACTTCCTGCGGGCGTCACATTGAGCGCTGCACCCACTTCGGCGCAGTGCGGCGGCACGGTCAGCGGCACGGCGGGCGGCAGCACCATCACATTCAGCGGCGGAAGCCTCGCATCGGGCGCCAGTTTGTGCAGCATCACGGCCACGGTGACAAGCGCAACAGGCGGCACTTACGTAAACGACAGCACTAAGATCACCGGCGCTTCAGCAGGGATGGATACGTCCGGTGTAAATGCCGCGCTGACAGTTGCGAATGTGGTTCTCACGAAGCAATTCGCCAACAGTCCTATCGCGACCGCCACTAACGTTGCCCTGGTATTCACTTTGACCAATAGTCCAGGCAATCCGGCGCAGAGTGGCATTGCGTTTACCGATACTTTTCCGGCGGGTTTGGTATTGGGCAACGCTACTGGCACTTTTGGGGCCGGGTGCGCGGGTACGCTCACCAATCCCGCCGGTGGTGCGCTGGCACTTAACGGCACCGGTGTCAAGTTGACTGGGGGCACCATGGCGGCGGGAACCGCCTCATGCACAATTACCGTGAACGTGCGCAGCGCAACGCCGGGCACCTATATAAACAATTACAGTAATATCAGCGGTGCGTCGGCAGGTTTGGCGACGGGCGGCGTGAACGCGACCTTGCTTATAGATGGCACGACGTTGAAAGTCAGCAAAATCACCACCACGCCAGAGGTAGAGATCATTGGCGCCGCCAACAGTATCGCCACTTACACTATAACCGTACAAAACACGGGTTTTGCCACGGCTGCCGGCGTTCAGGTGACGGATACCATGCCAGCGTCGTTTACCTACACGTCCACTGGTGGCATCACGCTCAACGGTGGCGCAACGCGCACGGCGACAGCTAACCCTGCCGCTGGCAGTGCATCCCCGGTTTGGGGAACCTTCAGCATTCCCGCCGGCGACAGTATTGCCATTACGTTTAACGCAACGGTGCCTAACGCTCAAGCGAATGGTACTTATAACAACAGCGCGAGTGTCACCAGCACGACGGCGGGCACGGTATCGCAAAACTTCGACGGGACAACCAGCACAACGGATGACGTGCTGGTGCGGCGAGTGGCAGACCTCACGATTACTAAGGCGCAAGTTACAGCGAATCCGGTACAACAAGGTCAGGCCGGTGTGCAGTACACGTTAAAGGTGAACAACGTGGGTGGTGCCGCCAAGCTCGCGGGCAACACCGTCACTGTCACTGAAGTGCCGCCTGTTGGATTGACCGTTACCGCGATCAGCGGGACGAACTGGACTTGTACGCTGGCGACGCTGACTTGTACGCGCACCGATGTACTTAATGCCGGTGCGAGCTATGCCGACCTCATCACGGTCACCGCGACCGTGGCGGCGAATGCGCCGTTCACCCTTACCAACAGTAGTAATGTAGCGCTGACAGGTCAAACCGAATCGGATACCAATAATAATATCGGTAGCGCTCCACCGACCAATGTGATCAGCGTGCCGAGCCTCAGTAAAGCCTTCGGCACCAATCCCATGGGCGTGGGTGGAACATCGGTCCTGACATTTACCATTACCAACGGCGCAAACAATCCGGCACAAAGCGGACTCGCATTCACTGATACGCTACCTGGTAATGTCGTGGTCGCCACGCCAAACGGAATGGTGAACAACTGCAGCGGGACGGCTACCGCCACGGCGGGTTCGGGCAGCATCGCGCTCAGCGGCGGTGTGCTGGTTTCGGGTACGGCGAGCTGTACGCTCAGTGTGAACGTGACCTCAAGCACGCCCGGCAATTACCTTAATAGTGCGGCGAACGGGAATATCAAGGGGCTCGCGGGCGGGCTCACCGCGACCGGCCTGGCTGATACCCTGGTGGTGCGCGGCACCGCGCTCACCAAAGCATTTAGCCCAGCGGCGATTGTTGTCGGCAATACCTCGGTGCTCATGTTTACGCTCGCCAACGGAACCGGGAATCCGGCACAGGCCGGTTTGGCGTTTACAGACACACTTCCAACGGGCGTCACCGTTTCGGGGCCGCTCACCGCATCGCAATGCGGCGGTACGTTGAGCAGTAGCGGGGCGCAGAATATTTCATTCAGCAATGGAAGCCTCGTTTCAGGAATAGCAACTTGCACGATTAGCGTGAACGTGACGAGTGCTTTGGCGGGAACCTATACCAATAACAACACTAATATCAGCGGCGCATCTGTGGGCTTGGATGCAACGGGTGTGAATGCCACGTTGACCGTGGCGACCGTAGCGCCATCTATCAGCAAGGCGTTCTCCGCACCCGTGTTGGGGGCGGCTATCACATCGACGCTGACCATTACCTTGGGCAACACTAATGGTGCCGCGCTGACAGGCGCAGCATTCACCGATAACCTGCCTGCGACACCGGCACAAATGAAAGTGGCCGCCGTGCCTAATGTGACCAATACATGCGGCGGCGCGTTGATAGCGAATCCGAACACCAATTCGGTGAGCCTGTCAGCCGGCTCCATTCCGTCGGGCGGTTGTGCGGTATCAATTGATGTGACGGTGCCGGCAGCAGGCAGCTATGTGAATACTATTCCCGCCGGCGGATTGACCACAACTAATGGTGGCATCAGCCCAGCTGTCGCGACATCCACACTTGCCATCAACGCGCCTGACTTGCAAATCACCAAGACACACAGTGGTAATTTTACGGTAGGAATGAATGGTTCCTATACGTTGACTGTAAATAATACGCTTGGCAATGCCGCGACTTCCGGCACGATCACCGTTATCGATACCCTGCCCGCCGGATTGACCTATGTGGCCACGGGGTCGGGCGGCACGGGCTGGATCTGTGTAGTGGCAGGGCAGGTGGTCACTTGTACCAGCGCTAATGTTATTAATCCCGGCGCGGCAAGCGCAAATCCCATTACGATTAACGTTGCGGTAAGTTCTACCGCTGTACCGGGCGTCAGCAATACAGCAAGCGTGAGCGGGGGTGGGGAGCCTGGCGTGAACGCCAGCAACAACAGCGTGGCGGATTCCACTATCGTGAGCAACGCGCCGGTGAATACGTTCACTACTGATGGCATGCAGACGGCGCTGCCGGGCACCGCAGTGTTTTATCAGCATACATTCAATGCCGGCATTGCGGGCAGTGTCAGCTTCGGGGTGAGTAACGTTTCTGCACCGGTCGTCCCGGGGTGGAACAGCCTCGTGTACTTGGACCCATTATGTAACGGCACAGCATCGCCGACATCGCTTACCGCGCCGGTTGCAGTGAACCCAGGTGACCGAGTCTGCATCCTGATCAAAGACAATGTGCCTGCGACCGCGCCATACAACGGCCAGAATGCCATCACTGTCGTTGCCACATTCGCTCCGCCGATTGGCACGACTGAAAACTATACGCGCACTGACATCACAACAGTGGGCGCGCTCAACAGTGCAGGTCTGGTCTTGCAAAAGAACGTGTGCACCATCAATTCTGCAACAAATTTATGTGTTGGCACCCCGACAACCGGCAACGCAGCCAAGCCAGGCGATTTGTTGGAATACGTTCTTTCCTATACCAACACAACGCCAGGTGTGCTGACCGCGATGGTGGTGAAAGACACAACGCCTGCGTTCACCTTGTTCGATAGCGCGACCTGCGGCGCGCCCATTGCCTGCACCATCGGTCCGGTGCCCGCATTGAACGGCACGGGTGCCATCCAGTGGAATCTCAGCGCGCCAGTACCTGCAGGCGCGGTTGGTAACGTGACTTTCCGCGTTCGCATTCAATAAACCGATTTTGCTTTTAAGATAAACTCAACGCCTTTACTGGCGTTGAGTTTTTTATTTTATGGCAGAACAAATAAACAAAAGGCTTTGGGGTGTGCTGCTGGTTCTGCTGGCGGCGGTCGGTTTTTCCGCCAAGGCGATTTTCGTCAAGCTGGCCTATCGGCATGGCGTCGATGCCTTCGCGCTGCTGGCGCTGCGCATGATTTTTTCCCTGCCGTTTTTTTTAGTCATGGCTTGGTGGGCAAGCCGTAGCGCAGCAGCGCAGCCGCTCTCGAAAAACGATTGGTGGCTGGTAATCGCGATGGGCCTCGCCGGATATTATTTGTCGAGCCTGCTGGATTTCCTCGGCTTGCAATACATTTCAGCGGGGCTCGAGCGGCTGATTCTGTTTTTGTATCCGACTTTTGTCGTGCTGCTCTCGGCGCTTTTTTTCAAGCGGGCCATTACCAGGCGTGATATTTTTTCATTGCTCATCAGCTACGCCGGCATAGCGTTTGTGTTTTTGCATGATTTTCAATCGGGGCAAAACAATATTGTGTGGGGTTCGTTACTGGTGCTGGGCAGTGCGGTGAGTTTTGCCGTTTATTTTATCGGCAGCGGCCGCATCGTCGGCAAAATCGGCTCGTTGCGCTACAGCGCTTACGCAACGATTGTGTCGTGCATCGCCGTGCTGATGCAATTCGGCTTGACGCGCGACGTTGCGACGTTGATCCAATCCGACACGGTGTACGGTTTGTCGTTGACGATGGCGGTGTTTTCCACCGTGTTGCCTGTTTATTTATTGTCTGAAGGCATTCGCCGTATCGGTTCCAGCCATGCGTCGATGATCGGTTCCATCGGGCCAGTGTTGACGATTTCGCTGGCGAGTATTTTTCTGGATGAGGCGATGGGCGTGACGCAATGGTTCGGCATGATGCTGG
Organism: Pseudomonadota bacterium; assembly: GCA_043744215.1. Taxonomy (GTDB): domain Bacteria; phylum Pseudomonadota; class Gammaproteobacteria; order Burkholderiales; family JBEEJL01; genus JBEEJL01. Next base: position 34,875 of record JAYTVC010000070.1, read on the forward strand.
TGTTGGCGGGCGTGCTGGCTATCGGCATGACGCCGAAGAAGCCGTCGCAAGATTAATTGCAGACGTAGAAGGGCGGTTTGTGCCTTGCACAAAAGTGCATGCTACGGTATGCTTTGCCCGTTCAATTCGCGTCTCGCGGATAACAAATAATTCAATATAATTAAATACTTACAGGAGTTTCCGCAAAATGAAAAAACCCCTTCGCGTCGCCATCACCGGAGCCGCTGGTCAAATCGGTTACAGCCTGTTATTCAGAATCGCCAGTGGCGACATGCTCGGCAAAGACCAGCCGGTCATTTTGCAATTGCTCGAAATTCCCGATGAAAAAGCGCAAGCCGCGTTGCAAGGCGTGATGATGGAATTGGACGACTGCGCGTTCCCGTTATTGGCCGGCATGGTCGGCACCAGCGATGCAAAAGTCGCGTTCAAGGATGCGGATGTCGCGCTGCTGGTCGGTGCGCGCCCACGCGGCCCCGGCATGGAACGCAAAGATTTGCTCGAAGCCAATGGCGCGATTTTCACCGTACAAGGCCGCGCGTTGAATGACGTGGCGAGTCGCGACGTAAAAGTGCTGGTCGTCGGCAACCCTGCCAACACAAACGCTTACATCGCGATGAAGTCTGCGCCGGATCTCAAGCCCGGCAACTTCACCGCCATGATGCGTCTCGACCACAATCGCGCGCTGACACAGATCGCGCAGAAAACCGGCAGGCCCGTAACGGATGTCAAGAAGATGACCATCTGGGGCAACCACTCGGCCACGCAATATCCGGATATTTTCAACGCCGACGTCGCCGGGCAAAACGCCGCCAAACTTATCAACGACCAGGCATGGCTTGAAACCACGTTCATCCCTACCGTGCAACAACGCGGTGCGGCCATCATTAAGGCGCGCGGTTTGTCGTCTGCAGCGAGTGCAGCGAATGCGGCCATTGATCACATTCGCGACTGGTCGCTCGGCACCGCAGCGGGCGATTGGGTCACGATGGGTATCCCTTCAGATGGCAGCTATGGTATTCCTGCCGGCGTGATGTACGGCTTTCCAGTGACGTGCAAAAACGGCCAATACGAAATTGTAAAAGGTTTGGCAGTCAGCGATTTCAGTCGCGCGCGTATGGACGCGACGCTAAAGGAATTGCAGGAAGAAGCCGCCGCCGTCGCGCACTTGCTCAGCAAATAAGTTTTGTGCTGCGAAAGAAAAGGCCGCTGATGCGGCCTTTTTTAATGGCTGATGAGTTGGGCTGTTGAGTTGATGGTGAAATGGATGCTCAATTAGAATCTTTCCAGGCTGGTACATGAGACCTATTGCGCGTAAGCGGAGGCAGGCTTACATTGATTGCTTCGTGAAACCATCGTATTCACGGCTCCAAGCTGTAGTCATAAGGAGAAATATCATGTTAGCTTCCACCCGATATCCTGAATATCTCGACCCCATTGATGGGGAACATGAAAGCCAACCCCATCCGGCGATCCATGCTTTGCAAAAATGCGCGCACTATTGTGGTGAAGTATTGGCGCTGATTTTTGTGACGGCCTTTACGAGCATGGAATTACTATTCGTCATAGTGCTCGTAGCACTGATGCTGCAAGCATCCGGCATTTTAGGCAGCCTGGCAGATTTCAATTTTGTTAGCGGAGAAATGCCGCAGATTTCGCTGGAATGAGCGGATTGTTAACGCAGATCAATCTTGTCCCGGCAGCTTCGCCGCCTTTACCGATAAATCGGGATCAATGATTCAGTGCAATGCGGTTTTGATATGGTTGGCGGTATTCAAAGCCACATTAATGTCGGGGTGGAGTACGGTGAAATGTCCCATCTTGCGGCCGGGACGTGCTTCTCGCTTGCCGTAGAGATGGATTTTCACGTTCGCATCAAGCAGAATTTTTTCGCTGGGCAATTTTCCGTCGCGCCAAACATCACCGAGTAAATTTACCATCACCGCAGGCGTGTGTTGTGTTGTCTCGCCCAGGGGCAGGCCGCATAAGGCGCGCACTTGCTGCTCGAATTGCGAAGTGCGGCAGGCATCAATAGTGTAATGTCCGCTGTTATGCGGCCGCGGTGCGATTTCATTTATCAACAGTGAGTCATCATCGAGCACAAAAAATTCCACCGCCAGCACGCCGATATAATCGAGTTCTTTTATCAGTCTGGTGGCTGATTCCGTCGCCTGTTTTTTGATGGCATCGCTGACGCGCGCCGGCACAATGCTGATGTCGAGGATGCCATTTACATGCTGGTTTTCAGCGAGGGGAAAAGTGGCGACAGCGCCGTCGGCGCCGCGCGCCAGCACCACTGACACTTCGCATTTCAGCGGCAGGAATTTTTCCAGCACGCAGGCGACGCCGTTCCATTGTTGATGTACGTTGCGCAGTTGCTCGATTGAATCGATACGCGCCTGGCCTTTGCCGTCGTAGCCGAGGCGGCTGGTTTTGAGCAGCGCAGGAAAGCTGACGTTGTTGAGCGAGTCATTTATGTCGGCTTGAGTGCGGATAATGGCGAAGGGGCCCACGCTAAAGCCGTGATCGCGTAAAAAAGTTTTTTCGGTAATGCGGTCTTGCGCGACACTGACGCATTGCCCGGCCGGACGCACGATGCAGTGCTGCGCCAATTCGATCAGGCTGTCGGCCGGCACGTTTTCAAATTCAGTGGTGATGGCGTCGCACGAATCGGCGAGTTTATTCAGCGCGGCGGCGTCGCGGAAATCGGCACAGATGTGTTCGTCGGCGAAATGTTCCGCCGGTGCCTGCGCATCCGGGTCGAGTACGATGACGTGATAACCCATGCTGCGCGCGGCGGCGACAAACATGCGTCCGAGTTGCCCGCCGCCGAGCAGGCCGAGAGTGGCGCCGGGAAGAATCATTTTTTTTGCGGCTTGGGCAGCTTCATCGCCTTGGCTGCGTCGGTTTGTGATGTACGGAATTTTGTCAGCTTCAGCGCGAGTTTTTTATCATGCAAGGCGAGCATGCCAATGGCAAACAAGGCGGCGTTGTTGGCGCCCGCCTCGCCAATGGCGAAGGTAGCGACCGGAATGCCTTTCGGCATTTGCACAATCGAGTAGAGCGAATCCTGGCCGCTTAAATATTTTGACGGCACCGGCACGCCGAGAACCGGCACGGTGGTTTTTGATGCGAGCATGCCGGGTAAATGCGCCGCGCCGCCTGCGCCAGCGATGATGCAGGCGAGGCCGCGCTGATGCGCCGACTCTGCATAGGCGAACATGTCGTCGGGCATGCGGTGCGCCGATAACACTTGCGTTTCACATGCGACACCGAAATCTTCCAGCATGTTGGCCGCGTGTTGCATCACGTCCCAATCGCTGTTGCTGCCCATCACGATGCCGATTACAGGTTTATTTGCCATGACAATAAATATCTATAACTATATGATTATAATGAGTTTTTAATCGACCAAATGACGCGCTTCTTCCACTTGCTGACGATAGGCATCAAAAATATTTTTTAGCGCGTCTTGCATATTCACGCTCGGCGCCCAATGCAAATCTTTCATCGTGTTGCTGATTTTCGGCACGCGGTTCTGCACATCCTGATAACCCTTGCCGTAATATTCGCCCGCCGTGGTGTCGATCATTTTTACTTTCGCGGCGCTGTCGCGGTACTCCGGATAATTTTTCGCCAGATCCAGCATCATGGTCGCCAATTCGCGCACCGAGAAATTATTTTTCGGGTTGCCGATATTGTAAATCTGGCCCGTTGCAATATTATCTTTGTTGTCGATGATTTTCACCAGCGCGTCGATGCCGTCATCAATGTAAGTGAACGCGCGTTTCTGTGTACCGCCGTCTACCAATTTGATATTTTCGCCGCGCACGATATGGCCGAAGAATTGCGTGATCACGCGCGACGAACCTTCTTTCGGCGTGTGGATATTGTCCAGCCCTGCGCCGATCCAGTTAAACGGACGGAACAGCGTGAAGTCGAGGCCGCCGTCCATGCCATAGGCGAATATCACGCGGTCCATCAATTGTTTCGAGCAGGAATAAATCCAGCGCGGTTTATTGATCGGCCCGCAAATCAGCTCCGACGTATCGGGATCAAATTCGTCATCGTGGCACATGCCATACACTTCCGACGTGGAAGGAAATACGATGCGCTTGCCGTATTTCACGCACGAACGCACGATAGGCAGATTCGCCTCGAAGTCGAGTTCAAATACTTTCAGCGGCTGCTTCACATAGGTCGAAGGCGTGGCAATCGCCACCAGTGGCAACACCACATCGCATTTACGGATGTGATATTCGATCCATTCCTTGTTAATCGTGATGTCGCCTTCAAAGAAATGAAAACGCTTGTGATCGAGCAAGTCGGTAATGCGCTCGGTCTGCATGTCCATGCCATAGACTTCCCAATCGGTCGTGGCAAGAATGCGCTGGCTCAAATGATGGCCGATAAAACCGTTAACGCCGAGAATAAGAATTTTTTTCATGATGTTGTTAGCTGTGCGCCAGAATATTTTATGTGGTGAACCTGCCGTGGATTATACCGGTTTGCTTACTAGAGATAAATGTTGCTGTTGTCTTGGCGGCAACGACGGAGCTGAGTAAAAAATGACGGCAATTCGCAGGATGGGCAAAGTGATAGCGTGTGCATCGTCTTTACAAGCTGATGGCGCACCCGCGAAAACCGCGCGGGCTTTGCCCATCCTACTTCTGGTCGAAGTGAACGACTTGCGCGCCGAAGTGAAACATGAAATTTTCAGCCGTGACCGATTCTCCATCGGCTTCCAATTCGATGATTTGCAGTACGCCGGCAGCGCAATCGGCGTAGATGTTTTTGCCTTCCAGATACATCGAAGGCTGGCCGGATTTGTGCGGGTGATCAACGGCGACCAGGCTGCGTAAAATTTTCACCGTCTGTCCATTCACCATCGTAAACGCGCCGGGAAAGGGTGGCGCGACGGCGCGTACGAGATTGTGGATTTGCTGCGCGTTTTGCGTCCAGTCGATGCGGCCGTCTTCGGCTTTGCGGCCGCCGAAATAGGCGCCTTGGGTTAAATCCTGTTTGCGCAATGTCGCGCTGCCGTCGATGAGTGAGGGCAGGCAGCGATGCAAAGTTATTTCCGCTGCGACGGTGACTTTGTTGAACACGTCGGACGCGGTGTCGTTGGGCAAAATTGGCACGGCCTGTTGATCGACGATGTCACCGTTGTCGGGTTTTTCCGTCATCGCATGCAGCGTCGCGCCGGTTTCCGTTTCGCCTTTGATGATGGCCCAATTCACCGGCACACGTCCGCGATATTTCGGCAACAACGAACCGTGCATATTGAATGCGCCGCGTTTGGGAATGGCGAGTAATGCTTTTTTCAGCATTAAACGATAGTAAAATGAGAAAAAATAATCTGGTTGTAACTCATTGATTATATTGAATATTTTAGCTATATTCGGATCGTCCGGTGTGATGACGGGAATGCCGTGCAGCGCCGCGAGTTTCGCGACAGAATCAAACCAGATCGTTTCCTGAGGATTGTCCTGGTGCGTCACCAGCAATGAAACTTTTATGTCGCGAGCAAGTAGCGTCGCGAGGCAGCGCGCCCCAACGTTGTGATAGGCGAATACGACAGCGGAGATCATGACTGCGAGAGGCGTGAGGCGTGCGGTGCCTCCGTGGGGGCAGGTAGATTTTGCGCCTCGCTCTTTACGCCTGACGCATCCCGCTGCTCAAGCATTGCCTGCACTACAAACCTCGGCCGATGGCGTACTTGTTGATACACGCGGCCCACGTATTCGCCGAGTAAGCCAATACCGAACAACATCACACCGATGAGAAAGAAGGTGATGCCGAACAGCGTGAACAAGCCTTCCGCTTCCGGGCCCACAACGACACGTCGGATTGCCAGATACACGACAAACAGCGCGGAAAAAATAGACAATAAAAAACCGATAATGGAAAACATTTGCAGCGGCACGATGGAAAAGCCGGTGACCAAATCGAAGTTCAAACGAATCAAACTGTAGATCGAATATTTCGATTCGCCCGCCGCGCGTTCTTCGTGTTCCACCGTGATTTCCGTCGGGTTCGACGCAAACGAATAGGCGAGGGCGGGAATATAGGTGTTCACTTCGCGCGATGAATTGATGGCGTCGATAATCGGGCGGCCATACGCGCGCAGCATACAACCCTGGTCGGTCATTTTGATTTTGGTGATGCGCTCGCGCAGGCGGTTCATGGCGCGGGAGGCGTAGCGGCGAAAGGCCGTATCCTGGCGCAATTTGCGGATGCTGCCGACGTAATCGAAGCCTTCATCCATTTTTGCCAGCAGGTTGCCGATTTCTTCCGGCGGATTTTGTAAATCAGCGTCGAGGGTCACGACCCGTTCGCCGCGCGCGTTTTCAAAGCCGGCCATGATCGCCATGTGCTGGCCGAAATTGCCGTTGAACAATATGACGCGTGTGACATCAGGCCGTTTCTGGAATTGCTCACGCAGCATCGCGGCGGATTTATCGCGGCTGCCGTCGTTGATGAAAATAATTTCATAGCTCGCGTTGAGTTTATCCAGCGCCGGGTAGAGGCGGTCGAATAGCGATTGCAGGCCGGCTTCTTCGTTGTAGACGGGGATGATGATAGAAACATGAGGAGTCATCATTTTTTTGCTCCGGCTAAAATTTCTTTCACTGCCGCACATACGCGCTCTACATCGGCGAAGGTCATGGTAGGGAACAATGGCAGGTTGACGGTTTCACGCGCGATGCGCTCGGCGTTGGGATGTTCGCCCGCATGGTGGCCGAGCTTTTTGAATAGCGTCGTGAGGTGCATGGCTTCGTATGACAAACCGACTGCGATGCCGCGCTGATGCAGGGCATCGACAATTTGTTTGCGCGTGATGGTGATTTTATCCAGCGGCAGCAAAATGCAAAACATGTTCCAGCTATGGCCGCTATCTTCGCCCGCGTAAGCTGTGGCGGGCAACACACACGCAGGGGCGGCAGAAAAATGTTTGAAGTAATGGGCCGCCAGAGTTTGGCGCTTGCCGCAAAATTCATCGAGGCGTTTCATTTGCGCGACGCCGATGCGCGCATTGACATCGGGCATGTTGAATTTGCCGCCTGCAACATCGACATCGCGGGTGCCGTCGGCCAATTTGGTGATGCCGTGAAAGCGCAACACTTCGGCGCGCCTGGCTTCCGCTTCGCTGTTGAACACGGCTGCGCCGCCTTCGATGCTGGTGATATTTTTGTTAGGGTGAAAGCTGAATGTGGCGATGTCGCCGAATGCGCCAATTTTTTTGCCTTTCCATGACGAGCCGATGGCCAGCGCTGCGTCTTCAATGACGCGGAGATGATGTTTTTTTGCTAGCGCATACAGCCGATCCATATCGCAAGGCAGGCCGGAGAAATGCGTGGGCACAATCGCTTTGGTGCGCGGGGTGATGGCACGTTCCACCTGATCGAGATCAATATTGCGCGAGTGCAAATCGCAATCTACAAAAACCGTTTTTGCGCCACTTTTTAAAATCATATTGCCGACGGAAAAAAAAGTCATCGCCGAGGTGATGACTTCATCGCCGGGGCCGATGCCGCAGATTTGAAACGCAACTTCCATCGCCGCTGTCGCCGACGTCAGCACGCGGGCAGGGCGGCCACCGTGGTAGTCGGATAAAGCTTTTTCAAACGCCAGCACGCGCGGGCCGCTGGCAATCCAGCCGGAGCGCAACGTGTCGGCCACTTCGGCGATGGTGGCTTCGTCGATGGTGGGCCCGGCAAAAGGAAGGAAGGCGGGTTTATTCATTTTATTTTTTCAGGAGCGGGCGACGACATACACGCCGACAATAATAATGCCGATGCCAATCAGGCGCGAAATTGACAGTGCTTCGCCAAACAAATACCAAGCGGCGATCGCGTTCACCACATAGCCTATCGACAGCATCGGATAGGCGATGCTCACATCCACGCGTGACAGCGCCATGATCCACACCACCACGCTGATGACGTAGCATGTGAGTCCGCCGAGAATATGCGGCTCGCTGGCGAGCTGCCATCCGACGGGTAAAATATTTTCGCGATTGAATGCAAAATGGCCGACGCTGTTGGTGCCGGCCTTGAGCAATAATTGCGCGCCGGCATTCAATAACACGCCGAGTAGAATGAGAGAAAAACTGATTATATTCATATGGTTATGTTATTACGGTTTTTTGACCACTACGCGCCGCCCATCATGGGCAATCACCTGCATGGTGAGCCCGTTTTTTTGCAGCGTAGAGTAAGTGTCACGGCCCATCAATGCGATGGCATCGGTGTCGCTCAGCCATTTTTCCATAAAGCCATCGATGGTGGGAATCCATTTTTGCGGCTCCTGCTTGATGCCCAGCGCGAGTTCATCCTGATAGGCAACCAGCGTGACAAAGCGCTGTAAATAAAATGGCAGCGGCTGGTCATAGGTGCCGATATTGTAAATCGGCGTATCGGGTTTGAGATGGGGGCGGATTTTTTGCGCGATATCGTAGGAGGATTGCAGCGGCGATTGGGTCTCGTAACCGATCCACGCCAATTGCCAGGTGACGAGCGCTGCGAGGGCGAGGGACACGACGGCTACCGGCTTTTTGTCTTTGCCCAATTGGTAGAGGGCAAATAACGCGCCAATGAACAACGCGCCGAAGGCGGCTATCAGCCAATAGCTATAATTCAAATTCATTTCGGCGACAAAATCGTTTTCTGTTTTGATGTTATCCAAAATGAAGGGAATCGCTATCACCAGCGCCAGCGCCGCAAACACAATCGGAATGACATGCCAGCGCATTTTTTTTGCCGTAAGCGCATGGATGCGCTGCCCAATCAGCAGGGCCAGCGAGGGAAATATCGGCAGCAAATAAGCGGGCAATTTCGATTTTGAAATACTGAAAAAAATAAAAATGAATCCGCACCAGATCAGAATGAAGCGGTTGACATGAAACTGGTAACTGTCATGGCTTTGTGTTTTCTTCCAGCCGTTGATGAGCGCAGGAAACAAAGCCGCCAGCCAAGGCAACACGCCGAACACGAGGATCGGTACAAAATAATACAGCGGGCCTTCGCGGTCGTGTTCGTTTTTGGCGAAGCGGTCGAAATGTTCGTGGATAAAAAAGAACTGCGCAAACTCCGGGTTGGCGCGCGACACGGCAATAAACCACGGCGCGGTAAGGGCAAAAAAAATCAGCAGGCCTTTGAAAATATGCAAACGCGTCCACAACCTGGCGTCGCGCTGGATGAGCGAATACAGCACCAACGCCGCGCCGGGCAACACGATGCCGATCAAACCTTTACTCAACGTGGCCAGCGCCATGCCGGCCCAGGCGACCATCATCCAGTTGCGTTGCTGATTCGGTTTGGCGTTGTCGCGCTGGGCCAGCAGCAAACCAAAGATTGACAGCGTGAGAAAAAAACTCAGCCCCATATCCAGCGTGTTGATGTGACCGAGAACGACATACCACAGGCTGCTGGCTAATACGGCCGTGGCATAAAATGCCGTCTCGCGGCCATAGAGTTGCCGTGCGGCAAAGTAAGTCAGCAGAATGCCGGCAAAGCCGGTGAGCGCCGTCCACAAACGCGCAGGGCCTTCCGATACGCCTAATGTTTCGAATGCAACGGCGGTTGCCCAATATTGCAGCGGCGGCTTTTCAAAATATTTCAGGTCGTTGAGGCGCGGCGTCGTCCAGTCGCCACTGGCCACCATCTCGCGCGAAATTTCTGCGTAGCGCGCTTCATCAGGCTTGGCGAGTTTGCGGTAATCAATGGGCCCGAACCAGATGAGGGCACACGCAATCAAGAGGGCCCACAGTGTTTTGTTGGAAAGCATGGAAGTGAAAGGCATGAGCAACCATATTGCACGAAACGCGCAGTATAGCACTGCGAGAAGTGGCTTGATTATTATGAATAATTTGGCGGTTTAAAGGGAGTGCTTGGATGACTTGAGCAATACCACCACGGCACCGCCACCGCCATCGAGCGGCCGCGCTTGGGCAAACGCGAGCACGTCATCGCGTTGGGTGAGCCAATGTTTCACTTTGTGTTTGAGCACCGGCTCCCGGTTGAACGAAGTGAGGCCTTTGCCGTGAATGATGCGCACGCAGCGCGCGCCGGCCTTGCCGCTGTGGTTGAGAAACGCCGCCAGTGCCACACGCGCTTCGCTGGAAATCATTCCATGCAAATCGAGCTGGCTCTGAATGACCCATTTACCGCGACGCAATTTGCGCAGCACGTCGCGCGACAGGCCGTTGCGCAGGAACTGCAATTCTTCGCCGGAGTCGAAAAAATTGTCTGGCGGATCGCTGAGGGAATCCTGCAACACTTGATGGTCGTCCATCAGGCTTTGCACGGGAATCGGGCGCGGCAGCGGCGGATGTAGTGTGGCGCGGGCAACAAAGCGAGTGGGCGTAACATCGTCCAGTGCGGCGCGAAACAGCGCCGATTCGTTTGCTTCGTCGTTTTTGCGATCCACGCCAGACATTGTAACTATTTGATTATTAACAGTTTTCTATCAAACGTCGAGATAGGTTTTCGCATCCAGCGCCGCCATGCAGCCGGTGCCCGCGCTGGTGACGGCCTGGCGATACACATGATCCTGCACGTCGCCCGCGGCAAATACGCCGGGGATGCTGGTGGCCGTCGCATTACCCTTGAGCCCGCTTTGCGTTTGGATATAGCCGTTGTGCATGTCGAGCTGGCCTTCGAAAATATCGGTATTCGGTTTGTGGCCAATGGCGATGAAGGCGCCTTTGACGGCGAGATTTTTGGTCGCGCCACCTTGGGTACTTTTGATGCGCACGCCGGTCACGCCGGATGTGTCGCCCAACACTTCGTCAAGGGTGTGGTTGAGTTCAAGGCGCATGTTGCCGTTTTTCACTTTCTCCATCATCTTGTCGATGAGAATGGCTTCGGCGCGGAAGGTGTCGCGGCGGTGAATCACCGTCACAGTTTTGGCGATGTTGGAAAGATACAGCGCTTCTTCGACGGCCGTGTTGCCGCCGCCGACCACGCACACATCCTGATTTTTGTAAAAAAAACCGTCGCAGGTGGCGCAACCCGACACGCCTTTGCCCATAAACGCTTCTTCAGAAGGCAGACCCAGATACATGGCCGATGCGCCGGTCGCAATAATCAGGGCATCACAGGTATAAGTGCCCGAGTCGCCCATCAGGGTAAAGGGCTTCTGCTTGAGTTTTACCGTATGAATGTGGTCAAATAGTATTTCTGTTTCAAAACGTTCCGCGTGTTTTTGAAACCGCTGCATTAAATCGGGGCCTTGCACGCCATCGGCGTCGGCAGGCCAGTTATCCACATCAGTGGTCGTCATGAGTTGGCCGCCTTGTGCCAGCCCCGTAATCAACACAGGTTTCAGATTGGCGCGAGCCGCATAGACTGCCGCGGTGTAGCCGGCAGGGCCCGAGCCCAAAATCAGTAAGCGGAAATGTTTGTTTGTGGTCATGTTATTTCTCCGTGCAGGATTGAAAACGTGGGAAATATTACCCGGAATTGTTTGACGTCGGCGTATTACTTGTAACTTGTTGACTAATTTAACTTTTAATAACGCTGTGCGCACCCTATAATCCAGCCATGCATCATAACATTGGGGCAGTCATGCTAAAAAACATACCTTTGTTCACTTATCTTACCGAGCAAGACCTAACCGCCTTATCGGCCGAGGCGGTGACCAAATCATTTCCAAAAAACACCGTCATCCTCAACGAAGGCGAAAAGAGCGATTCGCTCTATGCCATTCTTTCAGGCAAAGTCAAAGTCATGATGAGCGGGCCCGATGGCCGCGAAATTATTTTGACCATGCTGGGGCCGGGGGAGTTTTTCGGCGAGTTGGCACTTGTGGATAGCCAGCCCCGTTCGGCGACGGTGGCCACGATGGAGCCCTCACAGTTTTCAGTCATATCCAAATCCGATTTCAAGCGCGTGATGGCAAAAAGCCCGCAAATGGCCGACCATGTGATGCAGGGACTGGCACAGCGCCTGCGCGAAGCGGACAAAAAAATCAGCAGTCTCGCACTGATGGACGTATATGGCCGCGTGGCGCGCACGCTGTTGCAACTGGCGACCAAAAAAGAAGGCGTGCTGGTAGTGAGCGACAAGCTGTCGCAGCAGGATATCGCCAATATGGTGGGTGCCTCGCGTGAAATGGTAAACCGGATTTTGAAAGAGCTCGAAGGCGGCGGTTATATCAAGATGGAATCCAAAAACATCATCATCCACGACCAGTTGCCGTTATCTTTGTAACCTGTTTGTAATACAAGTTTGCGTCCGGTAAGGCAGGCGGGGTGCCGGATCACTATAATGTCATTTTAAGCAGCAACGCCTGTACGGCGTCTATTCCATGGCCACATCCAATCAAATGCTAAGCGACAAGGGGCAACCCCTGTCGCCCAAACTTGTTTCACTTTTGCGCGAAGCAGGGTGGATCGTCCTGGCAGTGGCGGGTATTTACCTCGCCATGATTTTGCTCACGTATCATCCCGACGATCCGGCCTGGTCGCACACCGGTACGCACCTGACATTGCAAAATGCCGGCGGCATCATGGGCGCCTATGTGTCCGATATTATTTTGTATTTGTTCGGTGCATCCGCCTGGTGGTGGCTGGTGCTGGCCGCCTATGGTATTTATCGTGCGTTCAAGCAAATCCAGACGACAGACTTGACCGATAAGCGCACGCTCTATGTGTCGCTCGCAGGTTTTGCGCTGCTGTTATTCGCCAGCAGCGGCATCGAGTCACTGCGCTTGCATTCCCATCATGTGGCCTTGCCTTATGCGCCCGGTGGCGTAGTCGGTGAATTGGCGAGCATGCTGTTTTCAAAGCTGATGGGGTTCACCGGCGGAACCCTCGCGCTGCTGACTTTGATTGCAATCGGCATCAGCCTGTTCACCGGACTTTCGTGGCTCAAGCTGATCGAAAAATGTGGCGCGCTGATTGAAACGGGCTATGTCAAGCTGATGGAAGCCTATCGCAGTTCCAAAGACCGCAAAGAAGGCGAAGTGCGCATGGTCGAGCGCGATGAAAAAGTCGCCGAAGCCAAACAACAATTGGAAGAGCGCGCGCCGGTGCGCATTGAACCTGCCACCACAGTGATTCAAAAATCCAAGCGTGTGATCGAAGAAAAACAGCGGCCGCTGTTCAAAGACATCGATTCAAAATTGCCCCCGCTGAGTCTGCTCGACGAAGCGGAAGTGCAAGTCGATACCATTAGTGCCGAGACGCTGGAGTTCACTTCACGTTTGATTGAACGCAAATTGCTCGATTTCAATGTGCAGGTGAAAGTGCTTGCGGCGTATCCCGGCCCGGTGATTACGCGTTATGAAATCGAGCCGGCAGTGGGTGTCAAAGGTAGTCAAATAGTCAATCTAATCAAAGACTTAGCAAGAGCCTTGTCGGTCATCAGTATTCGCGTCGTTGAAACTATTCCCGGCAAATCCTGTATGGGTTTGGAGTTGCCCAATCCAACGCGGCAAATTGTACGTCTGTCTGAAATTTTAAGTTCGCAGGTGTATGCCGACCTTACCTCGCCATTGACGATTGCATTTGGTAAAGATATTGCCGGTAAACCTATCGTTGCGGATCTGGGCAAAATGCCGCACGTTCTCGTGGCGGGTACAACGGGCTCGGGCAAATCCGTCGCCATCAATGCGATGATTTTATCGCTGCTATATAAAGCGACGCCCGCGCAATCGCGGCTGATTTTGATCGACCCGAAAATGCTGGAGCTATCCATTTACGAAGGCATTCCGCATCTGTTAGCACCCGTCGTGACCGACATGAAGCAGGCCGGTGCCGCGCTCAACTGGTGCGTGGCCGAAATGGAGCGGCGCTACAAATTGATGTCGGCCCTCGGAGTGCGCAATCTCGCCGGCTTCAACCACAAAGTTGCCGAAGCGAAAAAAGTCGGCAAGCCGCTCACCAATCCGTTCAGCCTCACGCCCGACGCGCCCGAGCCGCTGGATGAATTGCCGCTGATCACCGTTGTCATCGACGAGTTGGCCGACATGATGATGGTGGTGGGCAAAAAAGTCGAAGAGCTCATCGCGCGCCTCGCGCAAAAAGCGCGCGCTTCGGGCATCCATTTAGTATTGGCAACACAACGTCCATCTGTGGACGTCATCACAGGCCTCATCAAGGCGAATATTCCGACGCGCGTCGCGTTTCAAGTGTCATCGAAGATTGATTCGCGCACCATTCTCGACCAGCAGGGTGCAGAAGCGTTGCTGGGGCAGGGCGATATGCTGTATCTGCCGCCCGGCACCGGTTTCCCGCAGCGGGTACACGGCGCGTTTGTATCCGACGCTGAAGTGCATCGCGTGGTGAATCATTTAAAAGCGCAAGGCGAACCGCAATACGTCGAAGGTATTCTCGATGGCCCCGACATGGCCGACAGCGAAGCTGAGATGGGTGGCAATGGCGGCGGTGAAGCCGATCCGCTGTACGACGAAGCTGTCACCATTGTGCTCAAGAGCAAACGCGCGTCCATTTCACTGGTGCAACGCCACCTGCGTATCGGCTACAACCGCGCTGCGCGCTTGATCGAAGACATGGAGCGCGCCGGCATCCTCTCGCCCATGCAATCCAACGGCAACCGCGAAATCATCGCGCCGGGGCAGGAGCGGTAGGGGTTCGTCATACCCGCGAAAGCGGGAATCCATTTTCTTCTGTAAACTCGCCGCAACCTTTTTCCCACTCAAGCGTTATGGCTCTTGGGAGCTATTTCCACCACACGAAGACGACCATGAACCTATTTCGTTCTGCGCTGATTATTTTCACTATTTCGATTTCCGCTTCGGCCCACGCCGACAGCCTCGACAAACTCAAAGCCTTCATCAGCGGCACGCAAACCATGCGCGCCGGCTTCGAGCAATCGGTCATCGACAAAAACGGCAAAAGCATGCAAGGCGCCAGCGGCACCATGCAATTTTCCCGCCCGGGCAAATTTCGTTGGGAATATCTCAAACCGTACAAACAGGAAGTCGTCGGCGATGGCGTCAAGCTATGGATATTCGATCCGGATCTGAATCAGGTCACTGTCAAAAAACTCGGCGACTCGCTGGGTGACAGCCCTGCCGCTTTGCTCGCCGGCAACAACGATCTTGATAAACATTACACGCTCACCGACACCGGCAGCAAGGCCGATATCGAATGGCTCGACGCAGTGCCCAAAAGTAAAGACACCACCTTCGAGCGCGTGCGCATAGGCTTCAAGGGCGACGCGCTGAATGTGATGGAGCTGAAAGACAATTTCGGCCAGACAACGGTGATCAAGTTTTCTGCGCTGGAAAAGAATCCGAAACTGGCAGGCGGAGCGTTTACGTTTGTGCCGCCAAAAGGCGTGGATGTAGTGGGAGAGTAAGCATTGGCAAGATGATTTGCGCGATATCCATTTAAAGCGAGGGAACCTTTTCTCCTCGCTTTATTTTCGTTGAAGTTCAATATTCCCATTCAAGTAACGAGGGAAAAACCGCGCGGCAAACCGGCCTGCAAAATTAAATCCGCATGTGCCAAAGGATTCCCGTCCTCCACGCTCTTCCTCTACAATGCGCTATGCCCCTTCGCATTTCACGCTAACCATGTTCGAAACCCAACCCCTCCACGCGCCGCTTGCTGAGCAACTGCGACCAAAAACGATTGACGAAGTGGTCGGGCAAAAGCATTTGCTCGGCGCGGGTAAGCCGTTGCGGCTGGCATTTGAATCGGGCAAATTGCATTCGATGATTTTGTGGGGGCCGCCGGGCGTGGGCAAGACGACCTTGGCGCGGCTGATGGCGCAGGCGTTTAACGCGGATTTTATCGCCATCTCTGCCGTGCTCTCCGGTGTGAAGGAAATCCGTGACGCGATCGAACAGGCCAAGCTCAACGCGGCGCAGTATCAGCGCGATACGATCATGTTTGTCGATGAAGTGCATCGCTTCAACAAGTCGCAGCAGGATGCGTTTTTGCCCCATGTGGAATCGGGACTGATGACGTTTATCGGCGCGACGACGGAGAACCCGTCCTTCGAAGTGAATGGCGCGTTACTGTCGCGGGCGGCGGTGTATGTGTTGAAACCACTGTCGGAAATTGAATTGGGCGCATTGATTGATCGCGCGCTGATAACTTCGCTTAACGGTTTGACTATCGAGAAAGATGCCCGCGATCGGCTCATCGGCGTGGCCGACGGCGACGCGCGGCGTT
>JAYTVC010000071.1:0-50364 GCA_043744215.1 Pseudomonadota bacterium
TAAAAACAAGAATAGTAATTACCGCTTTTCTAGTTAGAAAACGAATTGTTTTTTTAATTCGCTGGATTCCCGCCTGCGCGGGAATGACGATGGTGTTGGTTTTTGTATTGACGATGGTGTTGGTTTTTGTATTGACGATGGTGTTGGTTTTTGTATTGACGATGGTGTTGATTTTTGTATTGCAGTATTTACTGAATTCACCTTCCAAACTGCACGGGAACGACACCTATACGACTTGGGGGTGCGCACTGCAAAGCATAGTACCGAATCATTTCTACATTGGGGAACGACATCTATACGACTCGGGGTGCGCACTGCGCACCGGCTGCACTCCAGCGATTCAGTAATTTCCGTGCGCTATCGGCGACTTCACAGGCCGTCAGGCCAACTGGGCCGATGCCATTTTTTACCCATTCATCCGCCGCTGCGCCGTGCAGATATACGCCGAGCAACATGGCGTGTTCGGCATTCAAGCCTTGCGCCAATAGCGCGACAATCATTCCCGACAATACATCGCCCATTCCCGCGCTGGCCATGCCGGGGTTGCCGGTGGGGTTGATGAACCAGCGGCCATCAGATGTGGCGCAAATGCTGCCGCAGCCTTTGAGCACAACGTGGGCGTTGAAATGTTTTGCGAGCTCAGTTGCGGCGGTGATGCGGTTTTGCTGGATGTCGGGTGGGTGTTTTCTCAATAACCGCGCGGCTTCGACGGGGTGGGGCGTGATGATGGTTGACGCACTTCGTGCTTTGAGTGCGGCTTGCAATGGCGCGTGTTCGGCGATGAGATTCAATGCGTCGGCGTCAAGCACTAATGGGGTATTTAACGACAACGCGCGCTGCAACAGCACTTGCGCGAATTCGCTTTGGCCCAGGCCGCAGCCGATGGCGAGCGCGGTCATCGCTTCGAGCTTGAGCAAATCTTCCGGTGCGCGCCACATGAGTTCGGGTTGCGTCAGGTCGAGTTGCGGGATGTTGTCGGCGAGCATGCCGACGAAGATTTTGCCAGCGCCAAGTTTCAACGCAGCGCGGGCGGCGAGCAAGGCGGCACCGGCCATGCCGTTTGCGCCGCCGATAATGCCGACGCTACCGTAACTGCCTTTGTGTGAATTGCGTAAGCGCGGTTTAAGAAACGACGCGACCGTTTGTTGGTCGAGCAAATAGCCGCTGGGTTCGTATAAATTTTTTGTGTCGATCTGCAAATCGGCGACGTGCAATGTACCGACGTGATCGGGGCCATCGAGGGTGAGCAGGCCGGGTTTTAATCCGATGAAGGTGAGCGTGTGTGTTGCGCGAATCGCTGCGCCTCGGATGATGCCAGTGTCGGCGTCGATTCCGGCGGGAATATCGAGGGATAAAACGTTTGCATGTAACTCATTGATTATATTGAATAATTTAACATACTCTGAAGCGACATCGCGCGAAAGTCCGATGCCGAATAATCCGTCGATGATCAAATCGTAATATTTATTTTGCGTGATTTCTTTTTGTGTTGTGCCGCTGGCTTCTTTGAATTTTTTGTAAGCGTTAGCGGCGTCCGCCGGCAATTTTTTTTCGTTGCCGATAAAAATGACATCGACTTTGAACCACCATTGCAATAAATGCCGCGCAACCACGAACGCATCGCCGCCGTTGTTACCAGGCCCAGCTATGACGAGAATGTTTGTCGCGCCATCAGGCAAAAGTTTTCGTGCGAGTTCAGCAGCGGCGAGGCCGGCACGTTCCATTAGATCGGTTGCGCCGGTTTTTGTGGCGTCGGTTTCGATTTGGCGGATGGCGGCGGTGGTGTAGATAGGCTGGTTCATTTAGTGTGGATTTGTATTGGTTGGTTGTTTATTACATTGCAGCTGCAATGTGACCTACGGGAATGACGGGTGGTTTTTTGTAGGGTGATGATTGCCTGCCATAGCGCGTAAATTTATTAGGCCAGCTATTTAAGGAAGTGGTGGGCAGTGCCCACCCTACATTTTTTTATCGGGGCGTCAAAACCGTATCCACCGCAATCGGCGAAGTCTGTGGATAATCCAAACTGTAATGCAACCCTCGGCTTTCATGGCGAAGCAACGCCGACTTCACGATCAGATCCGCGGTCAGGGTGAGGTTGCGCAGCTCAATCAAATCATTGGTGACGCGGAAGGTGCTATAGAACTCGTGGATTTCGTCGTCGAGCAATTTGATGCGGTGCCTGGCGCGCTCCAATCTTTTGTTGGTGCGCACGATGCCGACGTAGTCCCACATGAAACGACGCAGTTCGTCCCAGTTGTGGGCGATGACGACTTCTTCATCGGCGTCGGTGACGCGGCTGGCGTCCCATTCGAGCAGTTCGGGCAATTCAAATCTCGTGGCTTTGAGGATATCTGCGGCAGCACCTTGGCTAAATACCAGACACTCCAGCAACGAGTTGCTGGCCAAACGATTCGCGCCGTGCAAGCCCGTGTGCGCTACCTCGCCCATCGCGTACAAACCTTCGACGTCGGTGCGGCCGTAAAGGTCGGTCATCACGCCACCACAACTATAGTGCGCGGCGGGCACGACGGGGATCGGTTGTTGGGTGATGTCGATGCCCAGTTCCATGCAGCGCGCATAAATGTTGGGGAAGTGCGACTTCAAAAAATCTGCCGGCTTGTGCGAGATGTCGAGATACACGCATTCGAGACCGCGTTTTTTCATTTCGTAGTCGATGGCGCGGGCCACAATGTCGCGCGGAGCCAGTTCGGCGCGCTCGTCGTGTTTGGGCATGAAGCGCGTGCCATCGGGCAATTTGAGATGGCCGCCCTCGCCGCGCACCGCTTCGGTAATCAAAAACGATTTGGCCTGCGGGTGATACAAACAGGTCGGGTGAAACTGGATAAATTCCATATTCGCCACGCGGCAACCGGCACGCCAGCCCATCGCCACACCGTCGCCGGTGGCGGTGTCGGGGTTGGTGGTGTAGAGATAAACCTTGCCGATGCCGCCCGCAGCCAGCGCGGTGAATTCGGCACCCAGGGTTTCGACCTGGCCGGAGTCGCGGTTCAATACATAGGCACCGTAGCAACGATTATCTTTGCGGCCCAACTTTTTGCCGGTGATGAGGTCAATAGCAATATGGTTTTCGAGAACGGTGATGTTGGGATGGACTTTTACTTTTTCTAAAAGCGTTTTTTGCACGGCGTAACCAGTCAGATCGTCCGCGTGAATAATGCGCCGCTTGCCATGGCCGCCTTCGCGCGTGAGGTGATATCCGGTGCTGTTTTCGTTGTCTTTGGTAAATTCAACGCCTTGTTCAATCAGCCATTCGACCACTTGTTTGCTGTGCTCGACCACATGGCGCGTGGCAGCTTCGCTGCATAAGCCAGCGCCCGCGATGAGCGTGTCTTGAATGTGGTCGGTGGTGCTGTCGTCTTCGCCCATGACGGCAGCAATGCCGCCTTGGGCCCAGGCACTGGCGCCATCGATGAGTTTTTGTTTGGTGATGAGCGCCACGCGGCGGTTGGTGGCAAGGCGCAAAGCAAGGGATGAGCCCGCTAAGCCGCTGCCGATAATAATGACGTCAAATTTTTTCATGAGTTTTTCTAAAGGATTGAACGGGAACCCATTGCGATATGGATTGTTTAATGAGACAAATAATATCAAAATGCCAGACGATTCATTGATTCATGAATATGCGGCAGTGCAAAAACCAGTGCCAGATTTAATACGATCATCGGCGCCATAACAAATTTTCACCTGAATAACCTTGTTGTCGGCTGAACTATTGTCAGCCCCTTGTGTCATTGTCACATAAGCATAATTTTACCTAGGAAACCGAGGCTATCCGATGGATATGTTAAAATTCAAACCTGTTTCGCGTTGTACATTTGTCGATCTTGCGGCAAGTATGGCAGCGCCACAACCGGTTCCTCAAAAAGAACCCAGGGAAATATCTCGCATGAGTGATCGGGAAATCGATCAGCAATTGGTAGAGCGGGCGCAAAAGGGAGACAAGCACGCGTTTGAGCTGTTGGTGGTCAAATATCAACGCAAACTCGGGCGACTGCTGTCGCGCTTCATCCGCGATGCGGCGGAAGTGGAAGACGTTACCCAGGAAGCGTTCATCAAGGCCTATCGCGCCTTGCCCTCGTTTCGCGGCGACAGCGCCTTTTATACCTGGCTTTATCGCATCGGCATCAATACCGCCAAAAATTATCTGGTGGCACGGGGTCGCCGCGCGCCCACGTCTACTGAATTTAACGCCGAAGAAGCGGAAAATTTTGAAGATGGCGATCAACTGCGCGACACCAGCACGCCGGAAAGCGAGATGATGAGCAAACAAATCATCGCCACCGTGAATCTAGCCATGGACGAACTGCCGGAAGAATTGCGCACAGCCATCACGCTGCGCGAAATCGACGGTCTCAGTTACGAAGATATCGCAACAATCATGAACTGCCCTATCGGCACCGTGCGCTCGAGAATTTTTCGCGCGCGCGAGGCCATTGCAGCAAAGTTACGCCCCCAATTGGGCACCAGTAAAGACAGGAGATGGTAAGCATGAAACCTGACGTATCGGCCTTGATGGACGGAGAGCTGGATCAAGCGGCAAGTCAGTCACTACTTTCCCGCTTGCGGCATGACGAAGAATTGCAACACTGCTGGAGTATGTATCACCAGATCGGCGACGTCATGCGGCGCGAACACCGGCCCGACGAAAGCCTGCAACAAAAAATAATGGCCAGCCTGGCCGACGAGCCCACCGTGCTTGCCCCGCCGAAAGCGCAACCCAGTCTGGCACCCAAATTTGCCATGGCCATCGCGGCGTCGCTGGCCACGGTAGGGGTGGTGTCATGGGTGGGTTTTCAGTCTGCACCCGCATCGGTTCCGGTCACGCTGGCACAAAAACCGGTTGCGCCAAAGACTGAAGCACCAGCGCTTGAAGCAAGCATTGCGGTGCCGGTTGTAACGGCACCGGCTACAGCCCCGGTTGTAGCATCGCTACTCGCGCAACCAGCTGGCAATTTGCCAGCAGCAAACGTGCAGGACTATTTATTTGCCCACCACGAGCTTTCGCCTGCTTCTGGCGTCATGCAAGTGTCCCTTGGCGCGAAGCGCTGAGTTGAAAACGATGAACGACGTGAAGTATTGAGGGCCGGCCAGTGACGAAACAAATAACGGCAGCGATGCTGCTGGGGGTGTGCTGCGGCGCGGCCAGCGTAGTATCGGCGCAGCAGGCATCGCCAACGCCTGCCAACAGCGAGGTAGCCAGCTGGGTCTCGCGCATGGCCGGCTCGGCGCAGCAGCTTTGCTATATGGGCACATTCGTGCACGAATCTGGCGGGCGACTTGAATCCTTACGGATAGCCCATTACATAGATGGTAAAGACGAACACGAAAAAGTCGAATTCCTCGACGGCCCCGCGCGCGAAGTTGTGCGTAGCAATGAAGACGTGGCGGTCTATATTCCCGGTAATAAAATTATCAAATTGGTCCATCGCAAAGCGCGGCGGTTTTTCCCAGCGCTGATGGCCTCGACTGCGGAAGCCTACGCTGAAAATTATCAAGTCAGCCTGACCAGCCCCGAGCGCGTGGCAGGCCATGATTGCCAGGGCTTGTTGTTCGAGCCTAAAGACGCATTCCGCTATCGCCGCTGGTTTTGTGCCGAGCAAGCGACCGGGTTGATACTCAAAACCAATCTGAAAGACGAGCGGGGGACGATGCTGGAACAAATGGCCTTCACCCAATTGACTGTGGGCAAACCGCAGGTCAAGCGCGATCATGTCAAATCGAGTTATCCGGAAGCCAAATCCCAATGGCGCACTGATGCTTCGCCATTGGAAGATCTCACGCCCGTCGATAGCGGGTGGGTGGTGGCGGTTCCGCCTCAGGGGTTTCGCAAGGTGATGGAAATGAAACGCGTCATGCCAAATAAAACTCAACCGATTTTCCACCAGGTGCTGTCGGATGGATTGGCATCGGTATCCGTGTTTATTGAGCCGCTGACCACTGCGTCGAAACCCGTTCCCGGCGCGAGCCATCAGGGCGCGGTGAATACATTTATCGTTACGGCATCGGAGCACCAGATCACGGCTATGGGCGAAGTACCGGCCGCCACGGTGCAACAAATCGCTCAATCTATCAAACCGCCAATGAAATGATATGGCTGTGCGCGGCAACCGTTGTGCTGCGTTGATTCTGTAGGCTTGAAATCAGACTGATGAGCACAATTTACGTAGCATACAAGGGAGTAAATTTTACAAGAAATAACATTAGCTATTTATTGTAACTTATTGATTTATATGAATATATTTATATTACAAGGGGCGTGTAACATGTTCATAAAAGCTTTTTGGGGTGCAGTTTTGTTTGCCGGCTCTGTCGGCTCGGTTTTTGCGCAAACCGTCAACTTGCCTGACTTTACCGATCTGGTAGAGAAACAAGGTGCGGCCGTAGTGAACATCAGCGTAACCCAATCGCAAAAATCGGCTGGCTTGTCACAACTGCCCGGCGGTCCCGATGAAGATCCGCTGGATTTATTCCGCCGCTTTTTGCCGCAACCGCCCGGCGGGCGTGATCGCGGCGGCCCCGGTCCCGAATTGCAGGGCCAAGGTTCCGGATTCATCATCAGCCAGGACGGCTACATGCTCACCAACGCTCACGTGGTCGCGGGCGCCGATGAAATCAACGTGAAGTTGCGCGACAAGCGCGAATACAAAGCCAAAGTCATCGGCACCGACAAGAAAACCGACGTGGCGCTGATCAAAGTCGAAGCCTCCGGTTTACCCAGCGTGACTGTCGGCAACCCGGACAAACTCAAAGTAGGCGAATGGGTCGTGGCCATCGGCTCGCCGTTCGGTTTTGAGAATAGTGTGACCAAAGGCATCGTCAGCGCAAAGGGCCGCGACTTGCCGCAGGAAAACCTGGTGCCGTTTATCCAGACCGATGCGGCCATCAACCCCGGCAATTCCGGCGGGCCGTTATTTAATCTCAGAGGCGAAGTCGTCGGCATCAACTCGCAAATTTACAGTCGTAGCGGTGGCTTTCAGGGCCTCGCATTTTCGATACCGATTGATACCGCGATGAATGTGGTGGACCAATTGCGCAGCTCCGGCAAAGTGGTGCGTGGCTGGCTGGGTGTGTTGATTCAGCCGCTGACCAAAGACTTGGCGGAAACGTTCGGGTTAGCCAAGGCCGAAGGTGCATTAGTAGCCTCGGTGGAAAAAGGCAGCCCGGCAGAAAAAGCCGGCCTCGAGCCCAGCGACGTTATTACGAAATTCGATAATAAAGCCGTGCAGTCGTCCAACGAATTGCCGCGATTTGTCACGGCCGTTAAACCCGGCTCAAAGGTTGCATTGCAGGTCTGGCGCAAAAATGCCACTAAAGATTTGTCGATTACCGTAGGTGAATTGCCTACTGAGGTGGCTGCAAATTCTCCTCGCGGCCCCAAGCGGGGACAGAAGGCACCGGAAAGTACCAACAAGTTTGGCATGGCGCTGAGCGACCTGAGCGCCGAACAGAAACAGGATTTCAAAGTTTCCGGCGGCGCGGTAATAGAAGAAGTGCAAGGCTCGGCCGCCCGTGCGGGCGTGCAACGGGGCGACGTGCTGGTGTCAATCAACAACACGGAAGTCAAAAACGCAGACCAGGCCAACAGCCTGCTGAGCAAAGTGCCGGAAGGCAAGAGCGCCGCGCTTTTGATTCAACAAGGCGACCGTCGCGTATTTATCGCCGTCAAGCCCGACAAGTAAACGGGTGGTCAAGCTGACGGTGTTGAGCCGCAACTATTGCCACCTTTGCACCGATATGATCGCCGCGCTCGAGCCTTTGCAGGCTGGGCGCGGTTTTCATTTCGACGTTATCGATGTGGATGAGCACCCCCATCTGGTAGAAAAATACGACGAACGGGTGCCCGTGCTGCTGGCGAGCGAAGAAGAAATTTGCCACTATTTTCTCGATGCGTCTGCGCTGGATGCTTATCTGGCGAAAGTCCGGTAAAATCGCGGGCTTGAGTCCACACTAAGGGCACTGAAACGTGTCCTTTTTTTACGCAGAAAATATGAATAGAATCAGGAACTTCTCGATTATCGCGCATATTGACCACGGAAAGTCCACGTTGGCCGATCGCATTATTCAACTATGCGGGGGGTTGAGTGACCGTGAAATGGAAGCGCAGGTGCTCGATTCCATGGATCTCGAACGCGAACGCGGCATCACCATCAAGGCGCAAACCGCCGCGCTCAATTACAAGGCGCGCGATGGGCAAATCTACCATTTGAATTTGATTGATACGCCGGGGCACGTGGATTTCTCCTACGAAGTCTCGCGCTCGCTGGCCGCATGCGAAGGCGCGCTGCTGGTAGTCGATGCGTCGCAAGGGGTGGAAGCGCAGACAGTGGCGAATTGCTACACGGCAACCGAGCAGGGCGTCGAAGTCGTGCCAGTGCTGAACAAAATCGATTTGCCTTCCGCCGACCCGGATCGGGTGATCGAAGAAATCGAAGACATCATCGGCATTGATGCCACCGATGCGGTGCTTACGTCAGCCAAGTCCGGCCTCGGTGTGCAAGACGTGCTCGAAGCGGTGATCGCGCGCATCCCGCCGCCAAAAGGAAAAATCGACGCGCCGCTCAAAGCCTTAATCATCGACTCCTGGTTCGACAATTATGTCGGCGTGGTGATGCTGGTCCGCGTGGTCGATGGCGTGCTCAAGCCCAAAGACAAAATTTTATTCATGTCCACCAAGGCCGTGCATCTCACCGAGCAGGTTGGCGTGTTCACGCCCAAGTCGCAATCGCGCGAAAATTTATCAGCGGGGCAGGTGGGCTTCATCATCGCCGGCATCAAGGAATTGAAAGATGCGCGCGTCGGTGACACCGTCACTCTGCTGGACAAACCCGCCAGCGAGCCCTTGCCCGGCTTCAAGGAAATCAAGCCGCAGGTGTTCGCCGGTTTGTATCCGGTTGAAACCAACCAGTATGAAGCCCTGCGCGACGCGCTGGAAAAGCTCAAGCTCAATGACGCCTCGTTGCAATATGAACCGGAAACATCACAAGCGTTGGGCTTCGGTTTCCGCTGCGGATTTTTGGGTTTGCTGCATATGGAAATCGTGCAGGAGCGGCTCGAGCGCGAATACGATATGGATTTGATCACCACCGCGCCGACAGTGATTTACGAAATCGTCATGCGTGATGGCGAAGTGTTGCGCATTGAAAATCCCTCGCGCATGCCCGAGCCGTCCAAGATCGAAGAAATCCGCGAACCCATCATCGTCGCCACCATGTTGATGCCACAGGAATATGTGGGGCCGGTGATTACCCTGTGCAATCAGAAGCGCGGCTCGCAAATCGACATGCAATATATGGGCCGCCAAGTGATGTTGACTTACGAAATGCCCATGAACGAAGTGGTGATGGATTTTTTCGACAAGCTCAAATCCGTATCGCGCGGTTATGCGTCGCTGGATTACGAAGTGAAGGAATTTCGCACTTCTGACCTGGTGAAACTCGATATCCTTATCAACGGCGACAAGGTCGATGCGTTGAGTCTCATCGTGCACCGCGCTAACAGTGTTTATCGCGGACGCGAACTGGCGTCGAAAATGCGTGAACTGATTCCACGCCAGATGTTCGATGTAGCGGTGCAGGCAGCCATCGGCGCGAACATCATTGCGCGTGAGAGCATCAAGGCGATGCGCAAAAACGTGCTGGCCAAGTGCTACGGCGGCGACATTTCACGCAAACGCAAGTTGCTGGAGAAACAAAAGGCCGGCAAGAAGCGCATGAAACAAGTAGGCAATGTGGAAATTCCGCAAGAAGCTTTTCTTGCCATATTACAAGTGGAGAGTAAGTAATGGATTTGGTCACGGTCGGTATCACCACGCTGGCACTGAGTACCAGCGTCGCGTTATGGGATGCGTTTAGCACCCACCAGGGCGAAGCCAAAAGCGAAAACCGCCTACACCTGGTGCAGTTCGCCTACATGGCGATATTTATTTCTTCGCTCGGCCTGATGCTCAAGTTCGTCAGTTTTGCCGGCGTATTATTTCTGGCAACCGTGCTCACCGGCATCGTGTATTTGTGGGATGTGTTGTGGGGCGTGAAACGCCGCGCGCCGGGCGTGCATGAACCGATGCCGGTTGAATTGGCGCGGGGTTTTTTTCCCGTGATTGTCATTGTGTTTTTTGTGCGTTCATTTATTGCCGAGCCGTTTACGATTCCGTCGGGTTCCATGATTCCCACGTTGGAGGTGGGTGATTATATTTTGGTCAACAAATTCACCTATGGCATCCGCTTGCCGGTTATCAACAAAAAAATTGTAGAGTTGAACCAGCCCAAGCGCGGCGATGTGATGGTGTTCCGCTACCCGGAAGATCCAAGCCTCGATTACATAAAGCGCGTCATCGGCATCCCTGGTGATGAGATTACCTATATCAACAAACGGCTGATCGTAAATGGCCAGCCCGCAACGGCTACTGCGGGCGGCAGTTTTGAAACATCGGGTAAAGGGCAGCGCGTTCAGCATTTTGACCGTCTGCATGAAAAACTGGGCGATGTGCAGCACGACATCTTGTTAGACCCAGACGCGCCACCTATTAGCCCGCATTCGGTCAAACAGTTTCCCCAGAAAGAAAACTGCCGCTACAATGAACAGGGTTTTACCTGCAAAGTGCCGGAAGGGCGTTATCTCATGTTGGGCGACAACCGCGACAACAGCACCGATAGCCGCTATTGGGGTTTTGTGCCGGAAGAAAACATCGTCGGCAGAGCTTTTTTTATCTGGATGAATTTTTCCAGCCTCAAGCGTATCGGCGGCACTATTCAATAGCCGCCGCGAGGCATAAAGAAAAGGATTGAACATGAAACAGCAACAGGGTGGGGCAATGGGCAATTTGCTGGTGGTGATTGCATTGATCATGCTCGTGCTGGTCGGCATGCAAGTCGCGCCGGCTTATATTGAAAATAATTCGATCAAATCTATTTTGCGCACCATGGCAGGCGGCCCCGAAGTGCAGGGTGGCAGCGACAAGGACATTCGCACCGCATTTGACCGCCGCGCCGGCATTGATAACATTAGCAGTGTAAAAGGCGCTGACCTGGACATCACCTCCGGTGGCAAAGGCAAAGTGGTGTCGGCAAGTTATACGGTGAAAACTCCGTTGGTTGCCAACATCAGCCTGGTCATTGATTTCTCCGCATCGACCGAACAGCGTAAATAATTTTTTGGTAATTTCACCATGGCTGGCACCGAAGCAGACAAAATAGCCAAGGCCCTTGGCTATGCATTTCGCCAGCCAAACCTGCTGCGCCAGGCGCTTACTCACCGCAGCCATAGCACACCAAACAATGAGCGGCTGGAATTTCTCGGCGACAGCGTGCTCAATTTTGCGGTAGCGCTCAAACTGTACGAACATTTTCCCCGTTTGACTGAAGGCGAATTGTCGCGGTTGCGCGCCAATCTGGTGAACCAGACCTCATTGTTCGAAGTGGCCGACGCGCTGCATCTGGGTGACGCAATTTTATTGGGTGAAGGCGAACTCAAAAGCGGTGGCTTCCGCCGGCCATCGATTCTGGCTGATGGGCTTGAAGCGATTTTAGGCGCGGCTTTCCTTGATGGCGGCTTTGCTGCCGCTGAAAAACTGGTCGGCGAACTGTTTGCTGAAAAAATCCGTGCACTGGATCCGAAAGCCGTGGCCAAAGATGCCAAGACAAAATTGCAGGAGTGGTTGCAGGGGCGCAAGATAGCATTACCGACCTACATCGTGGTTGAAACCCGCGGCGATGCGCACGAGCAAACTTTTTATGTGGAATGTTCGGTGCCGAAATTAAATCTTAAGGCCATGGGTGATGGCGCCAGTCGACGCGCTGCTGAACAAGTCGCCGCCGCACAAATTTTTGAGCAGATTTCCAAATGACAACAGTTAAAATATTGAATATAATCAATGGCTTATAGATGCGGCACGATAGCCATCGTAGGCAGACCCAATGTGGGCAAATCAACGCTGCTCAATCATCTGGTCGGTCAGAAAATCAGCATCACCTCGCGCAAAGCGCAAACCACGCGCCACCGCATCACCGGTATTCGCAGTGAACCTGACGCGCAATTTGTGTTCGTCGATACGCCCGGTTTTCAAACCAGCCACAGCAATGCATTGAACAAAACCATGAACCGCAGCGTGGTGCAAAGTCTTGCGCAAACCGATGTCGTGTTGTTCGTGGTGGAAGCCTTGCATTGGGGCGCGACCGATAAACTGGTATTGCCTTTGCTGCCGAAAAACCGGCCGGTGTTATTGGTGATCAACAAAATAGATCGCGCCAAAGACAAAAAACTCTTGTTACCGTTCATGCAGCAGGTGTCTGCCGAATTTACTTTCTCAGACGTGGTTCCCGTTAGCGCGCGGCAAGGCACCCAGCTTGAGGATTTGCTCAAAGCCATCGAACCGCACCTGCCGGAAAATCCGGCCATGTTCGGTGAAGACGAAATCACCGACCGCAACGAACGTTTTCTCGCCAGCGAGTTTGTGCGCGAAAAACTGTTCCGGTTGCTGGGCGAAGAATTGCCTTATTCCACCAGCGTGGAAATTGAAAAGTTTGAAACTGAAGGCAATCTGCGGCGGATCTTTGCGTCCATTCTGGTGGACAGGCCAAATCAGAAAGCGATTGTCATCGGCGAAAAAGGGGCCAAGCTGAAAATAATCGGCACCGATGCACGGCTGGATATGGAAAAATTATTTGGCGGCCCGGTCTATCTCGAACTGCATGTCAAGGTGAAAAGCGGTTGGGCCGATGACGAACGAACCTTGAAGCGACTGGGTTACGATTAGCGCCGCTAAGATTTACGTTGGGTAGGCGAAGGCACCGCGCGCGGCACGACTTTTAATGTGCCGGTTTGCGGCGGATGATATTGCTGTACAAAATACAGTGGCCGCTGTTTGGTTTCGTCATACACACGCCCGAGATATTCGCCGATCACGCCGATAAAAAACAACTGGATGCCGCCGAGAAACAGAATCGCCACCATCATCGACGGGTAACCCCGCACCGGATCGCCGAACTCTAATGTCCGATAAATAATAAACATGCCGTACATAATGGCAAAACTCGCCGATAGCAAGCCAACATAGGTGGCGATTTTCAGCGGTGCAATGCTGAACGACGTTATTCCCTCCAGCGCAAAGTTCCACAACTTCCAGTAATTGAATTTGGTTTGCCCGGCGATGCGCGGATCGCGTTCGTATTCGACGGCGATCTGGCGAAACCCCACCCAGGCGAACAGGCCTTTCATAAAGCGGTGCTGCTCGCGCAATTGCAAAAGCGCATCCACCGAGCGTCGGCTCATTAAACGGAAATCGCCCGTGTCTTCGGGAATTCTCACCCGGCTGATTTTTTGAATCAGGCGATAAAAAATGGCCGCCGTCACTTTTTTCATCAACGTTTCGCCGCTGCGCGACGTGCGTTTGGCATACACGACATCGTAGCCTTCGCGCCAGCGTGTGACAAACTCTGCAATCAATTCAGGCGGGTCTTGTAAATCGGCATCGATTACTACCACTGCGTCGCCTTGCGCATAATCAAGGCCGGCAGTCATGGCGATTTCCTTGCCGAAGTTACGGCTTAGCTCTACGTAAGCGACACGCGCATCTTTTTCGCCAAGCTCGTTGATGACAGCCTGGGTGCCGTCACGGCTGCCGTCGTTCACATAAACGACTTCGCAGCGCAGGTCGAGCTTATCGAAAACTGCCGACAGGCGGCGATGAAATTCCGGCAGGGCTTCGGCCTCGTTGTAGGCGGGCACCACTACCGACAGTAACATCTGCGAATGATCAGTCACGATTGTTTTCTCCACCGAAAGTCCAATAGCGGTTAGCCAAAAAATTCCACGTCAGCACCGGCAGTAGTGTCATCACCTGAGCAAGCAAATAGTGCCACTGCAGGCCGACCAGCACGAACATAATCGCACTGTTAATACCCAGGCCGATAAGCGAAATGACAAAAAATTTTGTCAGCGCCTTATGGTGCGCCTGGCTGCTGCCGAACGTGTAATGATAATTAAGCCAGTAATTGATCAGCGCCGCCAGCACAAACCCGGCAGTGCTGGCCAAGGTTGCCTGCAAACCCGCATTCACCAAACTAATCAGCACGGCATAATGCACGACGGTGCCTACCGCGCCCGCACCGGTATAGCGCAGGAATTGTTGCCACAGCAAAGTAAGCCCGGATGCGCTCACCGCAGGATCCACATGCCGACTTTGCCAGGGCCGCTTTCAAGAAAACTTTTCCACTGATATTGCGCGCTGAGTTGCTTGTCGATAGCTTCGCGCAGCCCCGGTTTTTTTGCGTCGTCAACGTGATTCCACATCACATAACGTACCTGATTGTGCCGCAGCCAATCGACGGCATCATTTTTTTCACCGGCATAAAACTGGCGCGTCTGCTCATGGCGCAGGCGCACATGGGTGGAGGGTCCGCGCCATGCGACCAGATGATCGGGCCAGCCTTGCATGGAAGGTTTGCCCGAATAGAGCGCCATGGTCGTGGTATTGCTGTAAGCGAGCCGATCATTACTTTCCAGCACAATACCGTCGGGTGCTGCGCGCAAAAACTGGATCATGTCGCGCTGAATGTTATCGCGTGTAAGCCATGCATGGCCGTGCAGTTGCGCGAGGCTGGCTTTGCCGACATTGAACCAATCACGCGCGAGATCAAAGCTGTATGTGCTAAGCAGCAACAGCGTTGCAATGCTGCCGTAGCGCACGGCTTTTTGTTTGGCCGCCAAATTTACCGCACCAAGGGCAACGACTGCTGCGGCGTACATCCAGCCCCACCATTTCATTGTCGAGTTGGTGCGCTCGTATTTGCCGCCCGTGGGGTCGTCGACGTAAACCATTTCCGATAACCCCAAACCGAACAGGATGAGCAACCCAAGAAAAAACGCAAAACGATGGGTGTCTTTTTGCAAGGTTGCAAGCAAGCCCAACAACAACAGCGGCCAATGCAAGGCGATGAATTGCGCTAAAGGCGTATGGTCTTGCCACGCCACCAAACGGATCGGCGTATTTTGCGCATTGCCTGCGAAGTCGATGAGGAACGGAAACGCAAGCAAAAATCCGCCCGCAAAACCTGCCGCCACCGCCAGCCAATCGGTGGGCAACTCAGCCCAATAGCGATACGCCAGCCAGCCGATGAGTAAAAATAATTGCAGCGGAAAAATCCAGGTATTGGTAATCAGCATCGCCGGTACGGTCAAGCCGATTACCGCCGCGTAAAACCGGTTTTGCTTTTTATCTTCCAGTG
This sequence comes from Pseudomonadota bacterium, assembly GCA_043744215.1. Taxonomy (GTDB): domain Bacteria; phylum Pseudomonadota; class Gammaproteobacteria; order Burkholderiales; family JBEEJL01; genus JBEEJL01. The sequence continues at coordinate 15,243 of JAYTVC010000071.1, forward strand.
CCGCCATCAGTGCCAGTGTCAGCACCAAAAGAAAAAAACTTCCCAGTGGCGGATGGTAATCGCCGACATAAAATAAATAGCTGAAGGTTTCCACCGGCAAATCGCGGGGCTCAAATCCTGCGGGCAGATTGGCCGCTTTCGGGAACAGCGTAGCGGCCAGCGGCGTGTTGAGAAAGCGGTCATAGTCACCGGCGAAACGCATACTGGCCCATAAATCTGGTGGACGATGAAACTGTTGCTCATCAATCAGAAAATGCACCATGGGCGATACGCCCGTGCCGCCCATCACAAACGCCAGCATCACCAGCGCGCGGGCGGCGGGGCGGCGACAAAAATGCGCCACGAACGCCCAGGCGCACGCAATACTCAGCGCCATCAAAATGCAAAAGGCCAGGTTGTAGGCCGTGCCGCCGTCGAGGTTGAAAATCCTGCCCATCAACGCGGCGGCATAGTGTTGAAAAGCGTAATAGAAATTAAATTTCAGCGGCGGTATCCAGTTATCCAGCGGGGGAAGCGTAGCACCAGGCAAATAATTGCTGATGAAATACAAATCGGTGACCCGCTCGGAAGACGGATAAATATCCGGGAATGCCCCGCGCCAGAGCAGCGCATAAGCAAAGCCCAAAACAAACACCAGCTCACTTTTCCATACCAGCTTGAATGACGCACGTTCGCGGTAGATGAGGTAAATGGCCGCTGCCGTGGTGATAGGCCACAACCAGTTCAGCCGACCTAAGCCGACAAAATGCTCGATAAAAAACAATAGCAAACAAAGTACCAGCACGCCGCAAGCCTTGGCCAGCAAGTAATGGGGTATGAAGCGGCGGACAAGCAAAGTCAGGCCGACCAGATTGGTCAGCACCAATAAAATATTCAGCGACAACAGGATCAAATACATCAGGGTTCCCGATTATTTTTAGAGGGGATTTGGTCTCGAAGAATTATACCTGAGACGAGTTCGAGGGCGCGAACTGCCTCATCGAAACCGCGGCCACGCCGACCGTCCCGACAGTGTGAGTGTCATCGCCGACCAGACCGGCGCGGTGAAAGAGCGCCTGATTTACGACCCGTGGGCAAGCGCAGGAATTTACCGGAGGCGATGGTCGTTTGGGCACGGCCGCGCCCACCTAGGTAAACGGCAGCAGAGCGTTTAGAATAGGCTATTGGCTGCTGCTTTATTACAAAATTTCCTATGTCTCTTATGCCCCACAAGCGTATCGAAGCCGAACCGGCTTATGTACTGCACACGTATCCGTTTCGCGAAACCAGTTTGATTGCTGAACTTTTTGCGCGCGAGCATGGCCGCGTGGCGCTGGTTGCCCGCGGTGCGCGGCGGCCCAAGTCGGCGGTGCGCGGTTTGCTGCTGGCATTTCAGCCGATGGATTTTTCGTGGTTCGGCAAGGGAGAATTGCGCACGCTGCATAAAGTGGAGTGGCAGGGTGCGCAATCGCAGTTGGTGGGCACCGGTTTGCTGTGCGGATTTTATCTCAACGAATTGCTGATGAAATTCATGCAGCGTGACGATGCGCATGAAGACTTGTTTGATTATTATCAACAAACTTTGCAGGCGCTGCGCCAGATAAATGCCAGCGAACCCGATGCTATGCGCCGTTATGCGATTCAACTGCGCGGCTTTGAAGTGCACCTGTTGCGTGAACTGGGTTATGGCCTTTCGCTCGAACACGAAGCGCGAAACGGCGATGCCATCGACCCGGAACGCAGCTATGAATACTTGCCCGAGCGCGGTGCGCAAATCGCTAACGGCGCGGTAAATGGCTTAAAATTAAGCGGCAAGACCTTGCTCGATATGGCGCGGGATGATTATTCCGACGCGCAAACCGTCAGCCAATCGAAACAACTGATGCGCATGATTATCGGCCATCATCTGGGCGGTGAAGAATTGAATACGCGGCAGCTCATGCGCGACTTACAGCAATTATAAAATCTAGCGAAAGAAAAACATGATCCAACTCGGCGTCAACATCGATCACATCGCCACTATCCGCCAGGCACGCGGCACGCGCTATCCCAGCCCCGTACAGGCAGCGCTGCTGGCAGAATTTGCTGGAGCAGATTTAATTACGCTGCATTTGCGTGAAGACCGCCGCCATATTCAGGATCGCGATCTGGAAATTCTGCGTGAGGTGTTGCAGACGCGGATGAATCTCGAATGCGCGCTCACCGATGAGATGCTCGACATCGCCATCAAAACGCGTCCCCATGACGTGTGCCTTGTGCCCGAGCGTCGGCAGGAACTCACCACCGAAGGCGGGCTTGATGTGGTGCAACACTTTGATCGTGTCAAGGCGGCAGTGAAAAAATTATCCGATGCAGGCATTCGCGTGTCGCTGTTTATCGGCACGGAAAAAACGCAACTCGATGCGGCCAAAGCAGCCGGCGCGCCAGTGATTGAAATTCACACCGGTCACTATGCGGATGCGGAAATTCCGGCTCAACAAGATGCTGAATTTATTAAAATAAATCAAGCACTTACCTATGGTCTGCAATTGGGCTTTCGCGTCAATGCAGGCCACGGTTTGAACATCCATAATGTAAAAAGAATCGCTGCGTTGAAAGGCATTTCCGAACTCAATATTGGCCACGCAATTGTGGCGCAAGCGTTGTTTATCGGTTGGGAAAATGCCGTGCGTGAAATGAAATCGCTGATCGTCCAGGCATCGGATAGCTGATGATCATCGGCATCGGCACCGACGTATGTTCCGTCGAACGCATCGCTAAAGCATTAGATCGCTACGGCGATCGATTCGCGCGACACATTCTCGCCGGTGCGGAGTGGGCAGCATTCAAGCGCAACAAAAAACCGGCAAATTTTTTAGCGCGGCGTTTTGCGGCGAAAGAAGCGTTGAGTAAGGCGCTCGGCACCGGTTTGGTCAGTCCCGTGCGCTGGCCCAACATTTCCATCGGCCATGATGCCAAAGGCAAGCCGCAGATCGACGCGGCACCGGCACTGGCGGAATTTATGCAAGCTTACGGTGTCTCACGTTCACATATTTCCATCAGCGACGAGCGCGATGTGGCCGTCGCATTTGTGGTGTTAGAGAAATAAGCAATCGTTTCATGGCACTCAATTCGCTCTACGTCGATTTCAATTCCTACTTCGCTTCCGTTGAACAACAAGCGCGGCCCGAGCTGCGCGGGCGGCCCATCGGCGTGTTGCCGGTGATGACCGATTCAACCTGCTGCATCGCCGCCAGTTATGAAGCGAAAAAATTCGGCGTCAAAACCGGCACCGGCGTTGCCGACGCAAAAAAATTATGCAAAGACATGGTGTTCGTTGAAGCGCGCCCGGCGCTGTATGTGGAATACCATCACAAGTTGATCGAAGTGGTCGAATCCTGCACGCCGGTGGAGCGGGTCAATTCCATCGACGAAATGCAATGCGCGCTCACCGGCAGCCAGATGCAACGGCCGAAAGCGGAAGCCCTGGCGCGAAAAATTAAGCAATCCATTCAAGACAAAGGCTGGAGCGAAATGCGCTGTTCTATTGGCATTGCACCTAACGCATTTTTGGCCAAGACGGCAACAGATATGCAAAAACCCGACGGCCTGATCGTGATTGAAAAAGAAGATTTGCCCCACTGCCTTTATCGTTTGAAATTGCGCGACCTGTGCGGCGTGGGCCGCGCGATGGAAGTGCGGCTGAATAAGTTCGGCATCGATACGGTGGAAAAATTATGCACGGTCGATAAACAGACGTTGCACAAAGCCTGGGGCAGCCTCGAAGGCGGGCGCATGTATGAAAAATTACGCGGGGAGTTTGTCTATTCGCCGCCCACGCAAAAATCCAGCGTCGGCCATTCCCATGTGTTATCGCCGGAGATGCGCACCGAAGTTACGGCGTTTTCTGTGCTGAACAAAATGCTGCAAAAAGCCGCCATGCGCCTGCGCAGCTACGGCTACACAGCAGGCGGCATGAGCGCGCGCATTCGTTATGTAGATAGCCAGCGTTGGGCGGACGACGCCAGCTTCGACAGCACCGACGACACTAAACATTTGGTCGAAGTGTTGTCGCTGATGTGGCAACGCAAACCGGCCATGGGCAAAGGCAAACATGTGCCGTTGTCTGTCGCCGTAACTTTGCATCACTTGGATGAAAAAAAATTCCAGACCGCATCGTTATTCGATAACGACAAAACCCGCGATGCCCTCAACGCCGCCGTTGATAAACTCAACGCCCGCTACGGCAGCAACACTGTGTATTTCGGCGGCTCGCATTTGGCGTTGAAGCATGGTTCTGCGCCAATGCGGATTGCGTTTACGCATATTCCGGATTTGAGGGTGGAGGGGGATCAGTAGCGGCTTGATCTGCCCTACGGCATCCCGCTTGTGCTATAAAACATCTGGCAAGATTATTTTCGTACTTTCAACTCAGGAGGAAATCCCATGAAGCTCTCGAAAATTTCTACCGGCAGCGTAGCGTTCTGTGCCATGGCCGCATGCTCAAGCGTGGTGCCATCAAGCCAAGCCCAACAACAGGGTGATATGACATTTTTTGTGACCAGCGCCGGCCCGGGTAAGGGCGCGGATTTGGGTGGGCTGGCGGGTGCAGACGCCCATTGTGCATCGCTGGCGAAGACAGCCGGTTCAAGCAAAAGTAATTGGCGTGCGTATCTCAGCACGACGGCGCCGGGCGGTGAAGCGGGCGTGAATGCGCGGGATCGCATCGGCAAAGGGCCGTGGCAAAACGCGGCGGGCGCAGTGGTGGCAAAGAGTGTGGAAGATTTGCATTCAGCGTCGAACAACCTGACTAAGCAAACTGCACTGACCGAAAAAACCCAAGCAGTCAGCGGTCGTGGTGATGCGGTGAACGCCCACGATATTCTCACCGGCTCGGACCCGGCCGGCAGTTATTCAACCGCCGGCGGCGACACTACTTGCGCCAATTGGACCAGCAGCGCCGACGGATCGGCCATCGTGGGCCATCATGATCGCGTGGGATTGAAAGAGTCGCGGCACATGACGTCGTGGAATTCATCCCACGGTTCGCGCGGCTGCGGACAGGATGCATTGAAAAGCACGGGCGGCGCAGGTTTGTTTTATTGTTTTGTAGCGAATTAATTGGGCGTCATGCAATAAAGAAACGTAGGTCAGGTTGCGGCGCGGCCTTTAGCGCCGTTACCTGACAGAGCGTTCGTGGATTGTCAGGTAGCCTATCGGCAACCTGACCTACTACTGCGGACAGGATGCATTGAAGAGTACGGGCGGCGCAGGTTTGTTTTATTGTTTTGTGGCGAATTGAATGAGCGTTATGCGATATGGAAATGCAGATCAGATTGCGGCGCGGCCTTTAGCGTTGTTACCTGACAGAGCATTTTCCGTGGATTGTCAGGTAGCCTATCGGCAACCTGACCTACTGCTGCGGACAGCGGGTATTTGTCGGCAAAGCCAGTAGAAAACGTATCTGCCAGAATGATATATTATTGTTTATAATCAATTAGTTACGGTTTTATTCTCGTTTCGAATTTCCGTCACTTTCTGCATTTCAAAAATCAATCTGAACACACTGCCTTTGCCCACTTTGCTTTCAATCTCCAAACGCGCATGATGGCGTGCGGCGATGTGTTTGACGATGGACAAGCCTAATCCTGTGCCGCCGGTTTGGCGTGAGCGGCTGCGATCGACGCGGTAAAAACGTTCGGTGACGCGCGGGATGTGTTCGGAGTCGATACCGATGCCGTTGTCGCGGACTTCGAATATGTTCGCGTTTTCCGTCGTGAACCAACGCAATTTTATTTCGCCGCCGGCAGGCGTATAACGAATCGCATTGGTGATCAGATTGGTGAAGGCGCTGAAAATTTCCGCTTCGTTACCTTGCAATGTCGCGCCTGACGCAACGTCGAGCGTGATAGTGTGGCGGCCCGCGCTGAGGGCTTGCACATCAGCGTGCAAGCGTGTGAGCAATATATTGATGTCGATGGTTTGTATCGCAGATTGGTTATCGTTTGATTCCAGCGATGATAGCGTGAGCAGGTTTTCCACCAAATGTTGCATGTTGTCCGTCTGCGCTTGCATCAAACCGATGTATTGTTTTGCCTGATCGGAATTCAGCGGCACCGTCTCGAAAGTTTCGAGAAAGCCGCCCAGCACTGTTAACGGCGTGCGTAATTCATGCGACACGTTGGCGATAAAATCCTGGCGTACGGTTTCCAGCGATTCTATGCGCGAGATGTCGCGCGACAGCAGCAGGCTGCGGCCTTCGCTGTACGGAATCAATTGCAGTGATAGCAGCGGCGCCCCCTCGCGGTCCGAGTTGAGCTCAAGCGGCCTGGCCGAATCATTGCTGGCAAGAAAATCGGCAAAGCTTTGCTGGCGAATTAAATTCACGATCGGCTGGTCGAAATCCTGAAAAAAATTTATGCCGAGATGATGCTCGGCCACGCGGTTACACCATTCAATATTTTTTTCCCGGTTCAAAATGACCATGCCATCAGGCATCGCCTCAGCGGCGTTGCGTAATTTTTGCAGCGCATCTGCCAGATCGCGCTGTTGCGAGCGGCGTTCTTTTACGCGGCGATACAGCGCTGAAAAGGCCAGGTCCCACACCCCACGCGCCTCGGGCACCGCCGCCTCAAGGCCGCTATTTGCCCATTGGGTAAATTCAGCCAGATGATACAAATGATAAACCAGAAAAATTGCCGTGCCGCCAGCCAGCAGCCAGAGCGACATAGTTTCGTTACCCGCCAGCCACAATACCGCGACGGCAAATGCCAGCAAGCCAGGCAGCAGCAAACCTTTCAGCCACACATCACGTTTACGCATCGCTAAATACTCTTATGCGGAGTAGATAAAAAACGGTAGCCGCTGCCGCGCACCGTATCGACGAATCGATCATGGCGCGATGGTTCCAGCGCTTTGCGCAATCGGCGGATATGCACATCGACCGTGCGCTCGTCGAGAAACACATGATCACCCCACACCAGATCAAGTAATTGCGCGCGGCTATACACGCGGTCGGCATGGGTCAGGAAAAAATGTAGCAAGCGGAATTCGGTTGGGCCAATCGACAGCATGGCCCCGTTCGCCATCACATCGGTCGAGGCGGGATCCAGCGTGAGGCCAGCCATGCTGACTTTTTCCAGCGTGGCTTGTGGCGCGGTTCGGCGCAGCACGGCCTTGACGCGCGCTTGTAATTCGCGCGGCGAAAACGGCTTGGTGATGTAATCGTCGATGCCTGTTTCTAACCCGGCAATTTTGTCGTTCTCCATCGCCTTGGCGGTGAGCATGATAATAGGCAGGGCGCGCGTGCGCGCTTCGCTGCGCAATTGTCTCGCCAGCATAATGCCGCTTTGCCCCGGCAGCATCCAGTCGAGCAAAACCAAATCAGGTAATGCCTGTTGGATTTTCAGTCGTGCCGCTTCCGCACTCTCAACGCAGGCGGTCTGGTAGCCGACGTGGCGCAGCGTGACGTCGATCAGAGTTTGGATCGGTGGTTCGTCTTCAACGATGAGAATCAAAGCGGCCATACTTATTTATCGATGGCTTTGCGGATGTCAGCAGCGCTGGCATGGCGCACGTCCTTGCCTTTGACTACGTGGACTATATATTCGGCGATATTTTTGGCGTGGTCGCCGATGCGTTCAGTCGATTTGGCGATGAAGACAATTTCCAGCGCCGAAGATATAGTGCGCGGGTCTTCCATCATATAGCTGATGAGCTGGCGCATGATGGCGAGGAATTCCTGGTCCAGCGTTTCGTCGCGGCCAACAACCTCTGCCGCCGCTTTGATGTCGAGCCGCGCCAACGCATCCAGCGCCATTTGCAACATTTGCCGCGCCTGCTCCGATACGCGGCTTACGTCGTGGAAGCGCACCAAGGCCAATCTTTCCGAGCCGTGTATTTTTTGCGCTTTTGAGGCAATCTTTTTCGCTTCATCGCCAATGCGTTCGAGGTCATTGGCGACCTTGATGAACATCATCACCATGCGTAAATCGACTGCTGTTGGCTGGCGTTTTACGATGATTTGGTCACAGAGTTCTTCAATCTCGACTTGTAAATGGTTGATGCGGGTTTCGGCGGCCAGCACTTGCCCGGCCAAATCGGCTTCGCTGGATTTCAGCGCCTCGATGGCGCGGCTGACTTGCGTTTCCACCAGGCCGCCCATGTTGAGAACGCTGGCGCGAATGGCGGCGAGATCAGCGTCATATTGTTTCGATGTGTGTTCGTTCATGATGTCCTCTTGCGTTTAGCCAAAGCGTCCGGTGATGTAATCTTCGGTTTGCTTTCTGTTTGGTCGGATGAACAGCGTTTGTGTCTGATCAAATTCGACCAGTTCGCCCAGATACATAAATGCGGTGAAATCGGAAACGCGCGCAGCCTGTTGCATGTTGTGCGTGACCATCACAATGGTGTAGTCGGCCTTGAGTTCTGCCAATAGTTCTTCAATGCGCGCGGTGGAAATCGGGTCGAGCGCGGAGGTCGGTTCGTCGAGTAGCAACACTTCCGGTTTCACCGCGATGGCGCGCGCAATGCACAGCCGCTGCTGTTGACCGCCGGATAAGCTCAAGCCGCTCTGGCGCAATTTGCTGCTGACTTCATCCCACAGCGCCGCTTTGCGCAACGCCCATTCGACGCGTTCGTCCATGTCGCGCTTGCCCAGTTTTTCGTACAGCTTCACGCCGAAGGCAATATTGTCGTAGATCGACATGGGGAAGGGCGTCGGTTTCTGGAACACCATGCCGACCTTGGCACGCAATGCGTTGAGATCGATGCCGGGCCGCAAAATATTTTCACCGTTGAGCAGGATGTCGCCGACCGCGCGCTGGCCGGGATATAAATCGTACATACGGTTCATGGTGCGCAGTAGTGTTGATTTACCGCAACCGGATGGACCGATGAATGCCGTGATTTTTTGTTGTTCGACATTCAAGGTGACATCTTTCAGGCTTTGAAATTTGCCGTAATAAAAATTCAGGCCGCGCACGATGATTTTAGATGTTGTCATAAGTATTTGATTATAATGAATAATTTAATATATCAAAGATGTGGTTTTTCTTTGAAAAATAAACGCGCCAAAATATTTAATGTGAGCACGCCGAGCGTAATCAATAATGCGCCGCCCCACGCCAGCGATTGCCAATTGGCGTAGGGGCTCATGGCAAACTGGAAAATCACGACCGGTAAATTCGCCATCGGCGCATTCAAATCGCGGCTGAAAAATTGATTGTTCAGTGCGGTAAATAATAATGGCGCGGTCTCGCCGCTGATGCGCGCGACAGCCAGCATAATGCCGGTGACGACGCCGCTTCTTGCCGCGCGTAAAGAAATAAACAAAATAATTTTCCAGCGCGGAGAACCAAGCGCGGCGGCGGCTTCGCGCAAACTATTCGGCACCAGGTGCAGCATGTTTTCTGTCGAGCGCACTACTACTGGGATCACCAATAACGCTAACGCCAGCACGCCGGCCCAGCCGGAAAAATGCTGGACTTTCGCGACATAGATGGCGTAAATAAACAATCCGACTATGATTGATGGCGCGGACAGCAACACGTCATTCAAAAATCGTGTTGCTGGCGCGACCCATCCGCGCTGGCCGAATTCACCGAGATAAACACCGGCTAAAATGCCTATCGGCGTGCCAATTAAAGTTGCGAGGCCCACCATCATTACGCTGCCGACTATGGCATTGAGCAAACCACCCGCGCTATCAGGCGAAGGTGTCGATTGGGTAAATAATGTTTTGCCCAGCGCGCCAACGCCGTTGTAGGTAATGGTCCATAAAATCCACAGCAGGAACGCCATGCCGACGGCCATCGCCAACATGGATAGCAGTAAGCCGATGCGGTTCACCCACACGCGCTGGCGGTAAACCGGGTTTGCGGCTAAATCGATTTTTGATTTCACTATGGCTGTCATGCGCTATGCCCGTCTTTTTGTGACAACTGCACCAGCATTAATTTGGCGCAAATCAGCACAACAAAAGTGATGAAAAATAAAATCAAGCCTAATGCCATCAGCGAGGCGATGTGAATATCTTTTGACGCTTCAGCGAATTCATTCGCCAGCACGGAACTGATGCTGTTGCCCGCTTCAAATACTGACGAGCTGATTTTGTGGCTGTTGCCGATAACAAACGTGACCGCCATCGTCTCGCCCAACGCGCGCCCGAGGCCGAGCATGATGCCCCCTGCCACGCCAGCGCGCGTATAGGGCAGCACGACATGACGCATGACTTCCCAGGTCGTCGCGCCTAAACCGTAAGCGGATTCTTTTAATACTTTCGGCACGATTTCAAATACGTCACGCATCACCGACGCGATAAACGGAATCACCATGATCGCCAATATCAATCCGGCGCTGAGAATACCGATGCCATTCGGTGCTCCTTGAAATAATTTACCGACGATGGGAATCAAGCCGAAGGTTTTAGCCAATGCAGGCTGAATATAATCCGCCAGCAAAGGCACGAACACGAACAAACCCCACATGCCGTAAATGATGCTGGGGATGCCAGCGAGTAATTCAATCGCGGTACCAAGTGGGCGGCGTAGCGGAGTCGGGCATAGCTCGGTCAAAAAAACTGCAATACCAAAACTGATGGGTATGCCAATTAGCATCGCGATAAATGAAGTAGCCAGCGTGCCGTAGATTGCATTGAGCGCGCCGTATTGGTCGGTCACGGGATTCCAGGCGCTGCTGACAATAAAGCCGAAACCGAATTGTTCAAACGCAGGCCAGGCACCGATGGTGAGAGAAACGATAATGCCAAGCAATAAAGCTAAAACCAATAAGGCAAAACAGCGTGTCGTGATTTCAAATATTACATCGAGCCAGCCGTGAAACTTACTGGCGCGATGGATCGCAATATTGTTCAGCGCTGTTACGGCCATAGGGGTTTACCGGCGCTATCTTTAAGTTGGCTGGCCCAGGATTGCTCGGCCAGTTTGACGACATCGGCAGGCAGGGGGACGTAATCCAAATCAGTTGCCATCTTGCCGCCTTCTTTCAGCGCCCAAGCAAAAAACTTTAGCGCCTCTTTGCCTTTGGCGGCGTCGGCTTGCTGTTTATGCATCAAAATAAAACTCGCGCCGGTAATCGGCCAGCTATTTTTACCCGGCTCGTTAGTGAGGATTTCGTAAAAGCCCGGCGCTTTGGCCCAATCCGCATAGGCGGCCGCGGCCTGGAAAGTGGCGTCGTCAGCTTCAATAAAACTGCCCTCACGGTTTTGTAATTGTGCGACATTCATTTTGTTTTTCTTGGCGAACGCATATTCGACGTAGCCAATCGAGCCTTTGATCCGCTGCACATAGGATGCTACACCCTCATTGCCTTTGCCGCCGACACCTTCCGGCCAGGCTACCGAGGCGTCGCTGCCGACTTTTGTTTTCCAATCCGCACTGACTTTGGATAAATAATCGGTGAATAAAAACGTGGTGCCTGAACCATCGGCGCGTCTCACGACGGTGATATTTTCATCAGGTAATTTGATATCGGCATTGGCTGCGGCAATCGCCGGGTCATTCCATTTTTTGATTTTGCCCAGATACATGTCCGCGACTAACGGGCCGGTGAGCTTGAGTTTGCCCGCAGGCACGCCGTCGAGATTGAACGCAAGCACGACGCCGCCGATGATTGCAGGGAATTGCACTAAGCCATCTTTGTCGAGTTCACTGAGCGTGAGCGGTTTATCCGACGCGCCGAAATCAACGGTTTTGGATTTGATTTGCTTAATGCCGCCGCCAGAACCGATGGATTGATAGTTCACGCTGCTGCCGGTTTTGGCTTTGTAGGCTTCGGCCCACTTGGCGTAAATGGGGTAAGGAAATGTCGCGCCCGCGCCAGTGATATCGACGGCCTGCGCGCAAGCGGCGACAAATGTCAGTGCGGCTATGAATGTGATTTGTTTGGTAACTTTCATCGTTGGCTCCTGAATTGTTTACTAGACAATCGCATCATGCCGTTGAAATGTTACAGAAATATGACAGTCATGCCCTCCACATCCGCCTATTGTAAGTATCTGATTTAATTGAATTATTTATTTATTTATTTGTTTTTGAAATTCGGTTTGCGTTTCTCCGCGAATGCCGCCATACCTTCTTTCTGATCTTCCAGCGCAAAGGTGGAATGAAATACGCGGCGTTCAAATCGCACGCCTTCAGTGAGCGTGGTTTCGTAAGCGCGGTTGACGGATTCTTTTGCCATCATCACTACCGGTAAAGATAAGTCTGCGATTTTCGCTGCGACCTTGATTGCTTCTTCAGCCAGGTCAGCAGCAGGCACAATGCGCGACACGAGGCCACTGCGCTCGGCTTCAGCCGCGTCGATCATGCGGCCGGTCAGCACCATTTCCATCGCTTTCGATTTGCCGACAAAGCGCGTGAGGCGCTGCGTGCCGCCCGCGCCGGGAATAGTACCGAGGGTGATTTCCGGCTGGCCGAATTTGGCCGTGTCTGCCGCCAAAATAAAATCACACATCATCGCCAGCTCACAGCCGCCGCCGAGCGCAAAACCTGCAACAGCGGCGATAATCGGCTTGCGCGCGCTGGCCACGCGCTCCCAATTGGCGGTGATAAAGTCGCCGAGATAGACGTCCATGTAATTGGAATCTTTCATCGCCTTGATATCGGCACCGGCGGCAAAAGCTTTTTCGCTGCCGGTAATCACCATTGCGCCGATGGCGGGATTTTTTTCAAACGCATTGACCGCGTCGGCGAGCTCGTCCATCAATTGCCCATTGAGCGCGTTGAGCGCGGCCGGACGGTTGAGGCGGATGATGCCGACTTTGCCGCGTGTTTCGGTGAGGATGTTTTCGTAGGCCATGGTTTTTCCTTTTGTCAGATGTAAATTTGAGTTTTACCCATCCCCACCCTAACCCTCCCCTTGAAGGGGAGGGGATTTCTTTGTCCCAATTTCAAACGCGGATTCATTTGCGAAGAAAGAAGTTCCTTCCCCTTCAAGGGGAAGGCTAGGATGGGGATGGGTCTTGTTTAATCAATAGCTAATTCTTCAACTTAAATTTTGGTTCAATCGCTTCAACATCCAACCGCTTGCGATTCGCTTCCACCTCAGTTAACGCTGCAACCTCGCGCATCGACTCAAACGAGCGCAAGGTGAGGCGATGATACATCGCGGTGCCTTCCGATTTCCATTTAATTTCGTCATCGGATAATTCGCGCATGACTTTTCCCGGCACGCCGGCAACGAGCGAACGCGGCGGGATAATCATTTTTGCTTTCACGAACGCGCTGGCGGCGACGATTGAATTTTCGCCGACCACCGCGCCGTCCATCACCACCGCATTCATGCCGACCATGGCGTTGCGCTTGACGCGCGCGCCGTGGATGATAGCGCCGTGGCCGATGTGCCCGTCGATTTCGATCACGGTATCTTCGCCGACAATGCCGTGCATCACGCAGGTGTCCTGCACGTTGACGCCTTGTTCCAGCACTAGACGCCCGAAGTCTCCGCGCAAACTGGCGGCGGGGCCGATGTAACAATTCGGCCCGACGATGACATCGCCGATCAAAATCGCCGTGGGGTGAATATAGGCACTGGGGTGGACGACGGGAATCAGCCCGTCGATAGCGTAAATAGGCATGGCGGTTCTTTCAGAAACAAAACCTATTGTATCCGTTCCAAGCAATGGCGATAATCCGTTATCGACAAAAAAATGGAGTCAAACATGAGCGACACATCCATCCTGTTGCAAAAGTCTGAAGGCGTGGCGACCATCACGCTTAACCGACCGGACAAACTCAACAGCTTCAACGTCGCCATGCATGAGCAATTGCGTGACGCGATTACTAACGTGAGGCAGGATAAATCCATCCGCGCGTTGTTGATAACTGGCGCAGGGCGAGGTTTTTGTGCGGGGCAGGATTTATCCGACCGGCAAGTGGACCCCGGCGCGCCGCCACCGGATTTGAGTGTGACCCTCGATACGTATTACAACCCGCTGGTGCGATCTCTTCGCGCCTTGCCGATTCCCGTCATTTGCGCGGTGAATGGCGTGGCCGCCGGCGCGGGCGCTAATTTCGCGCTGGCCTGCGATATGGTTTTGGCGGCACGCTCGGCCAGTTTTATCCAGGCGTTTTGCAAAATCGGTTTGATTCCCGATTGCGGTGGCACCTATTTTTTACCGCGCTTAATTGGCGGCGCGCGCGCGATGGGGCTGGCCATGCTGGGCGATAAACTTTCTGCCGCACAAGCGGAGCAGTGGGGTTTGATCTGGCAATGCATCGATGACGACAAGCTGCAAGATGAAGCGATGAAACTCGTGAAACACTTCGCCACGCAGCCGACAAAAGGTTTGGCGCTCATGAAGCAAGCGTTATACGCATCACAAAATAATTCTCTTGATGAGCAACTCAATGTCGAACGCGATTTACAAAAAATCGCCGGGCACAGCCGCGATTTCCGCGAAGGCGTGTCGGCCTTTATACAAAAACGCGCGCCGCAATTCAAGGGTTGTTAAAAAGAACTATTCACCACAGAGGCACAGAGACACAGAGAAAAGCAAAAATAAACCCACGGTCATTCTGAGGCTTTAAGCCGAAGAATCTGCTGTTGCAGTGAAAGCAAATTCTTCGTTCACGCTTAGAATGACATTTTCACCACAGAGGCACAGAGACATAGAGAAAAGCAAAAATAAACCCACTGTCATTCTGAGGCTTTACCGAAGAATCTGTTGTTGCAGTAAAAGCAGATTCTTCGTTCACGCTTAGAATGACATTTTCACCACAGAGGCACAGAGGCACAGAGAAAAACAAAATAAACACACTTTCATTCTGAGGCTTTAAGCCGAAGAATCTGCTGTTGCAGTGAAAGCAGATTCTTCGCTCACACTCAGAATGACAAGTTATTATCAGAATGACAAATGATTAGAAGCGCTGAAACACTGAAAATGGCAAAATAAACCCACTGTCATTCTGAGGCTTTGCCGAAGAATCTGTTGTTGCAGTAAAAGCAGATTCTTCGTTCACGCTTAGAATGACATTTTCACCACAGAGGCACAGAGACACAGAGACACAGAGAAAAGCAAAAATAAACCCACTGTCATTCTGAGGCTTTGCCGAAGAATCCGCTGTTGCAGTAATGGCAGATTCTTCGCTTATGCTCAGAATGAGATTGATAAAATATTAAATGTAATCAAATACTTACAATGATACCAGCAATTACACCACAAGCTATCGCCGAAGCCGCCAGCGCAGCCATGCATGAACGCGATCACGCAGCCAAACATCTCGGCATCACGCTCGCCGAAATCAAACCCGGCTTCGCGCGCATGACCATGACAGTGCAAAAAAACATGATCAACGGTCATGACATTTGTCACGGCGGCATCATCTTCACGCTGGCCGACACCGCATTCGCTCATGCCTGCAACAGCTACAACATCATCGCGCTCGCCTCCGGTTGCGTGATCGATTTTCTCGCACCAGCGAAGTTGGGCGATGTGCTAACCGCCGTCGCCGAAATGCGATCGCAAGGGAATCGTTCGGGCGTATACGATGCGGTGGTGACGAGTCAAGAAGGAAAACGCATCGCGTTGTTTCGTGGCCGATCAACGCGGGTCAAAGGCGAAGTGGTGGTGAGTGCCAAATCATGACAATCAAAACCAAAACCCAGCCCGTCGATAAAAAAGAACTCGAACCCATTGAGCGCGCCAGCCGCGATGAATTGCAAGCCCTGCAATTACAACGTATGCAATGGTCGTTGCAACACGCTTACGACAACGTGCCGCATTACAAAAAGAAATTCGACGCAGCGGGCGTGCATCCTGACGATTTGAAAACACTCGCCGACCTGGCAAAATTTCCCTTCACCACCAAACACGACCTGCGCGAAAATTATCCGTTTGGCATGTTCGCCGTACCGATGGAAAAAGTCGTGCGCGTGCATGCTTCTAGCGGCACCACCGGCAAGCCGACCGTGGTCGGCTATACGCAAGATGACATCGACATGTGGGCCACCGTAATGGCGCGCTCAATCCGCGCTTCCGGCGGCAGGCGATCCGACATCGTGCATATCGCCTACGGCTACGGCCTGTTCACCGGCGGCCTCGGCGCGCATTACGGCGCGGAAAAACTCGGCGCGACCGTCATCCCCATGTCCGGCGGACAAACGGAAAAGCAGGTGCAACTCATCATTGATTTCAAACCCGACATCATCATGGTCACGCCGTCGTACATGCTCAATATCGCCGAAGAAATGCAGCGGCAGGGAATCAACCCCGCCGATTGTTCCCTGCGCATCGGCATCTTCGGCGCAGAGCCGTGGACCGACGCCATGCGTAAAGAAATCGAGGCGCGCTTCGCCATTAATGCCGTGGATATTTACGGCCTGTCGGAAGTCATCGGCCCCGGCGTGGCGAACGAATGCATCGAAACCAAAGACGGCCCGCATATCTGGGAAGATCATTTTTATCCGGAAATCATCAACCCTGAAACCGGTGAAGTGTTACCCGACGGCGAAGCAGGCGAATTGGTATTCACCTCGCTCAGCAAAGAAGCGTTGCCGATTATCCGCTACCGCACGCGCGACCTTACGCGGCTATTACCCGGCACCGCGCGCACCATGCGCCGCATGGATAAAATCACCGGCCGTTCGGATGATATGTTGATCATTCGCGGCGTCAATGTGTTCCCCACACAAATCGAAGAATTATTATTAAAGCAGGCAAAGCTCGCGCCGTATTACCAACTCATCGTCAGTCGCGAAGCGCATCTCGACCAGCTCGACATCCAAGTCGAAATCAAACCCGAATACGCTTTGCTCAACCAGATCGACCGCAAACACGAAGCCGACGCACTGGCGCATAGCATCAAGGCCTATGTCGGCGTGAGCAGCAATGTACATGTGCACGATGTAGGCGGCGTGGAACGCTCGGCGGGAAAAGCCAGAAGGATAATTGATAAGCGGGCTAAGCCTGGATGATCATTCCCAAGCGGAATGGCATTCAGTAATCCAGCATAACCCAAAAAGCATTCGCATTAGTTCTGGCGAATGTAGCTCGTTTTTTATGTCACCCGAATAGCAATAAAAAATGCCGCCCCATTGCTGGAGCGGCATGAACAGGAGGACAAAGCGGAAAGCTTTACTGCTTTTTGTTGCGGCGTCGCAGGAACAGCAGTACACCGGCTAACAACGCGGGCAAGGTCGGGTCAAACTGACCTTTGCCCGAACCGATGGCGCATCCACCGGCGGTTTTTGGCGTGTCCGCAACTGGTGTTGCCGGTGTTGCCGCTACGGGGGGCGCTGCTGCAAGGCTTTGCTCAGATACCCTGCCGACCGATGCACTATTGGGGTTTGTTAATGAGGTGTCGGTGAACCAGATGCTTCCATCCGCGCCCATGGCAATATCCCGTACTGATTTTTCTTTGTGCTTATCATCGTCGTCGTCGCTGTGCATCAATTTTGCGAAACTGAGCATGCCATCAGGCGTGATGACGCCGACGTTGTTACTGTCTTTAATGCTGAAGTACACAGTGCCAGATGGGCTGATTAGAATACGGTCGGGCGATTGCTCCGACGGCAAGCTGTATTCCTTATCCACCATGCCGGTCGCCGTGTTGAAGCGGGCTACTTTACGCGTGCCGGTTAAGGTGACCCAAACATAGCTCGAAGTATTATCGACCGCCACCGACTTGGGTTTGCTGGCGACAGGTAAGTCGAACTCGGTAATCGCACCCGTACTGTAATTGATGCTTCCGAGTTTGCTGATATTTTTCTCGGCAAACCAGGCAGCAGTTTTACCTCCGGCGATGTAAGCCAGCCCCGCATTCACAGTGGGCAACGCGAACTCAGTGACTTTCGTGCCGTCTGCGGTGATCATGCCGATTTTGTTTGCCCGCGTCTCGGTAAACCACAAATTGCCATCGCTGCCTTTGGTAATTCCCGTCAGGCCGCTATTCGGCGTGGCTACACTGTGATGCATTTGTACGCCTGCTACGGTGATGTGGCCGATGCTGTTAGTGCCGCGCTCGGTGAACCAGACGGCGCCGCCAGTATCCGGGCCGTCGGTCAAATCACGCGGTTTGCTGCCTTTTGGTAACTTGAATTCCGTTTTTGTCATGGCGACTGGGTCGAGCAGAACAATCTTGCTGTCGCCAGATTTGATATACCACAAGTTACCGTCAGCAATCGCCACTAACAAATCATCTTCATCGCCTAAGACATCAATAATCGTCTTGTTCCAAGGGTCGGTTGGTGTTCCCGTTGGAGTCGGCGTAGCGGTCGGTGCCGGTGTAGGTACTGGCGTAGTTGTAGGTACTGGTGTAGTTGTTGGTTTTGGTGTTGGTTTTGGTGTTGGTGTTTGTGTTGGTGTTTGTGTTGGTGTTGGTGTTGGCGTCGGTGCGGCTGTAGCTGCACCAGCACCAGCCAAATTGACACGATGCGGACTGCCTGTGGCGTTGTCAGTAATAGACAGGCTTCCGCTGCGTGCGCCGGCCGCTGTCGGCTTGAACGTTACGGTAATCGCGCACGACATATTCATCATGACAGGCATTGCGCAAGTGTTAGTTTGCGAAAAATCTGCGCCGGTTAGCGCTACGCTGGAAACAACCAGGCTTGCATTGCCAGTGTTTTTCACCGTGACGGTTTGCATCGGTGCTGATGCGCCAACTATCGTGGAAGGGAAGGTCAGCGTAGTCGCCGACAAGTTGATTACAGGCGCCGGCACGGGTGTGGGTGTCGGGGTAGGTGCTTTGCAGTTTGGGTAACAAGCGGTTGCGGCGGCAATATTGGTGATTTCAGGGCCGGTGAGCGCTTTTAACGACGCTGATTGCATCGCCCCGACACCGCCGTTAGCAATGGCTTTCTGGATGAGTGTAGGGTTATTCGCCCCATTAGGCGCTTTATTATTCGGCGCATTGCCCATGCCCCCGTGGCACGCGGCGCAATTAGTATCATAAAGTTTGGAGCCTGCAATTACGTCAGTTGTCTGGGCTGCCAATGGCTTTGCGGATAGGGCGAAAAAAAACAAGAGTCCAAAAAGTGTAATTTGTGGTGTACGAGTCATGGGATTCTCCTTGCTGTTTGACTGGACGAAGCTTGAGTAAACTGGAGTCTAATTGGGACTAATTTCCCGGTTAGAAAAAGCAGTTTGCGTGGGAATAATTGACACGTCAAGAAAAATTTGTGAAACAAATCACAAATTTTTTAAGCTTAAAACGTTGATATAATAATAATTAAATGAAATCAATTAGTTACAATCAAAACAAAACGCGCAAGTGCGCCTGCTTTGAAATGGGGATTTTCTTGATCGGGGAAACTTTGAAGCTGGAGATGTAAAGAGCAGCTCAGGCAGCGGGAGTGAGATATTTCCCCGAAGACAGTCCAAGGTAGGTTTCGACGACTTTGGGATTATGCGTTAGGGACTGGCTGTCGCCTTCCAGTGTGATTTCACCTGTCTCCAGCACATACCCATAGTCGGCGACTTGCAGCGCAGCATGGGCGTTTTGTTCGACCAGCAAAATGGATACGCCGCTGGCGCGCAGTTGCGCGAAGGAGTGGAAAATTTCTTTGACAATTAACGGCGCAAGGCCGAGCGAAGGCTCATCGAGCATGAGCAGTTTGGGTTTTGCCATTAGTGCGCGGCCAAGTGCCAGCATTTGCCGCTCGCCGCCGGAGAGGGTGTTGGCCAGTTGCGAGGCGCGTTCTTTGAGGCGTGGAAATAGCGCATAAATTTTTTTCAAATCATCAGCAATGCCTTGCTCGCGCTTACGATAGCGGCGGTAGGCACCGAGCATGAGGTTGTCGGCCACATTCATTTCACCGAACAGGTCGCGCTTTTCCGTTACCAGCGAAATACCCATGCCGACGCGGTCTTCCGTAGGGATGTCGTTCACGGACTCACCGAGATAGCGCACGTCGCCGGTCGAGGGCAACACCCCCGCCAGCGCAGAGAGCAGCGTGGTTTTGCCTGCGCCATTGGGGCCGATTACCGTGACGATTTGTCCCGCTTCGACGTGTAGCGCGATATGTCGAATGGCTTCGACTTTGCCGTATTTTACGCCGAGGTCATTTACGGATATCAGCGCGCTCATGCTACGCCTCCCAGATAGGCTTCGCGCACAGCCGGGTTTTGCTGCACTTCTTGCGGCCGGCCTTCAGCCAATTTCGCGCCGAAACTCATTACCACCAGTTTGTCGGCGAGGGTCATCACGAATTCCATATCGTGTTCCACCAATAAAATCGACATCCCTTCCGCGCGCAATTTGCGCAGCAGTTTCGCCAGATCTACTTTTTCTAGGTAGCGTAATCCGGCAGCAGGTTCGTCGAGCAGCAGCATGATGGGGTCGGCGGCGAGCGCGCGGGCGATTTCGAGAATGCGTTGTTTGCCCAACGGCAGGTTGCCGGCCAGTTCATGCATGTCGTCGGCCAAACCGACGCGCTGCAATTGTTGTGCGGCATTTTGCAGCAGGGCGGCTTCCTGTTTGCGGTCGAGTTTCAGCGCCGCCTTAAGCAAACCTTGATCGCCGCGTTGGTGCGCGCCGATCGCGACGTTTTCCAACGCGGTCAATTGCGGCAATAGCTTGACGTGTTGGAAAGTGCGCGCGATTCCAAGCCTGGCGATGCGCCGCGACGGCAGATTGTCAATGCGCTGTCCGCGAAATTGAATTTCGCCTTTGGTGAGCGGCGCGACGCCGGTGATCAAATTGAACATGGTGGATTTGCCCGCGCCATTGGGGCCGATCAAGCCCACCAGTTCACCGGCACTGACATCGAAGCTGATTTGATTCACGGCGATGAGGCCGCCGAAATGTTTTTCTGCCTGCTTCACCTGCAACAACACTTCGCCGTGTTGCGGCTTGGCGCGTGATGCAAGATGGTCGGCTGCGGTTATCGACAGTTTGTCGGCAGGCAAAATATTTTCCGTAGCGCGTTTCAAATAGGGCCACAAGCCATCTCGCGCTTTTTGCAGCAGCAACACGATGAGAATGCCGAATACGAGAATTTCGAAATTGCCTTCCTGCCCGAGCAATTTTGGCAAAATGCTTTGCAGGGAATGTTTTAATACCGTGATCAACGCCGCGCCCAGCACCGCGCCCCACACATAACCCGCGCCGCCAACGACGGCCATGAACAGAAATTCCATGCCCCAATTGAGGCCAAACGAAGTCGGATTCACATAGCGTTGCACATGGGCGTAGAGCCAGCCGGAAATGGCCGCTAAAAATGCCGCGTACAAAAATACATGGATTTTCAGTTGTGCCGTATCGACACCGAAACTCTCGGCCATTATGCCGCGCCCCTTCAGCGTGCGAATGGCGCGGCCGCTGCGCGAGTTCAAAATATTCTGCGTCAGCCACACGGCGGCCATCAGCACCAGCCAGATCATCGCGTAGCAGGCACGCTCGGATTTGATTTCCCAGCCGAAAATTTTTACTGTGGGAATGTTGCCGAAGCCGGTGAACAAACCCAGCGCATCGGAATTGCCAAACGCATAATACAAACTAATACCCCAGGCGATGGTAGCCAATGGCAGAAAATGCCCGCTCAAGCGCAAAGTTACAAAGCCGAGAATATAGGCGACGACCAAGGTCAGCACGATGCCAGCGATTAAACCGAGCCAGGGCGACGATGCCATTTGTGTCGAGATGACGCCGCTAGTGTACGCGGCCAAACCGACAAAGGCCGCCTGGCCGAAAGAAATTTGGCCGGCCACGCCGGTGAGCATGACGATGCCCAATGCGACCATCGCGTAAAGGCCGATGTAATTGAGCAGCGTGATGTAGTAGGTCGATAGCACGAGCGGTGCCAGCAGCAAAACGGCACCGAGCAGCAGGTAGCGTTTCTTGATCGGCAAGGCGGTCATTCTTCTTCCTCCACATGATGGGATGTGAACGAACGCCACAACAACACGGGAATGACCGCCATAAACACGATGACTTCTTTGTACGCGCTGGCCCAGAACGACGCGAAGGATTCCATCAAGCCGACGAAAATCGCACCCGCGGCGGCGATAGGATAACTGACCAGGCCGCCGATGATGGCCCCGACGAATCCCTTCAGGCCGATGAGAAAACCGGAGTCGTAATATAAAGTCGCAATCGGTCCGATGAGCAAACCGGACACCGCACCGATCAACGCCGCCAGCGTAAAACTCGCGCGGCCTGACATCACCGCGCTGATGCCAACAAGATGCGCGCCATTGCGATTGATGGCTGTGGCGCGCAGGGCTTTGCCGTAGAGTGTTTTTTCGAACAGCAAATACAAGCCAATAATCAACAGGGCACTCACGCCCAGCACCCACAAACTTTGTCCACTGATACGCAACACGCCCAGCTCGAACGACGCATCGCTGAACGCCGGGGTGCGCACGCCTTCGGGGCCGAAGAACACCAGGCCTAAACCCAGCAATGCCAAATGAAGTGCGACGGATGCGATGAGCAACACCAGCACCGACGCTTCGGCCATCGGCTCGTAAGCGAGGCGATAAATAATCGGGCCTAGGGGAATGACCAATAACAAAGTGAGACAAATTTGAATAAGCAGATTCGGTTTGGTCGGCGCGATCATATAAACCAAAATCGCCAGCGCAGATGGCAGCAGCAAAAATTGCCCGAAAATTTTAGGCAGATTTTTTTGACGCTTGTGTTTTATTGCGGCGTAAAATTCTTTCAACGCCACCAGCGCGCATCCGACCAACAGTAACCAAAGCGTGCCCGGCACTTTGCCCAGTTGAAAACTGGCGAGCGTGAGCGCGCTGAAGCTGACGAACTCTCCTTGTGGAATAAAAATTACCCGCGTAACCGCGAACACCAGCACCAGCGACAACGCGAGCAGCGCATACACTGCACCATTGGTGAGGCCATCTTGCGATAACAGCAGTGCGATTTCAGTATTCATGGATTATGTTTTGCGAAAGCGTTGGCCATAAATAGAAAAATGGGTAGATGTTTGACCATCTACCCATTGTTTCGTAACTCATTGATTATAAACAATTATTTTAATATTTTCAATTGAGTATTTTCCATGTCCCGTTTTCAATTCTGACCATGGTGCGCGCATTTTCATCCAGCCCTGCATGATCGGTCGCGCTAAAGTTGAACACACCGTGCGAACCCGCCAAACCTTTGATGCTTTCAATGGCATCACGCAACGCCGCGCGGAATGCTTCGCTGCCGGGCTGCGCTTTTTTCAGTGCTTCGGGAATGGCTCGCTCCAATACTAATTTGGTATCCCACGCATGGCCGCCAAACCCCGAACGGCTGCCTTCGCCGTGTGCGCCTTCATATAATTTGGCATATTCGAGGCCGGCTTTTTTTGCCGGATGGGAATCGGGTAATTGCTCGGCCACCAACAACGGGCCGACCGGCATCAAGCCATTCTCTACCGCTTTGCTGCCGACACGAATAAAGTCTTTGTTGGCTGCGCCGTGGGTCTGGTAAATTTTGCCTTTGTAATTGCGCTCGGCCAGTGTGGTGTGGGGCAGCGCGGCAGGTGTGCCCGAGCCGGCCACCAGAATCGCATCGGGATTCACCGATACCAGTTTCAACACTTGTGCCGTAACCGACGTATCGGTGCGCGCATATTTTTCATCGGCCAGAATTTTGATGCCGTTGGCTTCGGTGGCGCGCTTCATTTCTTTCAGCCAGCCTTCGCCGTACGGATCGGCATAACCGATAAAGCCCATCGTCTTGATACCGGATGCGGCCATTTGTTTGGCAATGGCATCGGCCATCAGCGAATCGCCCTGCGGCACTTTGAATATCCAGCGGCGCTTTTCATCTTGCGGCTCGACAATGCGGGCCGAGTTCGCCAGCGAGATCATCGGTGTTTTGGCTTCGGCCACGACATCGACCATCGCCATGGAATTCGGCGTGGTGGTGGAGCCGATGATGATGTCCACTTTGTCTTCGCTGAGAAATTTTTTCGCATTGCTCACGGCCTTGGCGGTATCGCTGGCGTCATCGAGCACGATGTATTCCATTTTTTGCCCGCCAATCGTAGCGGGGTAAAACGCGACCGTATTTTTTTCCGGAATACCCAGCGACGCAGCGGGGCCGGTGGTGGATAAGGTGATACCCACTTTGATATCGGCGTGGGCAGGCGAATACAACAGGGCGGCCAACAAGCCGGACAGGGCTGCAACTTTCTTCATGACTTCCTCCTCGGTGAATGGAACGGTTCGGTTGATAGCTCGAATCAAGCTTCAAGTTTCTAATGGTTATTGGGGTAATGCGTTGACGTCATTCTACTGCAAAAAAAAACTATTTTGGGTGAGTAAAATTACCACTTTCGGTGAAATTTGTAAGCATGCAGACAGTAAAGCTCAAGGCTTGAATTGTCGCACCGTTTGCTCAATGGCGCCAAAAAATGATTCATTGTTTTTATTCAACATTTCAATGCGCACGCTGTCGCCGAATTTCAAAAACGGCGTAACGGGTTTGCCCGTCTCTATCGTTTCGAGGCAACGCTTTTCAGCAATGCAGGCAGAGCCACTGCTGCGATCAATATTCGACACGGTGCCCGAGCCGATGATTGAACCCGCTTCCAGCGCCCGCGTCTTCGCTGCGTGGGCGATAAGCTGTGCGAAGTCGAAGGTCATATCGACGCCCGCGTTGGGCATGCCGAATAATTTTCCATTTACGTGAACCGTCAGTGGCAAATGCAGTTTGCGTCCATCCCATGCATCGCCCAATTCATCGGGCGTCACCGCAACGGGCGAAAATGCGCTGGCGGGTTTGCTCTGAAAAAATCCGAAACCCTTCGCCAACTCAGCAGGAATCAAATTGCGCAAACTCACATCGTTCACCAGCATCAGCAATTTGATGTGCGTCGCGGCCTCGATGGCAGACGCGCCCATCGAAACATCATCAGTGATCACCGCGACTTCACCTTCCAGATCGATACCCCAATCTTCCGATGCCATCACAATATCGTCGCGCGGGCCGATGAAGCTGTCGGATCCACCTTGATACATCAGCGGGTCGGTCCAGAACGAGGCGGGCATCTCGGCACCGCGCGCTTTGCGCACCAGTTCGACATGATTCACGTACGCGCTGCCGTCAGCCCATTGATACGCGCGCGGCAGTGGCGAATGACAATCTTTAGCATTGAAAGCGAAGGCGTGACGTGCCGCGCCGTTGTTTAATGCTGCATAAACTTCAGCGAGTTTCGGTTGGTTTGCTTTCCAGTTATCGAGGGCGGATTGAAGGGTGGGCGCAATGTCGGCAACGGTTTGTGCCATCGCGAGATCGCGCGAGACAACAACCAGCGTACCATCGCGGCCGCCACGTTTGAGCGTTGCCAATTTCATTTTTGTTTGTCCTGCTTAAAATTATTTTTCAACCCCTGCCAGCACTCAAAGTAATCGGCCTGTAACTCTTTTGCTTTCATGGCAAACTTTGTCGGTCGAAACACAAAACGGCTTTCGAACATAAATGCCAGCGTGTCGGTGATTTTGTGCGCTTTCAAATCGGCGCGGCGGGCTTTGGCAAATGTTTCTGCATCGGGCCCATGGCCGCTCATGCAATTATGCAGCGACGCGCCGCCGGGCAAAAAGCCTTCAGCCTTCGCGTCATAAGTGCCGTGAATCAATCCCATGAATTCGCTCATCACATTGCGGTGAAACCACGGCGGACGAAAAGTATGTTCGGCGACAACCCAGCGCGGTGGAAAAATCACAAAATCCATATTCGCCGTGCCGGGTGTATCAGATGGAGAAGTCAGCACGGTAAATATCGACGGGTCGGGATGATCAAAACTCACACTTCCCATTGCATTGAATTTAGCTAAATCATATTTATACGGTGCGTAGTTGCCGTGCCACGCGACCACGTCGAGCGGGGAGTGGTTGATGTCCGCGCGCCATAAATTCCCCATGTATTTGTTCACTAATTCAAATTTCCCTTCGCGGTCTTCGTAAGCGGCAACGGGGTATTGAAAATCGCGAGCATTGGCCAAACCGTTTGCGCCGATGGGGCCGAGTTCAGGCAAGCGAAACGCCGCGCCGTAATTTTCGCAAATATAGCCGCGCGCTGCTTTGCTGCGCAGCTCGACGCGAAAGCGGACACCGCGTGGTATCACGATAATTTCGCCGGGATGCACATCAAGCGCGCCCATCTCGGTGTGAAACAACAGCTCACCCAGTTGCGGCACGATGAGCATCTCGCCGTCGGCGTTATAAAAAAATCGATCCGTCATCGAACGGTTGGCCGCATACACATGCACCGCGCAACCGCTATGCATCGCCGCATCGCCGTTGCCCGCGATAGTCATCAGGCCATCAATAAAGTCGGTGGCTTTCTTGGATATGGCAAACGGATTCCAGCGCAGTTGGTTCGGCGAAGTTTCAATTTCATTAAACGGCGTGCTGCGAATCAAACCGCTATCCATTTTTTTGAACGGCTTGTGCAACACCGACGGACGAATGCGATATAACCACGAACGAAAATTATTCGCGCGCGGCGCAGTGAAGGCCGTGCCGGAAATTTGTTCGGCATACAAACCGTGAGCGACTAGCTGCGGTGAGTTTTGGCCTTGCGGCAAAGTGTTCGCAATCGCTTCGGTGGCAAATTCATTACCGAAACCAGTCAAATATGTTATTTCGTAACTATTTGATTTTATTGAATTATTTGTTGTTATTGGAGACGCGATTTTTTTGTTTTTCATAGGTCCATTCTCATTTTGTTTTCATCGCTTCAACACGCGATTGTTTGATGGCTTCGCGCAGAATGGACATGTCGCCAATGTGGTTTGCCAATAATAAAACAAGTTTCGCGTTGAGTTCCACGCTTTGCGCATTGCTGAGATCGCGATGGGCATCGATGAGAGTTTGGTAAAAATCATCGGGGGCGGTGAGATTGGGGTTGGTGTTCAAAGGCATAAATATTTCCAAAAAGAACGGTCAGTCATCTTGAAACTTCCTTGCTTTCAAGGCGTGATGAGGCGGCTGTCTGTGCTGATTGAACGGAGACCCATCCCCATCCTAACCTTCCCCTTGAAGGGGAAGGGATTTCTTTCTACGTGCGCATATTGAATGAAGCAATTATGCATTGCAGGTCGCCCTCGCTAATGCATGCAAAATTTCGTTGGAGTCGAGTTTACGCCAGCGCGCGCAAATGTGCTGATCGGGTCGGAATAAATAATAGGTGCCGGGTTTGCCGTCGTAGCGTTTGGCTACCAAGCCTTCAGAATCTTCCAGCAGGCGCGTGCGCGAGGGCGCCTGAAATTTTGCACCGGCGGGCGCAACGATAAGTGCAGCGATGGGTATCTCGGCAAGCGTTAACGCGTGCAAGGTATGGACTTGTTCCTCGGTGAGCCCATGCCGGTCGGTAAAAAATAATCCCGTGAATTCGCCTTTGAGCGCATCGATCAGCCATGCCGGCTTTCCATGCTCGAGGAGTGGCGCGTCGAAGGCGGGCGTGCCAGGAGTCATTACACTTCTGAATGGTGAAGTGTCGGGAATATTCAGTCTCGATAATGAATAGGTTGAAGGCACCGACAAGCGCCCGCTGTTCACCAGTTTGCGCGCGAACGGAAGGTGTTCGGCGAGATCAAGCGTCGCATCACGGAATATTTTGCTCACGGGCGATTTTGGCGAAATGAAATCTGTGCTGCGGGTCGAATGCAAAATGTTTTCATCGGCGGCGAAGCTGCGTTCTTCGTCATAGGTGTCGAGCAAACTGGCTGGCGCTTTTTTATCCAGCACCAGTTTCAGTTTCCATGCGAGATTATCGGCATCTTGCAAGCCGCTATTGCCACCGCGCGCGCCGAAGGGCGACACCTGATGCGCGGAATCGCCCGCAAAAATTACGCGGCCATGGCGGAATTTTTCCATGCGTCGGCACTGGAATGTATACACGCTCACCCATTCCAATTCGAACGGCACGTCATCGCCTAACATGGCTTTGATGCGCGGGATGACGCGCTCCGATTGTTTTTCCAATTCGGGATCCGCATCTCGGCCCAGTTGCAAATCGATGCGCCAGAGATTATCCGGTTGTTTATGCAACAGCGCCGATTGGTTGCGGTTGAAGGGCGGGTCAAACCAGAAGCGCCGCTCCGGCGGAAAATCTGCTTGCATGATCACGTCGGCGATGAGAAAACGGTCTTCAAACACCTGGCCTTTGAATGTGAGGCCAAGGCTGTTTCGAACAAAACTGCCCGCACCATCGCAGGCGATCAGCCAATCGCAAGTGAGGGTGTAATCGCCGTCCGGCGTGTTGATTTTGATTTCTACACAATCAACCCGATTGCTCACGGCAATCACTTTGTTACGCCAGCGTAGATTGGTTTTTTTCAAAGCCGACACACGATTGACCAGCGCTGCTTCGAGATAATATTGCGGCAGGTTTACAAACGCCGGGCGCTTGTGGCCAGCTTCCGGCTGCAAGTCGAACGAATACAATTCGCGTTCTTGCAAATAGACACGCCCGACATTCCATTGCACGCCTTTGTCGGCGACTTCGTTGCCGCAACCTAAGCGATCCAGAATTTCCAATGTGCGTTTTGCATGACAAATGCCGCGCGAGCCGACGCTGACGGTGTTGTTGTCGTCGAGCAAAACCGATTCGATGCCGTGTTGCGCGAGGTCGGCCGCGCAGGCCAAACCTACCGGGCCCGCGCCGACGATGATGACACGATGATGCGCAGGTTTTGCCGCACGTTGGTCGGGCGAGGGGAGGTAGGCATAAATGGGGTTGTGATGGCGAGGTGGCATGACTTTCTGCGGGTATATGGGTATAGATTAGTGCGGTTCCGTTATCAGCATTAAGTTATATTTTCAATCTGCTCCAAACTTCATTCCCGTTCGTCCTGAGCTTGTCGAAGGATGAATGGGCTTACAACTGATTCAGCTTTGTACGTACTTTCAATATACCTTGGTTTCCATTCATCCTTCGACAAGCTCAGGACGAACGGATTATTTTGAATATGCGTCCTTCGACAAGCTCAGGACGAACGGATTATTTTGGGTATGTATCCTTCGACGGGTATTAGAGCGGACGGGTGATTCTTGGCCATTTGGTAGCAACAAACTGCAGTACTTTTGAGTGGCCTTAACCCTGCAATGCTTCCCACATTTCTTTATCCCGTTGCGCGGTCCAGATGCGCGGGTGTTTGTGTCCCGTCGCTTCATCGTAGGCTCGGCTCACATCGAAAGGCAGGCAGTGATCAAAAATCACCCATTCGCCGAATTGGGGTTTGAGTGTGGCGTAAGTCTCTTCATAAATTTTTCGCAACGGTTTGTTTGCCGCAGCGCCTTGTTTTACCGCATCGAACATTTGTGTCACAAATGCGCGCGTGCCGTTTAATCCTTCGGCCACTTGCTGTGCGCCTTTGAGCGCCGCGCCGCGTCCGGGCACGAGGGCTTCGGGTTTCAGCGCGGCGATGGCATCCAGCGTCGCGGGCCAATCGGTGAGGTAGGCGTCGCCGGTGTAAGGCGTGGCGGCGTATTCGACCAGGTCGCCGCTGAACAATACTTTTTCTTGCGGCAGCCACGCTACTGTGTCGCCCTTGGTATGGCCACGACCCAAGTGCATGATTTTCACTTCGAGCTTGCCCATATATAAAGTCATTTCATCTTTGAACACCAGCGTCGGCCAGGTCAAACCGGGCACCGATTCGACGGCATTGAACAAACGTGGAAAGCGTTCAACTTCCGATTTGAAATCCGCTTCGCCACGCTCGACAATCAATTCGTAGGTGCCCTGGCTGGCGATGATTTGCTGTGCCTTATAAGCCGACGCGCCCATCACGCGCACGGCGTGGTAGTGCGACAGCAGCACATATTTAATCGGCTTGTCGGTTATTTCGCGAATACGGCGAATGACATCCTGTGCCATTACCGGCGTCGCTTGCGCGTCGATCACCATTACCGCATCGTCGCCGATGATGATGCCTGTGTTCGGGTCGCCCTCGGCGGTGTAAGCCCAGGCGTGTTCGCTCAGTTGCGAGAAAGTAACTTGTTTGATTTCCAGGTCGGCGTGGGAGGCGAAGGTTTTTTGCATGGCAGAGGCTTTCTCAATTCAAAATTCGTTTGGCTAGATTACCAAAT
The DNA here is from genome assembly GCA_043744215.1 of Pseudomonadota bacterium. GTDB lineage: Bacteria > Pseudomonadota > Gammaproteobacteria > Burkholderiales > JBEEJL01 > JBEEJL01. Next base: position 45,205 of record JAYTVC010000071.1, read on the forward strand.
TAGATGTTGAAATGGTAATGTATCGTCATGGAATTAGCAGCCACAATTGCCGAGCAAAAAGCCGCCTTGCGCAAACAGGTTTTGGCGCGCAGAAACGCTTTGGGTGCGGATATACGCCAGACGCAAACCCGCGCCATCATACAAAAATTATTAGCCTTGCCCGAATATCAAACCGCGCAAACTGTGGCGGCTTATATGAGCATCGGCAGCGAATTCGATACGACTCAGTTTGTGCGTGACGTGCTGGCAACGGGTAAAATGCTGGTGCTGAGCAAAGTAAACCACGCAACGAAGACGCTCGATTTGTTTTGCGTGAAAAATTTGCAAACGGATTTGCAAGCGGGTGTGTGGAACATCCTCGAGCCGAAGCCGGAAAAATGCGCAGCAGTTTCGGTCAGGCAAGTGGATTTTGTTTTGGTGCCCGGCGTGGCGTTTGATGCTGCTGGCCATCGCATCGGCTATGGCGCGGGTTATTATGACAAGCTGCTGGCGCAGGTAAATCAAACGACAAGCTTGATCGGCGCGGCGTATGCAGTGCAAATGGTAGAAAAAATTCCGTACGCTGAACATGACATTCCCGTGCATCGAATAGTAACAAATAATTAAATATAATCAATAGGTTACAAATGACAGCCAAAATCATCGACGGCGTAGCATTATCAAAAAAATTACGCGCCGAATACACGAACCGTGTAGAAAGACTCAAAGCCAAAGGCATCACGCCGGGCCTCGCCGTCGTCATCGTCGGCCACAATCCCGCGTCGCAAGTGTATGTGCGCAACAAGCACAAGGCGTGTCAGGACATCGGCATGCATTCCGAAGTGCATGAGTTGAACGAGCACGCGACGGAAGCGATGCTGCTGAAATTTGTTGAAGACCTGAACAACCATCCGGCCATTCACGGCATTCTGGTGCAACTGCCCTTGCCCTCGCACATCGACGAACAAAAAGTTATCGAGCTCATCAAGCCGGAAAAAGACGTCGATGGCTTTCATCCCTATAACGTCGGGCGGCTGATGATCGGCGAGCCGACGCTGCGTTCTTGCACGCCCTTTGGTGTGATGAAAATGTTCGAGGATGAAAATATTTCGCTGCAAGGCAAAGAAGCCGTGGTCATCGGCCGCAGCAATATCGTCGGCAAACCCATGGCGCTGATGCTGATGGCCGAAGGCGCGACGGTAACGATTTGCCACTCCAAAACCCGCGACCTCGCCGCGCATACCAAACGCGCCGACATCGTCGTCGCCGCCGTCGGCAAACTGAACATGCTCACCACCGACATGGTGAAACCCGGCGCGGTTGTTATCGATGTCGGCATGAATCGCACGCCGGAAGGCAAGCTCGCGGGCGACGTGGATTATGCGAAGGTGAAAGAAGTCGCGGGCCATATCACCCCGGTACCCGGCGGCGTCGGCCCGATGACCATTACCATGTTGTTGGGCAATACGCTGGATGCGGCGGAGAAGCTTTTGTAGGCCGAGAGTTTTTGTCACGACAAATCGCTTGCGCATATCGGAACGCGCCGTCGGGAAAGGATTCCCGACCTACCACTGCTCCGTCATTCTGAGCCGCTTTTGCGAAGAATCTGGTTTTGTCCTACGGTTTGATGATCTGCCTGCAAAATTTGCAACTCACTCCCTGATTTCCGCATTTCGTCGATTTCCCGTTGTGGGGTGCGGGGCCAAACCTTAATCTGGCTTCGTAGCAACACAAACCCATTCAACTCAACGGAGAATCCATTATGAAAACCCAACTCACCATGTCATCCGTCATCGCATCCATAGTTGTGTCGTTGATCGTGTTGGCAGCCATGACTGTACAACTGACCATGGTCGTAGGCTTGGTCGCCGGAGCCATTGCGTAAAAACCCTCATGAGAAGCAGCCAAACATGAATAAAAATATTCAATATAATCAATATGTTGCAATTTTATTGTTTTCATGCGCTTTGGCGTCACCCGCGTTTTCTCAACAGGAAATGGACGCCGAAAAAGTCGAAAAAATAGAAGTCACCGGCATGAAAGATCCGAGCACCTTGCCGTATAAATTTGCCTACGATTATCTGGAGAAATATTATTCGCAGCCCCATGACCGCATCGCGCTAAACATCCGCGTCATGGTTGATGATGCCAAGAAAAAATCCGCAGACTTGAAAATTCGCCTGGTCGGCAAAACAGTGGATGTGCCGATACCCATCACACCCGATGGCCGGGTCGAGATTCCGTTTTCAAAAGCCATTCTCGATGACGATGCCGAGTTCATAACCAACCGCAAAAAAGGCCTCGGCGGAAAAGTGGAAATCGGCATCAGCCTCGTCGTGCCACCTGGAACGACCTTGCACTATAGCGACCTGGTAGCCGCTCTCGCACAAACCCGTAGCGCGGCCAAAGGTTTTATGCCGTGGTGGATCGGCTGGCTGTTGCCGACGGAATTGAACGCGGTGCAAGTGGCATTTGATGCGCCGGCAAATCAAACTGCAACGGTGATGGCATCTGCCGGGAACAAAATATTTCGCGCGAACGAAAAAGGCACAATCGTCATCGTGCTCGATGATCGCCTTTATGCAGAAAACCCGAAAATTGTTTTGTCTGCCGCGCCCAAAAGCATGTCGCCGGATCATGTTCCGCAGATAATGAAGCCTGATCCGTGGTAAATATTTAGCCGCAGACAAGTAGGGTGACTATCCTTTGCCGAAGAATGACTATGTCATCTCGAAACGTGCCGTCGGGAAGGGATTCCCGGCCTACCACTGCCCCGTCATTCTGAGCCGTTCTTGCGAAGAATCTGCTTTTCACTGGGCGTTAACGCAAAAGCAGATTCTTCGGACTTCGTCCTCAGCATGAAGACGCCTCCCCGCAAAACCTGGAGAATTGATAGAATGCACAAACCATTTAATTCATTTCCCGCGGGAGCATCGCATGTCTCAACCCAACGCCTACGATACCGATCTCGACAAAAACCCCGCCAATTACACGCCGCTGTCGCCGCTGAGTTTTATCACGCGTGCAGCCGCTGTTTATCCGCAATATATCGCCAGCATTCACGGCGAGCGCAAAATCACCTGGGCTGAAACTTATGCGCGCTGCCGTCGCCTCGCCTCTGCGCTGGCGCAACGTGGCATCGGCAAGGGCGACACCGTGGCCGCCATGCTGCCCAATATTCCCGCCATGTTTGAAATGCATTTTGGCGTGCCGATGACGGGTGCGGTGTTGAATACCTTGAACACGCGCCTCGACGCCGAAGCGATTGCCTTCATGTTGCAGCATGGCGAAGCCAAATTCGTTTTCACCGACCGCGAGTTTTCGCCAGTGATGGAAAAAGCGATCGCGCTGCTAGATAAAAAACCCGTCGTCATCGACGTTGATGATGCGATGTATGAAGGCGGAAAATTCCTCGGTGAAACGGAATACGAAAAATTTATTGCCCAAGGCGACGCGAATTACGCCTGGCAATTGCCACACGACGAATGGGATGCCATCGCGCTCAATTACACGTCGGGCACCACGGGCAACCCGAAGGGCGTGGTGTATCACCATCGCGGCGCGTACCTCAATGCCGTGTGTAATATTGTCGCCTGGGCCATGCCACATAACCCGGTTTATTTGTGGACGCTGCCGATGTTCCACTGCAACGGCTGGTGTTTTCCGTGGACCATGGCCGCAGCGGCGGGCACCAATATCTGCTTGCGCAAAGTCGATGCGAAAATGATTTTTGATTTGATTCGGCAACATAAAATTACCCATTACTGCGGCGCGCCGATTGTGCACAACACGCTCATCAACGCGCCGGACGAAATGAAGCAGGGCATCACGCACAAAGTGCATTGCCTCGTGGCCGGCGCTGCACCGCCCGCCGCCGTGATCGAGGGCATGGAGCGCATGGGCTTCGACCTCACCCATGTTTATGGCCTTACAGAAAATTACGGGCCTGCGGCAGTCTGCGCCAAGCATGATGAATGGAACACATTGCCCGTCGATAAACGCGCGGAACTCAATGCGCGCCAGGGTGTGGCGTATCCGTTGCAGGAAGGCATGACGGTGATGAACCCGGAAACCATGCAAGTCGTTCCCGCCGACGGCGAAACCATGGGCGAGATCATGTTCCGCGGCAACATCACCATGAAAGGTTATTTGAAAAACCTCAAAGCGACGCAGGAAGCGTTTGCCGGCGGCTGGTTTCACACGGGCGATTTGGCGGTGATCCAACAAGACGGCTATGTCAAAATCAAGGACCGTTCCAAAGACATTATTATTTCTGGCGGCGAAAATATTTCATCCATCGAAGTGGAAGACGTGCTCTATCGCCACCCCGCCGTGCTTGCCGCCGCCGTGGTCGCCAAGCATGATGACAAATGGGGTGAAACGCCGTGCGCGTTTCTCGAATTGAAAGAAGGCGCAAAAGTCACCGAGCAGGAAGTGATAGAGTTTTGTAAAGCACGAATGGCAAGATTCAAAGTGCCCAAGCATGTCGTGTTCGGCGCGATACCGAAAACCTCGACGGGAAAAATTCAGAAATTTTTGTTGCGGGATAAAGCGAAGGAAGTGTAATTTTGTTCGTGTCATGCTGAGCGACGGCGAATAATCTGCTCCTGTCATTCTGAGCGACAGCGAAGAATCTGCCCTTGTCATTCTGTCATTCTGAGTGAAGCGAAGAATCACCCTTTGTCATTCTGAGTGAAGCGAAGAATCACCCTTTGTCATTCTGAGCGTTAGCGAAGAATCTGCTTTTTTGTTTCGAGCGAAATTCAAATGCAGATTCTTCGCTAAAGCTCGGAATGACAAATGTGTGGTTGTAGGTCATATTGCGATTCCAATGTGACCATTCTCAAGTGTCACATTTTTAGTAAAATGTGGCTTACGAAATCAGAAAATGTGGCTTACGAATGTGACCATTCTCAAGTGTCACATTTTTAGTAAAATGTGGCTTACGAAATCAGAAAATGTGGCTTACGAAATCAGAAAATGTGGCTTGCAAAATCTGAAAAAGAAACGTAATTTTATTCATTATAATCAAGGAGTTACAAATGACCACGACTACCACCGCCAGCGGCCTCATCATCGAAGAAATCAAAGTCGGCGAGGGCGCGGAAGCCAAAGCCGGCCACATCGCATCGGTGCATTACACCGGTTGGCTCACCAATGGCACCAAGTTTGATTCGAGCA
>JAYTVC010000072.1:0-49654 GCA_043744215.1 Pseudomonadota bacterium
AGCCTGAGGTGTCGGTCATGCGCGTGAGTTTGCCGAGGGCGTTCGGGCCGATGTCGTATTCGTAGGTGAGGGGATTGCCGTCGGCGCGGGTGGTTTTAACAAGGCGATTCAGTGCGTCATATTGGTAGAGGGTCACTTGGCCTTTGGCGTCGGTGTGCTTGGTGCGATTGCCCGCTTCGTCAAATTCGTCTTTCTGCGTGCCGCTGTCGGGGCTGGTGGTTTGTGTGATGTTGTCGAGGCCGTCGTTAGTATATTGGGTGACCAAATTACGTGGGTCGGTAACGGTATTCAGCCGGTCTAGCGGAGTGTAGGTGAGGCGAGTATTGCCTTGCTGCGCGTCGGTGATGAGCTCGAGGCGGTTCAGGGCATCGTACTCGCGCAAGGTAGTGCGTTGCAGCGGGTCGGTCTCGGACTTAAGGTTGCCATTGTCGTCGTAGTCCAATCGCGTGGTTTGGTTTTTTGCGCCGATGATTTTAGTCAGGCGGTTGAGCGTGTTGTATTCGCGCGTGAGGATTTGCGCCTGTACGTTATTGGCATCGTAAACAGTTTCTTTCAGCCGATTGCCCATCGCGTCGAGATCAAAACTCATGCGATTACCGTCGGAGTCGCGGATTTCGGTCAGCCGGTGAGCGTCGTCGTAAAAATATTTGAGGTAGCTGGCATCGGGGCGGGTGAGTTGGGCGAGCATACCTGCCGGGTCGTAATCGTAAGCGGTGATTTCACCGGCGATAGTTTTGGTTTTGAGGCGCAGGCGTTCGTCGTAAGCGAGTTTAGTCGCTATGCCATTGGGGTCGATGATGGTGAGCGGTTGCCCGTGCGCGTTGTGTTCGGTGATTTTGGTCACATGGTTAAGTGCGTTGGTCATGGTTTGCAAATTACCGGTCGCAGGATCATAGGTATATTTGGTAATGTCGCTCACGTCGGTGCGCGGGCCATCAACAGTGAGAATTTGCCCAGTAGCATTCCAGGTGTAATTCCAGGTATGTTTTTTACCCGTGGCAGTGTCGGTGATGGTTTTGGTTTGCAAATTGCCGTTGGGGTAATAATCGTATTTGGTGGTGCGCCCCGGTTCCGTAATCAGGTCTGGCAGACGGAATTGCGGATGCCAAGTGGTGGTAATGGTGCGCGCTTGTGGTTTATTAAACGCTTCGGTGCGGCTGTTTTCCAAGCCGCGCGCGTCATAGGTATATTGGGTGACATTGCCTTTGAAGTCGGCGCGGCTGGAAATAAATCCGTTGGCATCGTAGCTTCTGCCAGCATTCGGGCCGCAGGCATCGCAGGCCAAGCCACTTATCGCGGTGCTCCGGCTGACTTCATGTGTGCGTACAAAACCATAGGTACGGCTGACGCCTTGTGCATCGGTCACCACGGTCGTATTGTTGGCGTTGTAAAAGAGTGACACTGAGTCAGCATTGGTGCCGTGCCTCGATGAATTCGCCCTGCCTTTGGTATCGTAACTCCAGGTGGCAAAACGCTGATTGTTTTCGTCGAAAATGCCGGTGAGTTTGGAGCCGTCGATCAAGTCTTCATAGGTGTATCGGCGCGATTTAGTGTCAGGATAATTCACCGAGGCCAACATGCCGTAGCTGTAGCCATAGGTATATAGATTGCCAGCCGGGTCGGACATTCCGGTTAAAAGATTGTTGGTATAGGCGAAACGCATGGTACGCCCATAGCTGTCCGTGACGCTATCGAGCAGGCCAGTCGTAGCTGAGTAATTAAGCGTTTGCGTTACGCCTGCGCGGCTGGTAATTGCAGTGAGTCGGCCGTTGGCGTCGTAGATCTCAGTCTCGTCTTGCTCGTTAACGTAGGTCCAGCCTGTGATCGGCGAGAGGGCGGCGGTTTTGCTTGCGCGCAGTTGGCCGATGACGTCCGGGTCGCTAACATAATTGCTCGAAAAGACAGATGCGGGGCGAAACGTATAAACGCGCCCGTCGTGGCGCAATACTCTTGCGCCAGCGCCCGTAGCGTTTATACGCCGATCATAGGTGCTACGCCATTTGTTGCCAAACACGCCAGGTAGGGCAAGGTTGCTGCTGTTGTAATAGCGGGAGAACGACAACGGCAGATTACCCAATCCCGTGTAATCGTCTTCACGCTGATATTTATTTCCGGTGCCAACATTGACCGGATTGCCAACTGACTGCTGGCCAGTGCTGCTGCCCCCGCCACCATTACAGCACGAGCCGAGGTCTTTGGGAGATTCGGGGGGTGGCGCGGGGGTTGGTGTCGGAGTTGGCGACGGAGTTGGGGTGGGCGTACATGCCTGGCCATAAGTACCACACTGATAGTAGTTCCCTACTCCATAAACAATTACTAAATTACTGTTCACAGTCGTACTGTTCACAACATATGCATCAGCGCGGCATCCAACGAGGGTGAGCACCCCGTTTATCAGACTATAACTTTCCGTTCCGGTAGCGTACTCAATCCTCATGGACGTTAAGTAATACCCAGAGATAGGGCTGTTGGCAAGATCAGCCGCAGATGTATTCGCGGCCCACATAGCGGCGTCATAACAAGTTTGAAAACCAAACCGATAGCCTAGAATATCTGGCGAATAGGCGTGTCCTATGTACGCAAAATATTCTGCTTTGGCCGTATGCGAAATCGCGCTACTCAGCAGAAAGACAAATGCTAAACAAAGCTTTCGGGCTATTTTGAGGTCGATCATGGCGCGCCGGAAACACACGATTCCTCCTTCAGCCGAGTTTTGTGGGCTGCTGACAAATTCTTGCTTTTTCACCTGAAAAAGGGTGGAAAAAACTTGAGGCCAATTTCTGCTTAGTCGATTTTCAGTCATTTTTATTTTGCCCCGGCATTTCTCTAAATGGTAGTGACCATAACTTATCCGGGGGGGGGGCAGTCAAGAGCGTTCGCCACTATGTTTACAAATTTTGTACGGCTTGGTTTACAAATTTTGTACGGCTTGCTGATGCGCAAAAGTAATTATTTATTGTAATGCCCGTCAGAAATGTTATATAAAATTCAATATAATCAATATGTTATGATATTGCACGGTCGCCCACCGGTTTGCCCTCTCGACTTTAATTCTCTATTTCCGTCTTATCCCCCCGACCGATTTTCTCCCGCCGTGCCGATTGAGCTATCGATTAGCCCCGCGCGCATCATCAGCCAGAACAGCACAATGCCGGGAATAGCGGCAACCGTGGTGAGCAAATAAAAATTCACGTAGCCCATTTGCTCTATCAACCATCCCGCCGTAGTGCCGGTGAGAAATCTTCCGACGACGCTGGCGACGGCGGTGATCATGGCGTATTGCGTGGCGGTGAAGCGTAAATCGCACAGCGCGGAGAAATACGCGACGACAACAACGCCGCCAAAGCCGCTTGACATGTTTTCAAACCCGATGGCGGCGGCCATGCCCCAATTGCTGTGGCCGATGGCAGCGAGCCAGGCAAAGCTAAGGTTCGATACGCCCATGAGTATCAGCGCGAGCAGCACAGATTTTTTCAGGCCGATGCGCGCGTAAATTATGCCGCCGATAAAAATGCCGATGAGGTAGGCCCAAAAGCCGACGCCGATATCGTAAATGGCGATTTCATCGTTGGTGAATTTGAGGTCGTTGAACAGCAGGCGCAAGGTCAAGTTTGCCAGCGTGTCGCCGATTTTATGCAGCAAAATAAACAGCATGACCAGCCATGCGCCGGAGCGTTGGAAGAATTCCACAAACGGCCCGATGATCGATTGCCACACTTCGCCGACGCCGTGTTTGTCGGTAATGGCGCGATGGCGTTTCGGCTCGCCTAAAAATAATCCCGTCAACATCGCGGGCAAGGCGAAAGCGGCGCAGGCCATATAGCCCATGCTCCAACCGTAGCGCGCCGCGATGACTAGCGCGAGCGCACCGGCCGCGTTGGAGCCGATGCGCCAACCGTATTGCGACATGCCGGAGCCGACGCCGAGCTGGTAAGGCTTCAGGGTTTCAATACGATACGCGTCGATGACAATATCAAACGTGGCCCCCGCGATGCCGACCAATATTGCCGCGAGGCTGGTGGCATAGATGCTCGCCTTCGGATCGACGAAGGCGAGGTTGATGACCGCCGCAATCACCAATACGCCGGATAATATCAACCATGACACACGCTGCCCCAGACGGCCCAGCACCGGCAGGTACACGCCATCAACCACCCAGGCCCAGAACACTTTAAGGTTATAGGCGAGAAACGCGAGGGCAAAAGCGGTGACGGTTTTTTTGTCGATGCCGTCTTGCGCAAGGCGCGTAGTCAGCGTAGCGCCGATCATGGCAAACGGAAAGCCGGACGAGACACCGAGAAAAAACGCCGCGAGGGATTCTTTTTCCAGATAGGGCTTGATCGAGGCAAACCAGCCTTTTTCCGGCACGGTTTTTTCCTGCGCTGCATTTTCCATAACTCTCCCTGAAATGGTTGCGGTGGTAACAGGCCGCCACATTTTTATTTCATGTCGTTTCCCGATGTGTGCCGATTATCGCACTTTGCCTTGGTTTGAAGGGGCGGTTTCGCATAACATCTGCAAGCGGGAATCGACGCGTCAAATTTTGAAATCATATTCCACAGTCAAAGGCGCGTGATCTGAAAACATTTCATCAACGTAGATGGACGTTTTTTTCGCCGTCGCCGCGATGCCTGGCGTGGCGATCTGGTAGTCCAAACGCCAGCCCACATTTTTTGCCCGCGCCTGCCCGCGCTGCGACCACCAGGTATATTGCTCGGGGCGAGGGTCCAAGGTGCGGAATACATCGACGTAACCTAAATCATCAAACACTTTGGTCAGCCACGCACGTTCTTCGGGCAGGAAGCCAGAATTTTTCTGGTTGGATTTCCAGTTTTTCAAATCAATTTCTTTATGGGCAATATTCCAGTCGCCGCAAATAATTATTTCGCGGCCACTTTTTTTGAGCTGTTTCATCACCGGATAAAACCGGTCGAGAAATTGAAACTTCACCTGCTGCCGCTCTTCGCCGCTGGAGCCAGACGGCAGATACAATGAAATCACCGACAAGTTGCCGTAGTCAGCGCGGATGAAACGTCCTTCAGCATCGACATCCGACAACCCTAATCCGGCCACGACAGAATCCGGTTTTGGTTTGGTGTAAATCGATACGCCGCTATAACCCTTTTTTTCGGCGCAATGAAAATTGCCGGTGAAACCCTTTGGGTGGCGCATCTCGTCCGTGAGGTCGGCATCTTGCGCCTTGATTTCCTGACCGCACACGATGTCGGCTTTTTGCTTCGGTAGCCAATCAAAAAAACCTTTGGTTGCTGCCGAGCGGATACCGTTGAAATTGATGCTGATGATTTTCATTATTGTCTGCTCTGAGGGAAATAGTGTTATATCTCACTTATTTCGCTGGGGGTTTAGGTTAAAATATGTCATCTATCGAGAACGGCCATGGCTGACTATAAGCAGGAATTTATCCACTTCGCCGTGGCGAAACAAGTATTGTGCTTTGGTGAATATAAAACCAAAGCGGGTCGCATGTCGCCGTATTTTTTTAACGCGGGCTTGTTCAACGACGGCGCATCGCTTGCACAACTTACGCAATTTTACGCCAAGGCCGCAAACAACACGGGCGTTTCATTCGACATGTTGTTCGGCCCCGCGTACAAAGGCATTCCACTGGTGGCCGGCATAGCGATCGCGATGGCAAACGCCGGCAGAAATGTGCCCTTTGCCTATAATCGAAAAGAAGCCAAAGACCACGGCGAAGGCGGCACCATCGTCGGCAGCCCGCTTCAAGGCCGCGTGTTGATCGTAGACGACGTGATTTCAGCCGGTACGTCAGTGCGCGAATCGGTGGAACTGATTCGTCAGCACGGTGCCCAACCGGCGGCTGTGTTGATCGCGCTCGACCGCATGGAAAAAGGCACCGGCGGCTTGTCGGCCGTGCAGGAAGTAAACCGCGATTACGGCATTCCCGTTATCGCCATTGCGAGCCTGGATGATTTGGTGGCTTATCTTTCAGGCCAGGCGAATATGCAACAAAATTTGCAACGCGTACAACAGTATCGGGAAAACTATGGCATACATGCCTGACAAATTGATTCACTTGCTGGTGGCCTCAACGCTGGTGATGGGCGCCACGGCATTGCAAGCTGCCGGCCTGGTGAAATGGGTCGATGAAAAAGGCCAAACCCATTACGGCGATTCCGTGCCGCCCGAATATGCCAGCCGTGGCTCACAGGAATTGAGTAAACAGGGAATCGTGTACAAAAAAACCGAAGGCGCGCTGACGGCTGAACAACGCAAAGTGCGCGAGGCAACCGAAGCGCAGGAAAAAGTCGAACAGAAAAAAGTGACTGAAAAACAGCGCCAGGATGCCGCCATATTCAACACCTACACCAGCGAAAAAGAAATTGACGTGTCGCGCGATCGCACGCTGCAAACAGTCGAAGCCAAATTGCTGGTGTCCGATGCGCAACTCAAAGCCGCCATCGGCCTTGAAGACGCGCTGATCAAACAACTCGCGCCCTATGCTGCCAAAGGTCTTGATGGCAAATATGTGCGCATTGCCCCGATGGCCTTGGTGCTGGCCTACGAAAAAAATCAACTGGAAATCCAAAACCTGAGCGTAACCCAGCGTCAGTTTCAAGTAGAGCGTAACGAAACCATCGCCAAGTTTGATGCCGACAAAGCGCGTTATCTGGAGTTGAAAAAGAGCATGGCGGCAGCGGCGAACAACGGAAAATAATGCCGCTTTTTTAAGCGAACGAATTTAAGCGTACGAAAATAAAAACCCGCCAGGCAAGCGCATGGCGGGTTTTTATTTAACTATAACATATTGATTACATTCAATTTTCTGGATCGCGCCCCGTAGCGGCCAAAAGCGCGGCCGACTTGCTCTCGTCGCCTCCGCGCAGTTGAGCTTGCGTTTGCAGATTCATTTGCGCAAGCTGCGCGTGGCGCTCAGCATCAACTGATGACGTAGGCGCGAATATAGATGCTTGATTGTCGGCAAAACTTTTCAGCCGCCGCATAATGGATTGTGCGTAGTCATTGTCACCTGACATAGCCTGCAGATAGCGCACGCTGTCCTTCCCAAAAATAATGCTTTCCAAATTGGCTACCCACAATCGCACTGTCATCGTTTCTATTTTTACTGCTGTACTACTCGATTTGACGGTGTCGTGAAGCAAGTTGCCATAGTCGAGCCGGGCACTGGTAAATTGGCCCGACATTTCCAGCCATACAATTTGCGAAGAAAATTCAAACTTCAACCAAAGCGTATGGGCGGCACGTGTTGCATATATTCCTAGCGCGAGAAACATCAGGCCATAAGCAGAAAAATTCCCCTGTTTAGCGTTTATTTGGCCAAGCAACACTTGTCCTGTGGAATAAAATGCAAGCGCCGATAACAGCAAGGATACTGCACCTAAAATGCTCAATAAAAATACCATTTGCTGTTGTGGATGTTGAAGCGCGGAGGCAAAACTAATCCGCTCGGACTTTACCGGAAACGGTTGGGTTTCTTGCATCATTTCACAACGAAATTCCCCTGATTGTTGCGACAGGTTAATTTCTGGATCAATTTGCACATAGCGGCGGTTAGGGATTTTTTCCGGCCAGCGGTCCTGCAAATCGCGGGCAAATTCTTCCATGATTTGCTTAGGGCTGCAGTTTACATTCCAGGCCTCCTGAATCATCGACACCATTGTGGAGGGTGCTTCGCGCTGCTGCCGCAATAGCGCGACAAACGTCACTGCATAAGCGAGAAAGGCGACGAAGAATACTATATAGACGTGCGGAAACGGCACTAACCAATCAAAGTTTGGCAAGCGCGCAGCATTAAATACCAGCAAAATCGGACCGATGATCGCAATACAAATCAGCAACACCAATTCATTTACGCTAAATACTCTTTGCCCGTCGTTGCCTTTGACTAACAGCCAAAGCGCCCCGACAAAATAAACCAGGCCGATGTAAACAGTAACTTGCTCCCACTGCTGCGGCGATGCGCCAACTCTTCCGCCAGCAAGCGCGAACAACATGCTGACCAATAGCACCAACATATAAATTGCATTTTTGAAATTAACTTCAGCAAAATAACGAATATCTTGAGCAGAGTAAATCAGTTTAGGTAGGAGGGAAAACAACAATTGCTGCAACGGGCCGCTCGGCTCTCGATATGTGATCGCCTGATGACGCAACGTTTCTTGAGCGAATTTGGCGAGGTCACTCGGCGTTTTTTCGCCCACCTCAGATTCATGGATGCCGTACAAATTGGCGGGCCTTCCGCGTCCAAAATAAAAACGCAACTGGCTCAAAGCCCGGGCAATAAAACCGACGCCAACTAACAGCATCAGCAAGCTGACCAATATGGTAAACCACACACTAACGGGGACGCCGTTGACGGCTTTGCTGCGAAGTTGAAGCAATAAAGCGGCGCCACCAACGGCAAAAATAAAGCCGTTAACAATGCGGAAAACATTTTCAATTTTTAGTGGGTTGGGGACATTGAGTTTTTCACTTACGCTGCTGTAATCGAAAGCCATAGCTTCTCCATTTGAAAATATTTTGTTGCGCTACACAGCCGACCACAGAGAAATAGATACTGCCAAGTGTCTTGAGTATATTATTTCCGCAGCAGTGGCTTTGGACACGGCCAACTTCACATCAACCAATGCAGCCGTCAACCGGATTTTAATTTATTGCGCACAATCTCGTTAAGCTGCGCCGGGTTGGCTTTGCCGCCCATGGCTTTCATCGCCTGCCCGACAAAAAATCCGAATACTTTTTCTTTGCCTGCGCGATATTCGGCCACCTGGCCTGCGTTGTCGGCGATGATTTTATCGACGGTGGCTTCAATTGCGCCGCTGTCGGAAATTTGTTTCAGGCCTTTTTTCTCGATCACCGTGTCGGCGTCGCCTTCGCCGTTCCACATGGCGTCAAACACTTCTTTGGCGAGTTTGCCGGAAACCGTGTTGTCGCCAATGCGGTTTAATAGTCCCGCGAGTTGATTTGATTTGATTGGCGATGCCGCGATGTCCCGATCGTCCTTGTTCAAGCGTGCAGACAGTTCGCCCATGATCCAGTTGGCCGCTTGTTTAGGTTCGCCGCCCGCTTTCACGGTCGCTTCAAAATATTCCGCCATCTCGCGCGAGCCGGTGAGCAGGCCTGCGTCATAGGCGGTGATGGCGTAGTCGCGTGTGTAACGCTCGCGCATGGCTTGCGGCAACTCGGGCATCTGCGCGCGCGTGTCGGCGATCCATTGTTCGCTCACAGCCAGCGGCAACAAATCGGGGTCGGGAAAATAACGGTAATCGTGCGCGTCTTCTTTCGAGCGCATGGCGCGGGTTTCATCTTTGTCGGGGTCGTACAGGCGCGTTTGCTGGATAACTTTGCCGCCGTCTTCGATGAGCTCAATCTGGCGCTTCACTTCATACTCGATTGCTTTTTCGATAAAGCGGAAGGAGTTGATGTTTTTGATTTCGCAGCGTGTGCCGAGTTTTTCTTCGCCCAGCGGCCGCACCGACACGTTGGCGTCGCAGCGGTACGAACCTTCCTGCATGTTGCCATCGCAAATGCCGATCCAACGCACCAGCGAATGCAGCGCTTTCGCATAGGCCACGGCTTCAGCGGCGCTGCGCATGTCGGGCTCTGACACGATTTCCAATAACGGCGTACCCGCGCGATTCAAATCAATGCCGGTCGCGCCGTGAAAATCTTCGTGCAAGGATTTTCCCGCATCTTCTTCCAGATGCGCGCGCGTAAGACGGATCACTTTTTCTGTGCCGTCAACTTGAATGGTAATCGAGCCGCCTTGCACGATGGGTAATTCCATCTGGCTGATCTGGTAGCCTTTTGGCAGGTCGGGATAAAAATAATTTTTGCGCGCCATCACGGAATGATGGGCGATTTTTCCGCCGACGGCCAAGCCTAAACGGATCGCACGTTCAACTGCGCCCTTGTTCATCACCGGCAACACACCGGGCATGGCGAGATCGACGGCGCTGGCTTGCGTGTTCGGCTCTGCGCCAAATGCCGTGGAGCTGCCGCTGAAAATTTTTGATTGCGTCGAAAGTTGCGTGTGGGTCTCGATACCGATGACGACTTCCCATTTCATATCAAACCTCTTTCACCACAGAGACACAGAGGCACAGAGAAAAGCAAAAAAACAAACATATTGCGTGAGCATTGCACACCAAAACATTTTATGCCGAGCCATGCGCTTGGAAACATAGACCAGAGTGCAGCGTGATCTGCCTCGTGGTGGGCAGTGCACACCCTACAAAAACTTCTTTCACCATGGAGACATAGAGACGCACAGAAAAGCAAAAGCTTTTTTGTCGAAAAAAGAAGTCCCTCCCCCTTCAAGGGGGAGGTTAGGTGGGGGATGGGTGTCTTGTCAAGCATGTGCGAACTCTGGCCCATCACCCACCCCCATCCTAGCCTTCCCCCTGTCAGGGAGATTGAAGCGGCTGAGATGTTAACTAGGCTATTTTTTTGCGTCATCATTTACTCCAACCCGCCCGGCATTTTTGTGTGCCAATCGGTCGCTTGCTGAAACTGGTGTGCAACGTTGAGCATTTTCGCTTCGCTGAAATAATCGCCGACGATATGCAAACCGATGGTGCGGTTGTTGCCGTCGAAGCCGCAGGGAATCGACATGGCGGGCAGGCCGGCGAGATTCGCCGCAATGGTGTACAGATCGTTGAGATACATTTCCACCGGATCAGCAGACTTCGCGCCGAAGTTGAAGGCGGTGCTCGGCGTGGTCGGGCCTATCACCACGTCGCAGACTTTGAATGCCTCGGTATAGTCTTGCGCGATGAGGCGGCGGATTTTTTGCGCCTGCAAATAATAAGCGTCGTAATAGCCGTGCGATAACACGTAGGTACCGATCATGATGCGGCGTTTCACCTCGGCACCGAAACCTTCGGCGCGGGTTTTTTCGTACATCTCGGTGAGATCAGCATAATTTTCTGCGCGATAACCGTAGCGCGCGCCGTCGAAACGCGACAGGTTTGACGATGCTTCTGCCGGGGCGAGTACGTAATAAACGGGAATGGAAAGTTTGCTATTGGGCAAACCGATTTCAACCGTTGTGGCACCCAGTTTTTTGTATTCGCCCAATGCGGCTTCGACCGCTTTGGCTACGTCGGCATTCAAGCCCGCGCCGAAATATTCCCGTGGCAAACCGATACGCAAACCTTTGAGCGGCTGCGCGAGATCGCGCGTGTAGTCTTCCGTTTTGCGATCAAGGCTGGTGGAATCGCGGGTGTCGAAACCTGCCATCAGGTTAAGCATCAACGCCAAGTCTTCGGCAGACTTCGCCATCGGACCCGCTTGATCCAGCGACGAAGCAAACGCAATCATGCCGTAGCGGGATACCACGCCATAGGTCGGTTTCAGACCGCAAGTGCCCGTGAATGCCGCAGGCTGGCGAATGGAACCGCCTGTATCCGTCGCCGTTGCCGCGGGTGCGAGACGCGCGGCAACGGCTGCCGCCGAGCCGCCCGAGCTGCCGCCGGGCACGGTGTTTACATCCCAGGGGTTTTTCACTGTGCCGAAGAATGATGTTTCGTTCGACGAACCCATGGCGAATTCGTCCATATTGGTTTTGCCCAGATTAATCGCGCCGGCGTGATTGAATTGCTCAATCACATGGGCATCGTAGGGTGAAATAAAATTGTGCAGCATTTTTGAGCCGCACGTCGTGCGCCAACCTTTGGCGCAAAAAATATCTTTTTGCGCAAACGGAATACCCGTCAGCGTGACGGCCTTTCCTGCGGCGATGCGCGCATCGGCGGCGCGCGCTTGCGCTAAAGATTTTTCTTCATCCAGCGTGATGAATGCATTCAATGCCGGATTATATTTTTTCGCGCGCGCTAAAAAATATTGCGTCAGCTCGACGCTGGAAATTTTTTTCGTCGCGAGAGCGGCAGAGAGTTGTTTGAGCGATGAATTCAGCATAGAAAGTGTAAAATTTATTCAATATAATCAATAAGTTACGAAAATACTCATTCAATGACTTTCGGCACCAGATATAAGCCGTTTTCCACTTGCGGCGCAATAGATTGAAACAGCGCGCGCTGATTTTTTTCCGTCACCACATCGTCGCGCAAACGCAGCGACACGTTTTGTGAATGGGCCATCGGCTCGATGTCCTTGGTATCGACAGCTTGCATCTCTTCGATCAGCGAAAAAATTCCGTTCAACTTTGTTTGCAAATCCAGCGCTTCGTTTTCCGTGACGGCGATACGCGACAGTCGGGCAATTCGCTGAATATCTTGAGTAGTGAGGGACATGATTTATCCGAAATGGTAAATTTAAGCTTTAACTTCATGCGCTAAGTACGTTATTATAGGACATTTATTCGCCCCGATAACGTCAGGGAGCTACAAATTATGTTCGGATTTCTACGCGGTAATGATCTTGCCATCGACCTGGGTACGGCCAACACGCTGATTTACGTGCGTGGTAAAGGCATCGTGCTCGATGAACCTTCTGTCGTTGCCATTCGCACCGAAGGCGGCGGCACCAACAAAAAAACCATTCAAGCAGTCGGCCTCGCGGCTAAACAGATGTTGGGCCGCACGCCGGGCAACATCACCGCCATCCGCCCGATGAAAGACGGTGTGATCGCCGACTTCACCATCACTGAGCAGATGCTGAAATTTTTTATCAAAAAAATTCATCCGTCGAGTTTATTTTCGCCCAGCCCGCGCATCATCATTTGTGTGCCTTGCGGTTCGACGCAAGTGGAGCGGCGCGCCATCCGCGAATCGGCCATGGGTGCCGGCGCGCGTCAGGTTTATTTGATTGAAGAACCAATGGCCGCCGCGATTGGCGCAGACTTGCCTGTAGCCGATCCGACTGGCTCGATGGTGGTGGACATCGGCGGCGGCACCACGGAAGTCGGCGTGATTTCCCTCGGCGGCATCGTGTATGCGTCGAGCGTGCGCGTGGGCGGTGACAAGTTCGACGAAGCGATTATCAATTACATCCGCCGCAATTACGGCATGCTGATCGGCGAAGCGACGGCTGAATCAATCAAAAAAGCAATCGGCTCGGCTTTCCCCGGCTCGGAAGTAAAGGAAATGGAAGTCAAAGGACGCAATCTGGCCGAAGGCATTCCGCGCGCGTTCACTATTTCCAGCAACGAAATTCTCGAAGCGTTAACTGATCCGCTCAACAGCATTGTCGGCGCAGTGAAATCGGCGCTGGAACAAACGCCGCCCGAACTCGGCGCCGACATCGCCGAAAAAGGCATGGTGCTCACCGGTGGCGGCGCATTGTTGCGCGATCTCGATCGTTTGCTGATGGAAGAAACCGGTTTGCCCGTTATCGTCGCCGACGATCCACTCACCTGCGTGGTACGGGGCTCCGGTCGCGCGTTGGAAGAAATGGACAAGCTGGGCACCGTTTTCACTAACGATTAAAGTCATCAGAGTGGCTGAAATCAGGACTTCATCGCAGCGTGCTAAATACTAAAATTATTCAATTAAATCAATTAGTTACATTCAACCCCTGCGCCATCCGGCGGAGCGCGCCATGCGACACGCAAGCAGCGTGCACATTACTTTTTTTTCCGCGCCACCCTTGATCGAAGATGGTTCGCCAGCCGCCCCCCTTTTTTAATCGCGGCCCTTCACCGCTGACACGCCTGGTTTTTTTTGCCGCGTTGTGTGTCGCCATCATGTTCGCCGATTATCGTTTACATTTACTCAGCAGCCTGCGCCAATCATTGTCGGTGCTGGTGTATCCGTTGCAACAAGTGGCGCAAAGCCCGGTGCGGCTGGTGGCAAGGGTGACCAATTATTTCTCTACGCAATCGCAACTGCAAACCGAGAACGCCGAATTGAAACAAAAATTGCTCGAGCAATCGGCCATCGCGCAAGCGGCGAAATTTGTCGAGGCAGAACACGCGCATATGCTGGCGCTCAACGGCGCAAAAAACCGCTATGCCGGCAAAGGCGAAATCGTCGAGGTGTTGTATTCGGGACGCAATCCGTTTGCGCGAAAAATCATCATCAACAAAGGCAGCACAGACAATTTACGCCCCGGCCTGGCGGTGATCGACGGCACTGGCGTGGTCGGCCAGATTACCGCCGTGAGCTTACTCACCAGTGAAGTTACCTTGCTGACCGAAAAGGGCCACGCGGTGCCGGTGGCGGTGCAACGCAACGGCATCCGCGCCATTGTTTTCGGCAATGGGCGCGACGGCACGCTGGATTTGCCTTATCTCGCCGAGCGCGCCGATGTGCGCAATGGCGACCTGCTGGTGACATCGGGCATCGACGGCACATATCCGCCGGGACTCGCCGTGGCGGAAGTGAGCAATATCGAACGCAGCTCGGCCATGGTGTTTTCAAAAATTACCTGCGTGCCGGTGGCGGGTGTGGAGAACCATAAATATTTATTGGTGCTCACGGTTGATCCCCACGCCGAATATCCCAGGCGCGAACCTGCCGAAGATGAATCCAAAACGGCAAAGGAAAAAAATAATAAAAAGAAACGGGGGGCATCATGATTGCGCCGCTGCGTTCAGCCATGCCCGAAGTCTTGCCGCAGACGCCGAGGGTGCACTATGTGTTGTTTACCCTCATCGTGGCGTTTTGCCTCAACGTATTGCCGTGGAGCGGCTTGCTACTTAAATTGCGGCCGGACTTTTTGCTGCTCGTATTGCTCTATTGGGGCATGCGTGAGCCGCGTATGGTCGGGCAAAGCGTCGCATTTTTTGGCGGGCTGGTGATGGACGTGGCCGACAGCGCGGTGCTGGGGCAACACGCGTTTGTGTATGCGCTGGCGGTGTATGCGGCATTTTCACTGCGGCTGCGCATCCTGCGCTTTCCGCTGCCGCAACAGGCGCTGCACATTATTCTCATTCTGCTCATTGCCAGCGCCATCACGGTAGCGCTGAATCTATTGGCCGACGCCACTTTTCCCGGCTACAGCTATTTTATCGGCGCGCTGATTGGCGCGGCGTTATGGCCGCCTGTCGTGTGGCTGCTGGAACTGCCCGAGGCGCTCGCTGCCCAATCGGACAGCCTGTGAGAATCCCGCCATGATGGAAGGCAGCGCCCTTAAAAACCAGCAGAAAGAAATCAACGATTACCGCCTGCGCCTGCTGGCAGCGAGCGGCGGCGCGCTGTTGCTGGCTGCCGTGCTGGTGGGCCGCTTTGCCTATTTGCAAATCGCCCGCTTCGATCACTACCACACCCAATCGGAAGCCAACCGGATTTCCATTTTGCCCGTGATGCCCAACCGCGGCCTGATTATCGACCGCAACGGCGTGGTGCTGGCCTACAATTATCCGGCTTACACGCTGGAAATTACGCCGAGCAAAATCCCCAAGTTGGATGAGACGCTCGACGAGTTGTCGAACATCGTAGAAATCACCGCGCGTGATCGCAAGCGTTTCAAAAAACTGTTGGAGGAATCGCGTAATTTTGAAAGCCTGCCCGTGCGCACGCGCCTGTCGGAAGAAGAAGTGGCGCGCTTTGCCGTCAACCGTTATCGCTTTACCGGGGTGGACATCAAGGCGCGTTTGTTCCGCCGCTATCCCGAGGGCGCCTCCGCTTCGCATGCGCTAGGTTACATCAACCGCATCAACGAGACGGACCTGGCCGAACTGGAAGCCGCCGACAAGACCGCCAATTACCGCGGCACCGACCACATGGGCAAACTCGGCATCGAGCAGAGTTATGAAAACGAATTGCATGGCATTACCGGATTTGAAGAAGTGGAAACCGACGCGGGCGGCCGAGCCGTGCGCCTGCTAAAACGCAGCGAACCGGTGTCGGGAAATAATCTGATTTTATCGCTCGACATCAAGTTGCAAAAAGTAGCCGAGCAGGCCTTTGGCAAGCGGCGCGGCGCACTCATCGCCATCGAGCCAACTACCGGCGAAGTGCTTGCTTTTGTGAGCCAACCCGGTTACGACCCGAATCTGTTTGTCGATGGCATTGACCAGATCAATTGGGATGCGCTCAACACTTCCCCCGACAAGCCGCTCAACAATCGCGCATTGCAAGGGACTTATCCGCCAGGCTCAACGTTCAAACCGTTTCTCGCGCTGGCCGCGTTGGAGACGGGCAAGCGCACGCCGCAACAAGCTATCGACGATCCGGGCGCGTTTATTTTCGGTGGCCACACTTTTCGCGATGACAAGGTAGGCGGCCACGGCCTGGTTGATATGTATCGCTCGATTGTCGTCTCATGCGATACCTATTACTACACGCTGGCGAGCGAGATGGGCATCGATGCCATCGCCGCATTCATGAGCAAATTCGGTTTCGGCCAACCTACCGGCATTGATATCAGCGGCGAAAAAAGCGGCGTGCTGCCGTCGCAGGAATGGAAACAAAAACGTTACAAGCAACGCTGGTATGCGGGCGAAACCATCAGCGTCGGCATCGGTCAGGGATACAACTCGTACACGCCGCTGCAACTGGCCAAGGCGATTGCCATCCTGGCCAACAACGGCAACATGGTCAAGCCACGCATGGTGCAAGCCATACAAGACAGCCGCACAGGAAAAATCACGCAGTTCGCGGCGCAAGCCCCGACACCTATGGCATTCAAAGCGGAAAATATGGACATTATCAAACAGGCGATGGTAGGCGTGACCAAGGAAGGTACCGGCGCGCGGGCTTTTACCGGTGCCGAATACACCTCGGCAGGCAAAACCGGCACGGCCCAGGTGAAGGGCCTGAAGCAAGGCGAAAAATACGTCGAGGCCAACGTCGCCGAATATTTGCGCGACCACGCACTTTACGTCGCCTATGCGCCGGCGGAGTCGCCAAGAATTGCGTTGGCTGTTGTCGTTGAAAACGGCGGCTTTGGTGCTGCCGCCGCTGCACCGATTGCGCGCCAGGTATTTGACTACGTGCTTACCGGCAAAACACCCGCTGCCGCAGCGCCGGCCATGGAAGAAAAAGAAGGCGATGATTAGCCAACTCTACGCCCGCCTCACGGCGCATATTGACGGCCCGCTGCTGACATTTATTCTCATTGTCATGTCGATGGGCCTTGCCGTTTTGTATAGTGCGACAGGTGGCACAAACACGGACAAGATGTTTATGCAGGCGCGCAGCATGGGCGTGGCGTTGATCGCCATGTGGCTGGTGGCGAGCATTCCACCACAGCAATTGATGCGGCTTGCCATGCCGCTGTATCTGTTCGGGCTGGTTTTATTGATTTGCGTGGCGCTCTTTGGCATCAAGAGTCACGGCGCACAGCGCTGGTTGCACATCGGTGTCACACGCATCCAACCGTCGGAGATGATGAAGCTGGCCATTCCGTTGATGCTGGCGTGGTTTTTTCATCGCTACGAATCCAACTTGCGCTGGAAAGAATTTTTATTTGCAGCGATGTTGCTGGCCGTGCCAGCGGCGCTGATTATGAAACAGCCCGACCTCGGCACGATGATTCTGATTTGCGCCTCAGGCTTTTATGTTTTGTTTCTCGCCGGTTTGAGCTGGAAGGTGATGATTGCCGGCGCGGTGGCCATCGGCGCGCTGGTGCCTCTGGTGTGGCCCATGTTGCATGATTACCAGCGCAAGCGCGTGCTCACCCTGTTCGACCCGACCACCGATCCGCTGGGCTCGGGTTACCACATCATTCAATCCACCATTGCGGTAGGTTCGGGCGGATTGATCGGCAAAGGCTGGCTCAACGGTTCACAAGGCCACTTGGATTTTTTGCCCGAGCCAACGACGGATTTTATTTTCGCCGTGTTCTCGGAAGAATTCGGTTTCATCGGCAACATGGCGTTGTTATTCATGTATGTGTTGATAATCGGACGCGGGCTGATGATCGCCGCCAATGCGCCGACACTTTTTTCGCGTTTGATCGCCGGCGCCATTACGCTGACATTTTTTACCTATGTGTTTGTGAACATGGGCATGGTGGCAGGCATTCTGCCCGTGGTCGGCGTGCCCTTGCCGTTGCTCAGTTATGGCGGCACATCGTTGGTGACCATGCTGGTGGGCTTCGGTATTTTGATGAGCATCCAAACCCATAAACAATTGGTGAAAACGTAATTGAGGAGATAAAAATGTTCAATGCAATCAAATACTTACAATACAATCGCGTAAGCGCAAAAAATGCCTTTGCCAGCATGATTTGGTTAACGCTTGCGGCATGTAGCAGCACCAAACTCGCGCCTCTGCCAGAGCTGGGCGCGAGCCTGCCGCCCACAGTCACGCAGCCATTGCCATCACAACAACCCACACAACAGCCTGCCGTTGTACAACCGTCCGTTTCGTTGCCGCCTGCGACCATGCCGTCCGCAACATTACCGCAAACCGGCACCACGCCCGGCACACCCGGCGGCTATTATCAGGACGACGGCCCCGGCCCGAATCCACCGCCCAATCTTGAAGCGACGCCCGAGCCGGTGCCGCAAGTAGAGGCGCTAAATAAATTTGCCAACGAGCCGTATTCGGCCCTCGGTCAAAATTTTGTGCCGGATAAATCTGCCAGGCCTTATTCCGCGACAGGCACCGCATCGTGGTATGGCCGCCAGTTTCACGGCAGAAAAACCGCGTCGGGCGAAATTTACGATATGTATGCGATGACGGCGGCGCATCCCACCTTGCCGATACCCAGCTACGCGCGTGTCACCAATCTGGAAAATAAAAAAACCGTTATCGTGCGCGTGAACGACCGCGGGCCGTTTCACGCAGGGCGCGTGATGGATCTTTCATACACCGCAGCGCTTAAACTCGGTTATGTGCAAAAAGGCAGCACGCCGGTTTTTGTCGAGAGCCTCGTGCCGCAGGATGTTGCGAGCAACCGCAACGTCGCGCCCAAACCGGCTGCCGTTATGGCCGCAACCAGCGCTGCCTCGGCGATAGGCGCACCGGCAACCGTCGCGCCGCCCATCATGACTGCGCCTGTTCCCGCAACGGTTGCGGCGGCAAATAGTGCGCGCAGCGTTATTGGAAACGGCACCAATGATCGCCCGGTGTTTTTACAATTAGGCGTGTTCTCCAACATCGCCAACGCAGAAAACTTCCGCGAGAAAATGGAAAAAGATCTCGCCTGGCTGACCGAGCCGATAGAAATTTTTATTGTCGATAAACTATATCGCGTGCGTGTTGGGCCTTACAGCGATACGTTGCGCGCGCGCGATATTTCCGGCCGTGTCAAAAGCAGCCTGGGCATAGCGCCCATTTGGTCGCCCCTGTAACCCGGCGCGCTTCACTCATTAACAAACCGCACTGCGAACGCCCAGTGCGGTTTGTTATACTTCAATTTTATTTTCTTGTTGTTCAAAAGCCCCCGATGAAATTATTTGCCTGCCTGCTCTGCTGCCTGCTGTCTGTTTCCGCCTTCGCCCAACCCGCCGCCAAACCCGCTGCCAAACCTGCCGCCGCCGCGGCGCAGCCCACGGCCGCTCCGGTGCCAGCCATTGTCGGCTTGGAAGGCGTTGCCCCCATCGCTGCGCGCTCGTGGGTGCTCTACGATTTTCAAAGCAACCAGATGCTCGCCGCGCAAAATGCCGACGCCAGGGCCGAACCGGCATCACTCACCAAGCTGATGACGGCCTATCTCACCTTCAGCGCGTTGAAAAACAAAAAACTCGATTTGCAGCAAGTGGTGCCGATTTCAAAAAACGCGTGGAAGCCCGAAGGCTCCAACATGTTCATCGAGCCGCGCATGAAGGTGACGGTGGATGAACTGTTGCACGGGATGATTATCCAATCGGGCAACGACGCGTCGATTGCGCTGGCCGAAGCGCTTGGCGGCACGGAAGACGTGTTCGCGCAGATGATGAACAAGGAAGCGCAACGCATGGGCTTGACCGGCACGCATTTCGTCAACGCCACGGGCTTGCCCAATGCCGAACATTATTCGACCGCGCGGGATTTGTCGCAATTGGCCGCTGCGTTGATCCGCGACTTTCCGGATTTTTATCCGCTGTATTCCATCAAGGAATACACGTTTAATAATATTAAACAACCAAACCGCAACCGTCTGTTGGCGCTGGATGCCACAGTGGATGGCGTGAAAACCGGCCATACGGAAAGCGCGGGGTTTTGCTTAATCGGCTCTGCCAAGCGCGGCGCACGCCGGCTGGTTTCCGTCGTCGTTGGCACCGCGTCGGATAATGCACGCACGGCCGAAAGCCAAAAATTGCTCAATTACGGTTTCCAGTTTTTTGATACAAAACAGTTGTATAAAAAAGATCAGGAAATTTCCACGCTGCCGATTTACAAGGGTAGCCAAAATAAATTGAAGGCCGGTTTCATGCAGGATGTGTTTTTGTCTTTGCCGAAAGAGCAATTCGATAAACTCAAAGAAGGCCATCTGGTTTCCAGCCAGCCGCTCATCGCACCGATTAAAAAAGGCGACAAAGTCGGCACCATGCAATTTTCCCTCGACGGCAAAATGCTGGCGGAGTTGCCCGTGCTGGCGCTTGAAGACGTCGGCGCCGCCGGCATTTTCGGCCGCGCGTGGGATTCGATACGGTTGTTGTGGACTAAATGATCGTTTACCTCAACGGACAATTTTTGCCTATTGAAGACGCAAAAATTTCCGTCCTCGATCGGGGTTTTATCTATGGCGACGGTGTGTATGAAGTCATTCCGGTTTACGCACACAAACCGTTTCATCTCGATGCGCATCTGCTACGGCTTGAAAACAGCCTCGCTGAAATACGCCTCGCCAATCCGTGCACGCGCGACGATTGGAAAAAAATCATCACCGAGTTGATCCAAAAAAATACTGAACAAAATCAATCCATTTATTTGCAGATCACCCGCGGCGTCGCCAAGCGCGATCACGCGTTTCCCAAGGGCGTAACGCCGACCGTTTTTCTGATGAGCAATCCGCTCAACCCTGTGCCGCAAACCCAAATCGACAACGGCATCGCCTGCGTTACGCTTGACGACAACCGCTGGCTGCGCTGTCACATCAAATCGACATCGTTACTGGCGAATGTTTTGTTGCGGCAACAGGCGATCGACGAAGGCGGCGTCGAAGCGGTATTATTGCGCGAAGGATTTTTGACCGAAGGATCGTCGAGCAATATTTTTGCCGTGAAAAACGGCGTGTTGTTGGCTCCACCCAAAAATAATTTGTTGCTACCCGGCATCACTTACGATGCAGCGTGGGGTCTGGCGGCTGACAACGCTATTCCCCACGAAATGCGCCCCATTAGCGAAGCCGAACTACGCAGCGCCGATGAGTTGTTGCTGACGTCATCATTAAAAGAAGTTTTGGCGATTACCTCACTCGATAACCGGCCAGTCGGCAGCGGCAAACCGGGGCCCATGTTCCACACACTCTATGCCTTGTATCAGGCGATAAAATTATCGTGACCACGCCTGCACCGGAACCGGAAACTCTGTTGGAATTTCCCTGTGAGTTCCCGTTAAAAATCATGGGTAAAAACGAACCGGGATTTGCCCAAACCATGCTCGGCATCGTGCTCAAGCACGCCCCCGATTTTGACGGCAGCACCATGCAAATGCGGCCGTCGTCTAATGGCAATTATATTTCCGTCACCTGCGCGATTCGCGCCACATCGAAAGCGCAACTCGACGAGTTGTACCGCGAGCTGACGGCGCATTCGCAAGTGTTGATGGCGCTTTAGGAAAGATTTTCGGAAGGATGAAGTCGAAAGAAGCCTTTGTAGGTCGGCAATCCGTTGCCGACATCACGCTTGATATTAAAACGTCGGCAACGGATTGCCGACCTACTTCTACTTGCGCAGAATGTATTCATCCTTCATCCCTCATCCTTTAGTAAAATTCCTCGGCCTCGTCGAATACGAGGCCAGCTTCCGCGCCATGCAAAGTTTCAATGCGCAACGCGATGAATCTACTCGCGACGAAATCTGGCTGCTGCAACACCCCCCCGTATTCACCCTCGGCCTCGCCGGTAAGGCGGAACACATTCTCGATGCGGGCACTATTCCCGTGGTGCAAATTGATCGTGGCGGGCAAGTGACGTATCACGGGCCTGGCCAACTCATCGTCTATTTGTTACTCGACCTGAAAAGACGAAACCTCGGCGTGCGCGAACTGGTGCGGCGCATGGAGCAGGCCTTGCTGGATTTACTGGCGGACTACAACGTGAAAGCTGAACGCATCAAAGGCGCGCCGGGCATTTACGTGAACGGCGCGAAAATTGCCGCGCTGGGTCTGCGCGTCAAACGCGGTTGCTGTTATCACGGCCTGGCGCTGAATGTGGACATGGATTTGCAAGCTTTTGCGCGTATCAACCCTTGCGGCTATCCCGGCCTCGCCGTCACGCAAACTAGCGCGCAGGGCATCCATGATAAAATTGACGTCATTGCAGAAAAACTCACGCAGCATTTGGTCGCGCAACTCGGCGAAAAATAGGAAACCATGTCTTCACCCGGCGAAAAGCAAAAAGGCGAACTGAAAACCGCGCGCATTCCCATCAAGATTGTGCCGCGTGAGATCGCGCGCAAGCCCGACTGGATTCGCGTCAAAGCATCGAGCTCGCCGCGATTTCACGAAATCAAACAAATCCTGCGCGACAATCATTTGCACACTGTGTGCGAAGAAGCCTCGTGCCCCAACATCGGAGAATGCTTTAGCAAAGGCACGGCGACGTTCATGATCATGGGTGACCTGTGTACCCGCCGCTGCCCGTTTTGTGACGTGGGCCATGGCAAACCGTTGCCGCTCGACGCCGACGAGCCGCTGCATCTCGCGCAGACCATCGCCAAATTAAAACTGCAATACGTCGTCATCACCAGCGTCGATCGCGACGACTTGCGCGACGGCGGTGCAGGCCATTTTGTCGAGTGCATAAAAAAAGTGCGTGAGTTGTCGCCCATCACGCGCATCGAAATTCTCACACCGGATTTTCGCGGACGGTTAGATCGCGCATTGGACATTCTCAACGCCGCACCACCCGACGTGATGAACCACAATCTCGAAACCGTTCCGCGCTTATACAAGCAGGCCAGACCCGGTTCCGACTATCATAATTCGTTAAAATTATTGAATAAATTCAAAGAGTTACATAACAACGTGCCCACCAAATCCGGCCTCATGCTCGGCCTCGGCGAAACCGACGAAGAGATCATCCAAGTCATGCGCGACCTGCGCGCGCACAATGTCGATATGCTCACCCTCGGCCAATACCTGCAACCGTCTGCGCATCATTTACCCGTTGAAAGATTTGTGCCGCCAGAAAGATTTAAATGGTTTGAAGAGCAAGCCAACGCGATGGGCTTTGCGCATGCCGCCTGCGGGCCAATGGTACGTTCCAGTTATCACGCGGATCAGCAGGCGCATGAGGCGGGGGTAACGTCGTAACATTGCCGCGCCTCTGCGTGATGGCAATTCGTCCGCTTGACAGGCCATATTCATGGGAATAACATTGTTGCCACCATGAAATCCATACACTTAACCCTTCGACAAATTGGCAACTCACAAGGCGTCGTCATCCCCAAGCCGGTTCTGGCGCAACTGGGACTGAACGATGAAGCGGGAGTGGAAATGACAATTGAGGGTGACGCCCTCGTTTTACGCAAACCTGCCTGCCCAGTCCGCACAGGTTGGGCCGAGGCTGCGAAAGAAATTGCCGAAGTGGACGACGATGTATTAGTGATGGGCGAATTCGGAAATGAGGTGGACAAGGGGCTCACTTGGTAATGCGTGGCGAGATTTGGCTCGTCAACCTTGACCCCACTGTCGGCAGCGAAATCCAGAAAACGCGCCCTTGCCTCATAGTTTCCCCCGCTGAAATGCACGATCACTTGCGCACTGTGATCGTCGCCCCAATGACCACCGGGAGCCGTGCAGCACCATTCCGTATAAGCGTGACTCACCGCGGCCAAAAAGGACTAATACTGCTCGACCAGATGCGCGCAGTGGATAAAACCCGGTTAGCGAAAAAATTAGGCGCCGTCTCATCAAAAACCCTGGCGTCAACTTTGAAAACACTACAAGAAATTTATACCGAATGATGGCCAACTCAACCGAAGATTTCAGCCTTGACGTGACGAAATCCCATTAGAGCATTGCCCTACGTTGGCTGCGCAAATAGGCAAGCAATAAATGCCAAACAAACCAACAACCATCGCCGAATATACCAAGGCCGCGTCGCGCGAAGGCCAGCCGCATTTGCGTCGGTTGCGCGCGCTACTCAAATGCGTCGCGCCAAATGCCGAGGCGACGCTCAAATGGGGTAAACCGTTTTTTGTTGAGCCGCGATTTTTATTTGCATTCTCTGCGCACAAGGCCCACGTCAGCTTTGCACCCATGGCGGAAGCGTTGGAGCATTTTCGCAAAGACTTGAAACTGTACAAGACGACCAAGAATTTTCTTCAGATTACCTACACCGACCCATTGCCGGAAGACTTGATTCGTAGGATTGCAGAGTATCGTGTTAAGGTGGTGAGTGAGTATGAAGATGAAGCATTTTGGTAATAAATGACAAGTAAACCTTGCTAAACTAACAGGCGAACTTCTTAGCTTCCATGATATTCCCGAAGCATCTGAGTATCGTCAAACACTAGATCGCCGGAAACAATTGCAAGCTGAAACAACCTGAGCAAGAAGAGCCAACCAAACCATGAGAAAGCTAAACAAAACCACCTCGCAAGCTTTGCTGGCAGTTGCAGCACTGGCGTGTTACGCGGCGTTTACTTTTTATAGCGACGACGCGGATGCGCGGCGGAATATGCATAAGGGGCAACAGCAAGAGCAGAAGCAAAGTGTCGCGGGAGATTTTGCTTATTATGTGCTGGCGCTTTCGTGGTCGCCCGCATTTTGCGCGACGCAGAGCCCAGAATCGCAACCAGAGCAGTGCGGGCCGGGCCGTCGGTATAGTTTTGTGGTGCATGGTTTGTGGCCGCAGTATGAGAAAGGTTGGCCGCAGGATTGCGCGACTTCTTTTTCGTCTACAGTTTCCAACGAAATCATTTTCGACACGCTCGACATGATGCCAAGCAAAAAGTTGATTAACCATGAGTGGGCGAAACATGGAACGTGCAGCGGCCTGAGCCAGACGAAATATTTTGAGGCGGCGCGCACGGCACGCGATTCAATTGCGATACCGCCGCAATACCAGGCGCCGACCGAGTATGTAATGACCACGCCGACGGAACTGAAAAAGAATTTGCTCGCGCTCAACCCACAGCTAAAAGAAAACATGATGGCGTTGACATGCAAAGACCGCACGCTGAGTGAAGTGCGCGTGTGCATGAACAAGGATTTGTCGCCGCGCGAATGCGGGTTGAATGAACGGCGGCAGTGTAAGAGTGAGACCTTGGTATTGCCGCCAGTGAGGGGCGGTTAGTTTTTTAATTTAGGCTCGGCTGCTTACGGCGGCTCTAACAGTATGTTGAAATTCGGCTGCGCTCGGTGAGGCGGCGCTTGGAAAGCGGTTCAAAATACTCATGTATAACCGCTAGGCCCGCTCCGGTTTTGACTACATAATTCGTTAAAATTATTGAATAAAATTAAAGAGTTACATAACAACGAGCCCACCAAATCCGGTCTCATGCTCGGCCTTGGCGAAACCGACGACGAGATCATCCACGTCATGCGCGACCTGCGCGCACATAATGCCGATATGCTCACGCTCGGGCAATACCTGCAACCGTTTGCGCATCATTTAGCCTGCGCCCATTTATTGAACCATTCAAAAAAACGCCATCGTCCGCACTTCGATACTCTCGCGTTTGAGGGCGTTGGCTGGGGTGCTGGGGTCTTCAAATGCGGTGTGGCCCATGAAGCGGGCGCGGCCGTCGGTTTCGGAATCGTAAGTCTTAAGTAGCAACGCCTGGGTCGGTTCCATTTTTGGAAAATAATACCAGCGATGTCCGGGTGAATAGCGCATGACGTAAATTTCGCCGGTGCGTTCGCGGTATTTCAATTCCATGATCAGCATGTCTTCGTGCTCGTGTGTTGACGCGTCGCATACGGCCAGCGGCAGTTCTTCTACCCGGTTGTATAACGGTTTCCACACGTTGTAGAAAGCCACGCGGCGCTGAAGCAAATCATCAGCTTCGGTTGGCAACAAATCTTGTACACGTTGAGGGCCGGATTTCACCGTGTAGTCGCTATGCACCAACAGCACGGCGGGCCGTTGCACGGTGGTCTGCTGTTTTAAATCGGCGGGAAGGCGCTTGCGCACCGTGTGGTCGAACACTTCGACGCGACGCGCGCCCGTATGCAATTTGACGAATTCAACTATCTGTTTGTAGAAAATGTCTTTGATGGCGGCGTCATCGTCGTATCGGTCGAACGGCGCATTGAACGCGCCAAGTTTGAAGCCTTCGCGATCAAGCGAAAATTGATCGACCTTGGGCCAGCCGTCGTGGATGGCGACTTCATGGCAGTCGGTTCCGGGCGGATTCAGTTCAACGGGCTGGTCGGGCTCGTAAAAGTAATAGTCGGGCGGAATGCCGTTATCGACGGTGTAGTTGAGCGTGGCTTTGACGAAATTTTCTGGTTGCATGGCCTGTTCCGGTAAGTTTGTTTCAGCGCGCGGGCACGTTCATGGGCCCGCGCGGACACAAGCAGTTTTTTGTAAATAATTTACGCGGCTGAGCGGCTGAGCGTAAACCCTTCCCCGACAAAGGTACGATCCCAGCACGGAAGCTTTTCGATTTTTTCTGTCATCCAGCGCTTAAGATGGACGTGCTGATCCAGCGGTAATTTTTGATAAGGGTGCAAATGTATGGGGGCAGCGAGCGCGATGTCGGCAATCGTCGGCGCGTTGCCGGCGACCCACGGACTTTTTGCCAGGCGCGCGTCGAGTATGCCGGCCAGTTTGTGGAAGTTGGCGGTTTGCGCTTCCAGCACGGCCGGATCGGGCGACGCATTCAATAACGGCTTGACGCAATTTTCCACCAGAAAAACATAGCAACTGGGAAACCAACTGGACGATTCCCACAACAGCCAGCGGTTGATATCGGCGCGGGTTTGCAAGTCAGTGGGATAGATCGCGCTGTTGCCAATTTTGTCGGCGGCATATTGCAAAATCGCATTGGATTCCCACAGCACAAAATCGCCATCGACCAAGGTCGGTAGGCACGCGTTGGGATTCATCGACGTGTAAGCCGGATCCTTTTGCTCGGCTTTGAAGTAATCCACAGGCACGCGCTCATATTTCGCGCCCATTAAATCGAGCCCGGCGAGCACTTTGCGGCAGTTGACGGTAATCGGGTCGGCATAAATCTTCATGATGTTTCCTCCTAATAGTTATTGTCTGGTTGCTTGGATGAGAGGCAAAGCCTGCGCTTTGACTATTTCAGTATATTTTATTACCAAATAAATCAAATGCCGCATAATAGAAACTTATTGTTCTCGATTTAGAAACAATGACCATTTCTACCGATATGCTCATCGCTTTCGTAAAGGTGGCAGACCATGCCAGTGTCAGCGATGCAGCGCGGGACTTGGGGGTCAGCAAAAGCGTGGTCAGCAAACGCGTCTCGCAGTTGGAGTCGGCGATCAATGCCACTTTGCTCAGTCGCAACACACGCAAGGTTGCGTTGACTACAGCGGGGGAAATTTATCTGGATTTCGCGCGCACCGCCTTGAGTGCGGTCAACGGCGCGGACGAGCGTTTGCGCCGGTTGCGCGCCGAACTGACCGGGCAAATCCGCCTGACTGCGCCGATCTCGTGGGGTCAGCGCGTGCTGGCCCAGTTGATTCCGCCTTTCCTTGCCCAACATCCCGCCATTGAAATTGAGTTGCTGCTAGAAGATCGCATCATGGACATCGCCTACGAGCGAGTCGATATTGCGCTACGCATGACCGCATCGCCGGCGCAAGATCTGGTGTCGATTCCGCTGGCGCGTCTGGATTGGGTGGTGTGTGCTGCGCCAAATTATCTTGCCTCGGCAGGCGCGCCGGAAGCGCCCGCGCAGTTGGCGCAACACCCTTGCATGAGTTATTGGCGCGTGATGTCAGACAACTCGTGGCAGTTTACGGCGCAGGATAAAACGGCGACCGTGCGCGTGCGCAACCGCTTTCGTGCGAACAATCCCGAATCTGTCGCCTGTGCCGCCCTCGCCGGGCTCGGTATTGCGCTGTTGCCGTTATACGTATGCGAAGCAGACTTGGCGTCGGGACGACTGGTGCGCATTCTTCCGCAGTGGACGCCGGTTACCAGGTTTGGTAATCAAATCACGGCCGTGGTCGCACCGGACAGAATTCGATTTTCACGGAACCATTCGTTTATTAATTTTTTGAAACAACGGCTTGGAAAAAGCGTTCAGTAGAAGTTAAATTTACCTCTTGAACGAAGAAAGAAGTCCTAAAATATTCACCAGTAATGGGAGCGAAAGATGCAGCTTTTGAATTGCCGTTTCAAGGCGATAATTATCGCGCTGCTAATTAGTTGCGCGAGCACAGACGGGCGTGCCGACAACGCGATAAAAGTTGAACGCCTTGGCGCAGACGAAAGCATCAAACTCGACGGTACCCTGAATCACCCTGCATGGCAGCGCGCCACCTTGTTCGACGACTTTATAGAGCGCAATCCGAAGAATGGCGCGGCACCCAACCAGCGCACAACGGCGCGCGTGCTGATGGACGAACGCGCGTTGTATTTTGGTATCGAAGCGTTTGACACCTCGCCGGAAAAAATTCGCGCGCCGATGGTACGGCATGACGGCGTAGACCGCACCCACGATTTTGTGGCTGTTTATGTTGACGCAGTCGGCGCGCGCAAGGCGGCGCAATTTTTCCGTGTGAATGCGGCGGGCTCGACAGCGGATGGTTTGCACTCGGCCGATAATGACAACGAAGACTTTGCGCCCGACTATGATTTTGATGCGGCGGCATCCATCAACAATCAAGGTTACACGGCTGTGTTTCGTATTCCACTGACGTCATTACGCTATGGCCGCGATAGTGGCCAGACCTGGAAAACCATGGTGGTGCGCCGACTGCCGCGCGAGCAAACTTATTTGATCGCGTCCGTCGCCATTCCCGCCGATGTGCTGAGTTTTATTGCCACCATGCAGCCGCTGGAAGGGGTGGCGAAGCCTGAGCATGAATCGTTTTTGATTGTGCGGCCGACGCTCGCGCTTCGTCGAAGCACGCAGGACGGCATCACCGAAACCAACAAAACGCTTGGCGCAGAAATCAAATGGCGGCCCGCGCCGGAATGGGTGGTGGACGCGACTATCAAGCCCGATTTCTCTCAGGTGGAATTGGACGTGCCGCAACTTTCGCGCAACACGCGATTTGCCCAATCACTTACCGAGAAACGTCCGTTTTTTCTGGAGAGCAGCGACCTGTTGCAAACGCCAACCTCTGCGCTCTACACACGCTCTGTCACGCAGCCACGGTGGGGCGCGCGCGTGAATTGGCGCGGTGAATCTGCGGCGGGCACAGGGCTGGTTTTGGCGGACGAAGGCGGCGGCACCGTGCTGTTGCCCCATGCGTTCAACACTGATTACGCGACGCAGCCCGCTTATAACGGCGCCACCCTGCGCGCGCGCGCGGATGACCCTGACTATTCATTAGGCATGTTGGCGACGACAAGAAAATACGCAGACGGCAAAGGCAAAAACACGGTTCTCGGTGTAGACGGCACCGGCGAATTGGCCCCGGCATGGAAGTGGCGCGCGCAAGTGCTCGCCAGCAACACCACCGCGCAAGCCAATGAGCAAGGTGAATTGCAACAAGGCGATGCCTCGCACGGAAGGCAACTGGTCGTCAGCGTCAACCACAAAAGTCACGAATGGGAAGCGGCAGCAAGCACGGCCTACACCAGCAAAAATTATCGCAACGACAGTGGCTTTACCGTGCAGGCCGATGCCCGCGACTTGAGCGGCAACATCAACCGCATTTGGCGCAATATAGAATCACCCGTTGGTCCGCTCGACGAATTCTGGATTTACCTGTGGGCATCGCGCACCGATTGGCTTGAAAATTCGCGCATGATTTCCGGCTATATTACGCCCGGGTTTTTTATCGGCGCAGGGCGTAACACCGAAATCACGCTCGAATACCGCCGCTGGGATTGGGCACGGCTGTCTGCCGATAAAGCGTTGCAACGGCAAGACCATTTGCATCTTGAATTTGCCACGCAACCGGCAGAGTGGTGGTCGCGTTTTTCATTGAATGCGGATGCGGGCCGGCTGTTGGATTACTCGCAGGATGTTCTGCGCCCCGGCGTAAAATTTTCAGTGAATAGCCCGATGCGAGCCCATCGATTGCTGGAAGTCGAGCCGCAACTTTCTCAAGTGATATTAAAAGGCAATGGCGCAATTGCTTATCGGGAAAGCGCTGCGCAATTGCTCAGCGTGTTGCACTTAAGTGCCACACAAAAACTGCGTTACATCGGCCAACAGACTTTATTTACAGCGCAGAATATTCCCCGCGATACACGAACGACCCATTCGCTTACCTACAGTTGGCGCAAAAGTGCGGGTACTGTCGCCTATATAGGCGCATCAAATAATCGTAGTGATCTGGCAGGCAACACGCTCGGCAAAGGCACCGAATTGTTCGCCAAGATACAAATTGATCCGCAGGAGTTTGGGTGGTTCAGGTAAAGCGCAGTGGCTCAGACCTTCAATTCTTTTTCAATCAACGCATGCAGTTTTTCAAAATCCAGCACGCCGACCACGCGCTGGATGATGCGGCCTTGTTTGTCGAGAATGTAAGTGGTGGGCGTGAGTTTCACGTCGTTGAATGAGCGAGCGTACTCGCCCCCGGCATCGAGCGTGACAAAAAACGGGAGCTGTTTTTTCTCAGCAAACGCCAGCACATAATTGGGCGGGTCGTAGCTCATGGCGATGGCGATGGTCTCTAAACCCTGCGGATGATATTTGTTGTGGGTTGAAATCAACTCGGGCATTTCAGCGATGCAGCCGGAGCAATCCGTCGCCCAGAAATTCACCAGCACGACTTTACCTTTGAGTTGAGCTAGCGATGTTTTTTCGCCTTTGATGGAGGTGAACTGCGCCGCTTTAGGCGCGTCGCCTTTGCCTGATAGCGTAGCGAAATACGCGCCGCTCAATACAAGAACGAGTGCGATGCCGATGATGAATTTGAGTTGCAGTTTCATGATGTGGTTGGTGAGTGGCCGAATGGATAGTATGAGGCTGTAGCGGTTGCGTGTCACGGATTGGACTGATTAACGTGTCGCGCGTTCATTAAAAATATTGAATATAATCAAATAGTTACAAAGAATCAATCAATCTAATATTTCCGTTTTCGCGAGAACAATAAAGCGGAGTGATCGAGGTTTGCGTGCTCACGAAAATTCTTTCACGATATGCTGCAATCGCCGGCTCACTGCCAGGCGCTCGTCGCAGCCTTTCACCATCACTGCCCAATAGGCTTCACCGTCGTCGGGTTTGATGCGCTCGAAGCCGGCGATGGCTTGATTGGCGACCAGCGCATTTCGATGCACGCGGGTGAATACATCGACGAATTCGTGTTCCAATTCCGTCAAGGCTTCTTCGAGCAAATATTCACGAGAAGCAGTTTTCACGGTGACGTATTTTTGTTCAGCGCGCAAAAACAAAATTTCATTCAGCGGCACCAGCAAAATCCTGCCGCGCTCGGCGATGGATAAATGGGTGCGTGCCTTTGGGGCTGCGGCCGCCAGCGCATCGGCTTTGGGCGGTTGAGATTTCGCCGCTTTTTGCAGGGCGGCGAGCAAGCGTTCCTGCCGGATGGGTTTTAATAAATAGTCGATGGCATTGACTTCAAATGCTTTCAGCGCGTGCTCTTCAAACGCGGTGGCAAAAATCACGGCGGGCGATGCGTCGAGTTTTTGTGCGTGGCGTGCGACTTCGATGCCGTCCATGCCGGGCATGCGGATGTCGAGCAGCATAATGTCGACCGGCGTACTTTGCAAAAGCGCCAGCGCCTCGGCGCCGTTTGCCGCCTCGCCCGCAACGGTGTGAGGAAATGCCGCGCGGCAATCGTCGAGCAAATCTTTCACACGGCTGCGCGCCGGGGCCTCGTCATCTACAATTAAAATACGGGTTTCACTCATATATATAGTATGGCGATTATTTTTGCGTGGTATAGGGCACAGTGATCGTCACCTGGTAACTGTTGCCGGTGATCTGGGTTTTCAAACTGGCTTCGGCGTCAAAGTGCAGCGCGAGCCGTTCGCGGATATTGCCCATGGCCATTTTATTGCCGCTGTGGTGCGAACCTTCCTGCGAGTACGGGTTGCGCAACACCATCAACACCTGGTCGCCTTTGCGGAAAATATTGAGATTGATTTCGCCTGCTTCGGTTAGCGGTTCGATGCCATGATAGACGGCATTTTCCAATAGCGGTTGCAATAACAATGGCGGCACCAACGCGTCGCCGGGCATTTTGTCGATATGCCACGCGATTTGCAAACGCTCGCCCAGGCGCAATTGTTCAAGATCAAGATATTGGCGGCACAGGCGCACTTCGTCTTCGAGGCGCGTGAGCTGTTTGTTGTCGGCCATCAGCACGCGGAACAACTCGGCCATGTCTTCCAGCGCACGTTCCGCGCGCTGTGGTTCCTTGCGCACGAGGCTCAACACGGCGTTGATGCTGTTAAAAAGAAAATGCGGGCGAATGCGCGCCTGCAACGCCTGTAGTCGCGCTTCTGTCAGCGCGGGCGAGAGCGCGCGGTTGCGCATGTCAAAGTACAGCAGCACTGCGCTGGTCATCAGCAGGCAAATCAGCCAATAGCGCAGCAGGCTCAGGTTTTCGTTCTGCGTCAGCAACGGATTGAGCAGCGTGAATAGCCCGGTGACGACCAGCAATTCCAGCAGAAAAACCAATAATAACGAACCGGCATAACTGATTTTGCCCGTCGCGCGCTTGAGCCCGCACAGCAAGCCGAGGCTCAACAGCAATGCGGGCTGCACCAGCACGGAATAATTCAACACCTCATGCCAGACTTCGCTCACGTCGGCGCTTTTCGCCAGTGCGCCGCCGAAGCACATGATGTTCACCAACACCAAAGTGCGCAGCATAACGCCGAGGTTGCAAAAGTTCGGCATTGAAATGGCTCGGTCATTTTTTTGATGTAGACTTGCCACTAGATTTTTATCCTGAAAGCCTGCCGTGAAAACCAAAAAAACCGCATCCGCAAAACCACCAAAACCCCAGGCCTGGTCGGGCCGCTTCGCCGAACCTGTTGCCGAACTGGTGAAACGTTACACTGCATCGGTAGGCTTCGACAAGCAATTGGCAGAATACGACATTCAAGGCTCACTTGCCCATGCGCGCATGTTGGCCGGCGCAAAGATTATCAGTAAAAAAGATTTGGCTGACATTGAGCGCGGCATGAAGATTATTTTGGCGGAAATTCGCGCCGATAAATTTGTGTGGTTGCTCGATCTCGAAGACGTGCATCTGAACATCGAAAAACGCCTCACAGCGCTCGTCGGCGATGCAGGCAAACGTTTGCACACGGGCCGCTCGCGCAACGATCAAGTAGCGACTGATATTCGTTTATACGTGCGCGCGGAAATTGATAAAATATTGTTATTAATCAATGAGTTACAAAAATCATTATTAAGCCTCGCTGAAGCTCACGCGGACACCATCATGCCCGGCTTCACGCACTTGCAAGTCGCGCAACCGGTGAGCTTCGGCCATCATCTCATGGCCTATTACGAAATGTTGAAACGCGATAGCGAGCGCATGGCCGATTGCCGCAAGCGCATGAACCGGTTGCCGCTGGGCGCGGCGGCGCTGGCAGGCACAAGTTTCCCCATCAATAGGTTAGCCGTCGCCAAAGAACTCGATTTCGACGGCGTGTGCGAAAACTCCCTCGATGCTGTATCCGACCGCGATTTCGCCATCGAATTTACCGCGGCGGCGGCATTGGTGATGATGCACTTGTCGCGTTTTTCCGAAGAGCTGATTTTGTGGATGAGCCCGCGCTTTGGCTTTATCGATATCGCCGACCGTTTTTGCACGGGCTCGTCGATTATGCCGCAAAAGAAAAATCCCGACGTGGCCGAACTCGCGCGCGGCAAAACCGGGCGCGTTTATGGACACCTCATGGCGCTGCTGACGTTGATGAAAGGCCAACCCCTCGCCTACAACAAAGATAATCAAGAAGACAAAGAACCACTGTTCGATACTGTGAACACGCTCACCATGACCTTGACTATTTACGCCGATATGTTGCGCGGCATCAGCGTGAACAAAGCCGCCATGCGCGAAGCCGTCGATCTAGGCTTTGCAACGGCGACTGACCTGGCCGATTATCTGGTGAAAAAAGGCTTGCCCTTCCGCGACGCCCACGAAACCGTCGCCAAAGCCGTGCGCCACGCCGAAAAGCTGGGCTGCGATTTGACGGGTTTGAAGCTGGAAGTGTTGCAGGAATTCTCGCCGTTAATCGGCAAAGATGTGTTCAAAGTATTAAGCGCCGAAGGTTCCCTCAACAGCCGCGACCACATCGGCGGCACCGCGCCAAAACAGGTGAGGGCGGCGATAGTGCGGGCGCGCAAGTCGCTGCGCTCGAAAGGACGAGGATGAAGGATGAAGGATGAAGGATGAAGGATGAAGGATGAATAGCATTTTGCCCGAGGTCATGGCAACTTACTTTACTCAATTAACGCTCGGAAAAATGAAAGCGCGTATGCTCATGGCATTGACTTGCTTGTTGCTTAGCGCATGCGGCCCGAAGATCGTCTATCACCAAGACACCCGTCCTCTCACCATCACCCATGATTATGACCTCAACTGGGTAGATGCTTTGCCTCTCAACATCTGGCGCGACCCGGCTAGGCTCGCAATACACGCAGAATGGAGTCCTGATGGGAAGCGTCTAATCACTGACCGAGGCCTGGGAAACTTAATGGCATGGGATATGGAAAAACGCCAAACCATCGGTAAGGTCGATCCGAAAAGCTTTTCCGGACCCCGCCAATATCAATTTTCGAATGACAGTCAATACTTAGCGATGACTAGCAATTATGAACTCCCACCACCAAACGCCGATAAAGCCGATAAGCGCACCAAGCAACGGATTCGAATTTACGATGCTAAGTCATTGCAATGGTTGTGGGACATAGACGATTGTAACTGCTTCATTTTCAGCTTTAGTCCTGACAGTAAGCGTTTATATACGCAGCACATCACACGGTCTTATCATGAGGCGATAAAAATAAAGCATGGTGACGCGTTTACTGGTTATGACTTGGCGACGCGTAAAATGGTTGCCACCACAGACTTCGTTCGAGCTGATTTAATATGCGACGATTCAATGAAAATAGGTCGTCAGGGGCAGCACATATTAGCTAAATGTAATCCTCCAGCAGGAGACAGCAAACAAGCAATTACCGCGATTAATTTGCAAACGGGTAAATTGCATGAACTGGCAAATCCAGGGGCATTCTTACCTAGTTTCGGCGTCTCTGCAGACGGAATGAAAGCGGCTATAGCGTCAAGTGGTCTCGCCCCCATTCGCATCTGGTCGCTTGAGCGCGAAGAAATAGAACGCGAAATCACTTCTCCTTGGTCCGGCTACAACAATCTAGATTTTATTGCGAATACCCCGTATTTGGTGGGCGGGGAGTCGAGCGTCGAAAAGTCAAAAAACCGTGGCGTCAATGTGATCAATGTTGATACGGGAAAATTGTACGCGAGGATAGAGTATCAAGATTCAAAAGCAATATGGCAGGCAGTCCCTTCGCCGGATGGCAAACAGTTGGCCGTCGTGCGTCGGGGATTAGTCTCAATCTTCAAACTAGATCAACAATCCTCCAATACGACTCAATACTAAGGATAAAACAGAGGGTGTAAGGATTTTTGTGTAAATAGAATTTTTGATTGGCTTCACCCTTATACTTATATACAGGGGTCAACATGTCTGCATCGCTCAACGGTGGGCAATGCCGATTCAGAATTGTAAACAAGCTATGAGTCAGTTGATGATTCGTTTCGAGGATCGCTTTAACTTCGCCTGGAAAAAATCTAAATACACAAAATTCGCCCCCCTTTTTTTGCCCTGGCCTTAGCTTTTTCTGTGCCTCTGCGCCTCCGTGGTGAATAATTTTTTAATTTCCACCCGCGCTATTCTTCGTAACCTTCCGGCTACTCAGAATCGTCGGTTTCTTCTACCATCAGGTTTTCCGGCGTGTGTTCGCGGCAGAGTTTGCGGATGTCAGGGCCGGACAGCCATTCACCCATGTAGGCACCATTTCACCTCCAGAACTGGCTTAGGCCGGTTTAAGTTTCAAATAACACGCGGCGCGGGTCAATTGCTGGCAAACCCTATTCTTCGTAATCCTCCGCATCATCCGTTTCTTCCACCATCAGGTTTTTCGGCGTGTGTTCGCGGCAGAGTTTGCGGATGTCGGGGCCGGAAAGCCGTTCGCCCATGAGCGCGCAACGGGTGATGCGGCCCTGTTTTTGGTAATGCACGCAGCCGGGGCAGGCGCCGAAGGTGCGGCCACCGTTTTCCATTTGCAGCATGAACAGACTTTCGCGCAGGGCCGATACGCTATTGCGAATGCGGTTGGCGCTGATTTCCTTGGTGGCTTCCTGCCATTGGGAACCGGGTTGGATCTGGGCGAGGAACTGCTCGGCCAGCGGCGATAGGCGCAGGCGCACCACGCGCTTGTCGATTTCGTCCTGATAACGTTCGATGAGGCCTTTGCGATCCAACAAAATCAGGCTTTGCGACACCGTTCCTTTGGTGGTGCCGAGATATTCGGCCAAAGCCTGAGGTGTATTGCTGTAACGATTGGCGCGGGCGAGGTATAAAAGCGCCTGCAAGTGGTTTGGTTGCAACTGATACACAGCGCCGAAGCGGCGCAAATCGGCGCGGATCAGGTTGCCTAAACGCTCGATTAAATCGAGCAATACGAGGGGGCTTTTGTCCATAAAGGCATATAGTATCGATTCGCTACTAAAACATCAAGCTTGATTTAGGTGAATATTTGGTATTGATTCGACACTATATTTCATTTTGGGCCTTGATTTACTTGGAAATCCGGCTTTTGAATCAATGTCGCGCAGAACTTGCATTTTTTACGTTGCCTGAAGAGCCTCTATTCATGCGGTTCTTCAGTCTATGCTGTGATTTTGATCACAATTAGCGCATCGCCTTGCGCTGATAGGATGGCTGATAGCGCAGCGCCGAGTTCACGCGCATCGCGCGTGTCGATCCAACGTGAATCGTTGCGGCGGAAATGAAAGCCGCCGGATTTTGCCGCGACCCATATCTCGCGATTGGGTGTTTGGCGGTTGATGATCACCTTTGATCCATCGGCGCATTCAACGGTGAGGATGCCGCCGACCGTTTCAAAGTCCACGTCTG
Organism: Pseudomonadota bacterium; assembly: GCA_043744215.1. Classification (GTDB taxonomy): domain Bacteria; phylum Pseudomonadota; class Gammaproteobacteria; order Burkholderiales; family JBEEJL01; genus JBEEJL01. The sequence continues at coordinate 37,186 of JAYTVC010000072.1, forward strand.
CGCCGCTGGCCTCCAGCGCTTCTTCTATCTCGAGCAAAATCGCATCGACTTGCTGGTTGAATTCGGATTCGGTCATCGGGTTTGCCATGATAAGATTCGGGTTCACATCGTTTAACAATCAATCCCGAGAATACTATGCGTGCGCTGAGTTGGCTAATCCTGCTGCTATTTATTGCCGGCTGCGGCTACAAAGGCCCGCTGAAATTACCGGAGCCCGCCCAGGCGTCTGCCCAGCAGTTACCGCAAAAACAATAATCTACCTTTCTGCCCGGCGCATTTATGAACCCCTTTTTCCCTGTCATCAACGGCGAGTTGCACGCCGAAAATAGGCCGTTGTCTGCTTTGGCAGAGCAGTTCGGCACACCCTGTTTTGTCTATTCCAAAGCCGCTTTGGTCGCCGCTTATCAGGAATTCGACCAGGCCTTTGCCGGACACGAACATCTGATTTGCTACGCCATGAAAGCCAATTCCAATCTGGCGATATTGAATCTATTTGCCAAGCTGGGCGCGGGCTTTGACATTGTTTCGGGTGGCGAACTGGCGCGGGTGTTGGCGGCGGGCGGCGATCCGGCCAAGGTGGTTTTTTCCGGTGTCGGCAAGCGCGCTGATGAAATGCGCGCGGCGCTGGCGGTCGGCATCAAGTGCTTTAATGTGGAATCGGCGAGCGAGCTGGAGCGGCTGAACCAGGTCGCCGGTGAACTGGGTAAAGTGGCACCGGTTTCCTTCCGCGTGAACCCGAACGTCGACGCCAAAACCCATCCCTATATATCCACCGGCCTGCGCGACAACAAATTCGGCGTGGCCTATGAAGAGGCTTTGGCCCTTTATCGCAAAGCCAGCGCCATGGCGCATATAAGAGTCACCGGCATCGACTACCACATCGGCTCTACGGTGACCGACATCGCGCCTTTCGCCGAAGCCTTCGACAAAGTGCTGGCGCTGGTCGATAAGCTGGAGGCAGACGGCATTGCAATCGACCATATCGACATCGGCGGTGGCGTTGGCATCCGCTACAAAGATGAAACCCCGCCTACCATCGGTGAATACGCCGCCCATTTGTTGAAGCAGATGGGCACGCGCCGCCAGAAATTATTGATGGAGCCGGGCCGCGCGCTGGTAGGCAGCGCAGGCATATTGCTGACCCGGGTCGAATACCTCAAGCATCAGGAAACCAAAAATTTCGCCATCGTCGATGCGGCCATGAACGACCTGATCCGCCCGGCGCTGTATCAGGCCTATCACGGCATTGTGGCGGTGAAACCGTCCGCCGCAGCGGCGCAGGTGTACGATGTGGTGGGCCCGGTTTGCGAGAGCGCCGACTTCCTTGGCCATGGCCGCGAACTGTCGGTGCAGCAGGGTGACTTGATCGCTGTCATGGCTGCCGGCGCCTACGGTGCGGCCATGAGTTCCAACTACAATTCCCGTCCCCGCGCAGCTGAAGTCATGGTCGATGGCACGCGCGCCCATCTCATCGCGGCGCGCGAAACAACTGAGCAGCTATTTGTCCGCGAAGCCTTGCTGCCAGGCATTTAATCTGCCGCAAATCGGCGTCGGATTTCATCATCGCAACGTTTTTGTAACGTTCGCGTCAATCGAATATTAAATGGTATCGAATCGATACCATTTTTTTGCACACTGAACAAAATAACCGTTCTGATTTATTGCGATTTTGTTCGACTTAAAAAAAAGCTGTAATAGAATCCATTTCACCAAGTAGAGGTTTCGTCAACAGTTAGTTCATCAATTGTTGGCAGCGTCGAAAACAATGTGGCGCCTTGGAGTGCGCGCAAGCGCAAGCAACCTTGTAGCACCTATTTGTTCAACGTTAAATAAGGAGTTTTAATCATGGCAACAAAGAAAAAAGCGACAAAGAAACCAGCATCAAAAGCGAAAAAAGCAGTGAAGCGCAAGCCCGCCGCTAAAAAGGTAGCGAAGAAGAAGCCCGCCGCCAAAAAAGCAGCAAAGAAAAAGCCAGCCGCCAAAAAAGCAGCAAAGAAAAAGCCAGCCGCTAAAAAAGCAGCAAAGAAAAAGCCTGCCGCTAAAAAAGCAGCCAAGAAAAAGCCAGCCGCCAAGAAAAAGGTAGCCGCTAAGAAGAAGCCGGCCGCCAAGAAAAAAGCAGCCGCCAAGAAGAAACCTGCTGCCAAAAAAGCAGCAGCTAAAAAACCGGCCGCAAAAAAAAAGGTCGTAGGTAAGAAATCGATGAAAAAAGCATCTTCCAAGCCAGCCGGCATGGGAATGCCGTCCGCACCGCTGATTACGCCGATTTTTAAACCGACGTTCTAAGCAGTTCGGGCTTTTTCAGCCTACTCTGCTGCCATCCGGCACGATACCTTTGCATATATAAGGTGTCTCTGCCGGATGGCAGTAGTCATTTTGAAATCCACGAGGCCGCCCGGCCGCATGGATATAGTCTGATTATTATTGTGCCCCATTGATGGGACGCCTACTTACGTCTGCTCGCTTGCTCTCCGCATCGCACGCCTTTGGTGTAGTATCTCGGCTTAACTGAAGCGCATCTTACTTCTTCTGCATCAAAATAATTGATTATAATCAATGTGTTATAAAACAATCTCTATCGTACTCCGTATGAGCGCATTGGCGTTCGTCCTTACGTTTGTCGCTTGCAGCGCAAAAAAAGAAGAGGCAAAAAAAGCGCCGCCGGCATTGGTGATTACCACGGCGGTGTCTGAGTCGCGCGACATAAAACTGTTGGAAAAAACCGTTGGCGAAGTTGATAGCCCGTCATCGCCTTTGGTTTCGGCCGAAGTAGCCGGCCGCGTTTCAGAGGTTAATTTCAATTTGGGCGATCCGGTAAAAGCCGGGCAAGTGATGGTGAAGTTGGATCCGACCGACCTTGGCAGCAGCCGTTCCGCTGCGGATGCCGATGTGCAGCGCCTCGAAGCGCTGGGTGCCAATCAGAAAAAAGTAGTCGAGCGTAACCGCGAATTGCTGGCACAAAATTTTATCTCGCCGCTTCGACTTGAAGAATTGGAATCGCAGCTTGCCGCCCTGGATCAGCAATTAAAAGCTGCCCGCGCGCAGTCGGATATTGCGCGGCGCGGCGTGGGCAAAACCAGCGTGTTGGCGCCTGTCACGGGGCGCATTGAACAAAAACAAGTTTCCAAGGGCGATTATGTAACGCCTGGCAAAACGCTGTTTCAAATTGCCACTTCGGAACTGTTGCGCGTGCGATTGCCGTTTCCCGAAACGGTCGCGTCAAAAATCAAGCCGGGACAAAGCGTCCAGTTGCTGAGCCCGCTCGCGCCGGACAAGCCGTTAGCCGCAACCATCGAAGAAATCCGCGCCCTGGTCGGCACAAGCAATCGCTCTATCGAAGCCATTATCAAAATTCGTAATCCGGGCGACTGGCGCGCCGGTTCATCCGTGAGCGGCGAGGTGATTGTCGGCGAGCGCAATAACGCGACCACGGTGCCGGCCATTAGTGTCGTGTTGCGCCCCGCCGGCAAAGTCGTGTACGTGGTCAATGGAAGCACAGCAGAGCAACGTATTGTTGAAATCGGTGTGCGGCAAGATGGCTATGTGGAGATTTTATCCGGCATCAAACCAGGTGAAACCGTTGTGCTGGACGGCGCAGGTTTTCTCACTGACAAGGCGGCGGTTGCCGTGCAATCGACTCAGCAGCCCACCACCGCTGCAAACATCAAGACGGAAAAAAGCCAGTGAACCTGCCCGAACTTTCCATCAAGCGGCATGTGTTTGCCTACATGCTTAACGGCTTGCTGGTTTTGTTCGGCATTATCGCTTACACCAAAGTCGGCATTGATCGCTTCCCTTATGTGGAATTTCCCGTCGTGTCGGTCTCCACCGTACAGCGCGGCGCAAACCCCGAAGTGATTGATGCCAGCGTAACCAATGTGATCGAGACCTCGGTCAACAGCGTGCCGGGAATCGAACATATACAGTCATCGTCATCTCCCGGCGTATCCATTATTGCCATTACTTTCAGTCTGGATAAGAAAGTCGATGTGGCATTCAACGAAGTGCAAGCGAAAGTGAATCAGGTCTTGCGCCGTTTGCCGCGCGATGCCGACCCGCCCATTGTTGCCAAAGTCGAAACCAATGCGCAGCCCATCATGTGGCTCGCCTTGCAGGGAGACCGCACGCAGCAGCAACTCAATCAATACGCCTTAAACATTGTCAAAAAACGCCTCGAGACTGTCGATGGCGTCGGCGAAGTGCGGCTCGGCGGCCGTCGCGACCGCACCATTCGCGTCAACCTCAACTCGGGGCGCATGGCCGCGCTTGGCGTCACCACGCAAGACCTTACTACGGCATTCACCAAAGAACATTTGCAACTGTCGGGTGGATTTCTCGTCGGGCCGACGACGGAAAACCTGCTCAAACTGGATCTCGAATTCCACAACCTTGATGATCTGGCCAGCATGATCATCGCCTATCGCGACGGAGCCGCAGTACGTTTGAAAGACGTGGCCGAAATTGAAGACGGCCTGTCGGACTACCGCCAACTCGCGCGCTTCAACGGCAAGCCCACCATCGGGCTTGGCATTGTGAAAGTGGCCAATACCAATACGGTAGAAATCATCAACCGCGTGCGCGCCAAACTCGATAAGGATATCAATCCGCAATTGCCGCCGGGCACCATGATTTCAATCGTCTCCAACGATGCCGTATTCATCAGCGAAATGGTCGGCTCGCTTCAAGAACATTTAATCGAAGGCACGTTGCTTGCGGCCCTGGTTGTGTGGCTGTTTTTACGCAGCTTCCGTTCCACACTGATTATTGCCGTCGCGATTCCCGTATCGTTGCTCGGTGCAGTGGCCGTGATTTACGCAGCCGGCTTCACGTTAAATTCGATTACGTTGCTGGCTTTGCTTTTGCTGGTGGGCGTGGTCGTCGATGACTCCATCGTTGTGTTGGAGAATATATTTCGTCATCGGGAAACCATTGATAAAGATCCCATTTCCGCCGCGTTGAATGGCAGCCGCGAAGTGGTGTTCGCGGTGCTCGCAGCAACATTGTCATTGGTATCTATTTTTGCGCCCGTCATGTTTTTGGGTGGCATCATCGGCCGTTTCTTTCAATCCTTCGCGGTCGTGGTCACGTTTGGCGTGCTCGTGTCGCTGTTTGTTTCCATCACACTCACGCCCATGCTGTGTTCGCGTTATCTGAAAGTCGAACCGCAGCACGGCTTGATCTATCGCTGGTTCGATCAATTTTTTGCCAGCATGGATCGCTTGTACAAATATTTATTACTCAAGACGCTTAATCATCGTTGGCTCGTCGTGTTGCTGACGATCATAGTGATTGTAAGCAGCAGTTGGTTTTTCATGCAGGTGGGCAAAGCCTTCGCGCCGGACCAGGACGAAGGCCGCTTTTTAGTCAACATCAGGACGCCATTGGGTTCGAGCATCGACTACACCGACAGCCGACTCAAGTTGGTCGAAGCCGAGTTGGCGAAGCACAAAGAGATCGTCACCGAGTTTGCACTTATTGGCCTGGGCCAAGCGGGACAAGTCAATCAAGGCACGGTGGTCGCCCGTATGATTCCGAAAAATGAGCGCACGTTAAAGCAGCAGGAATTGATAGTCATGGTGCGTCAGGAAATGGCAGCCATTCCCGGTGCGCGCGTATTTGCCGCGCCGTTTTCCATCGTGCAGGGTCAGCGCAGCGAGCCGCTGCAATTCGTGCTGGCCGGCCCGAACCTGGAGCAGGTGGGGCGGCTGTCGCAAACCGTGCAGCAAAAACTATCTGCCGAGCCAGGATTAGGTCGCGTGGATGTGGATTTACAATTGGACTTGCCGCAACTGGTGATGAACATCGACCGCGGGCGCGCCGCGTCTCTGGGCTTGACCGCCGCCGACATCGGCGCAGCACTCACCATGTTGACCGGCGGTGTCGATATCGGCAAGTACAACGATTTTCCTGGCGATGGCGAACGCTACGATGTGCGCGTAAAAGGGCAGAGCAATGAGTTCAACGGTGAAAACGACTTGACCAAAATATTCCTGCGCGCCAAAGATAACAAGTTGGTACGGCTTGATAACGTGGCATCGTTCAAACAAACCCTGGGCCCCGCCGTTGTCGGCAAATTCGATTTGCAATATGCCGCGACTTTTTTCGCCTCGCCCACGGTGCCGTTAGGCGATGCGGTCACAAAAGTAATAGAAGCGGCCAGCCAGTTGCCACCCGGTTACACCATCAAGCTGGTCGGCCAGGCAGAAGAGTTCGGCAAAACCATTGGCTATATGATCTTTGCCTTCGTGCTGGCGCTGATACTTTTATATATGGTGCTGGCGAGCCAGTTCAATTCGTTCATCCAGCCGTTCATTATCATGGTGGCGCAACCGCTGGCCATTATCGGCGGCGTGTTTGCGTTATGGCTCACGGGGCAAACGCTCAATATTTATTCCATGATCGGCCTCGTGCTGCTCATTGGTTTAGTGGCGAAAAATTCCATCCTGCTAGTCGATCTCACCAACCAGCGGCGCAGCGAAGGGCTCGGTGTCGATGCGGCGCTCAACGATGCTTGCCCGATACGCATGCGGCCCGTATTAATGACTTCGGCAACCATTATTCTCGCGTTGTTTCCCGCGGCGTTGGGTTACGGCTCCGGTTCGGAAACCAATCAACCGCTCGCCATCGCGGTGATCGGCGGCATGATTTCTTCAACGCTGCTCACCTTGGTGGTGGTGCCCGCCGTATATTCGCTGGTGGAAAACTGGCGCGCAAAAAAGCAGGAGTCTGCGCAATTAGGCATCACCGCGCATGCATAAATAATTCAATATAATCAATTAGTTACATAATTTTTTACCGAATGCGTTTGCTGCAAAAATAATTCCGGTCGGCGCGTAATTTTCGCGTCTAATTCATTCTCTTAAGTGTTATGCAAACCCCGCAACGCCTTCCTTTCAAGCGCAGCGATTTTGTAAAGCTGCTCATCTGCCGCCAATTTTTTTATATGTTGGCGCTGATTGTCGTCGAATCATTGCTCGCGGCCACGACAACTTATCTCGTCATCAAGGCCGGGCGTGATGTGGCCAATGATGATTTTCAAGCCAGCGCTTTTTTGTGGATCGTCGCCGCGCAGTCGCTGTCGTACATTGTCGGCGCAGTGAGCTGGGTGTTCGCCGAGCAGACGGGCTTTGGTGCATTTGGCCGCTATATGTTGCGCTTCGCCCGCGACAACCGGCATCAGGCGAAACTGTTGCACGAAAAATCCGTGCGCGAGCTGGTGGAGCCGTTTCTCACCAGCGAAACTTTTCATATTTTTTTCGAGATGATGTACGAACTCGAAGCCGACCTGAAATTGTTTTTCGGTTTGGTGTTTAACGCCATTGTCATCGGCGCGGAAATCGATGCCGGCTTGCCCATCGCCTACGCATTGGTTTTCGCCATTTTGCTGTTCATGCAATGGAGTTTGCGTAAGCCCGTGGCCAATGCCTATCTCACCAACCAGCGTATGACCAACCGCATGACTTCCCATAGCTACACCGCGTGGGACAATATTTTCAGCGGCAACGCCTACAACTTCCGCCTCTGGCATGGCGGCTTTAAAATGAAACTGCGAGACGCATTGCGCGCACAAATCCGCGCCATTGTCGCGCGCGAAGGCTTGAGCACCATCGGCGGCATCATCGGCCTTGGCATCGTGTTTGCCACCATGGCCGCCGTTGCCGCACAGGACACGGGCAACATCGCGCTGCTGGTGGCGCTGGCGGCCACGCTGCCACGGCAAATTGAAATGACCCACGACGTGCATCTGCTCGCCTCCGGCTGGAATGATCTGCTCGCCATCTGGACGCGCATAGGCGGCGCTGTCGATAACATGCGGCCATCATCGGACGGCACGTTCAATGAGCGCATCAAGTTTGACCGGCTGGTATTGAAACAGGACGAAACCACCATCGCGTGCGAAACAATTCATGAAGCCCTGCAAAAAATTCTCGCGCAACCAACGGGCCGCATCAACGTGCGCGGCGACAACGGATCGGGCAAATCAACCTTGCTGCTGGCGTTGAAAGCGGAATTGAAAAACCGCGCATACTATTGGCCTACGGCTGATCGGCTGGCATTCCAATTCGCATCCAATGCACCCATTGAAGACGAAGAAGATGACACTGAAGCGAGCGAAACGGCGCCCGTTGCGCACAAAACCGGTTTCTCCTCCGGCGAGCGCCAGCTCAAATCGTTACAGGAAATCGTGCAGCATACCGATGCGCGCATCTATCTATTCGATGAATGGGATGCCAACCTCGATCCGGTCAACCGCGCCGCCGCATTGGCGCTGATCGAACAACTGGCAAACCGGGCAAGAATTGTGGAAATTTCCCACAGAGACCAGACAATTACGGACAAAGACTAAAGTTCCCCCAGCAAAAAAACTATATTTTAGCCTCAAACCAAATATTTCTTGACAAGCCCTCCGATTACAGGCCGAATAGCAGCGTCGGTGGAAGTCAAGTTCCAAATAGTACGGTTTTAGCCTGTTATTTCTTTCTTGATGTTCGAGCGGCAATCTTTAATCTCTTATATTAGGAAATATGAACATGGCAAACGGTACTGTTAAATGGTTTAACGACTCCAAAGGTTTTGGCTTTATCACCCCCGACAACGGCGGCGATGACCTCTTCGCACACTTTTCGGCGATTCAGTCCAGCGGTTTTAAATCGTTGTCTGAAGGTCAAAAAGTTTCGTACGACGAAACCACGGGTCCTAAAGGCAAACAAGCCTCAAACATCAAAGTGATCTAATCGTCACTTACACGTAGTAAAAGAAAACCCCGGCTTGCCGGGGTTTTTTTATTGCTTCGCGCTTTAAATTTACTTGCGTCCATAAACCCCGGTCAATCTCGCCTTGCCTATGCTGTTGGCATTGACCATGAATCCCACTAAGGACGCAGTCGCGCCTTCCGGAATATCCAGCTTGTCCGTCTTCAATGCATACAAAGTAAATTGGTAGCGATGCTTGCCGTGTCCTGGCGGCGGGCACGGGCCGCCCCAACCTGGCGCGCCAAAATCGGTTTTGTTTTGCACGCTTCCCGCTGGCAATGTCGCGCCATCTGCAGTGCCCGCACCTTGCGCGATGGCATTCACGTTTGCGGGAATATGGTAAACCGCCCAATGCCACCAGCCGGCGCCGCCCGTGGGCGCGTCGGGGTCGTGTACCAGCAAGGCAAAACTCTTGGTGTCTTTCGGCGCGCCAGACCAATTTAACGCGGGTGAAATGTTGTCACCTTCACAGCCGAAACCTTTGAACACTTGCTGGTTGCTGATGGTGCCATTGGGTTTGAAATCGGGGCTGGATAATTTGAAACCGCCGGCGGCCTGGGCAGAGAAACTGAGGGAGAGAAAAATCAGGATGAGTAGTGATCGCATGATGAGAACGCCTTTGTAAAAAAGAGAAAAGATTTTTCTGAAAAATCGTACTATGACGATGCAATGTAACTATTTGATTACATTCAATATTTTGCTATACCAAAAACAGCGTCGCCAAGCCGAGAAAACTTCCCAATCCTACGACGTCAGTAATGGTGGTCAGAATCACGGTGGTGCCCAGCGCCGGATCAAGTTTGTATTTGCGCAACATCAGCGGTATCGCCACACCACTCGCGGCGGCGGCGAAGAGCTCGATAATCATCGCCGCGCCGAACACCAGCGACAGCTTCAAGTCTTTATAAAATATGGTGGCGACGATGCCGACGACGACTGCCCAAATCATCGCGTTGATGTAGGCAACCATCAATTCTTTTTTGAACAGATAACGGATGTTGCCGGAATTGATCTGATCGAGCGCGAGGCCGCGCGTGACCAGTGCCATGGTCTGCGTGCCGGCATTGCCGCCCATGCTGGGAATCACCGTCATCAGCACGGCGAGGGCCACGACTTTTTCAATCGACGCTGAAAATAAGCCTGTTACCGCCGAGGCGGCAAAGGCGGTGAGCAAGTTGATGCCCAGCCACAGCGCGCGGTTTTTGGTGCTTTCTTTTACCGGCGCGAACAGATCTTCTTCTTCGCGCAAACCCGCGCGCTTCAATGACTGCGCGTCGGATTCGTCGATAATAAAATCCACCATTTCGTTTACCGTCACACGGCCGATGAGTTTATTGTCGGCATCGACCACCGGTGCGGAAACCAAATCATAACGCTCGAACGCGCCGGCTGCATCGCGGGCTTCGCCATCGGGATGAAACACTTCGACGGGTTTTTCCATCACCGCCTCGACTTGTTTTTCCGGGTCGAGAATCAGCAATTTATTCAGCGGCAATGTGCCGAGCAATTTATCGTCGCGATCCACCACGAACAATTGGTCGGTCTGGTCCGGTAATTCGCCGCGACGGCGCAAATAGCGCAACACCACTTCGAGATTGATATCGTTGCGGATGGCCACCATATCAAAATCCATCAGCGCGCCGACAGAATTTTCCGGATACGCCATGGCCGATTGCAGGCGCGCGCGGTTTTGCGCATCGAGCGATTCGATCAACTCCTGCATCACATCGCGCGGCAAATCCGGCGCGAGATCGGCGATTTCGTCGGTGTCGAGTTGCTCGGCGGCATGCAGTAATTCTTCGCTATCCATCGACTTGATCAGCGATTCGCGCACCGAGTCGGATACTTCCAGCAGAATGTCGCCGTCGCGGTCGGCCTTGACCAGATCCCACACAAATAAACGCTGGGTCAGCGGCAGCGATTCGAGAATGAACGCGACGTCGGCGGGATGCTGTTCATCGAGCATGCTGCGCAGCAGGCGCGTGTCATCCAGGCTGATGGGGGCGGCGTCTTTTTCATGGCCGAGCAGATCGAGCACTTGCTTGAGCGTTTCCTGCAGGCTGTCTTCTTGCGGAGCGATGAGTTCGGTGTCGGCCATGATGGTTACGCGCGAAAGATGCGCCATTGTAGGCGATTCAGTGCGGGGCTGAAACCCAATACTCATGATAATTAAAAATTGTCCAGCGGGTTCTTCACGCTCTTGTCGCCTTTATTCAGCACATGGGTGTAAATCATCGTGGCGCTGAGTTGTTTTAACAATTAGCCTAGCGCCGTATCCACTTCTGCGTTGGTGAGCATTGCAGGCAGGCGCTCTGGCGTTTTGGTCTGCGTAACTTTTCCAACCAAGGCAATTTTTGTTGCAATACTTCGCGCCACAAAAACAGCAACGCGCTTTTGGCCTGACAACACACTGGCGCAAGCCAGCTTGTTGCGGCGTAGACTCAGCGTTTCGCGTCAGCGCAACGTGATGTCGAAAGCAATCTGCGTCGAGGCCGACACTTGGCCCGCCACTGCCAAATGAGTCAGAAAGGCTTCGCATTCCGCCGCCATCATTTTTGGATGACGCTTGTCATGAAATAAAATAAAGCGTTTAATCCAATACAAATATAGTTCCTCCGTCGGATGCTGAAATGCAACACGCGTAATTTATTCCTTGCTTGGTCGAGCAGTTTAGGCGGTTGTGGTGCTAGAGAAATTTGTCTATTTTGCAGGGCGTTACGGATCTAAAATAATCAATATAAACAATTAGTTATACTTATCAACCAAGATTATATACCTTGAACATGTCGTAAGACGTTTTTAAGGGTGTCTACTTTTAGTTAGCCGTCAAGGAGCATCGACATGGTCACAAAGGAGCAAGCAGATGTCATAGGGAACGCTCTCGTCGAGCAAGCCCGGGATGAAAAGAACGAGCGAAGAAACGCCGCAGCGCGCCAAGCATTCTTCATGTATCGCTTCCCCGAGCTCGATACGTTCGAGCCTTGGGAGCGGCGTGGCATAGTTGCCGATGCTAATATGTTTGCGATGCGGAGCAAGTCGGTCTTGCTCGTCTGGATACTCTCGTTTGGTGCGGCCATTGTCTGGGCATACATCGCCTTCACCCAATTCAAAGGCATCTCACCGCTACTTGTATGGTTGCCTAATATCGCCATCTTTGCGCCGATGTACTTCTACCGCCGTGAAGTAGTTCGAAGCTATATCTTTTCCAGGGCAAAGGATCGCAATGACGGCGTGGACGCCGAAGCCAGCAAGTGACAAAGTGATATTGATGAACGACTGGTTAGCAAAAAACAAGGGCAAGTATGAAGACATGGAATAACAGCAACATAACCCGTTGCTCAAGCCGACTCGCTACGTCGGCGCTCCTCACCGCCTGCGCTCGCGGCTTAAATTTGCGTTAGAGCCCACATGCGTGAATCACAATTTGGCTTCGAGTACACATGGGCTGACCTGCAGCCAATTCGTTTACTTGTACTGGTGGTTTTGGCCGTGCAGCTAGTTTGTATGCTGCTGGGGCTCGCATATTCCCCGCGCAGCGCGTGGTTTCTGAGGCTCTGGTTTGGTGGAGCAGTTGCCACATTCCCGGCGTTCGTGGTCGGCTTGCTATTGCAAGCGTGGCTGCGGCCAGGCAGCATTGGTCAAAACAAAATCATGGTTCGGCGTTTGGGTCTCATCGCAGCAATTTTGTCCCTCGTGGCATTGTTCATGCCGGAGTTGGG
>JAYTVC010000073.1:0-13170 GCA_043744215.1 Pseudomonadota bacterium
TTCAACAATCGCTGGGCGGCAGCAACGGCGGCACGCGCCATATCCAAAGCTACCTGTACGCCAACGGCCACGCGGTGGCCGAGATGAGCGGCGACCATGAATCAAAGGGGCCAGGCTCGAGTTGTTTTTCGTTGTACCTCTATCCATCTTCACCGCTTTAGTTCAATTTGTTGCTCTACCTTTAGTTGCACCTGTTTCTGCCTTGATGCGCGGCCTCTCTCTTGGCTTGGCTTCGCGCCGCGCGCCGGTTAGTTTTTTTATCTTAATTCAATTCGTGCCTAGCCCCTTTGATTCACCTTTGATTCAGATTCAGCCTGCTTTAATGCCGCCATGATCTGGCTGTCAGTAAATCCTATTTTTTTCATGTAGAACTTTCCTTTATTAAAAAATTCTACTTCAAAATCCTTTGGTTTTCAGGGGGGATTACCCTTCAGACTAAAACTGTTACAAACGGATACATAATTTTTGTCCTCATCATCTTATTATCTGGCGTTGGATAAATAACCGCGGCCGGTTTGCAGTTCGTTTTATTTCAGTTGTTCGCCATTCCGTCGCATCCTTTGATTCTTGTTCGCGCTTGTTCAGGTTATTCGTTACCGTCAACTTTTCATTCGAATTGAGAGGTCGCCATGCTAGATATTGAAAACTCCGAAGCGGATGTTGCCCCAGCTATTTCTGTTCGGCCCGCAGTCTCTGCGCTGGCGGCGAGCACGCTGGCTGCTTGTGCCGGATCAGGCACGCCATCGACCGTTATAGTTATTCAGCCGACCGCCGCAGAGGCGGCACGTTTTTTATCCCAGGCCAGCATGGGGGCGAACAAGGAAGACATAGCCCGTGTGCAAACTCTGGGTTATGAGGCCTGGTTAAACGAGGAGTTTTCGGCAACAGGCGACATAAGCCATTGGGATTGGCTGCTGAGTAAAGGCTTCAACGCTGATACGTTCAGAAATACGCAGCAAGGCATTGACGCCAGCCTGTGGCGCAAGTTAATTGGCAGCAAAGATCTCTTGCGGCAGCGCGTGACTTTCGCTCTGTTGGAAATTTTTGTGGTGTCCATCGATGGCCTCAATTCCAACTGGAGAGCTTTCATGGCCGGGGCCTATATGGATTTGCTGGAGGCTCATGCCTTCAGCGATTTCCGAAATTTGATCGGCAAGATTTCAACCATTCCGGCCATGGGCGTTTATCTGACTTTCCGTGGCAACACCAAGGCCAATGTGGCAAAGGGAAGTTTTCCCGATGAAAATTATGCGCGCGAAATTTTGCAGCTCTTCACCATCGGTTTGTATGAGTTGAATATGGATGGCACGCCGAAACTGGCGAACGACAAACCCATCGAGACGTATCAGCAGGAGGACATCACTGGCCTCGCCCGCGTTTTTACCGGTTGGGATCATGACGGCACCGACAACACAACGCCTGACCGCTATCGCAGGCCGATGGTGCAGATTGCTGCCCGGCACGAGTTGGGTGAAAAGAAATTTCTCACTACCACCATTCCTGCGGGCACTGACGGCATGGTCAGCATGCAATTGGCACTCGATGGTATTGTCGCCCATCCGAACGTGCCGCCATTTTTCTGCAAGCAACTCATTCAACGTCTGGTTACCAGCAACCCCAGCCCCGCTTATGTGGGGCGCGTGGTCCATATTTTCAAAACTTCCAGCGGCGATCTTAAGGCAACGATCAAGGCCATATTATTGGATGATGAGGCGCGCAACTCCACAAATCTCGCTAACGCCCATTCTGGCAAGTTGCGTGAACCTATTTTGCGTTTCACGGCCTTTGCCAAGGCTTTCGGCGTGAGTTCGCCTTCGGGGGCCTGGCTAATCGGTAATACCAGCAACCCGGCCAACCGCCTGGGACAAAGCCCGCTGCGTTCACCGTCGGTATTTAATTTCTTCCGTCCTGGTTACGTGCCGCCCAATAGCGGTTTCAGCCAGCAAAATCTTGTCGCGCCTGAATTTCAGATTACCAACGAATCCTCTGTCGCGGGCTATATCAATTTCATGCAACTGATGGTGAGCAGAGGCTTGGCCGACGTTAGCGCTGATTACACCAATTGGCTGCCCCTGGTAGACGACACACAAAAATTATTGGACGAATTGAATCTGGTGCTGGCGGCGGGGCAGTTGCAGGCGGCGACCATTACGTCATTAAAAACAGCCATCGATACTATCGCGACGACAACGTCCGCAGGAAAAAGTAATCGCCTGTATGCGGCCATCACTTTAGTGCTGGCTTCGCCCGAATTTATTTTGCTGAAATAAAGGAGAACATCATGACCATGAACGCATCTCGCCGCGCTTTTTTGCAACGGGCATCTGTGCTATCTGTCGCCGGCGTGGCGACGCCCTGGGCGTTGAATCTCGCATCCATTGGCGAAGCGGCGGCAGCCACAGCCACTGATTACAAAGCCATCGTTTGCGTGTTTCTTTACGGTGGTAACGATTACGCCAACACGCTGGTGCCATACGATGCGCCCAGCTACGCGCTGTACCAATCATTGCGGCCCACGTTGGCTTATGCGCGTGACCTGCTCACCCCCACCGTTTTGAATCCCGCCGTCGCGCTCCCCAATACGCGCCAATACGCATTGGCACCTGAACTGGCTCCGCTTTTGCCTTTGTTCGATAGCGGCAACATGGGTGTGTTGCTCAATATCGGCACGTTGAAGCAACCGACGACCAAGGCATCTTACGCGGCAAAGATAAATTTGCCGTCGAAATTGTTTTCCCATAACGACCAACAATCCACGTGGCAATCGCTCGCGCCTGAAGGCTCAGTGTCGGGGTGGGGCGGGCGTATGGGCGATTTGTTTGTGGGAGGCAACGGCAATGCGACGTTTACTTGCGTGAATGTGTCAGGTAACGCGGTGTATTTATCCGGCAACGCCGCGTCCCAATATCAGGTAACGCCGGCAGGCTCAGTGCCCGTGACAGGTATTAAAAATCCGTTGTTTACTTCAACGGCTTGCTCTGCCGCATTAAAAAATTTGATCACCGCACCGCGCTCTCATTTGTTTGAAGCGGAATATGCGCGCATTGCCAAGCGCTCTATCGACGCGAATGATCAGATCACGTCAGCGCTGGCAGCAGGTACGGCGATTGCTACGCCCTTTCCTACACCCAACAGTTTGGCTGACCAGCTCAAAATGGTGGCGCGCATGATCGCCTCGCGGGACGCATTACAAACTAAACGCCAGGTATTTTTTGTGTCCATTGGCGGCTTCGATAATCACGATGGATTATTGACCGTGCATCCGGGTTTGCTCACCTCGGTCAGTTCTGCGCTCGCCGCGTTTTATGCATCGACCGTTGAGCTGGGTATTGCGGATAAAGTCACTGCATTCACCGCATCGGATTTTGGCCGCACGCTCACAGGCAATAACGATGGCTCGGACCACGGTTGGGGCAGTATGCATTTTGTGTTGGGCGGCGCTGTGAAAGGCAAAGCGTTTTACGGCGCGGCGCCCGAAGTGGCAAACGGCGGGCCGGATGATGTAGGGCAGGGACGTTTGTTGCCGACGATAGCAGTCGATCAGTTGGCTGCTACATTGGGCGCATGGTTTGGCGGATCACAGACGGAACTGAACGATTTATTGCCCAATCTGAAAAATTTTCCAACGGCAGACTTGGGATTTATGAATCCGGCTTGAACTAGTTGTTAAGATCTGACGGATACACCAAGCCCCATTGGTTGCGTAGCGCATCCAGGGTTTTGATGATGGTGAGTGTTTCATTAAGCGGCATGATGGCGCTTTCTGTTTTGTCATTGCGGATGCATTTCATGACTTCTTCCGCCTCATAGCCGTAACCGTAACCGTCGATAGGCAGCTTGATGGTTTTGTCGGGGTTACCGCCGGAAAGCAGCGTCATACTTACCGGATGATGCATGAAACGATGAATGCGAATGCTGCCCTTGGTGCCCATGATTACCGCTTCAATCGGCGAATCGAGGCGAGTGGATGAATACAGTGTAGCGATGCGCCCGCCGCTGTAGCCCATGAGTATCGCGTTCTGCTCGTCGATGCCGGTTTCGCCGAAGTGAGCCATGCCGGTAATGCGCTCCGGGGCGCCGAAAATCATTGAGGCAAAACTGACGGGGTACACGCCCACATCGAGCAAAGCACCGCCGCCCAGTTGCGGATTGAATAAGCGCCCATCGCGACTGAATGGCGCACGAAAACAAAAATCCGCCTGCAACATGCGCACATCGCCAATAACTCTTTGCGCCAGCATATCGCGCAACTTGACCACCAATGGCACAAAGCGCGTCCACATCGCTTCCATTAAAAATAATTTTTTCGCGCGCGCCGTGTCGATCATCAACTTCGCTTCGCGCGCATTCATCGCAAACGGTTTTTCACACAGCACATGCTTGCCAGCGTTCAAACACAGCAAAGTATTTTCGCAATGCAAATGGTGGGGTGTGGCGATGTAAATCACATCGACATCGGGGTTTTTCGCCAGCGCTTCGTAACTGGCATGCTTGTGTTTAACATCATATTTTTTGGCAAACTCGTCAGCACTTTTTTGCGTGCGAGAACCCACGGCAACGAGTTCCGCCTCATCCAGCAGCACTAAGTCTTCAGCAAAACCACGGGCAATACCGCCCGTTCCCATGATGCCCCAGCGGATTTTTTTTGCCATTTATTTTTTCGCATCCGCAATTAATTTTGCGACATCCTGCTCTGTGGTTTTCCACGAACACACAAAGCGTGCGCCACCGCCAAAAAAATCGTAAAAGCCCCAGCCCAAATCGCGCAGTTTTTTTGTCAGTGCGGCGGGCAGTTCCACAAACATTTCATTGCCGTCGGTTGGATGCAGAATTTTGCAGCCAGGAATTTGCGCGAATTGTTTTGATAGCGACGCGGCGCACACATTGGCATTTTGCGCATGTTTCAGCCACGCGCCGTCTTTCAGCATCGCTACCCAGGGCGCGGCGAGAAAACGCATTTTCGACGCGAGCTGTCCCGCCTGTTTGCAGCGGTAGGCAAATTCTTCCGACAAATTTTTGTCGAAAAACACAACCGCATCGCCAATCGGCATACCGTTTTTGGTTCCGCCGAAACACAGTACATCGACGCCGGCTTTCCACGTCATCTCTTTGGGCGACACATTCAATGCAGCAACCGCATTGGCAAAGCGCGCGCCGTCCATGTGTACCTTCACATGCCGTGTTTTCGCGATATTACATAACTCATTGATTTTATTCAATTTATAGGCAGTCCCAAACTCTGTTAATTGCGTCAGTGACAACGCACGCGGTTTGGGGAAATGCATATCGTTGCGCGAATCGATCAATCGCTCAACCGCTTGCGCATCGAGCAATCCGTGATCGCCGGGGGCGACTAAAATTTTCGAGCCGTTGGAAAAAAATTCCGGCGCGCCGCATTCATCCACCACAATGTGCGCGTGTTCGTGTGCAACCACGCTGTGATATGACTGGCACAACGTCGCGAGCGACAATGCATTCGCCGCAGTGCCGTTAAACACAAAATACACATCGCAATCGGTTTCAAAAATTTCACGCATCAAGTTTGCTGCACGCGCCGTGTAATCGTCCGCGCCATAGGAAGGTACGTAAGATTCGTTTGCCTCGATCATGGCTTGCATCACTTCAGGGCAGGCTCCGGCGGTGTTGTCGCTGGCGAATTGGTAATTCATATTATTTATTTACAATCTTCCTTAGCAAACTGCCCCATCTGCTCTTCAATCAGATCCACCGCCTCTTCGCGCATATCCATATTGAGCGACTCATTGGCATGCACTTCTTCAATCAGCTTCCAGCCGCGGCAGGCTTGCTTGCCTTTGTGCTGCTCGGCTTTCGTGATGGCGGTAATCATCGCCACGGTGAAACTATCGGGCATCATGCTGCGCGCTTTCTCCAGCATGGGCAATGCTTTTTGCGCTTGCGACGGGTCGTCCATCGCTGTCAGATATCCCAGCGCGAATTGCTCGTCGGCGCTTAGCGAGTCGACATTGAATGCCGCGCCCTGGCTCTTGCCAAGATGGTCGCGGAATAGTTTCGCATTATGTTTTTTGCCTTTGTTATACAGCGCATTGATTGCCGCCGCTTTTTCCGCGATAGCATTCGGGCCGGATAAAAATGCGGCGAGTTCATTGGTCAACTTCCCTGCTGCCTTTGCTTGTTGCACGGCGGGCACGTCCGCATAGGCGGGATGGAAATCAGTGACGGCAAGCGGCGTTTCGGCATAGGCGGCACTTGCAAACAAACCGAGGGCAATAGTCGCAGACAAAAGAAATGGTTTTGCATTCATCATGTTTCTCCAAACGTATAAGGAATATGTTACAGAGTGTAAGGATAAACGCGCAGCGGCGAATCGCAAAGAGAATTTATTCGGTCGCCCGTGCGCATGTCATTGCCGCGAACATGTGAAAACATTTTGATTGTAATGGCTTTCAATGGATTCCCGTTTTCGCGGGCCTGATAGAGCCTACAGTGTTGCGCAGTTCAAGCAGGATGGGCGCGCAGTCGCTTTGCCCATCACTATTTTTATTTTTCCGCAAGGCTCTTCAGTGTCGCGAGCCCCGCCTCAAAATCTTTACCGACCATTTTGTCCATGCTCATGAAAACCTGCATCACTTTTGAAATAAAAGGAGCAGGCCCGTACATGTTCCACAACACTTCAGTCGAATCGCCTTTGCTCTCAAGCGTGAACTCGGTGAGATTATTCGCTTTCATCGGCCGGAAAAAATCGAGGCTGAGTTTGATTTTCGATGACGACACCGATTCCAGAATCTCCATACGCCCCGAGCCAATGTCCTTATTGCCATCCCATTCGTAAATTGCGCCTTTGCCGTTAGTGGCCCCGCTATAAGTCTTTTTCATATTCAAGTCGCGCTTCTCCCACGGCGACCACCATTCCCATTGATGAAAATCGTTGATTAAATTAAATACTTTTTCCGGCGGCGCTTTGATGGTGGCGGAACGTTTAACGCTGAACGTATCGGGCTTGGTCGATGCGATGACGAGAACGGCAATGATCGCCATGGCGAGTACGGTGAACAGAGTTTGCAGCATGACTTCTCACCTAAATATTTTTGCAGGTTGGCTATGAAATACGCAACCCAACATGGCGTTCGTAGCAAAGTTGGGGCTCGTTGTTGTTTCCGCCAACCTGCGGAATTGACGAAAAGAAAATTTACGCTGTCGGCAACTTGTATTCCTTGAATTGCTCGCGCAATTTATTTTTTTGTAATTTCCCTGTGGCGGTGTGCGGCAACGATTCGACAAACGCGACGTCATCCGGTGTCCACCATTTGGCGATTTTTCCTTCGAAGAATTTTAGGAGTTCTTCTTTTGTCACTTCGGCGCCGGGTTTTTTCATCACGATTAACAATGGGCGTTCGTCCCATTTCGGATGGGCGACGCCGATGACGGCGGCCTCTCCCACTGCTGGATGCGCCATGGCGGCGTTTTCCAAATCGATAGAGCTGATCCATTCGCCGCCGGATTTAATCACGTCTTTACTGCGGTCGGTGATTTGCATGTAGCCGTCGGGGTCGATGGTGGCGACATCGCCAGTGGGAAACCAGCCATTCACCAACGGATCGCCGCCTTCGCCTTTGAAATATTCCTTCACGATCCACGGGCCTTTGACGAGCAAATCACCGAAGGCTTTGCCGTCGTGGGGGAGATCTTTGCCGTCGCCATCGACAATTTTCATATCGACGCCATACAAAGGCCGGCCCTGTTTGAGCGATAGGTTGAACTGCGCGTCTTTCGGCAGATGCAAATGTTTTTCTTTCGGTGTGTTGATGGTGCCGAGCGGGCTCATCTCCGACATGCCCCATGCGTGCAGCACTTGCACGCCGTATTCTTCCTGAAAGGATTTGATCATCGCTGGCGGGCAGGCAGAGCCGCCGATGACGGTGTATTTCATGGTGCTGAATTTGAGGTTGTTCGCCTTCATATGCGTGAGCAAGCCGAGCCACACGGTTGGCACACCGGCAGAGTAGGTCACGCCTTCTTTCTCGAACAATTCGTAAATGCTTGCGCCATCCATGCCCGCGCCGGGGAACACCAGCTTCGCGCCCATCGCAGGCGCGGCATACGGAATGCCCCAGGCGTTGACATGGAACATGGGGACGACAGGCAAAATGACGGAGCGCGAAGAAATATTCATCGCATCGGGTAAACACGCGGCGTAGGAATGCAGTACGGTAGATCGGTGCGAATACAGCACGCCTTTCGGATTGCCCGTGGTGCCGGAGGTGTAGCACAGCGATGAGGCGAGATTTTCGTCGATGTCGGGCCAGGTGAAGTTATCCGATTCCGCCGCGAGCAATTCTTCGTAGCACAGCGGCGTGATGGTTTTCATCGTTGGCATGTGCGCGCGGTCGGTCATGGCGATCCAGCCCTTCACGTTTTTGCAATGGGCGGACACGCCGTCGATCAGCGGTGCCAGGTTGATATCGAAAAAAACATATTGGTCTTCGGCGTGGTTGGCGATGTAGGCGATTTGCTCGGGGAACAGGCGCGGGTTGATGGTGTGCATAATCGCGCCCATGCCGGATACGCCGTAATAAAGCTCGAAGTGGCGAAAGCCATTCCACGCCAGCGAGCCGATGCGGTCGCTTTGTTTGATGCCCAATCGCTTGAGCGCGTTGGCGAGTTTGCGCGCTCGCATATGCGCGTCGTGATACGTGTAGCGGTGAATGCCGCCTTCAATCAGGCGCGAGACGATTTCCGTATCGCCGTGGTATTTGTCCGCGTGAACGATGAGTGATGAAATCGTCAGCGGTTGGTTCATCATTAAGCCTTGCATTTTGTTCTCCTCAAAGTATTTGTTTTTTGAAAATGCCATGAACAAAAGTATATCGCAACGCCTTGCATTTGCCTTGCCTGGCGCGCGTTCGGCAGTTCGGCGCACTTGGTTTGAAAGGGCGATTCCGCTATAATAAACGGCTTGCTTAGCAGTAAATAAATTATTGAATATAATCAATAACTTACGAAACAAGCATAAATCGCACATCTGCCCCAAGTAAAGGGTGCCGCGCTCAAGGCCATATCGAGCAAGGTGTTTTTGGGCGGATGGAGGCTTAACCCTTACAGGAGTAATTTTCATGGATATGACCATGCGTCAAATGCTGGAAGCGGGCGTCCACTTCGGACACCAAACCCGTTATTGGAACCCCAAGATGGCCCCCTATATTTTCGGCCATCGCAACAAGATTCACATTATCAATCTGGAAAAAACGCTGCCCATGTATCTGGACGCGGCGAAATTCGTGCGTCAGTTGAGCGCGAATAAAGGCACCGTTATGTTTGTCGGCACCAAGCGCCAGGCGCGCGAAATCGTGGCCGAAGAAGCGGCCCGCGCCGGTTCGCCCTTCGTAGACCAACGTTGGCTGGGCGGCATGCTCACCAACTTCAAAACGGTGAAAGCATCAATCAAGCGCTTGAAAGATCTTGAGCAGATGACCACCGACGGCACGTTTGAAAAAATGTCCAAAAAAGAAGCCTTGGTTCTCCAGCGTGAAATGGACAAGCTGATGAAAAGCATCGGCGGCATCAAGGAAATGACCGGCGTACCCGACGCTATTTTTGTAATCGACGTGGGCTATCAGAAAAACGCCATCGTTGAAGCGAAAAAACTCGGCATTCCCGTGATCGGCATTGTCGATACCAACAACTCGATTGAAAACGTCGATTACATTATCCCTGGCAATGACGACTCCAACCGCGCCATTCGTCTGTATGCGCGCGGCATGGCCGACGCAGTGCTCGAAGGCCGCAGCCAGGCCGTCACTGAAATGGTGAAAGCAGGCGCAGCCGAAGAGACACCGGCGGCGTAAGCTAATTAAAAGAAGGGGCGATGAGCCCCTTCTTCGTTACATGGCGCGTGCTTTTTTTGCCAAGCCCCGCTGAAAAATATCTGAATAAAAACATGGCTTATTGATTTGTCGTGTGAATCCACAGGAGTTTGAAATGGCTGACATCACCGCAAGTATGGTGAAAGAACTGCGCGAGGCGACCGGCCTCGGCATGATGGAATGCAAAAACGCCTTGGTGGAAACCAAGGGCGACATGAAAGCGGCCGAAGATTTGTTGCGCATTAAAAGCGGCGCGAAAGCCAATAAAGCGGCCAGCCGTGTGGCGGCCGAAGGCGTGGTCGCCGTGTTCATCGCGCCCGACGCAAAATCCGGTGCCATGGTTGAAGTGAATTGCGAAACCGACTTCGTAGCTAAAAGCGATGAGTTTCTCGCGCTGGCCAAAGGCGCAGCGCAACTTATTGCCACCGGCAAAGCGGCTGACGTCGCCGCGCTGGCCAACGAAAAACTCGGCGCTTCGACTGTCGAAGATACACGCAAGGCTTTAGTGATGAAACTGGGCGAGAACATGAATGTGCGCCGCTTCACCCGCTTCAACACAGCCGGCAAACTGATTGCTTATTTACACCCGCCGGCAAACAAGATTGGCGTGATCGTCGATTACACCGGTGCCGACGAGCAATTGGGCAAAGACATCGCCATGCACATCGCGGCGATCAAGCCGATTTGCCTGAGCAAAGACCAAGTACCGGCAGAAACCATCCAGCGCGAGCGTGATATCGCCACCGCTCGCGCCGCCGAATCGGGCAAGCCCGCCGACATCGTGGCAAAAATGGTGGAAGGCAGCATTCGCAAATATCTCGAAGAAGTGTCGTTGTTAAGCCAGCCTTTTGTGAAAGGCGATGGCAAGGAATCAGTCGAGAAAGTGCTGGCTGCGAAATCGGCCAAGGTGAATGCGTTCACTATGTACGTGGTCGGCGAGGGCATTCAGAAACCACCAGACGATTTCGCTGGCGAAGTCGCCGCCATGACCAAGAAGTAACGCCGGCAAAAAATGAAACCTAAATACAACCGCATTCTGCTTAAGCTTTCCGGCGAAGCCCTCATGGGCGATGATGCCTATGGCATCAACCGCGCCACCATTGACCGCATGGTGAGCGAGATTGCCTCGGTTTCCGCTTTGGGCGTGCAGATTGCGGTAGTCATCGGCGGCGGTAATATTTTTCGCGGTGTCGCCCCCGGCGCGGCGGGTATGGATCGCGCCACGGCCGATTACATGGGCATGCTGGCGACAGTGATGAACGCGCTGGCTTTGCAAGACGCCATGCGCCATCAGAATATCGTGTCCCGCGTGCAATCGGCGCTTAACATCGAGCAGGTGGCCGAGCCCTACATCCGCGGCAAGGCCATGCGCTATCTCGAAGAAGGCAAGATTGTGATTTTTGCGGCGGGCACGGGCAATCCGTTTTTCACCACCGATACCGCAGCGGCGTTGCGCGGCATGGAAATGAATGTCGACGTGGTGCTCAAAGCCACCAAGGTCGATGGCATTTACACCGCCGACCCCAAAGACGACCCGCGTGCCACGCGCTTCAAGAAAATCACGTTCGATGAAACCATCGTAAAAAATCTCAAGGTGATGGATGCCACCGCGCTCACACTTTGCCGCGACCAGAAATTGCCGATAATTGTGTTCAGCATTTTCAAAGATGGCGCGCTTAAACGCGTCGTGATGGGCGAGCCTGAAGGCACATTGGTGAGCATGTCCTGACTGGCTAACCGCCGTCAGCCCAATAGCGCAAAAATTTGCACTAAACCAATTCACAGACGAATGGATTCACCATGACCCCTGCCGATATCAAAAAAACCGCCGAACAAAAAATGCAAAAAAGCCTCGAGTCGCTGAAAGTCGATTTAGGCAAAGTGCGCACCGGTCGCGCCCACGCAGGTTTGCTTGATCACATCATGGTGGATTACTACGGCTCGCCATCACCGCTTAAAGGCGTGGCCAACGTCAACCTCGCCGATGCGCGGACTATCTCGGTGCAACCGTTCGATAAAAAAATGGCGGGCGCCATTGAAAAAGCCATTCGTGATTCCGATCTTGGCCTGAATCCTTCCGCGCAGGGCGACATGGTGCGCGTACCCATGCCAGCACTCACGGAAGAGCGTCGCCGCGACTTGGCTAAAGTGGTGAAGGCCGAAGCGGAAGGCGCGCGCGTGGCGGTACGCAACATCCGCCGTGATGCCAACACACATCTGAAAGACATGCTCAAAGCCAAAACCATTTCCGAAGACGACGAGCGTCGCGCGCAGGAAGAGATCCAAAAACTGACCGACCGCATGATCACCGAAGTGGATAAGCAGGTGCAGGCCAAAGAAGCCGAATTGATGGCGGTGTAAGCCGTCTTTATTGTTGGCCACAACCGGCTGTCACGCGTGAAAGGGGAAAATCACCTTGTCCCTGTTCAAAAGTTCTACCCATCAAATAGTTGAGGCATCCGCTGTGCCGCGCCATGTCGCCATCATCATGGACGGCAATGGCCGCTGGGCGAAAAAACGCTTTTTGCCCCGCGTGGCCGGCCATAAAGTGGGCACCGACGCCGTGCGCGAAACCATTCTTGCCTGCCTTGACCAGGGCGTCGAATATCTCACCCTGTTTGCTTTCAGCAGCGAAAACTGGCGCCGGCCCGAAGACGAAGTCTCGGTGCTGATGCAACTTTTCATGCACGTGCTGGAAAAAGAAGTGAAGAGGCTGCATGAGAAAAATGTGCGTCTAAAATTGGTCGGCGAACTGGAACGCTTCGGCCCCAGGATCAATGAAATGATTCGCCGCTCGGAGGATCTGACGCAAAACAATACGGCGCTCACCCTCAGCATTTGTGCCAACTACGGCGGTCGCTGGGACATCGTGCAGGCGACTCACCGCATGTTGAAGGCTCATCCCCATCTTGCCACAACGTTTACCGAGCAGGATCTCGCACCTTATCTTGCCATGAGCCACGCACCGGAACCGGATTTATTTATCCGCACCGGTGGTGAACAGCGCATCAGCAATTTTTTATTGTGGCAATTGGCCTACTCGGAATTTTATTTTACCGATTTGTTATGGCCCGATTTCGGCGCGGAAGAATTGAAGCGCGCTATCGCCTCATATCAACAACGCGAGCGTCGATTTGGCCGCACCAGCGAACAATTGAATGAGAACAAAACCGACGCGATACTGGCAGAAAAACAGGTTTGATGGTTTATAAAATAATTCAATAAAATTAAAGGTAATTAGGGCGAAACGTAACCAAAATAGAGTTTCAGGAACTGCTTAAAAACGTTCTCGCCCCGATGATTATAGCGGTACTCAATTTCCTTCAAA
>JAYTVC010000074.1:0-3715 GCA_043744215.1 Pseudomonadota bacterium
TTTGAAGGAAATTGAGTACCGCTATAATCATCGGGGCGAGAACGTTTTTAAGCAGTTCCTGAAACTCTATTTTGGTTACGTTTCGCCCTAATTACCTAATTTTTTGTGTCACAAAAAAGTAAATCGCACATATGACTAAATACATTTCAACCTCCCAAAAATTATTAAATGGCGTTGCATATTTTTTCTTGACCAAATGAAGTTTTCTGCTATATAAAACGTTTCTCAAATCTCATCATTTGCTAAATACAGCACAGGAATGATTTTTAATTTACATAGGCATATTGATTCGTGCCAATTCAATATGGCTGAATTGCGATAGGTAGCATTTGAAACAGGAGAGTTTCATTTTTGAATTTTAATGTTTGAAATTGTTCTGAATGATTCAAAATCTTAATCAAGTTTAGTTTAGCCCCCCCCCCCCGATGTCAAGTGGAGTGTCAAAATATTCTTGTGTGGTGCGGTTTAACAATTCACGTCATGTTAAGTAGAGAATATCTTGTTTATTTTGAAATTTGTTTTTGGCAAATAAAGCCGACATGAAAATTTACTGCGGTTTGTAGGCATTTTTTTATAACAAAATGCGGAAAATCATGAGCTCGCAAACAAATTTTTTGCTTGCTGCAAAGCGGAAATCTCGACAGAAAAACCGGGTTTCCGCAATATCAGCGTGGGATCAAGCGTTGCTTCCCACGACTTCATGCGGCACGTCATAAAAGCATTCCGCATCACAGCTGATAGTCAGAACCCTCGCCCGCCATCGCCGCTTCAACTGCGTGCCGGTCTAAAGATGGCGAAAATAATTCAATAAAATCAAATACATATGTGCGCAAATAACTGCCGCGCCGGATGCCGATGCGGGTAAGGCTTGATTCGAATAAATGATCGGCGTGCATGGCGCGCAAGTTCACATCGCGTTGCGGTTCGAACGCCATGTCGGCGAGTATGCCAACGCCTAAGCCTAATTCGACATAGGTTTTGATGACATCGGAGTCGAGGGCGGTGAGCACGACATTCGGTTTGAGTCCTCGTGTTTCGAAAGCGTGGTTGATTTTGCTGCGACCGGTGAAGGCGAAGTCGTAGGTGATGATAGGGAATTTTGCCAGCGCTTCCAAGGTGAGCGGCGATTTTTTCAGCAGTGGATGATCAGGCGGGGTGACGACGCAACGGTTCCAGCGATAGCACGGCAGCATGATGAGGTCGTTGTACAGTTCGAGCCCCTCGGTGGCGATGGCGATGTCGGCGCGGCCGGCCACGACTTCTTCGGCCACTTGCGTCGGGTTGCCTTGATGCAAGTTGAGTTTTACTTTCGGATATTTGTCGGTGAATTTTTTGATAATCGGCGGCAGCACGTAACGCGCTTGCGTGTGCGTGGTGGCGATGGTGAAACTGCCCGCACCGTCGGCGCTGAATTCGCGGCTGGCTTGTTTCAAATTATCGGCCTCGTGTAACACGCGCTCGGCGTAGGCGAGAATTTGTTTGCCCGCTTCAGTCACATCGACCACGCGTTTGCCGTTGCGCACGAAAATGTCGGTGCCCAATTCGTCTTCGAGCAATTTGATTTGCTTGCTGATGCCAGGCTGGGAGGTGTGCAAAGCCTCGGCGGCGTCAGACACATTCAGCCCCCTGCGCTGCACTTCGACAATGTATTTAAGCTGTTGAATTTTCATAATATTTATTTATTAAAGACGATTAAGTTATATAACTTTAACATAATATTCTTTTACAGTCTAAAGCTAATTGCCTACCATTACACGTCTATATATAGGTGCGGAACGCAATGGATTGGCTCTACCCCCTCAGCGGCTTGGTTGTCGGCCTCATCGTCGGTCTTACCGGCGTGGGCGGCGGCTCGTTGATGACACCGTTGCTAATGCTGGTGTTCGGCATCACGCCCGCCGTCGCCGTCGGCACCGATTTGCTCTACGCCGCCTTCACCAAAATGGGCGGCTCGGTGGCGCATCATCGGCGCGGCACGGTGCACTGGAATCTTGTGGGTCGGCTTGCATTGGGCAGCGTACCGGCTTCACTGGCGACGACCCTGTTTTTACATTGGCTTGGCGCGGATGTGGCGAAATTTAATTCGCTGATTACTTCATCGCTCGGCGTTGCGTTGATACTCACCGCAGGCGCAATTATTTTTCGCGGTCGTCTCGCGCAATACGCGAAGCACGACGCCGAAACCAAACCCGGCTGGCGCGAGCGCCACATTGCGCCGATTACCATTTTCACTGGCGTGGTGCTCGGTGTGCTGGTCACGATTTCGTCTATCGGTGCGGGCGCGCTCGGCACGGTGGCATTGTTCTTTTTGTATCCGAAATTAAAAGCGACGCATATCGTCGGCACTGATATTGCCCATGCTGTGCCGCTGACATTAGTCGCCGGCCTCGGCCATGCGGCCCTCGGCACGGTGAATTGGTATTTGCTCGCCAGCTTGTTGGTCGGCTCGTTGCCCGGCATCTGGATCGGCAGCCATCTCGCCAGCCGCGTGCCGGAAAAATGGTTGCGCTCGGCGCTGGCTACGATGTTACTGGTGATTGGCGGGAAGTTTGTTTTATAGCGGGCCATCTTGAGCGCAACGCCCGAAGGATCTGCGCTTGGATTTTAGCTACATGCAGATCCTTCGCTATCGCTCAGGATGACAAATAAAAAGGATCGGCTCTTGAATTTTAGCTACATGCAGATCCTTCGCTTTCGCTCAGGATGACAAATCAAATAAATGCAGATCCTTCGCTATCGCTCAGGATGACAAATCAAATAGTTAGGCTTTATGTATATTTACGACCAATACGACCAGAAAATTGTTGACGAGCGTGTCGCGCAATTCCGCGATCAGACGCGGCGTTTTCTCGCCGGCGATTTGAGCGACGAAGAGTTTCGCGTGTTGCGCTTGCAGAATGGTTTATACATTCAGCGCCACGCGCCGATGCTGCGCATCGCTGTGCCCTACGGTTTGCTGTCGAGCAAACAAGTGCGCAAGCTGGCGCATATCGCGCGTGAATACGACAAGGGTTACGGCCATTTCACCACACGGCAGAACATCCAGTTCAACTGGCCTGAGTTGCATCGCGTGCCGGATATTCTCGCGGAACTCGCTTCGGTGGAAATGCATGCGATTCAAACTTCGGGTAATTGCATTCGCAATACGACCAGCGACCAGTTCGCAGGCGTGGCCCATGACGAGTTGATCGACCCGCGTCCCTATTGCGAATTGATCCGGCAGTGGAGCACCTTCCACCCCGAGTTTGCATACCTGCCGCGCAAATTCAAAATCGCCGTCAGCGGCTCGGTGGAAGACCGCGCAGGCACGCTGGTGCACGACATCGGCATCCATGCGGTGCGCAACGAACAAGATGAAATCGGATTTCGCATTCTCGTCGGCGGCGGTCTCGGTCGCACGCCGATCATTGGCCACGCCATCCGCGAATTTTTGCCGCGTGAACATTTGCTCACCTATCTTGATGCGATTTTGCGTGTTTATAATTTGTTCGGCCGCCGCGACAACAAATATAAAGCGCGCATCAAAATTCTGGTGAAAGAACTCACGCCAAAAGTATTTGCGCAAAAAGTGGAAGCCGAATGGGCCCACTTCAAAGACGGCCCTGCGACGATTACAGAAAAAGAATTCGCGCGTATGGAGAAATTTTTCACCGCGCCGAGCTATGAAAAATTCTCCGGCGACGATACGGAATATGCTGAAAAACTCAATGCAATC
>JAYTVC010000075.1:0-13069 GCA_043744215.1 Pseudomonadota bacterium
GCCGACGCCGACTCCGACTCCGACTCCGACAACAACACCTACGCCGACGCCAACACCAACACCGACGCCAACACCGACACCGACAACAACACCTACAACAACACCTACAACAACACCTACGCCGACGCCGACTCCTGCTGCATCGCCGACACCCAAACCATCACCTACCCCGACACCGACGCCGACACCCGCGCCCACTGCAGCGGCGAGAGGTAAAGATATTTACTTGAACACAAAGAATTATATTCCAACGGCCACATCCAATTGCGTGGCTTGCCACTCGACAGACCTCACCGCCAATGTGAGCAAAATTCTGAACGGCCGCGATCCGGCTGCAACCCGTCGCGGCATCACGAATAACGCCGGCGGTATGGCGATGTTTGCCAATTTAACCAGCGCTCAACTGACAGATGTGGCCGCCTATATCAGCAGCGTGGTGCCTGCGCCAGTGGTTACACCAACACCAACGCCAGCGCCGACTACAACCCCCACGCTGACGCCCACTCCCACCGTTACACCGACAAAAACACCTTCGCCGACGCCCACCATTACGCCGACGCCAGCGCCGACAAAAACACCTACACCCGCGCCCGCACCCGCGGTCGATGGTAAATTGATCTATCAAAACAATTGCGCGAGTTGTCATGGCGCCGACACCAAAACGAATACATCGCGCATTTTGCTGGGTGTCGATCCGGCGCGTATTCAAAACGCTATCAACTCCAATATGGGCGGCATGGGTTATCTGAAAAATTTGACCAGTGCGGAAATCAGCGCCATCGCAGGTTATATCGCCAACCCGAACGCGACGCCGGTCCCCGCGCCGGCTCCGAGCCCCACGCCCCTTCAGGGCGGACTATGGAATACTATCCCCGTCACGATTTTGGCTGAAGACGATTTGGTGACGGCTTATGCCAATGGCAAGTTGTGGTTTATCAAATCCGAAGATAATCAGATCGGCTATTTCGATGCGGCCAACAAAACCGCCAAGCCCGTTGTGTTTAATCTGGAGGTTAACAGCGGTGCCAAAGCGATTGCCGCAGGGCCGGATGCGCGCATGTGGTTTACCGAATCCAAAACCAACAAGGTCGGCGCTATTGATGCTTCAGGCAGCATCAAATTATATCTGCCCACTTCGGCCAACAGCCGGCCCTACGGCATCAGCGCGGGCGGCGATGGCAAAATCTGGTTCACTGAAAATGCGACCAACAAAATCGGCGTGATGAATGTCGATGGCAGCATGGCCGCTGAATTGGTTGTGGCAACCCCCGCCGCCGGACTCGGTGCGATGGTAAAAGGCCTCAACAATACCATGTGGTTTGTGGAGCGCGATGCAGGCAAGCTTGGACGGATCGATGTCACCACCAGGGCCCTGGTCGAATTTAACTTGCCCGCCGGCAGCAAGCCCAAAAATATAACCGTGAATCCAACCAATGGTTATGTGTGGGTAACCGATCCGGGTCGCAACAAAGTCATGCGCATCAACCCTGCTACGGGCCTAGTGGAAAAAGAGTTTGATGTAGCCGCCGGCCAGCCCGACCGCATTATGCTGTGCAATAGCCAGGAGATTTATTTCACGCTGCTGAACAAGAGCAAAGTCGGCCGGATCGACAATGCGGACAAACTGGCCATTTACAAACTGCGCGCCGATGACAGCAACGACGCCTATCTCGTGCATGATTTGCTGGAAGACGCCAGCGGGCAATTCTGGTTTACCAACACGCCCTCATCTGCTCTCGTCGCGACGGGTGCCGCAACCAACACGACGGCCGAAGCGCAGTTCGCGGCGGAATCATCGGTGCTTGCCAACCCGGTGATTGAAGCGGCACTCCCCGCAAACGTCGCACCGCAGAATGCCGGCGCAGGGGGTTGCGCAACCCAGCCTGGCGGTAAAACCGACCCGACCTTGCCACTGATGTTGTTCGCAGCACTGGTTTATTTACGTCGGAAATTAGCGCGTTAGCCTGCTATGTTGTGGTAGTTAAAAGTATTGTAGTGTTTACGTAACTTATTGATTATTAACAGTTTTTAATCATTTACTTCAGGAGACGCCATGAAACTGATCCGCTCGATTTTGTTAGCTGCCGCCCTCGTTGTGCCTGCCATTACTATTGCCGATGCCAGCAAACCAGCGCCCGACTTCAGCTTGCCCGGCCTCAAGCAACCCACCGTGAAATTGGCCGACTACAAAGGCAAAGCCGTGTATGTAGATTTCTGGGCCTCATGGTGCGGACCCTGCCGCCAATCGTTTCCGTGGATGAACCAGATGCAGGAAAAATACGGCAAGCAAGGTTTCGAAGTGATCGCCATCAACGTGGATGAAAAACGCGCCGACGCCGATAAATTCCTGGCGGACTTTCCGGCCAACTTTACCGTCGCGTTCGATCCCAGCGGCGCCACGCCGAAAAATTACGCCGCAGAAAAAATGCCGACGTCGTTCCTCATCGACGCCAAAGGAAATATCACGTACATTCACTTGAGCTTCCGCAAAGACCAAACCCCAGAACTAGAAACCCGCATCAAGGAATTGCTCGCTGGCAAATCCTGATCTACCCAACAAAATAAAAAGGGCATTTCACCATGCGCATTCGCCATCTCGCCACCCTCAGCCTGCTGTTGCTGACCACTGCCTGCGCGACTGAACCGCTCAAGCCGTGGCAGCGCGGCAATCTCGCCAAACCGTTGATGAGTTTTGAACCGGACCCGATGGACAGCCGTTTCAGCAAACACATTTACTTCAGCAAAGAAGCCAGCAGTGGCGGCTATGGCGTGGGCGGCGGGGGTTGCGGATGCAATTGAAAAAACGGTCTTCAACAGCTGGCAATACTCCGCGCGCGGCGCAATCCACCATTTCAGACAAACTGATGGCCGCAGCCCTGGTATTGCCAGGTCTGGTGCTGCCAGGCCTGGTGGCCCTCACTGCCCACGCTGAGAACGCGCCTGAAGGCGTGACGGTCGCATTCAAATATCTCAACTACGAAGATGCGCAAAGCAGCAGCGGCGACCCCTCTCGGCCAGGCAGCGGCAAGCGCATGAAAGTCAATGCGCCGTCATTTGGCATTACCGCCGGTTTGAGCGATGAGTGGGGGCTGGAAGCAGCAGCGGTTTACGACAGCATCTCCGGTGCATCACCGCAATACCACAGCACATTGAGCGGCGCGAGCGGCAAAGGCATCAAGGACGAACGCACCGCGGCCGACGCAAAACTCACGCGCTATTTCAGCCGCTCCAGCATCGGTTTTGGCGTAGCCACATCGTCAGAGAACGATTACAAATCCAATGCCTTGAGTGTGGACTATCGCATCTCGTCGGACGACAACAACACCACTTACGCCTTCGGTGCCGGCTATAGTTCAGACAAGATTCAGGATTCCAACGGCAATGTCATTGGCTTGTTCGGCCAAGCGCAAAAAAAGAAATCCAAAGACTTCATGTTCGGCGTCACGCAGAACCTCACGCCGAACGATATCATTCAGTCGAACCTCACTTACGCCGTGGGCAAAGGCTATTTCGATGACCCGTATAAAACCTTCGACAAACGCCCCGATACCCGCAACGATCTCGCGTGGCTTACACGCCTGAATCATTACTACAGCAACCTTGATGCAGCGCTGCATGTGAGCTATCGCCTGTTCAGCAACAACTGGGGTATGCATTCGCACACGCTGGAAAGTGAGTGGCATCAGCAGTTGTCGGATGGCTGGAAAATAGTCCCTGCCCTGCGCTATTACTCGCAAAATTCCGCCGATTTTTATAGCGATCTGGATACACAAAACGCGGGCGCCGGTTTGTTCACGGCTTATCCTGGCCTGGCCGGACCCTATGCGGGGCGACCGTTCTATTCTGCCGACACGCGCTTATCCGCCTTCGGAGCCATCACACCGGGCATTAAAGTCAGCAAAGAAATCTCCAAAAACTTCATCGTCGATGTGAAGGCCGAGTATTACCAGCAACGCGCATCGTGGCGGCTGGGCGGCAACGGCAGCACAGGCATTGAGCCGTGGCATGCGCGCTTTTTGCAGATGGGTTTCAGCTACAAATTTTGATGCGGTCACGCATGACAAATAAAAAGGGCGCGAAAAATTCGCGCCCTTTTTATTTATAAGTTTTATTTGATCAGTCTTATTTGATTTTATTCAATTTTTTTTGCGCGACCCGTTTCATTGATTTATGCTCGCAGCATGAAACTGTTTAAGCAAACATTCAAAGCCATGGCCTGCCTCAACGAATTGCAGTTTTACTGCGAATCGGAAGGCGATGCGCACATCGCGATGGAACAGACCATCGCAGAAGTGCAGCGCATTGAAGCCAAATTTTCGCGCTACCGCAACGACAGCATGCTGAGCAAACTCAATCAAGCGGCCGGACGGGATGCAACAACCGCCGATAGCGAAACGGCCGCCCTGCTCGATTACGCGGCTGCCTGCCATGAGCAAAGCGATGGCTTGTTCGACATCACCTCCGGCGTACTCCGCCGCGCCTGGAATTTCCACGAGCCGCGATTGCCGACGCAACAGCAATTGGAAACCTTGCTGCAACATGTCGGCTGGCAAAAACTCACCTGGAAAAATCCCGTGCTGTGGTTGCCGGCAAATATGGAAATCGACTTCGGCGGCATCGGCAAAGAATATGCCGCCGACCGCGCCGCGAGTGTGTGTGCGGAACGCGGCGTGCAGCACGGCTTTATCAACCTTGGCGGCGACATCCGCGTCATCGGCCCCCATCCTGATGGCAGGCCTTGGATGCTCGGCATTACGCATCCGCGTCAAGCCGGCGCAGTGCTCGCCACCCTCGGCATTCCGTCAGGCGCATTGGCCACCAGCGGCGATTACGAACGGTATTTCGAGTTGAATGGAAAACGCTATTGCCACATTCTCGATCCGCGCAACGGTTATCCGGTCAACGGTTTGCAATCGGTGAGCGTCGTCGCACCGTTATGCACGGTAGCCGGCAGCTTGTGTACGATGGCGATGCTCACAGGCGCGGACGGAATAAAAATGCTAGCTGAACAGGAAATGCCGTGGCTGGCAGTCGATCAACAGGGCCGCATCTGCGGGCCGTTGGCGGGAATAATGTAAGTTACGTAACTATTTGATTATAAACAATAAAATAGCGCCTCGCGGGCGCTATTTTTTGTTCAATTGCGTCTCATCGATGAAGCCGCCTGTCAGCAGGTTTGCACCGTGCAATTTTTATCCTCGCTGTTACTTTTTGCAAACGTCGGCGCGGCAGCGACGCGCACTCGATCAAGGCTGGCCATAAATTTTTCCGGCGCTTGAAAACCAACAACCGATTGCCCTTTCATTTCTTTACCTTGTCCGTCAAAGAAAATAATTCCCGGCGGGCCGAACAAGCCGAAACGTTTGAGCAAGGCTTTATGCTCGTCGTTATTTTCGGTCACATCAGCCTGCAACAACACCGCATCCTGCAAACGCGTTTTCACTTTGCCGTCGGTGAAAGTATCGTGTTCCATTTCTTTACACGACGCGCACCAGTCGGCGTAAAAATCCAGCATCACCGGTTTGCCCGCCGCTTGTTTGATGCGGGCATCGAGTTCAGCCACGCTGGCTACTTTTTCAAACTTGAGCGCAGCAGCGGCATTTGAGCCCGCCGTGCGTACACCACCCGTAAAATTGGCCAGTGGTTGCAACACATCGCGGCTGCCGCTCAGAGCGCCGATGGCAATGGCCACGCCCGCAAGCAAAGCGATCATGCCTGCTGCCTTGCCTAGGCGCTGCGCGCCGTTTGCCTCTGCCGGTAGCGAGTCGATCGCGCGCAAGAACATGGCTGAACCGATCAGCAGCGTTGCCCACAACAGCATCGGCACGATGGCCGGCACCACGGGCGTAATCAGCCAGATCGCGACGCCAAGCAGCAGCACGCCGAAGAATTTTTTCACCGCTTCCATCCACATGCCGGCTCTAGGCAGCAACGTACCCGCCGATGCGCCAATAAGCAGTAGCGGCACACCCATGCCCAGCGCCATGGTGAACAACGCCGCGCCACCGAGCAGGACATCGTGCGTTTTGCCAATATAAAGTAATGCACCGGCAAGCGGCGCCGCCACACAGGGGCCCACAATCAAAGCAGACAGTGCGCCCATCACAAATACGCCGGTGAACTTGCCCCCTTTAAGATTGTTGCTGGTGTCGGACAATTTGCTTTGTAAAAACCCCGGCAATTGCAGTTGATAAAAACCAAACATGGAGAATGACAGCGCCACAAATACCAAGGCAAAGGCCCCCAACACCCAAGGGTTTTGCAAAGCATTGGAAAGCAGCGAGCCAGACAAGCCCGCCGCCACGCCCGCAGCGGAATAGGTGATCGCCATACCGAGAACGTAGGCGACCGATAACAGGAATGAATGCATCCGCGTGCTCTGCTCTCCCTGCCCGACAATAATGCCCGACAAAATCGGAATCATTGGGAACACACAGGGCGTAAATGCGAGCAACAAACCAAAACCAAAGAAGCTGGACAACACCACCCAAAAACTGCCGCCTTTGAGCAAGCCTGCGACTTGGTCACTCTCCGACTGCACCACCGGCGCAACCGAGCCTTGTGATGATGCGGCTGGTGCCAATGCAGCCGAACCGTTAGAAGTTGAAGCAACGGTTGAAGTTGAAGCAACGGTTGAAGCAGCATTGCCCGGCGTTGTTTTCGCAGCCGCTGCCAACACGGCCAGCGTTGCCGTTCCTGTGGTGAAGTTGACGTCATACAATTTTTTTGTCGGTGAGTAGCATAGGCCTTTTTCGCTACAGCCCTGATAGCCGATTTCCACTTGCGCGCTGGTCACGGATGACACGGGTTTGAGTTCCATCGCAGCTTGGAACGGATGGTGGTAAACCTCGACCTTGCCGAAGCTAGGGTCGTCTTTGATGTCGCCTTTGGGCAAGTTCACCTCGCCGACTGAACCATCAGCCGCATTTTTCATTTTGAATTGCAGGCGGTCGCGGTAAAGGTAATAGCCTTCGGCCGGCATAAAATCCACCAGCACAGTTTTGTCTTTGGCGCTTATTGACAGTTTGAAGGCCTGGTCCGCTGGCAAAAACTCACTGTCGTTGCTGGAAACATCGGCATTACCCACCAGCGCCTTGAGCGCATTGTTGCCTGACGGTTTCGCCGTATCGGCAAAGATGGCTGTGCTTAGAAAAAGCAGAAATAAAAATAGAAAACGCATTGGGTTTTCCTAAAAAATTGATTATAAACAATAGGTTACGATAAATTTTAACCTATGCGTGCCTGCGCTATGTGCTATCATAAAGTGACGCATCGCACATTGTGGGAAATATTTCCCCGAATTGCAAGCGTTATTTTATGTCACCTGTCAGCGAGCGGCGTCTGTCTACATGCTTAGCCTACAGACCATATTACTTTTTATATATAGCAGAGAGTTGATACAATCCAGCAAGTTCAATTTTCTGCCCGTGCAGAAGATTCTCACACTTTAATAAATTTCTGTGCTGATTCCAAATTACCGCTCATTCATTTGACTATAAAAATGACCAAAAAATTGCCTCACACTTATTGTTCGTTACTATTGCTCGCCCTGTTCACAACGCCCCATCTCGCCTTGGCCGAGCCCAATCTGATGGGTGAAACCGGCATCATCAGCATGCCTGATGCGCGTATCGAGCCGGTAGGAACCTGGCGGCTGGGAACGAGTGTCAGCAATCCCTACGTGCCACTCTACACCAGCATCACACCTATGCCCCGGGTTGAATTCTCCGGGCGCTTCATGCGGATCAAGGACGTGATCGCGTTTGAACCGGGCACCTACGGCGACTACAAGGATCGCGAATTCGATATCAAACTGCAATTGTTGACTGAAGGCAAATTCTGGCCGGCGCTTTCCATCGGTGCGCAGGATACCTTCGGCACCCGCATTTTCGGCGCGGAGTATCTGGCCATGTCAAAACAAATGGGGCCGGTGGATGTGACCTTGGGAGTGGGCCGCGGTCGCATCGACGGGCCGTTTGGCGGACTGCGCTATTTCCCGACAGAGCAAAAAAATATCGGACTGGTCGCCGAATATGATGCGACGGATTATAAAAACGATTACGCAAGCCTAATCTCCGGCGCGGCCAAACGCCACAAGGGCCCCGCTTACGGCATCGAATACAAATGGGGCTGGCTCGGCGCCCAATTGTCGCGTCAGGGCAGCAATCTGGGCGGCGCGGCACATGTGTCCATTCCATTGGAATCGCCGGACTTCATCCCCAAGCTGACCGAACCCGAGGCGTACAAAACCGTTACCACACGCCCAAGCTACGATGAATGGCAGCAAGACAAAAAGCACAAGAACCGACTGGCCCGTGTGCTGACGGACGATGACTTTATCGGCATCGGTATCCGCTCTACAGGCACGGATTTATATGTGAAGCTCGGCAATGCGCGCATCAGCGAAACCAGCCGCGCGGTGGGCCGCGCCGCGCGTGCCGCCGCACTCTTGGCACCGCTGGAAACCAAACGCATCACGGTAACGTATACCTTGATCGAAATGCCGGCCATCACTTATGAGTTCAACGACGTCAATCAATTGCAACGCTATTTCAATGGGCAAATCACCCGTAAGGAACTGGCATCCAGTGTCAACATTACCTACCCACCCGGCGGCAAGGTCAATCAGGGCTACGGCGAGAACGATTTGTACCTCGGTCTCGACGATGATCAGCCAGGCTTGAAAACCGTGTTCAATGATGAAGGCGATCTGATTTCGCTAAAGCGCACCGACACTCTGCTTAACCGGATCAAGATCGCGCCTAAAGTGGGCATATTGCTGGATGACCCGAGCGGTGCGTTTCATTACAACCTGGCCGTCTATGCCGAATACACCAAAAATCTCGGCAATCAGATGTTCCTGGAGTCCACTGCGGGCTGGACCATCGCCGAAGACATTACCAAAGCCAACGCGCCAAACAACAGCCTGTTACCCCACGTGCGGTCGGACTACCTGTTATACGCAAAAGATCGTAAGCTAAAGCTGAGCAGCCTGACGCTTAACAAATACGCCCATCCGTCCGAACGCGTTTACGCGCGCGCTTCCGCAGGGCTGTATGAAGAAATGTTCGGCGGCGTCGGCGGTCAGGTTTTATATGTACCGAAAGGCGGAAACCTGGCAACCGATATCGCTTTGGATTGGGTCAAGCAGCGTGATACGAAGGGCCTGTTCGGCTTTCGCCCATACCAAACCGTGACCGCCCTTGTTTCCACACGCTACCGTATGCCCTATGGCGTCACTGCTACGGTGCGCGCCGGGCGCTTTCTGGCCAAGGATGCCGGCGCACGCTTTGAATTGAAGCGTCGATTTGAATCCGGCTATGAAATGGGTGTTTGGTATACGCGCACCAATGGTAACGATTTGAACGCTTCGGGTAATCAGGGCAAGCCCTATTTTGACAAAGGCGTATTTTTATCCATTCCGCTTAACACCTTGTTGACCAAAGATAGTCAGGCGGTGGCCTCATTCGCTATCGCACCGTGGACAAGGGACGTGGGTCAGATGGTGCTGTCCCCCGGCGACCTGTACGGCATGGTGGAAAAAAACCTGGTGCATGATGTGCATAACCGCGACGGACTGGTGCATTTCAGCGATGAGGAAGATAACTATTAAGCGACCGCTATTGTGCCCGTAACCTGTCAGGATTTTGTGACGACAGCCTTTGATTTCGTTTTCTTTTTGATGGATGGTTTTTTCTTGCCGTAGTCGCGGATATATTCTTCAAGGCCTTGGCCCGATACTTCGCCGTAATGCTTTTCCACCAACTCGCCTTTAGGGTTGTAAAGGTAGGAAACCGGCAAGTTTGCCACGTCGCGGAATTGCCCGGTCGCCTCATCCGTTCCGGGTATGATTTTATAATCGATTTTCATCCTGTTAATGAAACCGGTAGCGTCGGCGCTGGTTTCGTAATCCATCATCACGCCTAAGACCACCAGATCTTTGTCTTTATGGGCGCGGTTTAAATCGATCAGTTCCGGAATCTCCTCAAGGCAAGGGCCGCACCAGGTTGCCCAGAAATTGACCAGCACCCACTTGCCTTTGTAATCAGCCAGTTTGGTTGCCTGGCCGTTGATGTCCTTGAAATCAAAAGCGTTGACAGACAAACTGGCAGCCATTCCAAAAGTTAAGAAACTAGATATCAATACATTTCTAACTAATTGATTATATTTAATTATTTTCATATAAAACTTCCTAAAATGGAATGCATTGATGCCACTGATCGCTGGGCAAGCCAATCGCCCATGATCAAGTCAAAATCTGCTCTTTGGTTGACCGTCTTGTCATGAAAAGCTAGTCTGAAGTTTTGCTCTTTAGAGGCTTCCATGTTCCAACA
Organism: Pseudomonadota bacterium; assembly: GCA_043744215.1. Lineage (GTDB taxonomy): Bacteria > Pseudomonadota > Gammaproteobacteria > Burkholderiales > JBEEJL01 > JBEEJL01. The sequence goes on from JAYTVC010000075.1 coordinate 10,335, forward strand.
TTACCAAGCTAATTGCTTCAGTTTACTAGTTCTTGTCGCGTCCGTTTCGGCTTGTGCGCAAAGTTCGCAAATCGTCACCCCGACCACACCCTCTTCTTCGGCCAGCACAACAACCACTGAAAAGGCAGCGTCGGTTAGCGTTCCGGCTCCTCAAGTGGCCGCCGCGCCTGCTTCACCGGTCATCATTGCCAACGCGCCGGCAACCAATCCGGAGTACGAGGCTTTTTTCGACGATGCCGTACGCTTGATTAACGAATACCGCGCCACCAAAAGACTCCCTGCATTGCGACGCGACGCGCGGTTGGACGCCATTGCGGCAAACCATAGCAGTTATATGGCAGCCAAAGACGACCTCAGCCACGAAGGTTTTAATGACCGCTTCAATCGCGCCGACATGCAAAGCTGCGCGGAAAATGTGGCGTGGAATCAGATCACTGCTGCTGAACTGGTAAACGACTGGATCGCCTCAGCCGTCCACGACAAGAACCTGCTCAAAGCCGCCGCTACCAAAGTCGGCATGGGCAGAGCCAAAGGCTACACCACTTATTTTGTCTGCCAGCCTTAAGCAACGGTATTATTTCTAACCAATTGTTGCCAACCGGTTATTTTCAGCCGGAAACACCAATAAAAAACGGGTTGCCTAAGCAACCCATTTTAACTTTTGCACCAACTAAGCAGAGCTTAGTGATTTGACGGCGTATGGGTCGGCGGTGTGCTCTTGCTGCCTTTAGATGCGGCTGCGGCAATAGCGGCGATACCCAAACCGATACCCACCAAAGCGGCCGTTGAAAGCCCGGTTTTAGGCGCGGCCACGGGCGCTTTAGGAGCCGGTGCTGGCGCGGGCGCTGGGGCCGGAGCAGGTGCCGGAGGAGGAGGGGCCGGTGCGGGTGCAGGAGCCGGTACCGGAGCAGGTGCTGCCGCAATGACAGGAGCCGGCGCTGGCGCCGGAACCACACGGCTTGCGTCGGCTGCGGCTACTTTACGTGCGCGATACGATGAGCATACATCGGCGTATTTGCTTTTGCGTACACCAAATTTTTTCTTGGTGGATTTTTTGGCGGACGGACGGCAAATCTGCTCAAGCTGTGAGTCGCTCAATTCTTTAGGCATCGTCGCAGCGACGGCCGGCATGACCGTGGTAAAACCCATAATCAATGCCATGGTTGTTGCCAGTTTCTTCATCATCATTTTCTTTCTCCCTCGTTAAGGATATTGGTCACATTACGTTTAAAAATTGCGTTTAAAACTTTGAATTCTGGAATGCGAAAATATTAGCAGAGTATTCATTGCTTTGGCATTGTAAACTCAAAAGACTGATTTGTCAGCATTATTTTTGGCTATTTTTATTCATTTGATCCCTTAAATGTCCCAATCTCCCTCCGTATCTACCGAAGATGCCAGGTTACCAGTGCGGCCGCGCCGGGCAAACAAATCGGGGAAACTCGGGGATTTGCGGTCAATGAACCGAATCAGGCGGTTCCACGTCAACCGATAAGGCAATAACTTCGACGCCTTCTTCACGCAGGGCTGCGTAATCTTCGCGGCTGACTTCGCCACGAATGCTCTCGACGGGGATTTCTTGTGCGTGCATTTTGCGCGCCAAATCGGCAAAATCGTTGCCCACATCCTTGAAGTTTTCGCGCAGAAATTCCATGAGTTTTTCGCGCATGGACTCACTAGCCGGCGACACTGTAGTCAGTTGTTGCCGCGAAGCCGCGCCGGACCTGATGTGCGGCGCGCTGATGCTGCGGGATATGTCGCGGCTGCCGCAATCGGGGCACTCGACCATGAACTCGTGCTGCTGCAATGCAAAGTCTTCAGCGGTACGAAACCAGCCTTCGAAACTGTGCCCGGCATCGCAATGGAGTTGGTAAACAATCATGGCGCATAGCGTAGCTTAATGCGGCGCAATACGCTGTGACGCAGGTCATTGGAAAGCAGCGTTTAACTATTTGCTGAGCGGGCTCAGAAGCGACGCAGCAGGCCCAGCGCAAACAAGTTGGCGGGGTCGGGTTTAATCTGGAACCTTTCAACCTCAGCTCGCACAGACCAGCCAGAGCCCAGATCCGCCTCGCCGCCCAGCGCGAAAAAAGCCGAGTTGCCTTTTTCGCTCCGTTCCGTATTGGCGATGCCCGTCGACGCACCTACGTCGGCAGTCCAGCGAATCGCGCCTAGTTTGGCAAAGGCAAAAAACTTCGGGTTCACCGGCATGCTGCCGACCAACGCAAAGCTTGCTCCCTTGGCAAGTCGCGGACGCGCATCAATGACGGCATTGGCGAATGCGGCAGGATCCGCCACGGCACCGCTTGCCGATGCCGTCACTCTGCCTAAATCAAGGTAGGAAGCTTCCAGCGCCAGATAGGGGTTGACTTGGTAACCGGTAAAAATTTTCCAGCTCAACAGGTCTTTGAAATCCAATGTCGTATCCACATTGAAGCCTTGATTTTTCAGCCGTTGGTTAAAATCAAAATTATCACCTTCGCTGCTGGATTTGCCCGCGCCTACGCCCAGATAAAACCCCGGTTCGATGGCCGCAGCCGGCCCGGATGCCATGGCCAGCAACAGCCATGAATAGGCTAAGTATTTGATTTTCATTAGTTTTCTCCTTGTTAAATAAACCAGCGCCGCGAACAGCATCAGCATCATGGACGGGTCAAAACCCGCTTGCGGGTTCAGCGTACATCCCCCGCCGCCGCTACTGCCGCCCCCGCCGCCGCCTCCACTGCCGGTTACGG
>JAYTVC010000076.1:0-47892 GCA_043744215.1 Pseudomonadota bacterium
ACGGTCAAAATGCAGGTGATTCATTTTATCAACAAGCCCATGCCGGGCAATCTGCCAAAAAAAACCGCGCGTGCGTTGCTTGATATCGAAGACAACACCATCGTGCCGCTTATTCGTAATCCGAAAATCAATGCAGAAGATTCGGAAGCGGTGTTTTATTTTCCCGGTTGCGGCTCGGAGCGATTATTCGGCCAAGTGGGTTTGGCAACACAGGCCATGCTTTACGAAACCGGTGCAACGACTGTTTTGCCGCCGGGATATTTGTGCTGCGGTTATCCGCAAACCTCGTCGGGCCAGGCCGACAAAGGCGAAAAAATCACCACCGACAATCGCGTGCTGTTTCATCGCGTGGCCAACACGCTCAATTATCTCGACATCAAAACGGTAATTGTCTCCTGCGGCACGTGCATGGATCAATTACAACAATATCAATTCGACAAAATTTTCCCCGGCTGCCGCTTGCTCGACATCCACGAATATTTATTGGAAAAAGGCGTCAAGCTCGAAGGCGTGGCAGGCGTGCGCTATATGTATCACGACCCGTGCCACTCGCCGATGAAAACTTATCAGCCAATGAAAGTCGTCAACGCATTGATCGGCAGCCAGGTTGATTTGAACGAACGCTGCTGCGGCGAATCGGGCACGCTGGCCGCAACGCGCGCGGATATTTCCACCCAGGTGCGCTTCCGCAAGGAAGAAGAAATGCGCAAGGGCGCCGACAAAATCCGTGCAGACGGCTTCGACGGCGACGTCAAAATCCTCACCTCCTGCCCATCATGCCTGCAAGGCTTGTCGCGCTACGACAATGATTCCGGCACCAGCGCCGACTACATCGTGGTGGAAATGGCCAAGCATTTGCTCGGCGAAAACTGGATGGCCGACTATGTGAACAAGGCCAATCACGGCGGGATTGAACGGGTGCTTTTGTAACTAAATTAAATAGGCGTCTGTGAACATGTACGCGCCGTGCTTGCTCCGCCAGCAAAAAATCCTTAATATTCAAGCATGACTTGTGAGTTATGCGATACGGATAGCGGCGAGATTTTATGGCGAGACGATGCGTTGCGTATTGTGCGCGTTCACGATCAAGACTATCCGGCGTTTTGCCGCGTGATCTGGAATGCGCACATCAAGGAAATAACCGATCTCGATCCAAACCAACGCGACCGGTTGATGCGCGCGGTATTCGCAGTGGAGAACGCGCTCCGTGCGATAATGAAGCCGGATAAAATAAACTTGGCGAGCCTCGGCAATATAACGCCTCATGTGCACTGGCATGTGATTCCGCGCTTTGTTGATGACCGGCATTTCCCCAACCCGGTATGGGCAACACCGATGCGCAGCGCAAGCATGAACAAAAATTTTGATGTCAATGATTTTGATAAACAAATGCGTAGCAGGCTGCAACACGCGCTGTATAACCTTGGGTAACGGAGCGATCAATGCTGCAATTTGATTTACCAGCGCTCAACTCCCACACACCGCCGCTATTCGCCACCGCGCAAGGCTGCAAGACGTGGCTTGCCGCATTGCCGCTTTCCAACACGCTTGAATCCCATCGTCAGTTGCACGATGCGCTGGAACATTTGAACCGCACGCCCATTGTGACGTTGGAGCGGCTGAAAATCCTGGAAGTCGCGCGCGAGAATGTCGCCTATCTGCAGGACGAAATGATCAAGCGCTTCGTCGGTAAATCCATCCCGCTCAAGCCGGTGGAACACTCCGCCTGGGCCGATATGGTGGAATTATGGCGCGTGATAGAAGGCAATTATTTGCGCTGCCTGGCCGAGAGTGAAGGCAACATGGAGACCTCGGCTTATCTGCCGCTGATCACCCAGCGTTGCTTGCGCTACATTGCGTTGCAAATGCAAGCCCATTACCTTGGCTATGCAAAACTGCCGCCTGGTTTGTGGGGTCGGCTGCACTCGCTTTATCGTTTTTCCGAGCAAAGCGAATTCGCCACGGCCAAGGTAAAAGACAGCCTCGACGGTACAGACAAAACGTCCACCTGCGCTGTCACTTTCGTACGCGCATTGTTGCTCGATGCGGCAACGCCCTCTGAGTTATCCGCCAAACATATTTTGCTGGCTGATCAATTGTTGCAGCAATGGGCGCCGCGCACGCTGGTAAAATCAACCCAGCCTATGTCTACCGGGTTGCCCGCGCTGGCGACAGACCTGTCGGTCGACGCAGGCTTGCTGCCGCCGCCCTACAAGCAAGACGCACCCACGCTGCGCTACATCGACCGCGAAGCGCTGGCGAATACCATGAAAAAAATTGCCAAAGCGCTGCAAAAAGGCGAGACCGTGGCAAGCCAGGATTTACCTGCGGGTGGCACGCCGGGCGAATATTTTTCATTCATCAAACAGCTTTATGCAAAATGGTGCGACACTTCGCGCCTGCCCGTGGTCTCGTACAAATCACCCAACGCGGCAACCTCGCAAATGTGTTTCAGCATTCCCGGTTTGCATTACCACATGTCGGGCAAGCCGTTCCGGCAGCCGGGCCACAGCGGCGATTTGTCGCGGTCAGAAATCGCAGACCTGAAAATGTTCGACTACGTGCGCAAGGAAACGCAAACTGCGATGGTGGGCGAGATGGCGTTCAACGGCGAAACCTGGCACATCACAGGCGAAACCGTTGACCGGGTGCGCATGCTGCGCCCGCTTGAATGTAATCAGGGTTTATCTCACGGACAGTTGGTGGGCCTGCGTTTCAACGCCCAAGGCCGCATCATCGTCGGGCAAATCAAATCGCTGGTCAACGATGCTGCGGGCATTGAGGTGGTTGTGCAATTGTTGCCGGGAAAACCATTACCGGTCGCGGTGCGCGAGGCGGGGCAAGGCCATATGTCCCACACGCCTGCCGTGCTGATGATCGCCGCGACGCACGAAGCGAAGCCCTCGCTGCTGTTACCTACGGGCGTGCACCCGGCAGGCAAGCGCATGGAAGTGTTTGCCGATAATTTATATGTGGTGCGGCTGGAAAGTTTAGTGCTGCGCGGATCGGATTTCGATCAAATGGCATTTATCGCCGCTGACTCTGTGGTCGCTACCACGTTGCAACGACCGAGCGATTCATCAACCAATACATTGGCGAAACGAATTTTTTAGATCTTGCTGTTTTTGCTGATGTGTAATCAACAGGGCGGGATGCCACAAAGCATCCTGCTTTTTTTATGCACATGCCCGTTCGAGCGCATCCACCATCAGTGCCGCAATGTTATAACCCGTCTGCTGAAAAATTTCCTGCATGCAAGTCGGGCTGGTGACATTTATCTCGGTGAGGTAATCGCCGATCACATCCAGGCCCACCAGCATCAAACCTTGTTCACGCAGTTTCGGCCCCAGCGTTTGCGCAATCTCCCGATCACGTAGGGATAATTTCTGCGCCACCCCTTTGCCGCCCGCCGCGAGATTGCCGCGCGTTTCACCCTCTTTCGGGATGCGCGCCAACGCATAATCGGCGGGTTTGCCATCGATCACTAGTATGCGTTTATCGCCCAAATTTATTTCAGCAATATAGCGTTGCGCCATGATGGTTCGTGTGCCGAGTTGCGTCAGCGTTTCGATAATCACATTGATGTTGTGATCATTTTTATGCAAACGAAAGATACCCGTGCCACCCATACCGTCGAGTGGTTTCAAGATTGCATCGCCGTGTTCGAGAATAAATGCGCGCAACAAATCTGCTTGTCGCGTCACCAATGTTGGCGGCGTGAATTGGGGAAATTTCGCCGTGGATAATTTTTCGTTGTAATCACGGATGGCGCTCGGTCGGTTGAAAATTTTTGCGCCCTGTTGCTCGGCGAGTTCCAGCAAATAGGTGCTATAAATATATTCCATGTCGAACGGCGGATCTTTGCGCATCAGCACGACATCAAAATTTTTCAGCGGGGCTGGCTGCGGCGCGCCGATGCTGTACCAATTAATTTCATCGTTGAGCAAATTTAATTTGCACGCGTGGCCTGTCACGACAGCATTGGCGAGAATCACGTCCTGCTGTTGCATGACGTAAATCTCGTGCCCGCGCGACGACGCCTCGCGCATGATGGCGTAGGTGGAATCTTTATAGGTCTTGATCGATTCCAGCGGATCGAGAATGACGGCAAGTTTCAAGCGATGGCTTCCATGGCTTCGATTTCTCGCGCGGCAGCCAGCATGGCCAGTCGCGCGATGACGCCGTAAGTGTAAAAGCGATTCAGCGGCGCATTGGGCGCATCGTCGCAGTCGGGCGTATGACAGGGCGTTTCGAATGCCAGCGGCACGAAGCTCATGCCGGCGGCGTTGAGGTTTTCGTCGATGCCTCGGCTGGTGTGTACGCGGTAAAATCCACCGACCACATAGCGGTCCATCATATAAATCACCGGCTCGGCAACCGCATCGTTGATGCTCTCGAAGGTATAGACGCCTTCCTGGATCATCACTTCCTGCACTTCGACGCCTTCTTTTATCACCGACATTTTATTGCGCTGCTTGCGGTTGAGCGCCGTCACGTCATCGACGGATTTCACGGTCATGATGCCCATGCCATAGGTGCCCGCGTCGGCTTTGACGATCAGAAAAGGATTTTCCTTGATGCCGTATTCTTTGTATTTGGTTTGCACGCGCGGTAACAAATTTTCCACATTGCTGGCGAGGCATTCGAGGCCTGCGCTCTCGGCAAAATTAACCTGCCCGCATTGGGCAAAATACGGATTGATCAACCACGGGTCGATTTTAATCAGCTCGGCAAATTCGTTGGCGACGCTGTCGTAATGGGCGAAATGATTGGTCTTGCGTCTGGTAGCCCAACCTGCGTGCAAAGGCGGCACCAGCACTTGTTCGATGTTTTTGAAAATCTCCGGCACGCCGCCGGACAAATCATTGTTCAGCAACACGGCACACGGGTCCCAGCCTTCGAGACCCACGCGATTGCCTATGCGTTTGATCGGCTCAAGCGTCAGGATGTCACCGGTGGGCAACTCGATATTTGTCGGCGCAGTAATCTCGGGCAACAAACTGCCCACGCGCACATCGAGCCCTGCGCTTTTAAGAATGTCGCGCAGCGCAACGACGTTTTGCAAATAATGGGTATTGCGTGTGTGGTTTTCCGGCACCAGCAAAAATCGCTGCGTGTCGGGGCAAATTTTTTCCACTGCGCTCATGGTCGCCTGCACACACAGCGGCATGAACTCGGGATTCAAATTGTTGAAGCCGCCGGGAAACAAATTGGTATCGACGGGCGCGAGTTTGAAACCACTGTTGCGCAAATCGACCGACGTGTAAAACGGCGCGGCGTGTTCCATCCATTGATTGCGAAACCAGCGTTCAATCGTCGGCGTGGCGTCGAGGATGGTTTTTTCGAGTTCTTTGAGCGGGCCAGTCAAGGCGGTGGTGAGATGGGGAACCATGAGTCATTGCCTTCTTTTCAGTGAGTGCGACATTCTAGCGGGATTGCGCCGGGCACACATGGCCAGTAGAACGTCTCATAAAAAATTGATAATAATCAATTAGTTATATATTACTTTAAATTGTGCTGGCTGCGGCTTTTTAAAGCAGCCCAACAGCGCATGAGCATTGATTTTATTTGACCCTTACAGCGCACGAAGGGAAACCGCCGTTCGATGGTAAACTACGCGTCTTTTTTTGATCTGCTAATCATAGGCTGCAATCGTGCTCTCTACCGCTGGCATCACCATCCAATTCGGGGCGAAGCCCCTGTTCGAAAACGTCTCTGTCAAATTCGGCGACGGCAATCGCTATGGCCTCATCGGCGCCAACGGTTGCGGCAAAACCACTTTTATGAAAATTCTCGGCGGCGATCTCGAGCCATCGGGCGGTAATGTCTCACTCGATCGTGGCGAACGCCTCGGTAAATTGAACCAGAACCAATTCGCCTACGAAGACCAGCGCGTGCTCGACGTAGTGATGCAAGGCCACACGGAAATGTGGGGCGCGATGCAGGAGCGCGATGCAATTTACGCAAACCTCGAAGCGACGGAAGACGACTACATGCGCGCGGCGGATCTGGAATCGAAATTCGCCGAATACGACGGCTACACTGCCGAATCCCGCGCGGGTGAATTGTTGATGGGCGTGGGCATTCCCATCGAGCAACACAACGGGCCGATGAGCGCCGTGGCACCGGGCTGGAAGTTGCGCGTGCTGCTCGCGCAAGTGTTGTTCTCCAACCCCGACATCATGTTGCTCGACGAGCCGACCAACAACCTGGACATTAACTCGATCCGTTGGCTGGAAGAAATTCTCAACTCGCGCAATTGCACTATGGTGATCATTTCCCACGACCGACATTTTTTGAACAGCGTATGCACGCACATGGCCGATCTGGATTTCAACACCATCAAAGTGTATCCGGGCAATTACGATGAATACATGCTGGCTTCGACGCAAGCCCGCGCGCAGATGACATCGGACAACGCGAAGAAGACAGAAAAAATTGCCGAATTAAAAGCCTTCGTCGCGCGCTTTTCCGCCAACGCATCTAAAGCCAAACAAGCGACATCCCGCGCGCGCGCTATCGACAAAATTAAACTCGACGACATCAAACCATCGAGCCGGCAATACCCGTTTATCCGTTTTGAAACCGACGAGCGCGAAAAACTGCATCGTGTTGTGGTCAACACCGAGAAGTTGGCCAAAGGTTACGACGTGCCGCTGTTCAAAAATTTTAACATCCTTGTCGAGCCGGGCGAACGCATCGCCATCATCGGCCAGAACGGCGTCGGCAAATCCACGTTGCTGCGTTGCCTCGCCGGCGAACTTGCGCCTGACACGGGCCTTATCAAATGGGCCGAGAAAGCCCGCCCCGGCTATATGGCACAAGATACGACGGCCGATTTTCCCGAAGCGATTTCTCTCACCGACTGGATGACCGATTGGCGGCGCGAAGGCGACGACGATCAGGCGGTGCGTAGCACGCTGGGGCGATTGTTATTCTCCGGTGACGAAGTGAAAAAATCCGTGAAAGTGATTTCCGGCGGTGAAAAAGGCCGCATGATATTCGGCAAACTCATGCACCAGAAACACAACGTGTTGTTGATGGACGAACCTACCAACCATTTGGATATGGAGTCCATCGAGTCGCTGAACACGGCGCTGGAACAATACAAAGGCACACTGATTTTTGTTTCCCACGACCGCGAATTCGTGTCGTCCCTCGCGACGCGCATCATCGAAATGACGCCGCAAAAAATCTCCGATTTCAAAGGCAGCTACGAAGAATTTTTGCATAGCCAGGGCGTTGAAGTTTAATGCGGCGCGCACTGAAATCTCTCAGTGCAATTCTGCTGGTAGTTTCTCTGCTTATCGTCGCGTTGATTGCCTATGCAATTTCAGTGCCGGGTAAATCGTATCAAGGCGCACTACTGGCCTTAACGGCAGAGGAAGCAAAAATCCGCGATGCGTTGGCGTTGCATATAAAAGCCATAGCCTCGGTCGAGCATCACGCCAAAGAATATGTTGAGCTGGAAAAAACCGCGCAATATATCGAATCAAACTTGTCAGCGCTCGGCTACAAATTGTCGGCGCAAAAATTCAAAGGGCCCGCCGGTGATGTGAGAAATATCGAAGTTGAAATCGCCGGAAAAACGCATCCTGATCAAATCATACTAGTCGGCGCCCATTACGACGCCGTTCACGGCGCACAAGGGGCAAATGACAACGGCTCCGGTTCCGCCGCCATACTTGAATTGGCGCGGCTACTGAAAAATTTCCAGCCCGAGAAAACCATTCGCTTTGTCTGGTTCGTCAACGAAGAACCGCCCTATTTCAAAACCGAACAAATGGGCAGCCGCGTTTACGCTCACGAAGTCGTCAAGCGCAACGAAAATATTGTCGCCATGCTGTCGATTGAAACCATCGGTTATTACTCCGATAAGGCCAACTCACAGCATTATCCGTTTCCATTTGATCTGATTTATCCGTCAACAGGAAATTTCATCGCCTTTGTTGGCAACCTCGCGTCACGCGATTTAATGCATCAGAGTTTGAAAACCTTTCGCGACACAACAAAATTTCCATCGGAAGGCGTTGCCGCGCCGGGCTCGATCCCCGGCATCGACTGGTCGGATCACTGGGCGTTTTGGGAGGCAAATTATCCGGCGTTGATGATTACCGATACAGCGCCGTTTCGCTATCCGTTTTATCATACGAATGAAGACACGCCGGATAAAATCGATTACGAAAAAACTGCGCGTGTGGTTTACGGCTTACTGCAAGTCATACAAGTGCTATCCATGTAATGTATTGATTATATTCAATATTTTATCATTTGTAGCAATGTAATTAGTTTTTTCATGACGACAAAATCCCTCAGCAACTACGATCGCATCTACGCCGCCGTAAAAAAAATTCCGCGCGGCAAAGTGGCGACGTATGGCCAAATAGCGTTGCTAGCCGGACTCGGTCGCCACGCACGTCAAGTTGGTTACGCGTTGCACGCATTACCAGAAGGCAAAAAAATTCCCTGGCACCGCGTCATCAACGCCAAAGGCGAAATCAGCGCGCGCAGCAGCGGCGATCATGATTCCTTGCAGCGCGTGTTGCTGGAAAAAGAAGGTGTAGTGTTTGGTTTGCACGGCCGCGTGTCGCTGGAAAAATATCGCTGGTGGCCGTCGCATATTTCTCCGGAATAAATTTCCTTTTGTCGTTCTGAGCATTTCCCTGTCATTCTGAGCGATAGCGAAGAATCCGCTGTTCCGCGCGTCAAATCAAAACCGAAAAGCAGATCCTTCGCTATTGCTAGGATGACAAGCATCTTCCCAGTTAATAATTTTTCCTCTGTCATTCTGAGCGAAGCGAAGAATGGGCTGTTCTGCGCGTCAAATCAAAACCGACAAGCAGATCCTTCGCTATCGCTCAGGATGACAGACTTCTTTTCATTTAATAATTTTTCCCCTGTCACTCTGAGCGAAGCGAAGAATCCGCTGTTCTGCGCGTCAAATTAAACCCGACAAGCAGATCCTTCGCTTCTCTCTGGATGACAGAGTTCTTCTTATTTAAAGTGAATCGGACTGATCGTAGCAAAGCGAAAACCGTAGGGTGCGCTGCGCGCACGAACAAACGTTGATGTGCGCAGCTTCGTGTTGTACACGCCGGAACATCTTCGTGCGCATAGCGCACGCTACATTTTTCTCAGGAATAATTTACTCCCTGTCATTCTGAGCGATAGCGAAGAATCTGCTGTTCCGCGCGTCAAAGCAAAACCGAAAGCAGATCCTTCGCTATCGCTCAGGATGATAGACATTTTTTTATTTGAGGTTTGGGTGAGAGAAGAATCGGAATCGTAGCGTGCGCCGTGCGCATGAATAAACGTTCATGTGGGCTACTTCGCTTAGTGGGCGGAAGACTATTTTGGTGTGCATAGCGCACACCACGCAGATCAAAAGCCTAGATTGAAAAGGGCGCGAAAAAATCAGCGGGTTGTAGCGGAAAATCGGCCTGCTAAATCTTCACCCTTCCCAACAATAAATATTCCATCAACGCTTTCTGCGCGTGCAGGCGATTCTCCGCTTCATCCCACACTACGCTTTGCGGGCCGTCGATGACTTCGGCGGCGACTTCTTCGCCGCGGTGGGCGGGCAGGCAGTGCATGAACAGCGCATCTTGTTTGGCGCGGGACATCATCTTATTGTCGATCATGAAACCGGCGAAATCTTTTTGGCGGTTTTTGGTTTCCGCTTCAAAACCCATACTGGTCCATACGTCGGTGTTGACGAGGTCGGCGTCTTTCACGGCATCATACGGATTTTTGAAACAAACCAGATGTGGGCTCTTGAGTAGCGGCGCTTCGAGTTCGTAGCCTGCGGGTGTGGCGAGATGCAATGTGAAATCGAAAATTTCTGCCGCCTGCAACCAGGTGCGGCTCATATTGTTGGCATCGCCCACCCACGCGACGGTTTTGCCTTTGATCGGCCCGCGATGTTCGTAATAAGTATAAATGTCGGCGAGAATCTGGCACGGATGATATTCGTTGGTGAGGCCGTTGATGACCGGCACGCGCGAATTCGCCGCGAATTTTTCGATAATGGTTTGATCGAAGGTGCGAATCATCACCAGATCAACCATGCGCGAAATCACTTTGGCGACGTCTTCAATGGGCTCGCCGCGACCGAGTTGCGTTTCGGATGTGGTGAGGTTGATGGACGAGCCGCCCAATTGAAATATACCGGCTTCAAACGACACGCGCGTGCGCGTCGATTGTTTTTCGAACACCATCGCCAACATTCTGTCCGTTAGCGGCTGATATGTAACATATTGTTTATATTGAGTTTTTATCCACTTCGTGCGCTCGAATAAATATTCGAATTCATCAAGCGTGAAGTCTTTTAATTGCAAAAAGTGTTTCATGATTTTTATTTCGCAACCGGCTGCGGCTCCGACAAAAACTGTTTGATCACCGGCACCAATTTTTCGATGAGCATGTCCGCTTCGTTCTCTTTCATGATCAGCGGCGGTAACAGGCGGACCACTTTATCCTGCGTAACATTGGTGACTAATCCGTTCTCCAGCGCGCGTTTTACAATCGCTGCGCAGGGCCGATCAAGTTCGATGCCGAGCATCAAGCCCATGCCGCGGATGTCGATCACGCCGGCAACGCCTTTCAATTCCGATTGCAAACGCGACTTGAGATGCGCGCCAACTTTTGCGGCGTTGTCCATTAAGCCTTCTTCGGCGATGGTTCTCAATGTAGTGATGGCAGCCATGCAAACCAGCGGCCCACCACCAAATGTCGTGCCGTGATTGCCCGGTTGAAAAATATCTTTAGCGCGGCGCGCGCCGAGGCACGCGCCGATGGGCACGCCGGAGCCTAAGCCTTTTGCAAGCGTGAGAACATCGGGTTGTACGCCGGCGTGTTGATAAGCAAACCATTTGCCGGTGCGCGCAATGCCGGTCTGCACTTCATCAACCATGTAGAGCCATTCGTTGGCGTTGCATAATTTTTGCAGTTGGTGCTGGTATTGCGCATCAGCCACGCGCACGCCGCCTTCTCCCTGAATCATTTCTACCAGCACGGCCACGATGTTTTGATTATGTTTGGCGACGTTTTCAATCGCGGCAATGTCGTTGTAGGGCACGCGTACAAAACCAGTTACCAATGGCTCGAAGCCCGCTTGCGCCTTGCGGCTGCCTGTCGCCGAGAGCGTGGCGATGGTACGGCCATGCCAGGCTTTTTCCATCACGATGATGGTGGGCAACTCAACGCCACGATTATGTCCGTAGAGCCGTGCAAGTTTGATGGCCGCTTCGTTCGCTTCGGCACCGCTGCTACAAAAAAATGTTTGCTCCATACCCGACAATTCGCACAACTTTGCCGACAGCGTTTCCTGTTGTGGCACGTTAAACAAATTCGACGTGTGAATAATTTTCGCCGCTTGATCGCTGATGGCTTTCACCAATTTCGGATGCGCGTGGCCAAGGCCATTGACGGCGATGCCCGCCAGACCATCGAGATATTTTTTGCCGTTGGTATCGTACAACCACACGCCTTCACCACGTTCAAAGGAAACGGCCTGGGGTGCGTAGGTTTTCATCAAATGGGACATGGTGAGTTTCTTTATGCGAGTTAAAAACAAACACGGCGACCGCGGCCGCCGTGTGATATGGCTCTATATTAGGCAAAACGTATAAGGTTTGCAATCAAGGTCAGTTAAGGGTCTGAACCTGCCTCGGCGGGATCAACATAAGCGACAATGCACGAGGTAGGTCAGGTTGCCGTCAGGCTACCTGACATAAATCGGAAACTCTGTCAGGTAACGGCGCAAAAGCCGCGCCGCAACCTAGCCTACGTTACCTACGTTTCAATGGATATCTACAGTTTCTTCAATCGCTTTTCTTCCGCCGCCGTCAGCACGCGTGCTCTGTAGGTAAGGTTGCCGTCAGGCTACCTGACATAAAACGGAAACTCTGTCAGGTAACGGCGCAAAAGCCGCGCCGCAACCTAACCTACGTTACCTACGTTTCAATGGATATCTACAGTTTCTTCAATCGCTTTTCTTCCGCCGCCGTCAGCACGCGCATATAGGGCGCTTGTCCGTCGTTCACGACGCCGTGCAATTCAATATGTTTTTTCGAGCCAAGCAGGCTGACGAGATATTCAATAATATCTGCGGTAATTACTTGGCCGGGCACCAGCACGGGAATACCGGGCGGATAGGGCACGATCTGGTCGGCTGATATGCGATTTACCAAGGCCGTGTTGGCTTGAGCCTTTTTAGCGAGCAGTGGCAACATTTCTCCTTCGGAGAAATAGGTATCGCGCGGCAAATATTTCAGCGCCGTAAATCCTGGTATGCCGTGCATTTGTTCGAGCTTGCGGGGTAGGCGACCTTCGCGGGCGATGCGCATGAGCGCGTCGTACAGGCGTGAACATTTGCTTCTCGTTGTGCCGATGGTGAGCAACAACGTCAGCGTGTTGAATGTTGTTTTCTCTACTTGAATGTTGTAATGCTCGAATAATTCAAGCTGCAATTCTTCCACCGTATAGCCGGAATGGGAAACATCCAGCGTGACTTTGGTCGGGTCGAGTTGAATGCCGTCCTGTTTGAGTTCATCGGGCAGCATGTCATCCAATTCAAGCACTCGGAACACGCCAGTGGAATTGATTTGCTGGCGCAATTCCTGAGCCAATTCCAGCGTGCGCGACAGAAGCTTATAACCTTCCATCGACATTTGCCGCCGCGCGACATCAAGGCTGGCAATCATGGCGTATTGCGGACTGGTAGAGGTGTGCATGTTGTAATTTTCGCGGAAGATGTGCTCGTTAAATTCCGGATCGTTCACATGAATCATGCTGGCTTGCGAAAATGCCGACATCACCTTGTGCGTCGATTGTGTCGAGTAATCGGCCCCTGCTTCGAGCGCGGTCGGGCGAAATTGCGGATGAAAATGTGCGAAGCCGTACCAGGCTTCGTCAATAATGACTTTGATATTTTTTTTATGCGCCGCTTCGATAATGGGCGGCAAGTCGTAACGCAAACCATCATAGGTGCAACTGGTGAGAATTAAAGTCTTTGCATCGGGATTGTCTTCGATGGCTTTCAAAATAGTTTTCTTCGGCACCGGCCCAAAGATGCTGTATTTTTTATTCGCTGATGAATCCATATACACCGGCAACGCACCCGACAGCACCACCCCGTGATGCACGCTCTTGTGGCAATTGCGATCGAGCAATAATTTTTCGCCGGGAGCCAGCAGGGTTTGGAAAATAACTTTGTTCGCTGTCGATGTGCCGTTGGTGGCGAAAAAAGTTTGTCTCGCACCGAATGCTTTGGCGGCCAATTTTTGCGCTTCGGCAATCACGCCCATCGGCTCCATCAGCGAATCGAGCATATGCACCGACACGGACAAGTCTGCATCGAAAATATGCTCGCCCATGAACTCGTAAAAATCCGACGCCCACGGACTGTCACGCAGCGAATCGCCAGACGAATGGCCTGGCGTGTGCCAGGAATCTTTTGCCATATGCACATAATTTTTGAGCTGGTCGTAAAACGGCGTGCGTGCCCGCTCTTGCAATTGCGCATTGAGAATGCGATACCAGCCACGATAATCGCGCTCTTCGCGGTAGAAATAACCATCGACCGCTTCTCCGAACAATGCATCGACCACTTCGCGTTTTTTTTCCTGGGCGATCAGGATATACACATCCAGTTCAGGCCGCAGGCGCGTGATTTTTTGCACCAATTCCAGCGCTGTCATTTGCAATGTGAGTTTGCTTTTGGTTTTTGTCGCGACGTTATTCAGCGTGTCATCCACCAGCACCGATTGGATGTCGCCATCCTGCTCAATCAGCGCGAGCGCCTCACGCGCCGTATCCACGCCGGCGAAAATAATTCCATGAGGATTATCGAGAGACTTCGCGGCCGAAGTGAGGCCCTTAATAATGTCTTTCAGCACCAACGGTTCGTCGTTGATGACGAGAATGCGGCTAAGAGGTTTTCTTATTGTCATGATGTATGACCAACAGATTGAAAACTTATTGAGCGCTTATTCTACCCGAGGCACGAGCGCATACACGAACAAATGTGGCATGCATTACAGCGTGGGAATGAAGTCTTATATAAGATATAATCATCGACGAATACGCCACAACTCCCGCCAATTACGCAGTCTCATTTTCTCAGCCGATGGATGCCGCCCCGCCCAATCTCATTATTCAAGGCATTACCTCAAATGGCGGCGCTTTTCGTCCAAGCGATTGGGCTGAGCGCTTGTGTGGCGTGATGTCTTCTTTTGGCGAAGACGAACAATTACGTTATTCAAGCCATGTGCGGCCGGTAACGATGGATGGTGTACGTTGCGTGGTGTTGGCGGGCGAGTTGGCTAAAATCGAACCCCGCGCCTATAAATTTATGCTCGATTTCGCCAAAGATAACGATTTGAACGTCATCGACCCGTCCATTCCCTTGCCCGAAGGTGAAGTATGCGAGTTGCCAGGGGCAATGACGGGCGATATTTGGCGCGGGCCGATTGGTTAAAAATGATTTGCACAAACAAAAACAGCCGCGAAAGCGGCTGTTTTTATTTTAGTGCTGGCAACAACAAATTAAGCGGCAAGACCTTTAATGGCATGGACTAAGCGGCTTTTTTGGCGGGCAGCCTTGTTTTTATGGATGATTTTCTTATCGGCAATGCTATCGATAGTCCCGACATTCTCTTGAAACGCAGCTTGCGCGGCTTTGGCATCACCCGCTTCAATCGCTTTTTTCACTTTTTTGATCGCTGTGCGCAAGGTGCTTTTCAGGCTGGCGTTGTGTTGGCGCTGCTTTTCAGCTTGGCGTGCGCGTTTTTCTGCTTGGGCGGTATTGGCCATAGTTTGCTCCGGATACTGAATAAGTTAGCCGCACATTATAAGCCTCCGGGCGGGGAATTGCAAAACGGCTTTTTGAACCCTCCGACCAAGGGCTTCAACTGGCAGGGACAGGCCAAAACCGCTACCATCCCTGCTTTAGCTGACTCAAAAAATTCCAAATAAATGAATTTACTCAAAGCCTTTGCCGCCGTTAGCTCGATGACCTTACTGTCGCGCATCACCGGCTACATTCGCGACAGTTTGTCCGCCGCCATTTTCGGCGCGGGCTTCACCATGGACGCCTTTGTCGTCGCATCGCGCATCCCCAATTTGTTGCGCCGACTGTTTGCCGAAGGCGCGTTCTCGCAGGCCTTTGTGCCGACTCTGGCGGAATACAAAACCCGCCGCGGTCACGATGAGACAAAAATATTCGTCAATCATGTCGGCTCGTTGCTGGCGATTATTTTGTTTGTCATTACCCTCATCGGCATCATTGCCGCACCGCTGGTGGTGTATGCAACGGCGCAGGGGTTTTCCGCTGATCAAAATAAATTTTCGCTCACGGTCGATCTGCTGAAAATTTGTTTTCCTTATATATTCTTTATTTCGCTGGTGTCATTTTGCTCCGGCATTCTCAACACGCACAGCCAATTCAAAGTTCCCGCGTTCACACCGGTGCTGCTGAATTTATCGATTATCGGCTTTACTTTATTTGCGGCGAAATATTTCGACCCGCCCATCAAAGCCCTCGCGTGGGGCATGTTCGTCGGCGGTGTGCTGCAACTGGCATTTCAGGTTCCGTCGCTGGTGAAGCTCAAACTGCTGCCACGTTTCAGGCCCGTGTTTAACGACCCCGGCGTATGGCGCGTGCTCAAACTTATGGGCCCGGCAGTGCTGGGCGTTTCTGTCGCGCAGTTGTCGCAGATTATCAATACGTTTATCGCATCGTTTTTCCCCAATGGGAGTGTGTCGTGGTTGTATTACGCGGATCGTTTGATGGAATTTCCCAACGGCATGTTGGGCGCGGCGCTAGGGACGATTCTGTTGCCGAGTCTCGCCAAACATTTTGCCAACAGCGCGACGGATGATTATTCCAAATTGCTTGATTGGGGTTTGCGTCTCACCTTGCTGCTCACCCTGCCATCGGCCATTGCCCTTGCGATTATTTCTGTGCCGCTTATTACCACGCTATTTCATTACGGCCAGTTCAATGAGAACGATGTGTTGATGACGCGGCAAGCGCTCATCGCCTACAGCGTGGGCTTGACGGGCATGCTCATGGTAAAAATTCTTGCGCCAGGATTTTACGCACGGCAAAACGTACGCACACCGGTAAAAATCGCGCTGGTCACTTTGGTTGCCACGCAAATATTGAATCTGATTTTTGTGTTCGGGTTCAAACTCAACCATGCGGGCCTCGCACTTTCAATCGGTTTGGGCGCGTGCATCAACGCCGGTTTTTTATTCTGGAAATTGCGCAGCCAGAATATTTATCACCCGCAACCGGGCTGGGCAATTTTTGTCATCAAGTTATTCGCTGCGATGCTCATCATGGGCGCTGTGCTGTGGTTCGCCATGGGCGCTGATTCCCTTTGGCTAAATGCCAAAGCCACTGAAAAATTATTGCGTCTTACCGCTTTGGTAACGTTAGGTTCAGCGACTTATTTTGCCGCGTTATGGCTGATGGGTTTCCGCTTGAAAGATTTCGCCAAGCGCGGTGCGTGATTATTGATAGGAAAATCCATGTCCGACATTATTTCTTTTCGTCAACCCTTACCCGAACCTGAATACGATTACCCGCGACCCGAGCGATTGGTTAAAGGGAACCCGCAACGCGCCACGCGCAATCTATTTACCAATACCAGCGGCGAAATCAGCGCAGGCATTTGGGAATGCGAAGTGGGCGCGTGGAAAATTGTCATGGGGCCGACCGAGGACGAATTTTTTCATGTCATCTCCGGTAAAGCCATTTTGCATGTCGGCGATAGACAAACCGTTATCCACGCGGGCGAATCCGCGATTATTCCCGCCGGCACCGAAGCGATTTTTGAAGTGGACGAGCCGGTTAAAAAACATTACGTGATTGTGGAAAGAAAAATCTAATTGTCCTGTTCGCCCTCTCTTTTTTATTAAAAATAATTCAATATAATCAAATACTTATGTTAATTCAATGATTGTCCTTCCCAATTCGCTGCAAGCGCTCGAAGACGCACATCAGCTACGCAAGCGAACCGTGGTCGAAGGCCCTGAGAGTGTGCGCCTGCCTATCGACGGTAAATCTGTTCTCTCATTTTGCAGCAACAATTATCTGGGCCTCGCCAATCATCCCGACATCATCGCAGCGGCAAAGCGCGGATTGGACGAATACGGCGTCGGCGCAGGCGCGTCGCATTTGATTTCGGGCCACCGTGCTGCGCACGAAGAATTGGAGCATGCACTCGCATCATTCATGCGTATGCCGCGCGCTTTATATTTTCCCAGTGGCTATATGGCGAACCTCGGTGTCATTTCGGCGCTGGCAGGGAAAAGCGATGCGATTTTTTCTGACCGGTTGAATCATGCGAGTTTGATTGACGGCGCACGTTTGTCTCGCGCAAATGTTGAAATTTATCCGCACAAGAATATTTCCGCGCTGGAAAAATTGTTGGTCTCAAGTAAGAGTAAAAACAAACTCGTCATCACCGACGCCGTGTTCAGCATGGATGGCGACATCGCACCCGTCGAGGAATTGCTGGCGCTGTGCGAGCGTTATGACGCGCGGCTTTTACTCGACGATGCCCACGGTTTTGGCGTGCTGGGCGCCTACGGTCGTGGCGTGCTGGAGCATTTTGACTTGTCGTCTCCTCGCATCATCTACATGGGCACGCTGGGCAAAGCAGCGGGCGTATCCGGCGCGTTTGTCGCGGGCGAAAGCGATGTGATTGAATGGTTGATCCAAAAAGCGCGCACTTATATTTACACCACCGCTTCTCCGCCACATCTTTGCCTTGCGATTTTAGCGAGCCTAAAAATCATCGGGGCCGAATGCTGGCGGCGCGAGCGTTTGCAGCAACACATCACACAATTGCAAAGCGAATTGGTTGATACCGGCTTTGCGCTGCTGCCTTCAGCAACACCGGTCCAGGCCTTGATAGTTGGCCCCAATGAAGCGGCCTTGCAGCTCGCCAATCAACTCAGGCAACACAACATCTGGGTGCCGGCCATACGTCCACCGACCGTCCCTGCCAACACGGCGCGCTTGCGCATTTCACTCTCGGCCGATCATACCGCCGAAGATATTTCACTTCTCATCAGCGCCTTGAAACAGACGCGCATTGCCTAGGCCGAACAGGCATAATTCCGCTCATGAATAACGACCATTTTGCCCAGCGCAGCAAGCGCGCCGTGTGGCACCCATGCACGCAAATGAAATCGCTCGAAGCGCTGCCGCCGATTGCCATTCAATCTGCGCGGGGCATGTGGCTTTACGATTACGACGGCAAGCGTTATCTCGACGGCATCAGTTCGTGGTGGGTAAATCTGTTCGGCCACGCCAATCCGCGCATCAACGCAGCGCTGCATGCGCAAATCGACCAGCTCGATCATGTGATGTTGGCGGGTTTAACGCATGAGCCGGTGATTGCGCTATCGGAAAAATTATCGGCTCTCACGCAAAGCAAACTCGGCCATTGTTTTTACGGCTCCGACGGCGCATCGGCGACGGAGATCGCGCTAAAAATGAGTTTTCATTTCTGGCGCAATAACGGCAAGCAAAACAAATATCACTTCATCAGCGTACAAAATGGCTATCACGGTGAAACCCTGGGAGCGCTGTCGGTCACCGACGTAGCGATATTCAAGGATGCCTACGCGCCGCTCATGCGTTGCAGCGCCGTGATGCCCAGCCCCGATTGGCGTTTGGCTGAAACAGGCGAAGCACCGCGCGACTTCGCGCTGCGTTGCGCAGCGTCGGTAGAAAAATACTTGCAGCAACATCACGACACCATCGCTGCGTTTATCGTTGAGCCGCTGGTGCAAGGCGCGGCGGGCATGGCGATGCATCATCCCGTTTACCTGACACGCGTGCGGCAGTTGTGTAGCCAATATCAGGTTCATCTGATCACCGACGAAATCGCCGTCGGCTTCGGCCGCACAGGAAGTTTCTTCGCCCACGCGCAAGCCAGCATCACGCCGGATTTTTTGTGTTTGTCCAAAGGCATTACCGGCGGATATCTGCCTTTGTCCGTCGTGATGACAGCGGACGAAATCTACCAGGCGTTTTATGACGACAGCGTGGCGCGGGGGTTTTTGCACAGCCATTCTTACACCGGTAATGCCCTGGCCTGCCGCGCGGCATTGGCAGTGCTGGAAATTTTTGAGCAGGATAATGTGCTGGAAAAAAATCGCGCGACGCAAAAACGCCTCAACGAATTGTGCGCGTCCGTTCAATCACACCCGGCCATTTCACATTTTCGAAACACCGGCATGATCTGGGCATTCGATGTCAAAACCGATAACCCAACATTCGCCCGCGATTTTTATCAGGCCGCGTTGAAAAACGAATTACTCTTGCGCCCCATCGGCAACAGCGTCTATTTCATGCCGCCCTATATCATCGACGACGACGAAGCGAAGCTGCTCGTCGACGGTGCGCTGAAAAGTCTCGACGAAGTGTTGCGAGCAAAATGAAACAAGCCTATTTCATTACCGGCACCGACACCGGCGTGGGTAAAACCCTGGTGACCTGCGGCTTGATGCGCGGCGCAGCCGCAAACGGATTCACCGTTGCGGGAATGAAGCCGATTGCTGCCGGCGCGACGATGACGCCAAACGGCTGGCGCAATGATGATGCGCAGGCCCTGAGTGAATGCGCAACCATAAAAATAGCGCATGAAATGCTAAACCCGTATTTTTTCAAACAACCGATTGCGCCGCATATCGCTGCACAAATTGAAAATGCGTCTATCGATATAGAGGTAATTCATGCTCGCTTCAAACAAATTTGTGAAGCGGCCGATAGGGTTTTTGTTGAGGGGGCTGGCGGCTTCAAGGTTCCGTTGAATGACCGACACGACATGAGCGATCTCGCGCTTGCGCTCAATCTCCCGGTTATTTTGGTTGTTGGCATGCGCCTAGGTTGCTTGAATCATGCGCTGCTCACGCGCGACGCTATTTCAGCAAAAGGTTTGCAACTCGCTGGATGGGTGGCAAATCAGGTGGATGCGCAAATGGCCATGTTTGACGATAACAAAAATTATCTGGCTGAACACATGGGCGCACCGCTGCTCTGCGTGATGCCGTTTATGACGGCACAAGAACAAACATTATTTTCAATGAAATTATAGTGTGCAGGCTTCAATCGGCATTTTTTGTAACTATTTGATTATATTGAATAATTATTCAATTCCAGTGCGCGAATTCAAGCACTTTTCTGCAGGAATAAATATTTTTCGTGTAGCTGCGCTTTGGTTTCCACCACGTCGGGGTTCAGCGGTATGCAATCGACGGGGCAGACTTCAACGCATTGCGGCGTGTCGTAGTGGCCGACGCATTCAGTGCATTTTTTCGGGTCGATGATGTAAATTTCAGCGCCTTGCGAGATGGCGTTGTTCGGGCATTCGGGTTCGCACACATCGCAGTTAATGCATTCGTCGGTAATCATGAGCGACATAATATTTATCCTGAATTAGCTTTTTTGCCTTGCGCGCAATCTCACCGCTACATTTGCCGGAACAAAATCGCTGACGTCACCGCCGAGGCTGGAGATTTCGCGCACGATGCTGGCCGACACAAACATGTATTCATCCGACGGGGTGAGAAACAGGGTTTCGACACCGGGCAGCAGCTTGCGGTTCATTCCGGCCATTTGAAATTCGTATTCGAAGTCGGAGACGGCGCGCAAGCCGCGCAAAATCACGCTCGCTCCGCTGTGCATGAGAAAGTCGCTGAGCAATCCGCTAAAGCCGACCACATGCACATTCGCGCAATCTTTCAGTGTTTCGCGCGCCATGTCGATGCGTTCTTCCAGGGTGAAAAAAGGTTTTTTGGCTTTGCTGTCGGCGACGGCCAGCACAACTTCGCTGAACAGGCGCGACGCGCGACGCACGAGATCGTCATGGCCTAATGTGAGGGGGTCAAAGGTTCCGGGATAAACGGCGCGTATCATAGGGTTTCCTGCATAGTTCGTTCCTGATTTATCAATTGAATCAACCCAAAATATACGTGCCCGGCGCGGCTATTTTTAGCCATGTGCCATGGCGCGTCAAAGGCGAGTTTGCCATCGTTTTCCACATACACCAGCGCACCCGGCTTCATCAGTGACGGCAACAAGGGCAACAGTAGCGGCAACAGCCTGAGCTTGTATGGTGGATCCAGAAAAATAATATCGTACCGTTGCCCTTCGCTTTTCGCATATTGTAAGGCATCGCCCTGCACTATTTGCAGATTTTGCGCAGAGAGTTTGGTGGCATTTTCTTCAAGTGCCAATATAGCCGATCTCGCAGCGTCAACCATCACTACCTGTTCAGCCCCCCGCGACAGAGCTTCAAATCCCAGCGCGCCTGAACCGGCAAACAAATCGAGGCAGGTTTTGCCGTGCAAAGTTTGCCCGAGCCAGTTAAACAGTGTTTCGCGCACTCGGTCAGGCGTGGGGCGCAGGCCTTCCGCTTCGGTAAACTCGATGATGCGGCTGCGCCACTCGCCACCGATGATACGCAGGCGACTCATTTTCATTTTTTGCGGTTTATTTGCGTCGGGCAAAGTAGCCCCCTGCGATGGATAACGTTAGAATGTTACCTTAAAATCTCTTCATCGCCCGTCAAGGGACGTCGCCATTCATGTTCAGTTTTTTCAAATCCAAAGCCGATAAAAACAAATCGCCCGTTGCGAACACTGAGCACCCTGTTTCAGTCATTGTTTCAGTCATTGACCCACCGCCAGAAAAAACGCCCGACAAAGCCGCCGGCTGGGCCGCGCGCCTCAAGGCCGGGTTGTCGCGCACGCGAGAAAACCTTACCGGCAAACTCGGCGGCATTTTCACTCGTGGCAAAATTGATGATGAACTCTACAACGAACTGGAAACGATTCTGCTCACCGCCGATGTCGGCACGACGGCAACAGAACGCCTGCTGAAAGATTTGCGCGCGCTGGTAAAAAAAGAAAAACTCGCCGACGCTGCCGACATCAAGCCGGCGCTGCAATCGGTGTTGCTGGATTTATTGCAGCCTCTCGAAGTGCCGCTGAACGTGAATGCTTCCAAACCATTTGTCATCATGCTTGCGGGCGTGAACGGTGCGGGCAAAACCACTACCATCGGCAAACTCGCCAAGTTGTATCAGGCCCAAGGTAAAACCGTTTTACTTGCGGCGGGCGACACGTTTCGCGCCGCCGCCCGCGAGCAATTGCAGGTGTGGGGCGAGCGCAATGGCATCACCGTGGTGATGCAGGAAAAGGGCGATTCGGCAGCCGTGATTTTCGACGCCGTGCAATCAGCCAAAGCGAAAGGCATCGACATCGTGCTGGCCGACACCGCAGGCCGCTTGCCGACCCAATTGCATTTGATGGAAGAAATCAAAAAAGTAAAACGCGTCATCGACAAGGCGCTGCCCGGCGCGCCGCACGAAACCTTGCTGGTACTTGACGCCAACACGGGGCAAAATGCCGTGCAGCAGGTAAAAGTTTTTGACGATGCGCTGAAACTTTCCGGCCTCGTGATTACAAAACTCGACGGCACGGCCAAAGGCGGGGCGATTGCGTCCATTGCCGCCACGCGACCCATTCCTGTGCGATATATTGGCGTCGGTGAAATGATTGAAGACTTGCGGCCATTCAACGCAAAAGATTTTGTGGAGGCGATGTTTGAATAATGCGTTTGTCATTTTGAGCGGCAGCGAAGCATCGCGCGCGCGCAAAATCAAAACCCTATTCTTCGCAGCCGCACATCATGACGATTTTCACGGAATTATATAAGTGATTGAATTTAATAACATTTCAAAGCGTTACCCCAACGGCTACGAAGCGCTGAAAAACGTTTCGTTGCGCGTGGACAAAGGCGAAATGATATTCATCACCGGCCATTCGGGCGCGGGCAAATCGACGTTGTTGAAACTTGTCGCGGGCATTGAAACGGCATCGCACGGTTCGGTCATCGTCAACGGCCATAACGTCGGCAAGTTGCGCGAATCGGCACTGGCAGTCTTGCGGCGAAATATCGGCCTGGTGTTTCAGGATCACAAATTATTATTCGACCGCAATGTGTTTGAAAACGTCGCGCTGCCACTCTACATCAGCAGCTACGCGCCGAAAGAAGCGGTCAAACGTGTGCGCGCGGCGCTGGATAAGGTAGGATTATTGGGCCGCGAAAAACATCACCCCGTTACCCTTTCCGGCGGTGAACAACAACGCCTGTGCATTGCCCGCGCGATTGTAAACCGTCCATCCATCTTGATTGCCGATGAGCCGACAGGCAACCTCGATGCGGAATACGCAGCGCAGATTGTCGATTTGTTCAAGTCGTTCAATCAAGTCGGCGTGACCACGATGATTTCAACCCATGACGCGGCGATGATTGAAAAACTCAAACCGCGCACCATTTACCTGGACCACGGAAAGCTGGTTGCATGAAAAAGATGACGTCATGATCGCCTGGTCGAGACAACACAAACAGGCCTTCGCGGCCGCGTGGCGGCGCATGGCACAGCAACCTTTAATAAGCATTTTCAGCGTGCTGGTAATCGGCATTGCGTTGGCACTACCGACCTCATTATTTGTCGCGCTTCAAAATTTTAACCTGTTGGCCGGCCGCGTCAACGCGGAGCCGCAGCTCTCTTTATATCTCGCCGCCAACGCGTCGGCGGCCGATGCGCAGCAAACGGAAGCGCTGCTCAAGGCGCATGCTGACGTGGCGAGCTACCGTTTTATTCCCCGCGATGAAGCCTTAAAAGAAATGAAAAACGGCGCGGGCATTAACGACGTCCTAACCGCGCTCGAAAAAAACCCGCTGCCCGATGCGTTTATCATCCGCGCCAAAAGCAGCAAGCCCGATGCGCTGACAGCGCTACGTGACGAGTTTTTGAAATGGTCAAAAGTCGAGCACGTACAACTGGATTCCGTCTGGGCGAAAAAACTCGCCAGCCTCAACAGTCTTGCGCAAAAAGCTGTGTTGCTGTTAGCGGTGTTATTGGGCGTGGCGCTGGTGGCGATTACTGGCAACACGATCCGTTTGCAAATTCTCACGCAAAAAGATGAAATCGAAGTGGGCAAGTTGATCGGCGCGACGAATGGTTTTATCCGCCGCCCGTATTTATATTTCGGCGCATTACAGGGTTTACTGGGCGGCTTGTGCGCATTGGGCATCGTGTGGTTTTCGATGCGCTGGCTCGGCGCCAATGTGGCCGAGTTATTGCAATTGTACGAAAGCGATTTTCATCTCGCGCCGTTGACATTCAATTACAGTCTCGCCATCGCCGCCATTGCCGCTTTATTGGGCTGGCTCGGCGCCCATGGTTCAGTCGGGCTTTATTTACGCAAGATCGTATCCGCTTAACGGGGTTGTGCCAGTTGCAAAAGTTTGCGTTATGTTTATATGCCTCACTCAAACAAGAAATTTATTGCTCATAATGACGCTTATTTTCGGCTACGCTGTGCGCTGGAAAAACCTTTTCGCAATTAAAATTTCCCGTTTGGGCAATTATTATAACTCATTGATTATATTCATATTTATTACCCGCTTGGATTGTGATTTTTGAGAAAAAACGAACATGTTTATCGACTCGCGCCAGATGGCTGATGGCAGCTCCATTCAAACCACCGTATGCATTATCGGCGGTGGCGTCGCCGGTATTACCATTGCGCTGGAAATGGAAAAACTGGGCATCGATTGCTGTCTGCTGGAAAGCGGCGGCCATGCGCCCGACGATGCCACTAGAGATTTATATCGCGGTGAAAACATCGGCCTGCCTTATTTGTTTGCCGACAGTTGCCGAAGCCGATTTCTCGGCGGCAGTAGCAATTGCTGGGGCGGCTGGTGCAAACCGTTTGATGATCTTGATTTTCAACAGCGCGATTGGGTGCCCAACAGCGGCTGGCCCTTCGGCCCGGAAGCGCTCGAACCGTATTATCAACGCGTGCATGATCTATTGAAGCTTGGCCCAGTCAATTACGACCCGGCCTTCTGGGAAGCCGCCATCAACCGCGCCGATGTGCGCCGCCTGCCATTTACCGACGACAAAATCCAGGATGTGATCAGCCAGTTCAGCCCGCCCGCGCGTTTTGGCAAGCTGTATCAACAACAATTGGCCAAAGCGAAACACATCCGCACGTATTTGTATGCCAACGCGGTGGATATTCAAACTGACGAGGCCGCCCGCAACGTGACGCATGTGCAAGTAAAAACCCTGAGCGGAAAAAATATTTCTGTTCATGCGAAGCAATTTATTCTCGCCACCGGCGGCATTGAAAATGCGCGACTATTATTAGCATCGAACAAAGCACGGCCTGCCGGCCTAGGCAATGATCACGATGTAGTGGGCCGTTACTACATGGATCACCCGCGTGCGTACTGGGGCGAAATCCAGCCGAAGGATCCGAAGTACCGTAACAAACTGTATGACCACAAATTTCATTTCCATAGCCGCGCAGTGGCCGCCCACGGAGTAAGCATCGCAGGCAATTTCAAATTGAAACCTGAAGTGCAGGCGCAGGAACGTGTACTCAATTCGCAGGTTTGGTTCTCTTCGATTTTTCCGGGCGAAGGTAGCGACGCCATGTATGCGCTGATCCGCATCAAACAGGCGTTGCACAGCATGGAGCAACCGGGGTTTAGCCTGACGCGCGATTTATTCACGCTACTTGCCAATCCTATCGTAACCACCGCTTTTGTCACCGCGCGCTTTTTGCAGCCGGCCGGCTGGGTCAAGCACATGAAATTCATGGCCATCGCCGAATGCGATCCTCAAGCGGATAGCCGCATCATGCTCTCGGATCAGCGTGACGCCCTCGGTATGCGCCGTGTAAAAGTGGATTGGCGCATGAGCGAGTTGGTCAAGCGCACTTTTGACCGCACCTTCACGCTCGCTGCCGAAGAGCTGGAGCGGCAAGGCATATGGGATGTCACCCCCGACGCGCCGTTTGAAGGCCGCGACTGGCCCGACAACATGGAAATGGGCACTTGGCACCACATGGGCAGCACACGCATGCACGCTTCGCCCAAGCTTGGCGTTGTCGATCACGATTGCAAAGTGCATGGCATGGCCAACTTATATATCGCCGGCAGTTCCGTTTTTCCAACGGGCGGCTGTAACTTTCCTACCATTATGCTGACCGCTTTGGCGTTGCGACTGTCTGAGCAACTTGCCCGGCAAATACGCTTGCCGGCCGCTGGGCTGGCGGCTTGAAATGGAACTAATTGCCCTGCTGGCACTCTGATATCAGGAGTGCTAAAATGAGCATTGTTCGGGAGAAAATACAATGAATTCAATGACTTTTCCTATACCTTCCGCCGTTGGCAGCCTGGAAAACTACGTCCAGTTTGTTAATCGCGTGCCCTTGCTTACGCAGGAAGAGGAAACGGATTTAGGTCGCCGCTTGCAAGCATCCGGCGACGTTAACGCTGCGCGCCAATTGGTGATGTCACACTTGCGGCTGGTGGTATCGATCGCCCGCAATTACAACGGCTACGGCTTGCCCCAGGCGGATTTAATTCAGGAAGGCAACATCGGCTTGATGAAAGCGGTCAAACGCTTCGACCCCGAACGCGGCGTGCGTTTAGTTTCGTTCGCCATGCACTGGATCAAAGCCGAGATGCACGAATTCATTTTGCGCAACTGGCGTCTGGTAAAAATCGCCACTACCAAAGCGCAACGCAAATTATTTTTTAACCTGCGCAGCATGAAGCCCGGCTTCGGCGCGCTATCGCCCGCCGAAACACAATCTATCGCCAAACAACTCGGCGTCAAACCGGAAGAAGTGTCGGAAATGGAAACGCGCTTGAGCGGACAAGACATCTCGCTCGAACCGCAAACCGACGACGAAGAAAACTGGATCAGCCCGATTGCGTATTTAACCGACGACAGCGCCGAACCGTCGCAACAACTCGAAACCATCGAGAGCCAAACCAACAGCGACGCCGGACTCAAACTCGCCCTCGCCCAACTCGACACCCGCAGCCGCAAAATCATCGAATCCCGCTGGCTGCGCGAAAAAGACCAAGCGACTTTGCATGATCTCGCTGACGAGTTTGGCGTGTCAGCCGAGCGCATCCGCCAGATAGAAGTGAAGGCGATGCAGAAAATGAAAACGGCTTTGGTGGCGCAATAATTTTTCTGCGGCGCAAAACAAAATGGCAGCCTGATGGCTGCCATTTTTTTGTCAGTGCAAAGACAAACTACATCAGCCGATACATTTTTCGTAATTCACCTAGTGTCCTATTACTTCATACGGATGCCTAATAAAAGCGTGCGAGCTTATCGCGAATTTGATCTAGTAATTTGAGTTGATAGGTAGTTGAGGTGATTTTTTTAACCGTTTTTGGCTTTATTAATTTAAATATTCAATAAAATCAATCTGCTAAGTAAAAAGCCACTTCTTTAATTTAATTACTAGCAACAGAAATGTTTTCAGCACCAAAAAAATCGTGCTAGACTCATTTCATGATACCGCCACCGCTGCCGATAATTTTTCGCTGTTGCGTCGCCCTTTTGGCTGCTTATGCATCGTTGCGCATGGCGCGAGGTGGCTCGAGATCGGTGGCTTTCTTGCCTGGGGCGTGTTTCTAGCATGCCTGGTCATCGCGTTTAACGGCCGTCTCAGTGTAATAGGTGTTTTCAACGCAATCGCCCGCGCGTATAAGCCAGCCACGAAAGCCAAAAAATGATCAATCAAAACAACCTCCGCGACCAAGCCAAAGCGCTTTTAGCTTTAGGTGAAATCAATCAATCCAAGCTTGCTGATGCCGCAAATCTTCATCGTAGCCAGATTTCAAAATTCATCAACGATGGAACGAATCTTTCGGACGAAAGCGTCGAAAAGCTTGCAGCGGCAATCCAATCGCTGCAATCGCAAAATTCCGACCCGCCCATTCCCAACAAAATAGCAAATGAACTCGCCCGCAAATTGCGCGACGATCAACTGGTGCTTTTCGTCGGCGCCGGGCTTTCGCATCTATGCCCTTTCGTGTCCCCGCGCACCACTCGCCTGCCGATGTGGAGTGGCCTAGCAGACGCCATCGCAGAAAAATTCCGCGAAGAAAACCTTGATCCAAAAGACTTCGGCAACACTACTGATTTTTTTGACTACGCCATGTCGTTAGAGGGTGGTGCCGCAAAGAGTCGTGTGCAATTGGCCATTCGTGAAGCGCTCGACGAAACCTACATCTATCCTTCAGCGGCGCACAACGCGCTTGCCCATTTGCCTTGGTCGGAAATCTGGACGACGAATTACGACACCCTTCTTGAGCGAGCGACGGGTAAAAAAACCGTCAATGGCGAAAACGAATTTGGGCTTCTACGCGAATACCATCGCGCCAGGGAGGGTATCGTGCTCCATCTGCACGGCACCAAGCAGAACCCACACACGCTGGGCAAGGATAGTTACCGTAATTGGGAGGGAAACAACCCACAAGTGCTGGCATACATTAAAGGCATACTTTTACAAAAAACGATTTTGTTCGTTGGCTATGGCCTCGGTGACCCCAACCTTGATGAGGCGCTTAATTGGCTTAGGAACGCCCGTAATGGTGAGGTGGCCCATTACGCCTTGAGTTGGAAAGTGCCGCCCGCGCGGCTCGCTCAGCTTATTGAGCGCGACCACATCGAAGCCATCTCATTCGTTGATGAAGCGCAGTTCCAAAAAGCATTTGTGCAATTAGCGTGTGCGCTTACGGCATTGCAGACACCACAGAAAACTATTACCGGCACAATAGACCAAGATACAAAAGCGCCAATTGCCACGCCCATCTCTTTCGTCTTGAAAAATGCCATTTCCAATGCGTTTCGGAGCAAGTGGATTTCCTCAGGTGTCGGGAATCTCGTTATTGACGGCCCACTACACGTGAACGAAATCGAAATTGACCGTATTTTCGTCGAGCCCAGCTTGGCGGTACGCAATCGTGATTCGCAGAGCAAACCTGTGGCCCCAACTGAGACCGAAACCGACAGCGCAACTGACGAAAAGCAAACCGCAGCGCAAAAGAACCAACATTCGAACGACGCGCTCGAAAAAGAACGCAAAGCCCAAGATCACGAGGCCGTTTACGAATCAATGCGTACGCTCGCCAAGCCCGCCCTTGCCACCATCGCACGCGAGCGTTTTTTGGTGATTCTAGGTGAGCCCGGCAGCGGTAAGAGCGTCCTGCTGCGGCAAGCAGCGCGAGAAGAGGTCCGCGCGTGGGCAAAAGCGCCTGCAGAAAATGTGGCAACACCACTGCCTTTTTATTTTCGCCTCAACGAATGGGAGAGCGCAGTCGATGCGTCAAGCCAAGCGCCAGAAAGCGTGCTGCTCGATAGGTTGCGCCGCTTAATTCCTAGCGAAAGCCCCGCTAGCCAAGAAGAAACGCAATGGCTCACGCGGCCTGAGGCGGCGGTACATTGGTTACTCGACGGGCTTGATGAGGTGCGCGACCCCGCTGAGCGCAGGCGTTTGCATGTAGCGGTTGAGGCACTCGCGCAGGCCCGCCCGCAAGATCGGTTCACGGTGAGCGCTAGGCCCTCGGGCTACACCATGCCATTCGGCTCGCCTTGGGTGGAGACCACGCTCGCCCCGCTTGATGATGCGCAAGTGCGCTCGGTGCTTGGCAAATGGCAAACAATTACCGAGACCACCAACGATATCGGCGTTGATGCCAAGGCAGTTGATACCGATTTGAAGCGCAATACCGCGTTGAAATACCTGCGGCGCAATCCGCTTATTCTCACGTTGGCAGTGCTTTTCTATCGCAATTCCAATCGACTTCCCCATGATCGGTGGGAGTTTTACACGAAAGCGGACGATTCTATCCGCGTAAAAGTGGCCCGAACACGTAAACAGGCGGGGCAATCCGTTGACGACCACACCACCGATTGGGCGAAGATTTTAGGTCGACTCGCCTTGAGCGGGATGCGGGGAAATCAGGTGCGTTTTTCTCGCGCCGAGTTAGAAAATGAATATTCTCGCTATTTGCAGTATGAGAAAGGGACGAGCTTTGCCGAAACCACAAAGCGCGTCGGCGAATTTATACGCGAAGCTGAAGATTTAGTCGGCGTGATCGGTGCGTATTCGCCCGATGAGTTTGGCTTTATTCATCTCACGTTTCAAGAATTTCACGCCGCCAAAGCGCTGCTTTCCTTTTCTGAGGAAGAGCTCGATGCCGTAATCGCCCAGGAGTGGGACAACCCCGATTGGGCAGAAACCTGGGCGCTATTCGTGCTGGGGGCGAAAGATAGCGGTCGGCTCCAGTTGCTCGGCAAACTCATCGATGGCGCACTCAATAATCTACATCCCACAATTGATGCTGCACTCTACCGCCCGCAATTGGCGGCCGTGCGCTGGTGCGGTTTAGTGGGCAACCTTGGCTATGCACTGCCTCAGTGGAAGTCGATTGAAAAGTGGTGCCTTAAGCAGTTTGTGGATGCACGTGAAGGTTCGCTCTATCACGCTTTTAATCAGCTTATTGACGTGCTGGCAACAACGCAAGCAGGCCTTCCGGCGCAAGTGACCACGGCCTTGCTGGTAGCGATCAAGGATAAAGAGTGGCGGGTGCGCCGCGCTGCCGCACAGGCCTTGGCATCGGTGGCCACCACACCGCAGGCGACCACGGCCCTGCTGATGGCGATCAAGGATGAAGATTGGCGCGTACGCTACGCCGCCACGGAGGCCTTGGCATCGGTGGCCGCCACGCCGCAGGTGACCACGGCCCTGCTGCTGATGATCATGGATGAAGATTCGGACGTGCGCTACGCCGCTGTATTGGCCTTGGCATCGGTGGCCACCACACCGCAGGTGACCACGGCCCTGCTGCTGATGATCAAGGATGAAGCTTCGCTCGTGCGCCGCGCTGCCGCACAGGCCTTGGCATCGGTGGCCGCCACGCCGCAGGTGACCACGGCCCTGCTGGTAGCGATCAAGGATGAAGTTTCGGACGTGCGCGACGCTGCCGCACAGGCCTTGGCAGCGGTAGCGCGACAATTGCGTAGGGCTCAGTAGTGTAAATAGAAGGTGAAGTCCTTAGCAATTGCCCGCAAGCGGCGCGTAGATGTTGCGCTGGACTTCATTCATTAAATTGCGATTGACAACGCCGTTGGTTTTCGTTGATTCAATTTTTGAATAACTGCTTGATGTCCGCAGTGATTTTATCCGGCGGCATGCCGTAGCTGACGAACAGTCGCAAGCGCCCGCTTGGATCAAACACAAACATTCCCGCTGTGTGGTCGATGGTATAACTGCCTTTAGTTTTGCCTTCCACTTGCTGCGAATAAATTTTGAAATCGCGTGTGGTTTTTTTGATCGTGGCTTCGTCGCCGGTCATGCCTAAAAAACTTGGGTGAAATCCCGGCACGTATTGCGCCAGCAGTTCCGGTGTGTCGCGCGCGGGGTCGAGGGTGACGAACAGGACTTGGACTTTTTTTGCGTCATCGCCAAGCTTTGTCATCACACTCGTCATGTCGGCCATGGTGGTGGGACATACGTCGGGGCAATGGGTGAAGCCGAAAAACAGCGCAACGACTTTGCCGTTGAAATCGGCCATGGTGCGGGCTTTGCCGGTGTGGTCGGTGAGCTTCAAGTCTTTGGCGTAATCCGCGCCGGTGATATCGACGGAATTGAACTGCGGGTTTTTCGGGCTGCAGGCGACGAGTAATAGCGCTAAAAATATGACCAGGATTTTTTTCATGGGGTGTTGATACTCTGTGGCGTTGTTGACCCATCCCCACACTAACAGTTGTTGAAATTCTGCTGCGCTTGGTGAGGCGGCGTTGAAAAAATGGCTCAAAATCCTTATCTATAACCGCTCTGGAGTTGTTAACCCATCCCCACCCTGACCCTCCCCTTGAAGGGGAGGGGATTTTCTTTGTTGCTCCCCTTAAAGCGGAGGGGATTTTCTTTGTTGCTCCCCTTGACGCGGAGGGAAACATGATGAAAACGCTTTGTTGCACACTCCGACATCCTCGATGTGGAGAGGCGTTAGTTTAAGCGACTTCACAACGGGAAGTAGTGATCAACCAGCAACGCCGCGAATAACAACGATAAATAAATAATGGAATATTTGAACGTGGTTTTTGCCAGCGCGTCGCTGTAATTGCGCAGGATTTGCACGGCGTAATAAATAAATATGCCGTCCAATATTAGCGCGCTGATTAAATAAATTTTTCCACTCATGCCGGTGGCGAAGGGCAACAGCGTAACCGCCGTTAAAATAAAAGTGTAAAACAGTACATGCAGTTTGGTGAAATCGTCGCCATGCGTCACCGGCAACATGGGCAGGCCGGCATTGGCGTATTCTTTTTTGCGATATAGCGCCAACGACCAGAAGTGCGGCGGCGTCCAGGCAAAAATAATCAGGAACAACAACAGCGCGCTTAACGGCACATCCCCCGTCACTGCGGCCCAGCCCAGCACTGGCGGCATGGCACCCGATGCGCCGCCAATAACAATATTTTGCGGCGTGAGCGGTTTTAACACGACCGTATAAATAATTGCGTAACCGATAAACGTGGCGAAGGTGAGCCACATGGTGAGTGGATTGACAGCGAAATAAAGCAACGCTATACCCGCCATGCCAATGATGCCCGCAAGTGTCAGCGTTTGCGCATTTGTGATGTCGCCCCGAGCCGTCGCGCGGGCGCGGGTGCGCGCCATTTTGGCGTCGATCTTTTGTTCCACCAGGCAATTGATCGCGGCTGCCGCCCCGGCGACCAGCCAGATGCCGATGGTGCCCGCCAGTAATATTT
Source organism: Pseudomonadota bacterium (assembly GCA_043744215.1). Taxonomy (GTDB): domain Bacteria; phylum Pseudomonadota; class Gammaproteobacteria; order Burkholderiales; family JBEEJL01; genus JBEEJL01. Next base: position 32,691 of record JAYTVC010000076.1, read on the forward strand.
GCAACGGAACCATTTTTGGCGTGGCCAGAAACATGCCGATCATGGCGGTGAACACAATCAGCGTAACCACGCGCGGTTTGGTCAGTTGGTAAAACTGGGCAAACACATTGGCGGGTTTCAAAGTTGTAGCAGCTTCAGACATATTCATTTCTGCAAACGATAATTGGCGATCACCAATGTGACCAATAACAAAGCGGCGAATGCGTTGTGCATCACCGCCAGCGACAACGGCAAACTTCGCAGCACGATGCTGACGCCCAAACTGATTTGTATCAACAACACCGCCAGCAACATGCGGCCCAGTTTTGCTGTCGCGTCGAACTTCATCATGCGTAACGCGAGTGACGCCAAAACCAATAGCGTCATCACAGCGCCCACTCGGTGCGTCCAATGTATGGCGGTCAACGCTTCGTGCGACAACAAATTGCCTTGCGCCGTCATACCTAATCCACGCAGCAAATGAAACGCGTTGGCGAAATCCATTTTCGGCATGACGCTGCTTTGGCATAACGGTATGTCGGTGCAGGCCATGGCCGCGTAATTGGTGCTGACCCAGCCGCCGAGCACAATCTGGCACGCCAGCACGAGCAATGCGATACGTGCGTGCGTGACCAAACCGGCAGTTGCCATTATACGCTTCGAGAACGCACCCTCAAATTGTCTCAACGCGAGCCATGTCAGCAGCGCCAGGGTCGTCATGCCGCCGATCAAATGAGCGGTGACGATAGCGGGCTTTAACAGCATGGTCACAGTCCACATGCCGAGCAGACCCTGAAAAATCACTACGCCGACCAATGCGCCCGGCAAGACGATGATTTGTTTTAATTCACTGCGCTTGCGCCAGGCGATAAACGCAATGATCAAGATAATCAAACCGAGACTGGAGGCAAAGTATCGATGGATCATTTCAATCCAGCCTTTGCGCGCTTCAACCGGTTTGCCGAAGGCTTGTTCGGCTTTCGCAATGTCGTGCGCCGCTTCAGGTACGCCGATATGACCATAGCAGCCGGGCCAATCGGGACAACCCAAACCCGCATCGGACAAGCGCACGTAGGCGCCAAGCACAATGATGCCGAAGGTTAGGCACGCAGCAAAAAGAATGATTTTGCGATAGGCGGATGTCATAAAATATTCAATGTAATCAAATAGTTAGCCAATTTTAGAAACCGTGAGTAAACGGGTAAAATCCTTGATCATTTTTCGCGGATCCGGTTCGCGCGGATAACGCAAAACCAGATTGCCGATCGGATCAATCAAATAAATATGGTCGCGTTGCACAGACTGCGCGGGCAAATTTTTCAGCAGCTCGCTGTTTTGTGCGCGCATGAATTTCATATCGACGTATTCCTTCACGCGCTCCTCATTGAGTACGTCGACATCGTCAATCAGCATGATGCGATCGACACGATCCATAAATTTTCCCTGGGCGGTGCGCACCTGGCGCATGGTGTACAGTTTTTGCTGGCACGCTTCCGCACACGCGCCGCCATCCACCGTGAGCATCAGCCACTTGCCACGCAGCTCGCTGAGTTTGGCAGGCTTGCCGTCGACAGTTTGCAGTGGCGGATCGGGCAACAGCGCGACTTGCATGAGTTCGCCATAATTGACAGTCTTGTCGGGCTTGTAAAAATAAAAAGCCACATAGGATGCGACAACCGGCAGCGTAAATAGGGCGAACAACAAAATCAGTTTGACACGTGGATTCATAAATTTTTCCGCACTCTTTTGCTGTTAACAACAATGTAAGTAATAAAAATTCCAAGGGCTAACGCAAACCACTGGAAGGCGTAACCCTGATGTTTGGCTATGCCGGTATCGAGTCGCTCGCGCACGCGGGGCAAGCCGTCGCCGCTGTCGTTTTGCTGCTGGATGACCAGCGGCGCGACGGGCAATTTTGTCGCGTCGGTATAGCGGCTGATCACCAGGTTCTGCCACACTTTTCCTTCGACCGTCTGCTGCGAGAGCTCCAGAAAGCGCCCGCTGGGCGGCACGGCGATGCCGTCGATCGTTTGCATGCCCTGGGGTATTTTTACCGCTGGCACATTGCGATAATCGTTGCCGCGCGCGACCCAGCCACGGTTCACCAGCACATAGCGTTGCGTGCCCGCGATGCGCAGCGGCGTGATAACGTGATAACCCGCTGTGTCATGGTGAAACTTGTTATCAAGAAATATTTCTCCTGCCCCTTCAAATTCTCCCCTGGCCGTTACGTGGCGATAACGCAAACCTTCTGCATTAATTTCGTCGCCGCGATACTCTGTCGACGCTTGTTGCGCCTTCGATTCATATTCCGCCTGCACCGCCTGCTTTTCTGCCGCGCGGTTCAGTTGCCACCGCCCCAACGATGCCGTTAACGCAATGGCGGCGATGGCAGCCAAGGTAGGAATTATTTTGGGCGTGAACGCGAACGAACCGATTTGCATGCTGACAAATTACTATAGCGAAGCTAGACTGGCTGAACTTGCGAAATACGAACCCATCACCCAACCCACAGGCTGCCGTTGAATGAAACTCGTCGTCGTCATATTGCTCATACTGGTACTCGTCAGCCTGTTCAGCGGGTTGTTTTTTATGTTGAAAGACAAAGGCAATTCCAAACGGGCGGTGAAAGCGCTGACTTTTCGCGTAGGGTTTTCGCTTTGCGTGTTCCTGTTTTTAATGGCGGGCTATTACTTCGGTTTCATTCCGCGCACGCGCTAATCGCAAGCCTTGCAGAAAAAACGCCGCACCCTCGAGTGCGGCGTTTTTATTTTTGTGCCGAAAAAATTTAGAGCCAATAAACAAACACAAACAGTATCAGCCACACCACGTCCACAAAGTGCCAGTACCACGACACGGCTTCGAAGGCGAAATGATGTTCCGGCTTGAAGTGCCCTTTCATGCAACGGACCAAAATCACGATCAGCATGATGGTTCCCAGCGTGACGTGGAAACCGTGAAAGCCGGTCAACATATAAAACGTCGCGCCGTAAATTCCTGCACCGAGGCCGAACGGCGCTTCGTGATATTCGTATGCCTGCAACCCGAGAAACACGACGCCCAATACCACGGTGGCAAGCATCCACATGATGAGCGGCTGGCGTTTGTTTTCTTTCAGCGCCCAATGAGCCAAGGTAACCGTCACGCCTGAAGCCAGCAACAACAAGGTGTTAATAGCGGGAATGCCCCAAGCCGATACGGGCGAAAACTCCTGCGGCACGGCAGGGCCGGTGGACGGCCATTGGCCTTTGAAGCCGGGCCAGAGCAGGCTGTTGTCGGTGTCGGCCAACCACGGCAGCGACATTTGGCGCGCATAAAACAACGCGCCGAAGAACGCAGCGAAGAACATGACTTCGGAAAAAATAAACCAGCCCATGCTCCAGCGGAATGACAAATCCACCTGCGGGCCGTATTTGCCGCTTTCGCTTTCGCCGATAACGGTGCCGAACCAGCCGAACAGCATATAAAACAAAATGGCAAAACCGAGCCCCAAAACGGGCAGGCCAACAGTCTTGTTGCCGTAAAGGAACAACAGGAAACCGGTAGCCAAAGTCAGTAAGGCTATCGACCCCTTGATAGGCCATGTGGAAGGCTGTGGTACAAAATATCCGCCTGCGTGTTCGCTCACTTCATTCTCCCTATACAAATCAATTATTCAATTATTTGGGCAGGTGCGTTACAAAATACACCAGCGCCAGCAATCCGAAAACAAACAACACACCAGCCAATATGCCGGCAATGATTACATGCTTGACCGACAGGTTTTTCGCATCGCTGTCGTAGCCCTGCTTTTTGCGTATGCCTAAAAAGCTCCAGAGCACCGCTTTCATCGCCGCGAAAAACCCAGCTTGTTCCGCCATCAGGATTTAACCTTGTCTGCAGACACATCAAAAAAAGTATAGGCCAGCGAGATGGTGGTCATGTCCTGCGGCAAATCGCGGCTCACTACAAACACCACCGGCATGTCGCGCACTTCGTGCGGCGCGAATGTCTGGTTGTTGAAACAAAAACATTGCTGCTTGGTGAAATATTTTCCCGCCAACGCTGGGCCAAAACTGGGCACCGCTTGCGCTGTCAATGTGCGATTGGTTTTATTCACCACACGATAAGTCACCTGCGTCAATTCGCCGGGATGCAGCATGATGCTGGGCTGCAGCGCGGTAAACTCCAGCGGCGTATTCTCATTCGTGCTGGCCAGGAATTCGACGCTGATGTTACGCGTTAAATCCACTTGCGTATTGGCCGGCACGATTTGCACCGCGCGGGTTTGGCTCACGCCCGTCACTTCACAAATCTTTTTGTAAAAAGGCACCAGCGCAAAACCGAAACCCAGCATGATGAGCGAAATCACCAGCAGCTTTTTCAGCATGGTGCGATTTTGCGCGGCGATGTTGTCAGCTACAACGCTCATGTTCACCACTTGGTCGAGACCGTGTAAATAAATACTGCAAAAGCAATGGCAACCAAAACAAGTGCCGTCATCAAATTTTTTCGCTTACTACTCACTATTTAGCTTTCACTGCCGCAAAAAAAGTTTCTTCGGCAGATTTATCACTTGATCAACGGTGGCGTTTCAAAGCTATGGTACGGTGCCGGCGTCGCAAGGTGAGTCCACTCTAGCGTATCGGCACCTTCCCATGGCAGGGCCTTGGCTTTTTCGCCGCTGCGCACGCATTTCAACACGACGTAAAGGAACAGCAATTGGCTAAAGCCCAATACAAACGCGCCGATGGAAGAAATCTTGTTGAACTCAGCGAACTGCAACGCGTAGTCGGGAATACGACGCGGCATGCCGGCAAGGCCGAGGAAATGCTGCACAAAGAACGTGAGATTAAAGCCGATCATGGTCAGCCAGAAATGCCATTGGCCGAGTTTTTCGTCATACATTTTGCCCGTCCATTTGGGCAGCCAGAAATATACGCCGGCCATAATCGCCAGCACAGCACCGCCGAACAACACATAGTGGAAATGCGCCACGACGTAATAGGTGTTGTGCAGCGTGATGTCCACCGGCGTCACCGCCAGCACCAGGCCGGAGAAACCACCGAGAGTGAACATCACGAGAAAGCCGACTGCGAATAGCATGGGCGTCTCGAAAGTCATCGAACCTTTCCACATGGTGGCGATCCAGTTGAAAATTTTCACGCCCGTCGGCACGGCAATCAGCATGGTGGCATACATGAAGAACAGTTGGCCGCCAGCCGGCATGCCCACGGTGAACATGTGATGGCCCCACACGATGAACGATAGGATGGCGATAGACGCCGTGGCGTACACCATCGACGCGTAACCGAACAGCGGTTTGCGCGCAAAAGTGGGAATGATGTGCGAGATGATGCCGAACGCCGGCAGAATCATCACATACACTTCGGGATGGCCGAAGAACCAGAAAATGTGCATGAACATGGTGGGGTCGCCGCCACCCGCTGCATTAAAGAAGTGGGTGCCGAAATGGCGATCGGTCAGCAACATGGTCACCGCGCCAGCGAGAACAGGCATCACGGCGATGAGCAAATAAGCGGTGATCAGCCAGGTCCATACGAACAAGGGCATTTTCATCAGCGTCATGCCTGGCGCGCGCATGTTGAGAATGGTGGTGACGATATTGATCGAGCCCATGATGGACGACGCACCCATGATATGAATGGCGAGAATGGTCATATCGGTCGAGATGCCGCCCTGAATAACCAGTGGCGGATACAGCGTCCAGCCCGATGCGGCTGCGCCACCGGGAACAAAAAATGAGCTAAACAACAAGATGGCCGCGGGCGGCATGAGCCAGAAACTCCAGTTGTTCATGCGCGCGAAGGCCATATCCGGCGCACCGATTTGCATCGGGATCAGCCAGTTGGCGAAACCCACGAAGGCCGGCATCACGGCACCGAAAATCATCACCAGCGCATGCACCGTGGTGAGTGAATTGAACACCTCGGGATGCACCACTTGCAAACCTGGCACGAACAGTTCGGCGCGAATAATCAGCGCCATAAAACCACCGGCAAAGAACATAAACAGGGCAAACCATAAATACAATGAGCCGATGTCTTTATGATTGGTGGTGGTCACATAGCGCATAAAGCCGCTGGGCGCGTGGTGATCATGGTGATCGTCGTGGGCGTGATCTGCAGCCATAGGTGTCTCCAATTACTTATTCAATAAATTATTTGCGAGCGGTTTTGATGTCATCAGGCATCACGGCCTCGGGATTTTTGTTATCCCAGGCATTGCGCGTGTAGGTGATGACAGCGGCGATTTCGGCATCTTTCAACTGCTTGCCCCATGCAGGCATGGCGTTTTTGCCATTCAGCAGGATATCGATCTGGCCGTCTTTGGGTCCCAATACGACTTTGGAGCCGTTAAGCGCGGGGAATGCAGGCGGTACGCCGGCACCGCTCTCTTGATGGCACACGGCGCAATTGGTTTTATAAAGTTGCTGGCCTTTAGTCTTGAGCTCATCGACGCTCCAGACTTTGTTTGGGTCGTCCTGCAAGGCGGCAAGTTTGGTTTTTTCCGCGCCCACCCATGCTGCAAAATCTGCATCATTTTTCGCCACTACCGTGATGGGCATATAACCGTGTTCTTTGCCGCAGATCTGGCTGCACTGGCCTTTGAAGGTGCCCGGGTTATCGACTTTGATCCAGGTGTCTTTGATAAAACCGGGAATGCCATATTGGTTTACGCCGAGATTGGGCATATACCAGCCGTGAATCACGTCATTGGAAGTAATCAGCAAGCGCACTTTTTTGCCCGCAGGAACCACGAGCGGATTGTCCACTTCCAGCAGGTAGTCGCCGGTTGGCGTGCCACCTTCGATTTGTTCGCGCGGGGTTTTCAGGCTGCTGTAAAATTTCACGCCCTGTTGCGGGTATTCGTATTCCCATTTCCACTGATAGCCGGTCACTTTGATGGTGAGGTCGGGGTTGGAAGCGTCTTTCATCGCCAATACGGTTTTGGTTGCGGGGAAAGCGATCAGCGCCAACACAACGAAGGGGATGATGGTCCAGATGATTTCCACCGTGACGTTCTCGTGGAAATGCTCCGCCTTGTGCCCGACCGACTTGCGGTGCTTGTACAGCGAATAGAACATTGCGCCAAACACGATGAAGAAAATCACCAAGCACACATACATGATGTACATGTGCAAACCGTAAATCTCGTGGGCGATGGAGGTATTCGGTGTGGGGATGTTAACGTCGTAGGTCGCCAGCGCGACGGCGGGCAACAAGCTTGAGATCAAAGCTGCAATCAGAGTGGATTTACGCTGCTTAAACATTACGGAGCCCTATATGACAAATGGTTATATTTTTTACGTCCTGGCGATTGCGCTCAGACGACCTTCATGTACTTTATTCCGGCCTAACCGGCAGCGCGGACGGTGGTAATTTTTCCCTGCAAGGTTTGCGCCCACTGCATGCGCTGATCGTCGGTTAGCAGCCGGCCGATGCTCACCGTTTGTCCGGCATAGCGCAAACTCAAGCTGCATCTTGCTCCCCTTGCGCCGACGCGGCAAAGCAACTGCACCCACGCACGATTGCATTCAAACCTGCTGACTTTTCCTTTCAGCTTCGACTCAAACGCGACCACAAAATCGGCGACGGTCAAACATTCAAAATCATTTTCGCGTTCACTGATACGACGAAACGCATACCACAGCAGCAAAAATTCCAACCCCGCATAAGGTAGCACTGGCCAGGCACCCATCACGGCGAAAAATAATCCGACGACGGCCAGATTAAAAAAAATACTCAATAAAATCAATTGCTTACCGATGTTCGACAAAGAACTATTTTGTCGGCTTATCAGCTTGCATTCGGGTTCGCCTTGGAGTGCCAGAGAATTCATCGATGATGGGATTCCTGATAATGCCGTGCTGCCGAAACCTGAAATATGCGGCCATCTCAGGCTCATTTACAAGAGTGAAGTTTATCATGGGCGCAAGAGACGGGGCAAATTCTCAGTCATCTTCGGGCGCTGACTTTATACTGGACTCGACAGGGACGCGATAAGTTTCATCAGCCCATTTCCCCAGATCAATCATTTTGCAGCGCTCTGAACAAAAAGGACGAAAAGCGTTTTTTGTCGAATAGATGAAACCTTCACCGCATTGCGGACACGTTACTTTGACAGAGGGTTTTGCCGCTGACACGAAACGGTTACAGATTACAGAAAGTCAGATCGAATTCCACGTCTTGCTCGAACAGCTTCGGACGCTGACCCCAATCCATCGTGAGAAAACGGATGTTCAGCGCATATTTATTGGCGCTGACTTCCGGTACGCAGGCGATATCACGCCGCAGGCTGACACGTAACATTTGCGCCATCTTGCCGGCGGGCATTTGCTGGTACGTTCCGGCATAGGCTACGAGGGGGTTGGGGCGGCCGCTCTCGCGCAACAGACGCAAAACAACCACCAGGCCATCACAAATCGGCTGAAACGGCGCGGCCCACGTTTCCAAATCGTGTCGACGCGTATCCGCTGGCAAATGCAGCCAATAGTGATAAGACGGCAAATCAAATTCGCACACTCCGCCGGGGATGCCGCTTCGCTGGCGCACGCCCATCAGCCATTCGTTGTCGCGCAGATGCTGGCCGGTTTTGGTGTTGAGGCGAAGAATTTCTTTGTTGATTCGGTCAATGTCCGCGAGCACGCCTTCCAATGTGTCCGACGCGACTTCAGGCCGGCCACGCAGGGCTTCGAGCACTTGCCGCTGGCGCTCCAGCTCTTGCAGCAAGTCGGATTTGAGGTCAGCCCGGCCCGCCACATCGAGCACTTCAAACAGCGTCAACAATGCTGCATGATGTTCTTCGCTGTCGGCTTTGGCGATGAAGTAGTGCATCTTGTCGAACAGGTCTTCCAACCTTAACAAGGTGCGCACCCGCTCGTTCATGGGATATTCGTAGGTAATCACTCGAGGCGAGAGGCGATAAATGAAAGCGGTAGATTAAACCATTTTTTTCAAAATTGGTTAAAAAACATCGACATTCTGCGGGTTTGTATCAACTTTTACGTTCGCTAGCCCGGCTCAAATATTGCGCATGCAAGTGAACTATTTTTTTTTCCAGGTCAGCCAGGCTGCCGCTATTGTCAATCAGCGTATCTGCACGCGCGCACCGAACCGCTCGCGGCACTTGGCTGGCCATGATGGCACGCGCCTGCGCTTCAGTCAGTCCGCTGCGGGCAGTTACACGCCGCACCTGTTCTGCTTCCGGGCAATCTACCGCCAGCGTTGTGTCTATCAAATCAGGATAACCATCGGTTTCGAACAGGAGGGGGACATCCAGAACGACGTATGGAGAAGTTGCCCGCGCGAGTTGGCGGGTGACTTCGCTTCGAATAAGCGGATGCAAAATGGCTTCCAATTTTTTTTTCGCAGCGGGATCAGAAAACACTATCCGGCGCATCGCGTCGCGGTTGAGCGACTGGTCAGCGGCAACGGCCTCGGAGCCGAATGCCTGGTGAATGGCAGGCATAGCCTCACCCTTCACTGCCGTGAGATTCCGCGAAATGGCATCGGTGTCGATGACGTCGATACCATGCTTTGAAAATAAATGTGCCACGGCGGATTTACCGCAACCAATGCCTCCGGTAAGGCCTACGATCATGGGAAGCGGCGATGTGGGAGGCGATGAGGAATGGCTGGCCGCCATGATTACATGCTTTGCAAATAGGCCTGATTCATCTGATTACCCCATACCAGCGCAATCAGTCCGGCAGCGGCGAGATAAGGCCCGAAGGGAATCGGCACGTCGCGACCGCGTTTGGCCCACACCATCAACGCAATGCCCACCACTGCCCCCACACCGGCCGAGAGCAGAATCACCAAGGGCAACATCGCCCACCCGAGCCATGCGCCAATCGCGGCGAGTAATTTGAAATCACCATAGCCCATACCTTCTTTGCCGGTGACCAGTTTGAACAACCAATAAACAGACCACAGCGCGAGATAGCCTGCCGCTGCACCGATCACCGCAGAGCCCAGACTGGTAAACGTGTGACCGACATTGAGTAGCAGGCCCAGCCATAACAAAGGCAAGGTGATGTCATCGGGCAATAGTTGCGTATCGACATCGATAAAAGTCAGCGCGACCATGGCCCAGGCAAACACAATGGCCGCCACGCCGGCGATGCCGAAGCCAAAACGCCAGGCGAGCAAGCCGCTTATCAGGCCCGTTAACGCTTCAACCAATGGATAGCGCGCTCTGATCGGGGCCCTACAACCCCGACATTTGCCGCTTATAGCTAAGTAACTGATTATAGGGATATTTTCGAGAGCCGTGATCTGATGTCCGCAGCTCGGGCAAGCGGATCGGGGGACCACAAGATTATATTTTGGGCGGCTCGTTTGCGGCTGAGAAACTACGGCATCCTGCTGCAAATATTCATCGATTTGCGCTTTCCAATCGCGTTCCATCATTCTGGGCAGACGATGGATCACCACATTCAGAAAGCTGCCGACCAACAAACCAACCACGCTACAGGTAACGATAAAAGCCACCGGCGATGCGCGCAGGAACTCGACAATCAACATAATCAATCAACCTGCGCGTATGAAAATTTTTTGCTTTTTATCCGCCAACCACCGAACCCATTTTGAAAATAGGCAAGTACATGGCAATCACCAAACCGCCGATAAGCGTACCGAGCACCACAATAATCACGGGCTCCATCAGGCTCGAGAGGGAATCGACCATTTCATCCACTTCGCGTTCGAAAAACTCGGCGACTTTAGTGAGCATGCTATCGAGCGCACCTGACTCTTCGCCGATAGCGGTCATTTGCAACATCATATTGGGGAAAACGTTAACGTTCTGCATCGCCACGGCGAGGCTGGTGCCCGTGCTGACTTCCAATTGCACGCGCTTGGTCGCCTCATAAAAAACGTAGTTGCCCGAAGCACCTGCGACGGAATCGAGCGCATCCACCAAAGGCACGCCGGCGGCAAACATGGTGGATAAAGTACGCGCCCAACGGGCGACCGCCGCTTTTTCAAGCAAGGTGCCAAACACCGGTAACTTGAGCACCAACCGGTCCATGACCATTTGCATTTTGGGCGAGCGTTTCCACACCCAGAAAAAACCATACGGAACGCCTATAACGACCGCCAATATGGCCCACCAATAACTGGTAAAAATATTGGATAGATTAATGACGATCTGGGTTGGCGCAGGCAGCTCGGCACCGAAGCCGCTGAACAAATCCTTGAATGCCGGAATCACAAAAATCATGATAACCGCCGTAATCAGGAAGGCGGCGATCAAAACGGACAACGGATACACCATCGCGGATTTGATTTTGCCTTTTAGCGCGAGGGCTTTTTCCTTGTAGATTGCCAGGCGATCCAGCAACGAATCCAGAATACCCGCTTGCTCACCCGCCGCTACCAGATTGCAAAATAACGCATCGAAATATAAGGGATGTTTTTTGAACGCATTGGCCAGACTGCTACCGGTTTCGACTTCGGTTTTGATGTCGATCAACATGCGACCCATAGCGGGGTTCGAGTGACCCTTGGCAACGATATCAAACGACTGAAGCAGTGGCACACCCGCCTTCATCATCGTGGCGAGTTGGCGCGTGAATAATGACACGTCCTTGTCGGTAATTCTTTTGCCGCCGGAAGTTTTGGCTTTTTTGACCTTGGCAACGTTTATGCCCTGACGGCGCAGGGTCGCGGTGACAATGGTATCGCTGGCCGCGCGCATGTCGCCCCGGATAAGCCTGCCACTTTTATCGCGGCCTTCCCATTGATAGTTGTTCAGTTTGACAGTTTTATTTGCAACGGCGGTGGCCATGGCCTTCTCCTAACAATCGCTTGGTGCATACTGCGGCATTGAAATAATGGATTCCAATTCGCCGCAGCAGCCATACATTCCAGCATAGCCCTCGTGCACTTCGCACGCTGTGAAGCGCTTCACAAGAAAGCAGGCCAGGCCGGAAATTTACATTAAAACATCACAAAATCAGTGCATTTACCTGATTTATATATTGAATTTTAATGCTCATGATGCCCATTGCTATTCGCGTTGTAAAGCAAAACTACGCTCAGGTTTGTGTCAAAAACGAAAGTTTACGCCACGGAAGCCCTGATTAAACCGCTTGGGCTGCCGGCGTCGCAAGGGCGGGATAGATGCGCACGGTTTTCACCATACGACCCTGGGTTTGCACAATCTCAATCGGATAGTTTTCTATTTTCAGCGTGGTGCCAGGCTCGGGGATGTCTTCAAAATGTTCGAGAATCAACCCGTTGACGGTTTTGGGGCCGTCCACGGCAAACTTCATGTTGAGCTTGCGGTTAAGCAAACGTACCAGGCACGCGCCTTCGACCATTACGCTGCCATCTGCCTGCTTTTGGTAGAGCCCGCTGCGCGAGGGTGCGTTGCTGGTGAATTCGCCCACCACTTCTTCGAGCACATCTTCGAGGGTGACCATGCCTTTGAGTTCGCCATACTCGTCGACCACCAGCGCGACGCGGCGCGGACTTTCTTGAAAGTTCTGCAGTTGGGTAAACAGCGGCGTGCCGGAGGGAATAAAATACGGCTCGGTCATGATTTCTTTGAGCGTCTCGGCGTTCAATTCACCGACGCGGCTTTGGTGCAACACGCGTCTTACATGCAGCACGCCGACAATATTATCCAGTTGGGCCGAATATACCGGCACCCGCGTGTGGTGGCTGGTGGCAAGCTGTTCGCGAATTTCTTCAATGGGCGCATCGATATTGATGGCGTCAATCAAGTGGCGCGGCGTCATGATGTCATTGACGGTGATGTCTTCCAGCTCGAACAGGTTCGCCATGATGTGTTGGTGTTTGGGCGGAATATAATGGCCGCCTTCCATCACCAGCGTGCGCAGCTCTTCCATGCTTAGCACATGCTCTTCGGCGCTCGCAGGCTTAAGGCGCAGCAGCCACAATAAAGCTTTGACGAATAAATTGACAAACCACACCACGGGATAAAACACTTTCAGCAGCGGCGTGAGCACGTAACTCGACGGCAGCGCGATTTTTTCCGGATAGGCCGCGCCCATGATTTTCGGTGTGATTTCGGAAAACACCAGAATAAAAAATGTCGCCGCACCCGTCGCAATGGCCAGCGCAAACTGGCTGTCGCCAAAAGCGCGGCGTGTAATCTCGCCGACGATCAACGCCGAGGCCGCGTTCAACAAATTGTTGCCGAGCAAAATCACGCCGAGCAAACGGTCGGTATGTTCGAGCAAATCTGTCACCCAGCGCGCGCTGCGATGGCCTTCTTTCACCAAATGACGCAAGCGATAGCGGTTGATCGCCATCATGCTCGTTTCCGTCAGCGAAAAATACGCCGACACCACCAGCAAAACGGCCAGCGCAATTAGCAATGCGCTTAACGGAATATTATCCAAGTGAAATTTTCAACGATGAGAAGGAAGCAAAGTATTGGTGAGCGATGACGACTCTGTCAAGCGGATAAAACGGAAATCACCATTCGGGATATTAAAAATATTGATAATAATCAATAAGTTATGTAACTCGCTGCAAAATTACTTCTATCACGAATTTCGAGCCTATGTAAGCTAAGAACAGGGCGACAAAACCTGCGAGCGTGAAGCGCACAGCCGTGCGTCCGCGCCAACCGTAAATTTTTCTGCCGGTCAGCAGCACCGCAAAAATCAACCAGGAGATCAGCGCAAAGACCGTTTTATGTTTACGTAAATCAAGCGCCTTGCCGAATAACTCTTCCGAGAAAAAAATGCCACTCACCACGGTCAGTGTGAGCAAAATAAACCCCGCCCACAAAATGCGAAACAATAAACTTTCCATCGTCATCAACGGTGGCAAATTCGAAGCTGCGCTTGCTCCGCCTTTATTGTGCAAGCGTTTTTCCTGCACCAGAATCAGCACCGCGTGCAGCGCGGCAATGGTGAGAAAACTATAAGCCAGCATCGAAATAGCGAGATGAAATTTGAACGCCGGTACTGCGAAATTCAACAGGCGCCCAGCGGGAAATATAAACGGCAACAACGCGCAGATCGCCGCAGCCGCGAGCACATAACGATTGATTGCTTTAAGGGGGTAATAAAAATTCGCCAGCCAATAAATGCCGACGGTCAGCCACATTACCAGTGACAACGCGTTGCCGACGCCAAAGTTCAGGCCGTCGCCGACAAACACCGAAGCGAACAATACCGTGCCGTGCAACAACCACGCCAGCGGCACGAGCGTCTGCACCATAGAGCGCGACGGCACGGCCATCGACGCTTCGCCCGCCACGCGCAAGTTCGCACGCCAGCCGTAACCGGCGAGCGCGGCATAAAGCAATGCGGTGATAAAATGCCAGATTGGGTTGTGCATGTTGTGCGAGACTACGAGAGAATAATACTAGTTTACCGCAACTCAACCTTCACCTGAAATTACAGAAAGCATCAGCATGTTCGATAACTTAACCCAGCGCCTCGGCGGCGTGATCAAAACCCTGCGCGGGCAATCGCGTTTAACGGAAGACAATATCCAAGACGCGATGCGCGAAGTGCGCATGGCCTTGCTCGAAGCCGACGTAGCCTTGCCTGTCGTCAAAGATTTCATCGCGCATGTCAAAGAAAAAGCCTTGGGCGTCGATGTGATGCAAAGCCTCTCGCCCGGCCAGGCGCTGGTCGGTGTGGTGCATAGCGAACTCGTGGCGCTCATGGGTGGCGCGAACGAAGGAATCAATTTAGCCACGGTTCCACCCGCGATTATTCTCATGGCCGGTTTGCAAGGCTCAGGCAAAACCACTAGCAGCGGCAAGCTGGCAAAATTATTAAAAGAACAGCAAAAGAAAAAAGTGTTGCTGGTGAGCTGCGACGTGTATCGGCCCGCTGCCATCGAGCAATTAAAGTTGCTCGCCAAACAACTCGACGTCGATTTTTTTGCGTCGGATAAAACACAAAAACCAAACGACATCGCGCTCGCCGCGCAGGACTACGCGAAAAAACATTTTCATGATGTGCTCATCGTCGATACCGCCGGACGGCTTGCGATAGATGAAGAAATGATGAATGAAATCAAACAGTTACATTCATCGCTTAAACCCATCGAAACGCTCTTTGTCGTCGATGCCATGCAAGGCCAGGACGCAGTGAATGTCGCCAAAGCCTTCGGCGATGCGCTGCCGTTAACCGGCGTCATCCTCACCAAACTCGACGGCGATTCGCGCGGCGGCGCGGCGCTATCGGTGCGACACGTTACGCAAAAGCCGATTAAATTTATCGGCG
>JAYTVC010000077.1:0-12648 GCA_043744215.1 Pseudomonadota bacterium
AGTCGCGGCCACCACCCCCGGCAATGTATTGAAGACCGCTGAAGCTCAAAGCTCCGCGTCAGGTAACGGCGCAAAAAACCGCGCCGCAACCTGACCTACAAAGGCTTTGTCTAGGTAACACGCAAAACCCATCTTCAACCTGTCCTGCGCAAACTCAAGCGAATCAATATAATCCAGCATTTACTAACCAGAATAAAAAGCTCAATCATGCAGGAAAAAACCGGTTTATACCTTGCTTCCGCCGCGATAGCCATGCTGTCGATGGTGTGCTATCAAGTGTTTATTAAAAAAATCCCGCACGACGCAAACCCTGTCGTATCCGTCATGGCCATCTACGTGGTCGGGCTTGTTTTGTGCGCGGTGTTATTGCCGTTTTTTTTGAACGGCAATTCAATATCGGCCGAGGTGCAAAAAATCAGCTGGCCGCAAATTATCGTCGGCTTCGCCATTGTCGGCATCGAGATCGGATTTTTGCTGATGTACCGCAGCGGTTGGACGCTGAGCACGGGCTACATCATGACCAGCGTGGCGGTGAATGCCGCCTTACTCGCCATTGGTTTGCTGTTTTACAACGAGCAAATGTCGCTAATCAACATCGCCGGGGTGTTGCTTTGCATCGTCGGCGTGGCGATGGTGGGATTTAAGCAAGCAGCCTAAATCACAACGTCCCATACGAATGCAGCCCGCTCAAAAACATATTCACGCCGAGAAACGCGAAGGTCGTCACCAATAAACCGATCACAGCCCACCACGCCAGCAGCGGGCCGCGCAGGCCTTTGGTGAGCCGGATGTGCAGCCACGCGGCGTAGTTGAGCCACACGATCAGCGCCCAAGTTTCTTTCGGGTCCCAACTCCAGTAACCGCCCCATGCTTCCGCCGCCCACATCGCGCCGAGTATGGTCGCGATGGTAAAAAACGCAAAGCCGATGGCGATGGCTTTGTACATCACGTCGTCCAGAGTTTCGAGCGGCGGCAGACGCGAACTGAGCACGCCTTTGGATGACAGCAAATACGCGACGCCAACCATCGCCGCCAACGAGAACGATCCGTAGCCGACGAAGTTGGCCGGCACATGGATTTTCATCCAGTAAGATTGCAGCGCGGGCACCAGCGGCTGGATTTCGTGGGCACCGCGATCGAAGGTGTACCACAATAAAAACCCTACGGCCGCGCTAACGATGAGCATGACGAAGCCGCCCAACTGGCGAGTCTGGTAGCGGTCTTCGTAATACAGATACAGCAGCGACGTGATCATGGCGAACAAAATAAACACTTCGTAAAGATTGCTGATGGGAATGTGGCCGACGTCGGCACCGATCAAATACGATTCATACCAGCGCACCAGCAGGCCGATGAAGCCCATCGTCACTGCACTCCAGGTCAACCCGCTGCCGAATTTTTGCGCGAAGTCTGAGCGCGCCAAGGTGCCAAACCAATAGGCAGCGGTGGCCATAATGAACAGCACGCTCATCCACATGATGGCCGATTGGCTGGAGATCATGTATTTCAAAAAGAACGCGCTCTTCGCCCGCGCCGCGTCGCCGTGATAGAGGCTAATGGCGAAAATACTGACGACTGCAATGACGGCGAGCAGCACGCGAATCGGTTTCCACATCCAGCCTGCCCAGATGAACAGGCCGCAAAATAAAAACACGAAGCCTTTTTCGTAGGCATCCATGTAACTGCCGTAGCGTTGAAGGGCGAACGCGCTGCCGATAACCAGTGCGAGCGCGAACAGCCAATCGAGAATCGACAGACGCTTGAGCAAGGGCTGCGGCGCGGAAAAAATGGTGGTGGCTTGGTTCATGGTGTTGCCTCTGTTTGCGTTCACACTTCGACAGGCTCGGTGTGAACGCGATTGCTATTTAACATTTCGGCTAATCGCGCCTGATGCTGCGCGAAATCTTTTTCAAAATCCTGCGTCTTGCGGTTACTCGACATGGCGAACAAAATTTTATGCTCCTGCGGCTTGATCAGCAACCACATGCGGCGTTCGCGGATGTAAAACATGGCGAACACGCCCAGCACCAGCAACACGGAGCCGAAATACACAATGGGTTGGCCCGGCGAACGGGTCAACTGCAAGCCGCTGGCCTTCACTTCATCATAGGTCACCAGTTGCAAATACACGGGCGAATTGTACAAAAAACTATCGCTGGTGGCATTCATCGCGTCGCGCAGAAACTGAAACGTTTTTTCTTCCAGCGGTGCGGCGGCGATGTTGTTTTGAGTGCGCGAGAGCTGCAAGGTTTCCAGCGCGATGCCATCGACTAGACGGATGATGGTTTGCGCAGCCTTTTCGCGCTCGGCTTCCGGCACCGTTTTCTCGATATGCGCAGCGATGGCTTCGTAGCCGCCGCCAGCGAACAAGTCGATGACACTGGCGGCGCTGGTGCGGAATTTGTCGCGCAGGTCTTCGCTCATGTTGCCGCTTTTCATCGTGGCCGTGACGAAACTGTTCGTCGCTTTTTCGCGCACAGTCTTATCGAACAGCGCGGCACGAAACTGCATGTAGCCGTCGATGGCACCATTTTCATCGGCGGGGATGCGCAGGTAACGAAACGGTTCGTTCGGCGCGGCGCGGGTGCCGGTTACAAAATACCAGCGCTTGTCGAGATTCACCGGCAACATGTAGTTGGTGAATTCGTGAGCCTGGCCTTGCGCGTCGCGCAGGCGAAATTGGAAACTGGGTCCGACGTTATGTAAATCTTTTTTGCTGCCGATGCTCGAAAGCGTGGTGAGTTTTCCGGTGAAATTTTTTAGCGCGGTCTGTTCTTTTTTCGCCGGCTCGGGTGAGCCGAGATTCTCGATATTAAACGGACGGAAGTCGGAAAACTCCGTGCGGTACTCCGCCGCGCCGATTTTCAGGCTTTTGGATTCGTTAATTTTCCCTTTATAATCAACTGGTTGAAATTTTGTTGCCGCCAAGTTCCACACGCGCAAATTGAGGCCCGTGCCGCCGTCGCCGAAGTTTGCTTGATAGATCGCGATGCCGCTGACGGTAAGCGGTTTATTGACCTCGATGGTTTTAGAAATTTTTTCGCCCGTTTTTTTATTCACCACTTCGATGTCGCTGGCAAACACTTTCGGCTGACCGGTGGAGTAATGATCGATGTGAAATTTTTTCAGGTAAATGGTGAACGGCAATTCCTGCACAAAATAACCGTCGGCCAAATTCTGAAACGCCACATCCACGTTGCCGCCCTCGGGGATATTGACGTTGGCGCGGAAGGAAAGATTGTCGGGCGACAAGCGGCTCTCAGGCGGAATCTGGCTCTGTGCGATGTCGCGCGTCTCGATTTTTTTGCCCATCAAAGTAAGCAATTTCAGCGGCACATTGCCGTCTATCAAGCCGCCGACGCAAATAATCACGATCGCCGCGTGAGTGAGAATGTAACCCCAGCGATGCGTTGAGCCGGACTTGGCGGCGACGAGCGTATTACCCGATTCGGTTTGGTTGATGCGGTTTTTGAAACCGTAAACCTGCAAATACTGCTCGATTTTTTGTTGCAGCGTGGTTTCGTTTTCGATGACAGTAAATTCACTTCGATGGGCGAAGCTCTTTAGCGATGCCTCGCTCGCGTTTTCTTTATATATGCGCATTTCGCGCAGCATGGCGGGTGTATTGCGGTAAATGCACGTGCTGGTGGATGCCACGAGAAAAATCAAAATTACCATGAACCACGACGAGTGATACACGTCATAGAGGCCTAGGGTTTTGAAAAACTCAAACCAAAAAGTGCCAAGTTGTACGATATAGTTGTTATAAGGCTCGTTTTGTTTCAGCACTGTGCCGATGATGGAAGCGATCGCCAGAACCGTCAGCAAGCTGATGGCAAAGCGCATCGAGCTCAAAAGCTCGTAGGCGGACTTGCCAAAAGATGCTTTGCGTATGGTGACTGCGCTCATAAAATTACTTCGAAATTACTTCGCAGATTAAAAGACAAAAAAGGGTGGCTGCGCCACCCTTGGTTTTATTTTCTAAAATATTTAATTTGTTTGAGAAGCCTGATCAAGTCCGAGATCTAAGCAAGACTAGGCGCGAACAAAAAATAACGGCGCAGCATATGGGTTATATGTAAGGCGTTATTTTTTGTAAGCAACGACGTATTGCGACGATATCGGGCTTGAGCTGGTTTCTCAATGCAGGCCGGCAACGTATTCCGCCACAGCTTTCATTTCTTTTTCGTTCATCCGGCCCGCAACGCCGCTCATCACGACATTCACGCGCTCGCCCGCGTTAAAACTTTTTAATTGCGCGAGCGTGTAGTCGGCGTGCTGGCCCGACAGACGCGGATACTGTGCAGGAATACCGATGCCGTTGGGCGCGTGGCAGCCGGCGCAGGCGGGCACGCCCGTGGCTGCATTGCCGCCGCGATAAATTTTTTCGCCCAGCTTGGTGAGCGCTGGATCTTTGGCACTGTTCGGCTTTGCATTTTTACCGGCAAAGTACGCACCGAGATTTTTCATGTCGTCATCGCTCAAATTGCCGACCATGCCGGCCATCACCGCATTTTTGCGCTCGCCCGACTTAAAGTGCGCCAGTTGCGTGGTGATATACTGCGCGTGTTGCCCGGCAAGGCTGGGGTTGGCGGCAGCGATGCTGTTGCCGTCGGCACCGTGGCAGGCAGCGCACACCTGCGTGACGATGGTTTGCGCTTTGGCCGGATCGGCTTTTGCCGGTTCCGTTTTTGCAGGCGCTGCTTTTGTGGCGGCATCGTGTTTCACCGCTGCAGGTTCATTTGCCAAAACTAAACTTGCTACAGCGCAGAGTGCGAGGACCAATAATCGTTTCATTACCCAACTCCTGGAAATTTGCCAATATTGCGGTTCGTGTA
This sequence comes from Pseudomonadota bacterium, assembly GCA_043744215.1. Classification (GTDB taxonomy): domain Bacteria; phylum Pseudomonadota; class Gammaproteobacteria; order Burkholderiales; family JBEEJL01; genus JBEEJL01. The sequence continues at coordinate 4,839 of JAYTVC010000077.1, forward strand.
AACCTCTTATTTTAACGCAAAAATTCCCTTCGACACCAGCTAAAGTTCTCTGCTCTCTGGGCTACCGATATCCCTGATTATTGAATGACATGAATATTTTTCAACACGCCGCTTTTTTTACTACCGTCAATCATTTGCACGATTTGCCCCCGGACAATTTCGCTGAAGTGGCTTTCGTCGGCCGCTCGAACGCGGGCAAATCCAGCGCCATCAACACACTCGCCAATCGCACGCGACTCGCGTTCGTGAGCAAAACGCCGGGGCGCACCCAGCACATCAATTATTTTTCTCTCGGCAACGATCGTTATCTGGTCGATTTGCCCGGCTACGGTTTCGCCAGCGTGCCCCATGAAATCAAGCAGCATTGGGAAAAACTGGTAGGCGGTTATCTCGCCACGCGCCACTCATTGCGCGGCTTGATTATCATCATGGATGTGCGCCATCCTCTACGTGACACTGACCGCGACATGATCGAATGGTTTTCGCCCTCGGGACGCCCGATTCATATTCTGCTCAGCAAAGCGGATAAACTCACCAAGCAGGAACAAACCAAAACGTTGCGCGACGTGCGCAGCGAGTTGCTGGAGAATTTTCCCCAATGCAGCGTGCAATTATTTTCCAGCCCGAAGCGGATGGGATTAAAAGAAGCCGAAGCAGTCATCGGGAAAATGTTGGATGATGTGGCGTTAGAAACGATAGCTGAAACAGAATGAATACTCGGCAATATCGGATTTCAGCGGGCATACAGAAAAAATAAACCCCCGGCCAAAAGGGGATAAAGACCGGGGGCTGACAAAAGCCTTCATTAGGAAGGCACCCGCTCAGGGAGGTGAAGCGGGGAGCGATGCACGCATCACTCATCAGTAAGAGCGTTGCACAGTTTCGATAGTTCCGGTATCGCGCAATAAATTTATAACTATTTGATTATATTGAATAATTTATGACAAAAATTCTCGGTCAATTTCCCCAGATTCGCATGCGTCGCATGCGTCATGATGATTTTTCGCGTCGCATGATGGCGGAAAATAGTTTGAGTCCAAACGATTTTATTTATCCGGCGTTTTTGCTCGAAGGCAAAAATAAAATCGAGCCGATTAAATCCATGCCCGGCATTTCGCGCAAATCGCTCGATCAATTATTCGCCGACGCCGAACGCTGTGTTGAGTTGGGCATTCCCGCGCTGGCCTTGTTCCCGGTAGTCAGCGACAAGCTGCGCACCGAGAACGCGAAAGAAGCCTACAACGCCAAAGGCCTGTTGCCGACGGCGCTGCGCGAATTGAAAAAACGCTTCCCCGAATTGGGCCTCGTCACTGACATCGCGCTCGACCCCTACACCAGCCACGGCCAAGATGGCTTGATCGACAAATCCGGCTATGTGTTGAACGACGAAACTATAGAAGTATTGGTGAAGCAGGCGCTGTGCCACGCCGAAGCGGGCTCGGATATCGTCGCGCCGAGCGACATGATGGATGGGCGCATCGGCGCGATACGCGCCGCGCTCGACCAGAAGAAATTTATTCACACAAAAATTCTCGCTTACTCAGCCAAATACGCGTCGAAGTTTTATGGTCCATTCCGCGATGCCGTCGGCTCCGGGAAAATGCTCGGCAATGCGGACAAAAAAACTTACCAGATGGATCCGGCGAATTCCGACGAAGCATTATGGGAAGTCGGCCTCGATTTGCAGGAAGGCGCCGACATGGTGATGATCAAACCCGGCATGCCGTATCTCGACATCGTGCGCCGCGTGAAAGACGAATTCAAAGCGCCGACCTTCGTCTATCAAGTCAGCGGCGAATACGCCATGCTCAAAGCCGCCGCGCAAAACGGCTGGCTGGATGAACGCGCCTGCGTGCTGGAAAGTTTGCTCGCGTTCAAGCGTGCGGGCGCGGATGGAATTTTGACTTATTTTGCGTTGGATGCGGCGGCGTGGTTGGCGGAGAAATAGACTTGTAGGTTGGCGGTGAGAACTAACCCCAACAAGGTTTTGGCACTCATAAAATATTCAATTAAATCAATAAGTTATGATTTCACTCTACGAGCTGCATTGGTCGCATTACTGTGAAAAAATCCGCATCGCGCTCGACTACATGAAACTCGAATGGCGCATGGTCGCTATTGATGCGTTTAGCAAAAAACAGATGCACGCATTCGCTGCACCTGAACATTTGGGCGGTTATCGTGTGCCGGCAATTCATGACGATACAACAAACACTTTCGTGATGGATTCGACGCCGATTTTGCGTTATCTCGCCGACACTTATCCCGCGCAACCAAAATTATTTCCCGGCGATGAAAAAAACTGCACCTTGATCGACGCGAAAACTTTGGAATTCGATACCTTGCTCGGCATTCCTGCGCGGCGTTTTGCTTATTCGCAGGTGATTTTGGAATGTCCGGATTTATTAGCAGATTTATTTTTGCCGCGCGATGCGAAGGGGTTTTATAGCCTGCCAGGCATTCGCCATATTACCGGCGCAGCGCTCGGCATCATGTTGTGCAAGCGCTTTGATTTTCACCGCTCGGAATCGCTGGGACTGTATGAAGCGCTGGAAAATTATTTGCTTAGTTTGGCGAAAGAAATAGAGAGTCGTCAGTTTGTTGTCGGCACATCATTCTCGGCTGCGGACATTACACTGGCAACGCATTTGCGTCCGCTGACCATCGTGCCATTTTTTGCCGAGCATCCTGAACTGCAAAAACTATTCACTTGGCAGCGCGACTTGATCGCGAAATACGGCAACGAAACGGAATCGGCTTACCAGATCGCCATCGCTAAAGCGCGGCAAACGCGCGCGCCGATGCGGCGTAAATTACGCGATATTACGACGGAACTACCCTTCCAAACCAGCCAGCAACTCGCGGGCAATGATCAGAAAAATGTCTGGGATTTGCATATGGCGCTGATGCCGTTTCATTATTTTTTCACGTTGCGTGAAAATAAATTGCGACAGGTCAATCCGAGTTTAGCAGTGAGATAACTATTGGCTTGCGCGATCGGCGCTACTGTTTTTCCGCCAGCAACGCTTCCACCTGCGCCAGCTTAGCCCGCTCCATTACTCTTCCGTCGGATTTGAATTTTTGTACGATGCGCAGATCGTCGGTGTCGTACACCGATAGCGTGGCTTCGGCGCCATCGACGTCTAAGGTGAAGGTGGGAATCTCAACCGTTTTGTCGCCGAGGCGATTTCTCTTGAAGCCGCTTTTGTATTCGCGATTTTGGTTGATGAAATAAATTTCCAGGTCTTTGACGCTGTCGCAAAACAGTTGCAGGTTGATGTCGGAATGTTCGGTCGCGGTGCCAACCAACACCGAGCCGACGAGATACGGATTGAATTCCTGCAATTCGCGCATCAGCGTGACGGCGTGTTCGCGCAGGATTCGCACAATTTCCGGTTGCGTGTCGCTTTTATAAATCGATTGATATTCGCGCAGGGCGTCGTCGATTTCTTTGTTGTCGGGCAGCGATTGTGTATCGACTGCACCCAGTTGCCGCGCGGCTTTTTGTTTGGCGCTGGCGTAGTCGGGCACACCATCGACGGCCATGAGCTTGGCCGCCGCGTGCGCCAATTGGCTACGCATGAGATTGCGTTTGGACTGCTCGTGTCTGGGCATTTTGAGCCACTCAAAAATGCTTAAAAATTGAATATAATCAATAGGTTACAAATATCCCCTTAAACCCTAAAAAAGCTGCGCTTTGATTTCTTCCTGCTGCTGAATTACTTCCTGCGGCAGCGGCGCGATGTCGGGCACGTAGGTCGAGGGCGGGTATTCTTCATAAAAATAATCGTTTATCACGCCGCTGTCTTTGCCGACCAATGTGCCAGGTGGCATGCGCGCACCGTTGTAGGCGCTGACGGGCACGACAATCACACCGGGCGGTTGCTTGAGCGGCGTTTCGGCGACGCCTTTTAAGGCTTTGCCCATGTAGCCGACCCACGCCGGCAAGGCGGTTTGCCCGCCGGTTTCATTCGCGCCCATCGGCGTCGGATTGTCAAAACCGATCCAGCTCACGCCGACCAAGCTCGCGTTGAAGCCGCAGAACCAGGCGTCTATATGATCGTTTGTCGTGCCGGTTTTGCCGGCAAGATCATTGCGGCCAAGCTTCATTGCGGCGGTGGCAGTGCCGGCGCGCACGACATCGCGCATCAAGGTCGTCATGATGAAGGCATTGCGCGGATCAATGACGCGCTCGGCATCGAATTCAGCCAGTTCGGGTTTGGCTTCCATCACGATGTTGCCTTTTTGGTCGAGCACACGCTGAATGAAGTAAGGCCGGATGCGATAACCGCCATTGGCAAAAATCGAATAGCCCGACGCCATTTGCAATGGCGTGGCTGACCCGGCGCCTAGCGCCAAAGTCAGCACGGCTGGATGTTGTTTTTTGTCGAAGCCGAAGCGGGTAATGTAATCCTGCGCGTAGTCCACGCCGATGCTTTGCAACACGCGAATCGACACCATATTTTTGGATTTGGCCAAAGCCTGACGCACTCTGAGCGGGCCATCATATTTGCCGTCGTAATTTTTCGGCTCCCACAATTCACCGCCGGTTTCTTCGGCGGACACCACAAAGGGCGCGTCGTTAAACAGGCTGGCGGTGGTGATGCCTTTTTCCAACGCGGCAGAATAGATGAATGGTTTGAAACTGGAACCCGGCTGGCGCCAGGCCTGGGTGACATGGTTGAACTTGTTGCTGCCGAAATCAAAGCCGCCGACCAGCGACACAATGGCGCCGTTGGACGGGCTCATGGACAAAAAGGCCGCCTCGACGTTGGGCACCTGGGTAATGGACCATTCACTGGTCTTGGCGTCTTGCACCACCCGAACCAGGGAACCACGCCGTATGCGGGTGGGGCCAACGGCTTTTTCGCCCAATTGTTTGGCGGCGAATTTCAAGCCTTCGGGGCCAATATTGATGCGTTCACCCCCCTTGACGTAAGCCTTTACTAACTTGGGGGATGCCTCTAATACTAGCGCTGGCTGCATTTCATCATTTGAGTCTTTGCCTTGAAACAGGTCGTCAAAATCCTGTTCGTCATCTTCTTTGCCCGGCTTGCCCGTAATGTTCACCTGGGCCTCAGCACCCCGGTAACCATGACGCCGGTCGTAATCGCCCGTATTTTTACGCAGGGCGATATAAGCCGCCTCCTGATGACTTTTCAACAAAGTGGTGTAAACCTTGAGCCCGCTGGTGTAGGTCAATTCACCATATTTTTCAAACATGGTCTGACGGGCCATTTCGGCCACGTGCTCGGCATGGACCGGGAAAACCTGGATTTCCTGCTGAATTTTGAGGGGCTGCTTTTCGGCTTCGGAATATTCGGGTTCCGTGATGTACTTAAGGTCGCGCATGCGGCGCAAAATGTAGCGTTGCCGTTCCGTGGCCCGCTTGGGATTCACGATCGGGTTATAGCGCGACGGTGCCTTAGGCAAGCCGGCCAACATAGCCATCTCAGCGAGTGAAAGTTTATCGAGCGGCTTATTAAAGTAAGCGCTCGCTGCGGCGGCAAAGCCATAGGAACGCTGCCCAAGAAAAATCTGATTCATATACAGTTCAAGAATCTTGTCTTTGCTGAGGTTGTGTTCGATTTTGAACGCCAGCAACACTTCCGACAGCTTGCGCGTATAGGTTTTTTCGTTTGATAAGAAGAAGTTACGGGCAACCTGCATAGTAATGGTAGAAGCCCCCTCACGGGCACCGCGGGCGCTAATGTTGGCCCAGGCAGCGCGCAAAACCCCTGTATAATCAACGCCTCCGTGCTGGTAGAAACGATCGTCTTCAGCCGCCAGAATGGCCTGCTTCATATGCATAGGCACTTGGTCGATTTTGATCACTGCGCGACGTTCTTCGCCAAATTCACCTATTAATACATCATCAGCGGTATAAACCCTTAAAGGAATCTTGGGTTTATAGTCCGTCAGCGCCTCAAGGGGAGGCAAAGTCGGATAAAGCAGTATAAGCGTCAGCGCAATCACGCACGCCAACACCAAACCAAGGGATACTAAAATAACGACAGGATAAAACCACCAACGTGCAGACATAGGGACACTTAATGTGAACTAGTTAATAGGATTATGAGGCACAGCGGAGGATTATAACCATCCCATGTACCAAAACAAATTTGCAATAATTTGCTTTACTATATGCGGGGTTGTTGTTAGGATTTAATGTAAATTATAGGATTGTGCGTCTAACTTAGCCATGCTAAAAGAAAAATTGCTCTCTAACCTTGAGTTTCTGAAGGCCAAATCTCCGCCCCTTATTGGCGTGGATATCAGCTCGTCTTCAGTAAAAATGCTCGAGATTTCACAAGCCGGCGGCAAACTGTTCCGGGTCGAACGGTATGTTATCGAACCTTTGCCGCGCGATGCCGTGGTGGACGGCAATCTTGTAAATATCGACGTCGTGTCAGAAGCCGTGAAACGCGCCTGGAAACGCCTGGGCACCCGAATTAAAACAGTAGCAGTTGCTCTGCCCGCCGCCGCAGTCATTACCAAGAAGGTGATTTTGCCGGCCGGCCAGCGTGAAGAAGACCTGGAAGTTCAAGTCGAATCAGAAGCCAACCAATACATTCCGTTCTCTTTAGAAGAAGTGAATCTGGACTTTCAGGTTTTAGGCCAGGGACCGACAGGGCCCGAAGAAATCGAGGTGCTGATTGCCGCCTCACGCAAAGAAAAAATTGAAGATCGCGTCGCCGCTGTCGAAACGGCCGGCTTGAAAGCCATCGTAATGGACGTAGAATCGTTTGCCGCCCAGCGCGCTTTTGAAATGATCAAGGCTCATTTGCCCGGCAGCGGCGAAAACACGGTCAGCACGATTGTTGACATCGGCTCAAGCATCACCCGGATTACTGTTCTACACAACGGTCAGACACTTTACATGCGCGAACAGCCCTTGGGCGGCGCACAACTGACCCAGGATATCGCCAGCCATTTCGGTATGAGTTTTGATGATGCCGAAGCAGCCAAACGGAAAGGCTCGCTGCCGGATAACTACGGCCCTGAAGTGTTACAGCCGTTTGTTGACCGCATCGCCAACGAAGTGGCAAGAGCATTGCAGTATTTCTTTACTTCGTCTTCATTTAACAAAGTAGACCATATCGTTCTCGCCGGTGGCTGCGCCACGCTAACCGGCCTTGAAGAAATGGTCGCGAATCGCACCCAAGTGCCGACGTTGATTGCCAACCCCTTTGCCAATATGGCCTTGACGCAGCGTTTCAAGCCACGCTCTCTGGCGCAAGACGCGCCTTCATTGATGGTGGCATGTGGCCTGGCTATGCGGAGATTCGACGAATGATCCGCATAAACCTATTACCCCATCGGCTGCAAAAACGTCAGCGTCGCCAGAGGCAAATGGCCGTGCTGGCCGGCCTTACCGCTGGCGTTGGCGCGCTCATCTGGTTGGGCGGACATCAAGTGCTGTCCAAACAAATTGATAATCAGGCTGAACGCAATACTTACCTGAAAGAAGAAACCGTCAAGCTTGATAAGCAGATTGAGGAAATCAAAAAACTCAAGGAACAAACGCAGATTCTGCTCGACAAAAAGCGTGTCGTGGAAAATTTACAAACCAACCGTGGCGATGCTGTGCACCTGTTGGATGAGCTGTTACGCCGCATGCCGGAAGGCGTTTATCTGAAATCCATTAAACAAACCGGTAACGCAGTCAGTCTTGTGGGTTTTGCCCAATCCAACGCTCGTGTATCGACTTTGATGCGCACGATTGAGGAATCCAAATTTTTAGGCTCTCCGCAACTCATCGAAATTAAAGCAGTTACGGTAAATAATATTCGCGCGAATGAATTCAGTC
>JAYTVC010000078.1:0-3597 GCA_043744215.1 Pseudomonadota bacterium
CGCAGAAGAAAAACTCAGCCTCGGCGCCATCAGCGAAAAAGCGGTGAGCTTCAAGGTAATCGATGCGCGTCCGGATCTTGAACGCACCCGCCGCGCCGACGATAGCCCCTACGACGGCCCGCGCATATTTTTTGGCGACAGCAATCTCACACCCGACCGCATGGCCGTGCTAAAAAATTATTTGCAGGAAAAACTCGGCGACAAACTCGCCGGCAAAACCATCACGATTGAAAAGTTCGACATCGCCGAAACATATCTCACGCGCGCGCGGCAGGCTGGCAGCGGTGGCGGCGGCACGGTGTCGGGCAGTGTCGGTGGTGTGATTGGTTCGGGCGGGCGCGGCGCTGTGTCCGTCGGCGTGGTCGCGCCGATCTTCCAGGCCATGCAAGGCGAAGCGACCGACTCGCGCGTGGAATGCGATCTGCGTGTCAAAGTGGACGGCGTTGCGTTCGACGCAAAAAATGCCGCGACCGGCGAAGCAAAAAATCGCGAGCAGACTTTGCGTCAAACGGTTTCTGGCGCATTGGCTTTGATCGCTGATAAACTTGCATCTAAATAATGCTATATTATTCAATATAATCAATAGGTTACTTAAAATTTTATTTACATGACTTCTTCTGAAATCCGCCAAAAATTTCTCGATTTTTTCGCCAGTAAAAATCACACCATCGTTGCTTCAAGTCCATTGGTGCCGGGCAATGACCCTTCGCTCATGTTCACCAACTCCGGCATGGTGCAATTCAAAGACGTGTTTCTCGGCATCGACAAACGCCCGTATGTGCGCGCGGCGAGCGTGCAAGCCTGTTTGCGCGCGGGCGGCAAACACAATGATTTGGAAAACGTCGGCTACACCGCGCGTCACCATACTTTTTTCGAAATGCTCGGCAACTGGAGTTTCGGCGATTACTTCAAGCGCGAAAGTTTGAAGTGGGGCTGGGAGTTGCTCACCGACGTGTACAAACTGCCGCCGGAAAAACTCACCGCCACCGTATATAAAGACGACGACGAAGCCTACGACATCTGGACCAAAGAGATAGGCCTGCCGCCGGAGCGCGTGATCCGCATCGGCGACAACAAAGGCAAAAAATATGCGTCGGATAATTTCTGGATGATGGCCGACACGGGCCCATGCGGCCCGTGCTCGGAAATTTTTTACGACCACGGACCACATATTCCCGGTGGGCCACCCGGCAGTCCCGGCGAAGATGGCGACCGCTTTATCGAAATCTGGAATCACGTCTTTATGCAATTCGACATGAAGTCCGACGGCAGTTTAGTCAAACTGCCTGCGCCTTGTGTGGATACCGGCATGGGCCTCGAGCGCCTCGCCGCGATTTTGCAGCATGTACACAGCAATTATGAAATCGACATATTCCAGGCCCTCGTCAAAGCGGCAGCGCGTGAAACCTACACCCAGGATTTATCCAATCCATCGCTGCGCGTAATCGCCGATCACATCCGCGCCTGTTCCTTTTTGATTGTCGATGGCGTCATTCCCGGCAACGAAGGCCGTGGTTATGTGCTGCGCCGAATTGTCCGCCGCGCGATTCGCCACGGTTATAAGCTCGGCGCGCGCGCACCATTTTTTCATCGCATCGTCGCTGACCTTGTCGAGCAAATGGGCGGTGCGTATCCCAATCTCGCGAAGACAAAAGCCCGCGTCACCGAAGTGTTGAAAGCGGAAGAAGAAGGCTTTTTCAACACCATTGAAAACGGCATGGCGATTCTGGATTCTGCTCTGGCCGATTTGCAAAAGAGCGGCAAGAAAACTTTGGAGGGCGAGCTCGCGTTCAAACTCCACGATACCTATGGCTTTCCCTTGGATCTCACTGCCGACGTTTGCCGCGAGCGGAACATGACGGTCGATGAAGCGGCTTTCGACGCCGCCATGAAACGCCAGCAAGATGCGTCGCGAGCCGCAGGTAAATTCAAAGCGGCTGCCGGGCTGACTTACGCAGGAGCGAAAACCGCATTTCACGGCTACGAAAAACTGGTCATTGAAAACGCAAAAATCACTGCGCTGTATGTCGATGGCACGTCGGTTAACGAAATGAAATCCGGTCAAAGTGGCGTGGTCGTACTCGACAACACGCCGTTCTATGCCGAGTCCGGCGGACAGGTCGGCGATAACGGCGTGCTGGAAAAATCCGGCGCGCAATTTGAAGTAGCCGACACACAAAAAATTCAGGCCGAAGTTTTCGGTCACCACGGCGCATTAAAAATCGGCTTGCTCAAAATCGGCGACAGCGTGAATGCCAAAGTGAACAGTGCAATCCGTGCGCGCACCGTGCGCAACCACTCGGCCACGCATTTGATGCACAAAGCACTACGCGAAGTGCTGGGCAGCCATGTGCAGCAAAAAGGTTCGCTGGTCGATGCCGACAAAACCCGTTTTGATTTCGCGCACAATGCGCCAATGAGCGACGAACAAATCAAACGCATCGAGCAAATCGTCAACGCAGAAATTCTCGCCAATGCCGCGACACAAGCACGCGTGTTGCCGATCGAAGAAGCGCAAAAAACCGGCGCGGTGATGTTGTTCGGCGAAAAATATGGCGACGAAGTGCGCGTGCTCGACATCGGCACATCGCGTGAATTATGCGGCGGCACGCACGTACAGCGCACCGGCGACATCGGATTGTTTCGCGTGTTGAGCGAAGGCGGCGTCGCCGCTGGCGTGCGTCGCGTTGAAGCGACCACTGGCGAGAGCGCGTTAGCTTTGGTAGAACACGAGCACGATGAATTGCAAAAAATCGCTGCCGTACTCAAAGCGCAACCATCAGAAATATTCAATAAAATCAACCAGTTACAAGATAGCGCCAAATCGCTCGAAAAAGAGCTGGCGCAATTGAAATCCAAACTCGCCGCATCGCAAAGCGGTGATTTGCAAGCGCAAGCGACGGATGTGAAAGGCGTGAAAGTATTGGCCGTGCAACTTGATGGCGCCGACAATACAATTTTGCGCGAAACATTAGACCGCATGAAAGACCAATTAAAATCCGCCGCAATCGTATTGTCGTCGGTGCAGGATGGCAAAGTCTCTTTGATAGCAGGCGTCACCGCTGATCTCACATCAAAAGTAAAAGCGGGCGACTTGGTTAATTTTGTCGCGCAACAAGTCGGCGGCAAAGGCGGCGGCCGCCCGGACATGGCGATGGCAGGCGGCACCAATCCGGCACCGCTCGCGCAAGCGTTAAACGGCGTGAAAGATTGGGTCGCCACGAAACTGTAGGGTGCGCCATTCGCACGCAACGTGGTTGTAGGGTGCGCCACGCGCACGCGTGAGGCTGTTTCAGCGAGCGAATGAATTAAATTAGACCGCAACGCGTGCGCACAGCGCACCCTACGTGGTTGTAGCGGGTACTCCCAACGTGCGACACGAAACTGTAGGGTGCGCCATGCCCGCGCAAGATGATTGTAGGGTGCGCCATGCGCACGCGTAAGGCTGTTTCAGCACGCGAATGAATTAAATTGAACCGCAACGCGTGCGCACAGCGCACCCTACGTGGTTGCAACGCGTGCGCACGGCGCACCCTACGCGATTTGTCATCCTGAACGAAGTGAAGGATCTGCTGTTAATGCCAAACCACCGCTTCT
>JAYTVC010000079.1:0-47446 GCA_043744215.1 Pseudomonadota bacterium
CCCGACATTGCCGTTCCACTTCGCGTCGATCACCACCGTAAATCGTTTCACCACTTTGCCCGAACGATCTTGAAACATGCCCCATGCATCGATGGTGCCATTGAGATATTGCGCGAGGTCGAGCACCGGTTTTTCGATGGCGTAATCCGGCGCGCTCACATTGGCGCAGCTAGCCAAAAAACTGAATATAATCAGATAGATAAGTTTGTTTATCATTTTGCGATTCCTTGTATAAATTGGGGACGTTGATGGGCCGCGCGGCCAAGGGGCACGAGCGTCAATGCGATGGCAGCGCAGATTTTCAACGCAGAAGGCAGCACGGCATAAATGGTTGAGAGCGCAGTGAGCGAATCGCTCGAAGGGTTTTGCGCCTGCGGCACATAGGCAAACCAACTCAGCAGCGGCAACGCAATACCGGCAGCTAAAGCCAGATTGAGTTTGGTCACAAGATTCCATAAACCGAAGTACGCGCCTTCGTTGCGTACTTTGCCGAGCGCTTCATCGCCGTCGATTACATCGGCCAACAGGGAAGGCGGCAAGGCCAGATCAGCGCCGAGGCCGAAGCCGGACAGCACGCAAATAATCATATAAGCGACGGCATCGCCGGGGCCGAGCGTGAAAGCCCACACGAAAGAAATCACCGACAAGGCCATGCCCATTAGCCATGCGCCCCGTTTGCCGATGCGTTTTGCCAGCCAAACCCAGCCTGGCATGCCGAGGGCAGCGGCTAAAAAATAGGCGATTAAAAATGGCGCAGTTAAATCGCTGCGCTGAATAATATCCTGCACGAAAAACAAAAACAGTGTGGCGGGTATGGCCGCCGCGATGCCGTTGAGAAAAAATGTGGCAAGTAAAAAACGGAAGGAAATATTATCAAACGGTGCGAGCATGGCGCGGAAGGCATTTTTTTTCGCCGACTTATCAGGCACAAACGGTTTCGGCTTTGGCGACAATAGCAACATGATGGCGGCGCACGCAATGGCCAGCGGCGCGTAGAGCGCGGCAAATTGCGCAAAGCCCGCGCGCATACCGGCTGACCTGGCAAAAATTTCCGGCAGCGCAGCGGCGAGCAAAACGCCGATGACCGACAACCCTTCCCGCGCAGCAGTGATGCGCGTGCGCTCGTGGCTGTCGGCGGAAAGCTCGGCACCATAAGCCTGATAACTCACGCTGGCCATGCTAAAGGCGAGATATACAATCGTCAGCGTTGCCATCAACCACAGCGACAGATAGTTCGCATCGGCAACAGGGTTGAACAAACCCAACATGCCGATTGCGAGCAACGGCACGCCGATACCGATGAACAGCAAACGGCCAAAGCGCGAACCGCGCGCGCGGTCGCTCCATAATCCCAAAAGCGGATCGATGAAGGCATCAAGCAAGCGCGCCACCAATAACAATAGGCCAATAGCGGCCAAGTCGAGGCCGAGGTCCGCATAAAATTTTGGTACGTGAACATAAATAGGCAGCGCCGCCATGGCCAGCGGCAAGCCCAATAGGCCGTAAGCCAACAGGCGCGGAATGCTGATGGGATTCACGGCAGGCCTAATAATTTTTTCCGCATGAAAGTTTCGCTGGTGCGCGGGTCAAGCCAGATGGAAAAAAACGCGACGGCGAATTCCGCGTCCGCCACCACGCCGAGCAGTTTGCTGTTGTTGTAAAAGCGGGCCTCTTTGCCCGGCACATGCACGCCCACCAGGCGGTCGCCGTCTTGTACATCAGGGAACAAGCGTTCCATTTCCACCAGCCAGTTTTTACGTTTTGCATCGTCGCCGAAATTCATGCGCTCCATTTCTTCGACGCTTTTTCCTGCCAGGGCTTTGCCTGTGATGGTGCGCGCGTAGCGGATATCGAGGGCAAATAGCTTTTCCATCGCCCACTTGCCGTCGGCAGCCCACAAGTTGGCATCATAAACATGAAAGCCCCATTTGCGAAAACGCACGTCGCCAATCGAGCGCCAATCAGATTGTGTCTCGCTCACCACCGAAGGCAGCGCAGGGGCTGCCCCCGGCTCAGCGTGGGCGGCAAGCATGCCGAAAAAAAACAACCAGGCTGCAAGCAAAAATGTTTTCATTATGCGGGCCTCATCAATTCAACTTGCATCACGTTTGTACGGTGGCTGCGGAAGCCCGCTTCGCAGTAAGCAAAATAAAAACGCCAGATGCGCTGGAATGCTTCATCGAAACCGAGTTTGTGGATTTCCGCAGCTACCGCATCGCAACGCTCGCGCCAATGGCGCAAGGTTTCCGCGTAGTCGAGACCGAATTCATGACGATTCATTTCATGCAGGCCCGCTTGTTTGGCATGCTGCGAAAACACCTGCACGGAAGGCAACATGCCGCCGGGGAAAATATATTCGCGGATAAAATCGCTGGAACTGCGGTAATAATCGAACGCATCATGGGCAATGGTAATGGTTTGAATCACCGCGCGCGAACCGGCTTTGAGACGCTGGCGCAAGGTATCAAAATAAACTGGCCAGAAACTTTCGCCCACAGCCTCGAACATTTCTATCGACACCACCGCATCGAATTCGCCGCGCACATCGCGGTAATCAATGATGTGCAAATCCACTAAATGCGCCAGGCCCGCGTTGTCGATGCGCGCTTTCGCATAATCAAATTGCGCTTGCGAAATGGTGATGCCGGTAATTTTTACGGCTCGCGTTTTCGCTGCGTATTCGGCAAAGCCGCCCCAGCCGCAGCCGATTTCAAGAACGTGTTGGCCCGGTTGTAAATGTAATTGCGTCAGAATGCGTTCATATTTTGCTTCTTGCGCATTCTTCAGCACGGGAGAAAAATCGTTATTAAACAACGCACTAGAGTATGTCATCGACGGGTCGAGCCAGAGCGAATAAAAATCATTGCCCAGATCATAATGCGCATGAATATTTTTTTTGCTGCCCTCGCGCGTGTTGCGGCGGAATAAGTGCGCAATGCGATAAGCGAAAGTAAAAAATTTATTGCCGTAAAACGCCTGCTGCAAAACCTGTTGATTGAGTACGGCGAGTTCCAACAGTGCGGCAAGATTACCGGTTTCAAAATAGCCATCGCGATAGGCTTCGGCAAAACCGATTTCTGCCGAACGCATCACCATGCCCGCTACGCGCCAATCGTGAATATGAATATCTGCCTTCGGCCCGTTAGCTTTGCCAGAGAAATGCAACAGTTCACCGCCGGGCGTAATTAATCTGAGATCGCCCGCTTCAAGTTTGCGCAAAAAATTCAGCAACAGCCTGGCCGCTTTTGGCAGCTTTGCTGTTTTGGCCGGCACAGTAATCATGTCAGGTGCGTTCAAAATCTCTCCTCTATAAATTTTTGTTCAGCGCGTTGTTTGCCGGGCAGGCGGCGCGGGTTTGCTGCGGAAGCCCACGCCTTTTATCCATAGCTTCAGTGCCTGCCAATGAATGCGCGCGACGACGCCGACAGTCATCAACGGATAACAAAAAAATGCCGTGAGCAAACGCTTGCTGCTCATCGCTTTGGCCTGGCCGCCCACGCTGGTAGCGAGCAGCAATCCATTATTGTCGTGGTAATCAATGCGCACACGATGAGCATCGCCGTCCTGCTCAAATTGAAAACGATACTTGCCCAGCACGTCAAAAAATGGCGAGACGTGAAAAACTTTTTTCGCTTCCAGCCATGTGTTACGTTCAATCAAACTGCCGTCCGCGTTGGCGATTAAATAATTATGCTGCTCGCCAAAGGTATTGCGCACTTCGCACAGAACGGCACGCAGGCCGCCCTGTTTATCGTGGCAAAACCAGAAGCTCACCGGATTGAATACGTAACCCAGCACGCGGGGGAAAGCCTGCAAGATAATTTCGCCATCAGCTTGCGTAATATTTTCTTCGCGAAGTAAATGGCGTATCCAGTTTTCCAGATCACTGCCATCCAGCGGGCCGTGATCTTTGCGGTACAAGCTCAGCAGGTTCCAACGGTCGAGCGAAAAAAAATGTTTCGGCAAGTGATGGAGGGCAGACAGTGGCACGCGCACAAAATACACGCCGTAGTGAAAACGGTGAGGCACCGGCCGCATACGGGCGTGCATCACATTGCCGAAACATAGAGCAGGCACGGTTTCAGTCATGCTGTTTAATCCATGGTGTTGTGCTATTGAAGAATGACGCCACATGCATGCCTGACAGCAATCCGTCTTCATGAAAACCGTAGCGCGTCCAGGCCCCGCAAAACCAGGTGCGACGTGTGCCTTGAATTGTATCCAATAGTTTTTGTGCTGCCACAGCGGCCTCATCGAGTAACGGATGGGAATAGCTAAGCCGTTGGAAAATTTTTTCTGCCGCCGGTTCCCGATGGGGGTTCAAAGTTACCATCACGGGCCGGGCGAAGGGCAGCGGTTGTAGTTTGTTGATCAGATAGGTGACAGCGACAGGGCGCTCGCCGCTCTCGCCATAGCCTGCATGGACATTCCACGCGGCATGGGCGATTTCTCGACGCGGTAAAAAAGTTTCGTCTGTATGCAAAATCGCCGTATTGGGCTGATATCGCACAGCAGACAAAATGTCTCTTTCAAGATAATTTGCATCGCCAAGCATGGCGAGGGTTTCGTCGCTGTGAGAGGCCATAATGACGTGATCGAATTCTTCGCTCATGCCGGCTTGCCTTTGAACCAAGACGCAATCGTCGAATCGGCTGATTTTTTCAACCTTACAATTCAGGCGAATATCGTTAATCGTCAGCGCCATGCGCTTGAGATATTCGCGCCCGCCACCGGCTACCGTGCGCCATTTGGGGCGGTTTTCCACTTGCAGCAAACCGTGGTTATGGCAAAAGCGCAAAAAAGTCGCCAGCGGAAAGCCCATGATTTCGTTCGATGGTGACGACCAAATGGCAGCGGCCATCGGCACCAGGTACCAATCGCGGAACGCTTTGCCGTAATGGTGGGCATCGAGATAGCTTTGCAATGTTCCGCGAATGTTAGCGTCCTCAACCATCAGCCGCGTGCCTTCGCGATTAAAGCGTAAGATATCCTTTACCATGCCGAGAAATGCCGGCTTCACCAGATTGCGTTTTTGCGCAAACACACTGGCGAGATTGGTGCCAGCCCATTCGAGATTTTTATTTTCAATCTGTACGCTGAACGACATATCCGATTCCGTCGAGCGCACGCCCAGCGCTTCAAACAGCGCGATAAGATTTGGATAAGTGCGGTCATTGAACACCAGAAAGCCCGTATCGACCGGATGGGTGATGCCATCAAGTGTGACATCAACCGTGTTGGTATGGCCGCCGAGCCGCGAGTTAGCTTCGAACAAAGTGATCTCGTGTTGCGACGATAACAGCCACGCTGCCGACATGCCGGAAATGCCAGAACCGATAACGGCGATTTTCATGGGAATAAGGTTTGTAATTTCAAAAACAGAAATGATCGGGAGAAGCTTAATTACTTATACGTTTTGAATAGCGCGTTTGGATGCAGACTAGCGTGAAAAATAGGAGGTAAAAAGGGGTGACAATAATTTTTTTTGTCATGGACAAGGTAAACTGAAACCATTGCCCCATAGCGCTGTCTCTCATGCAGGCTGGAAATCCCCTTTGGTTTTGTTTATGCTCATCTAATTAACCTTGCGGATACCCCATGCTCTACCCCGAATTATTCAAATCTCTTGAAAAAGCCCGCTGGAGTCTCGATAAAGACATCCCGTGGGAGGGCTTTGATGCGAGTAAACTTTCCGACGAGCAGGCGCAAACCATCAAGATGAATGCCATCACCGAATGGTCGGCCTTACCGGCGACGGAAATGTTTTTGCGTGACAACCAGGACGACAGCGATTTCTCCGCCTTCATGTCTGTGTGGTTTTATGAAGAGCAAAAACATTCACTGGTGTTGATGGAATATTTGCGCCGCTTTAAACCCGAGCTGACGCCCACTGAAGCTGAACTGCACGCCGTGCGTTTCCAATTCGACCCCGCCCCGCCGCTTGAAACCTTAATGCTGCATTTCTGCGGCGAAGTGCGCCTCACCCAGTGGTATCGCTGTGCCTCCGAGTGGCATACCGAGCCGGTGATCAAAAAAATCTACGACATGATTTCAAAAGACGAAGCGCGCCACGGCGGCGCGTATTTGAAATACATGAAGCGGGCGATAGAAAAATACGGCGACACCGCCCGTGCTGCATTCGCCAAAGTCGGCGTGCTTATGGCCAGCAGCGGCCGCAGCGGCAAGCCCTTGCACCCGACCAATTTGCACGTCAATGAAAAACTGTTTCCCAACGACACCGTGCAAAGCAAACTGCCCGACCCCGATTGGCTCGAACACTGGCTCGACAAACAAATTCATTTTGATAAAGAATGGGAACCGAAAGTGGTGGGCGGTATATTGCGCAACCTCTCAAATTTGTTTGGCCGTACTTTTGAAACGGTCACCGACCTCAACCGCTTTCGTAAGGAACTGAAACCCGCATGAATTACCCCTCGCCCGAGTTCGAAAAAAAAATCTGCGAACCGGACCAACTGGCACAGCGTGTAGCGACACTCCAACGCCCCCTCGTGTTCACCAACGGCTGCTTCGACATCCTCCACCGCGGCCACGTCACCTATCTCGCGCAAGCACGCTCGCTTGGCGCATCCATGATCGTCGCCCTCAACACGGATGCGTCTGTAAAGCGACAAGGTAAAGGCGACGACCGTCCCATCAACACCCTGCAAGACCGCATGGCCGTACTTGCCGCGCTGGATTGTGTTTCGCTGGTGACATGGTTTGAAGAAGACACGCCGCTGAACGTGATCTTGGTTTGCAAGCCGGATATATTAGTAAAAGGCGGCGACTGGTCCGCGGAAAAAATCGTCGGCGCAAAAGAAGTGCAAGCGTGGGACGGCAAAGTACATTCGATCCCGTTTTTGCACGCGCGATCGACGACGGCGACGTTGAATAAGATTCGGCAGTTGTAGCGTACGAATTATGCGGGTGATCCAATAACGTGCGCACATCTCTCAGGACGGGTTGAGCGATAACGATACCCATCCTGCAAAATCTGCGGCGTTCGTAGTTTAGTAAGGGGGCGTTAGCCCGCCGCTGCTACTCTCAAAATACTTACGGTGGGCAATGCCCGCCCTACCCATGCCACCCGCAACTTCCCCGCCGTCACCCCATCCATTACAATGCATTATCATTCATTGTTGATCCATTGGAAATTTCATGCCTGTCAATTTACCTGCGTTGCAACTTGCTGACCTTTTGCCCGTTAAGGGCGTGACCCTCGGTTTTGCCGAGGCGTATATCAAGAAACCCAACCGCAAGGATTTATTGGTGATGACGCTCGCACCCGGCGCGACGGTGGCAGGCGTATTTACGCAAAACCGTTTTTGCGCTGCGCCGGTGACGGTGTGTCGGGAGAATTTGTTAAGCGGAAATATCCGCGCGCTGGTGGTGAATACGGGTTGCGCAAATGCGGGCACGGGCGAAGAAGGTTTGCGTAACGCGCGGGCGGTGAGTGCGGAAGTGGCGAAGCTGGTGGGTTGCAAGGCGGAGCAGGTGTTGCCGTTTTCGACGGGCGTGATTTTGGAACAGTTGCCGATACAAAAAGTGATTGCCGGTTTGCCGGCGGCGATGGCGAACCAGAAACCGGATCATTGGTTTCACGCAGCTCACGCGATTATGACGACGGACACGGCGCCCAAGGCAACATCGACGCAAATCAAAATCGGCACGGATACCATTACTATCACCGGCATCAGCAAAGGTGCGGGGATGATTCACCCGAACATGGCGACTATGTTGGGTTATGTGGCGACGGATGCGAACATCAGCCAGACGTTGTTGAACGACATCACCCGACACGCGGCGGATAGGTCGTTCAACCGCATCACCATCGACGGCGATACTTCGACCAATGATTCATTCATTGTGATGGCGACGGGGCTGACAGGCAAGCCGATTACCGATGCAAGCAGCGCGGAATATTCCGCGATTAAACAAGCCATCACCGATGTCGCTATCAAACTCGCACAAGCCATCGTGCGCGATGGCGAAGGCGCGACGAAATTCATGACGGTGCAAGTGGAAGGCGGCAAGACGGAAGACGAATGCGCAAAGGTCGCGTTTGCCATTGCGCATTCGCCGCTGGTGAAAACGGCGTTCTTCGCCTCCGACCCCAACCTCGGTCGCATTCTCGCTGCCGTTGGTTATGCGGGCATCGACGATCTCGACGTGAGCAAAATGGAATTGTATTTGGGTGATGTGCTGGTGGCGGAGAAGGGCGGCCGCGCGGTGACTTACACCGAAGACCAGGGCCAGCGTGTGATGAAGGAAGCGGAGATTTTGATTCGTGTTTGTTTGCATCGCGGTGCTGCCACAACGACCGTGTGGACTTGTGATTTTTCTTATGATTATGTGAAAATCAATGCGGATTATCGTAGTTAAATTATTCAATATAATCAAATACTTACAATATGTCCTCGGATCTGTCAAAACTCATCGCCCGCGCCGAAAAACTCATCGATAAACTCGACGCGTTGATACCGGCCAAAGCGCCGGAGCCCGATTGGAAAGCGTCGATTGCTTTTCGTTGGCGGGTGAAAAACGGCTTAGGGTTTATTCAGCCAGTGCAACATCCGCACCACATCACGCTGGATGATTTGCACGACATCGCCGAACAAAAAAAACGCATTGAACAAAACACGCGCCAGTTTGTGCAAGGCAAACCGGCTAACAACGTGCTGCTCACCGGCGCGCGCGGGACGGGCAAGTCATCACTGGTGAAAGCGTTGCTGAATAAATTTTCCAAACAAGGCTTGCGGCTGATCGAGGTGGAGAAATCCCATCTCGTCGATTTGCCGGACATTGTCGATCTGGTGAACGCGCGTAAGGAAAAATTTATTTTGTTTTGTGATGATTTGTCCTTCGATGAAGGCGAGGCAGGCTACAAGGCATTGAAGACCGTGCTCGATGGCTCTATCGCCGCGCAGTCGGACAACTTGCTGATTTACGCAACCAGCAATCGCCGCCATCTCATGCCAGAATACATGGACGAAAACCTGCAATATAGGCACATCGACGGCGAGATTCATCCTGGTGAGGGTACGGAAGAAAAAATTTCCCTGTCTGAGCGTTTTGGTCTGTGGCTGTCGTTTTATCCGTTCACGCAGGACGAATACCTCGACATCGTGCAACATTGGCTGGCTCATTTCGGCGTGAAGAAAATGAATGACGAAATACGCGCCGCCGCGTTGTTGTGGACGATTGAGCGCGGCTCGCGCAGTGGCCGCGTTGCGTGGCAGTTCGCGCGGGATTGGGCAGGAAAAAGGAAGGATTGAGGATTGAGGAAAAAACCAATCGTCGCAGGGAGGGCAAAGCCCGCGTGTTTTTCGCGGGTGTGCCCACCAGTATTGATATCGGCGAAATCTTGATGGGCACGCTACGTTTTGCCCATCCTACTTGTCCGTTGCCTTAGACATGACAGCTAACGAAAACCCACTTTCTTCATCCCTCATCCCTCATCCTTCCGAAGTTGCTGTCGCCGTCGCCATTCTCATCAAACCCTGCGGCGAATTTTTGTTGGCGCAACGCCCGAAGGGGAAAGTGTATGAAGACTGGTGGGAGTTTCCTGGCGGCAAGGTTGAGCCGAATGAATCAGTGGTGGATGCGCTGAAGCGGGAATTGCACGAAGAGTTGGGCGTGGATATTACCAAAGCCTATCCGTGGTTTGTCGTGCGCCACCAGTACGCCCACGCCAATGTGCGCTTGCACGTTTATCGTGTGACCGCATGGACGGGCGAGCCCCACGGCAAAGAGAGTCAAGCGTTTCGCTGGCAAACTATCAACCGCATTGATGTCGCGCCGCTACTGCCTGCTGCGGCGCCGATGATTCGTGCTCTGGCATTGCCGCAGACATATGCCATTACGAACGCAAGTGAATTAGGCGAGACGGAAATGTTCAAGCGGTTGGATGCAGCGCTGGAAAAAGGCTTGCGCATGATCCAGGTACGCGAGAAAAATTTTTCATCCGCACAGTTGGAAAAATTTTCGCGCGAGGTTTTGCTGCGCGCCCGTTCGCATGGCGCGAAAGTGTTAATCAATTCAGATATTCGTCTCGCGCAGAAAATCGGTGCAGATGGTGTGCATCTGACTGCTTCGCAATTGATGGCTTTGAATCACCGGCCGGCTATCGCCTTGGTCGCCGCATCGTGCCACCACGAACATGAATTGCAGCAGGCGGCGAAACTGGGTTTGGATTTTGCCGTGCTCGGGCCCGTGCTACCGACGCAATCCCATCCCGACACTCTACCGATGGAATGGGACGCGGCGGGCAAATTGATTGCGGATTATTCGTTACCGGTTTATGCACTGGGCGGTTTGCGTGAAACAGATTTGCAAACGGCTTGGGAGAACGGGTTTACCGGCGTGGCAATGTTGCGAGGGGCATGGGATGATGTTTCTTGAAGTCCATTCACCCTTCGACTGGCTCAGGGCGAACGGACTTCAAGAAACATAGCCGCAACCCTGTAGGTCAGGTTGCCGATAGGCTACCTGACATGCTTCGTTGATCGCGTCAGGTAACGGCACAAAAAGCCGTGCCGCAACCTGACCTACGGGCTTCGTTGATCGCGTCAGGTAGCAGCACAAAAAGCCGTGCCGCAACCTGACCTACGGGCTACGGGCCAGGGCGAACTGACTTCACAAAAAATCGCCGGAATTGAAATCAGCCGATTGAATAAATAAATTTATACCGATGTACGTCACTCACCACTTCATAACCAATATTCAAATACATTTTGTTACTGACGGCATTGGTCACATCGGCAAACAAGCAGGCGTAGCGTTTGCCGCTGTCGAGAATGATTTGTGCCAGGGCTGCGTTCGCCGCCGAGCCGTAACCCTTGCCGCGCAGTTCGGGCGGCGTATAAACCACTGAAACGCGCTCGCTATTCGGTGTCGGTGCGTTACGAAATAAAAACGAGACGGGTTGTTGGTCTTGCCAGAAATACAATCGGTTTTCTTCCAGCGCAGTCTGTACTATTTTTTTTAGCTCGGCTGGGTTGCCGTAATCCACGTCGGTGTCGAACGCTTCTGCCCATTCTGCGGCAAGCGTTTCATCCTTTGTTGTCGCCAGTCTTAACGATCCGGATCGAGGGCGCGGTGGAATCACTTTTTCCAGACGGTAGATTCTAAATCCGTAGTCCTGTTTGATTTCAAAAATTTTTCTCTCTCGCCAGCATTTCACAAAAGCATCGGCTTCCATTGGCGGTGCGGTAATGCCAGTGGGTGAAAAGTGATGCTGCGCCATATCGCTTGCAATCAATTCAATTGCTGCTACCGGTGCGCCGGTGAGAAAAATATTATGCGGCGGCTGCCATTGAACGGCGGCAACGACTTCGCCGCCCAGCGCAACCGTTGCAAAATAAGTATCGCTATCGCTATCGCTTTTGCGCGGTTTCGCAATCATGCGGCAGGCGCTGCCGAGCATGACGCAGTTTTCAACTTCGTGCGCCAGCAGAAAATCTTGTGCTACGGTGAGGAAATCCTGTGCGGTTTTATGAATAGCCAGTTTCATTTCACAATCTCGATATCGATCTCGCGGGAGTCGGCGCGGCCCAAATCATCAACGGCGCGCAATAAATAATGCCCCGGTTGTTTGGGCTGCCATGAATAACTGCCACCCCGCTTGGCGCTGCCCACATAGGCATTGTTTACGAACCAGAATACTTCCGTCGTGTCGCCATCCAGCGATGCTTGCAGGGTAACGGTTTCGCTACCCAGCATCTTTGCCCGCAGCGCGTAACTTACTGCGCGCAGCGGTGAAGTAATGCGCGGACCGCTGCCTCGAGCAGCATCAGAATCGGTTTTGCATCCCGGTGCTTGCGCAGGCGGTATGCGGCGCGGCATGCCCGCGATGGTGAACAAGCGCAACATGTCGGTCGGCCAAAATTCGTACACCTCGCTATGGCTGGTGGAGGGATCAAACGGGGCGCAGGCGCGCAAACCGGTGCGATTGTCGATGGTAACAGGGCGATGCAAAGTGCTGACTTTGATCGGCGACTTTCCCGGAATGAACCAGGTCTTGGTGGTAACGGGGCAGTGCGTATTCGGTAAATCGCCCGATGCGGTGCAGACGTCCACTCTTTCAATATCGGCAGGCGTATGCAGATTAGCCTCGCGCAAGCTGGGTGATTCGGCGCTGATGGCATCGACCATGTGAAAAAATAATGGCGCAGCCGCTTGCACGCCAACCAGTTGCGGATTGCCTGCGCCGTCGAAGTTGCCGAGCCACACAGCCAACACGTATGGGCCGAATCCGCCAACGGTCCACGCATCGCGAAACCCCCATGACGTGCCCGTTTTCCAATACACCGGCAAGTCGCGCGGCGATGCATGGTAGGGGCTGTCGGGGCGCGGATTATGTTTGAGCATATCCAGTGTGATAAAACTTGCAGCTTCGCTGATGAGCGGCGTGCCTGCGGGTTGAGCGTCACTCTCAAGATAACGCAAGGGTTTCAGCACGCCGCCATTGGCAAGCGCAGCATAAAGAGTGACCAGTTCTTCCATGGTCACTTCGCCGCCGCCGAGTACGAGGGCAAGGCCGTAATGTTTTTCCGGTTTGAGTTGTGATACGCCTGCAGAACGCAAAAAATCATACAGGTTTGGCTTGCCCAATTTTGCGGCGACAGCGACAGCGGGCACATTGCGGCTGCGGATTAACGCATCCTGCGCGGTGATGGGCCCGAGAAAAAGCCCGTCAAAATTTTCCGGACTGAAAGGGCCGAACGCCGTCGGCGCATCTTTCAATACGCTCATCGGATGAATCAAGCCCTGATCGACCGCTAATGCATAAATGAAAGGTTTCAGTGCGGAGCCGGGCGATCGTTTTGCCTGCGTGCCGTTCACCTGGCCGTCGATGTCGTCATCAAAAAAATCCGCCGAACCGACGGCGGCACGCACGGCCATGTTGCGCG
Source organism: Pseudomonadota bacterium (assembly GCA_043744215.1). GTDB lineage: Bacteria > Pseudomonadota > Gammaproteobacteria > Burkholderiales > JBEEJL01 > JBEEJL01. The sequence goes on from JAYTVC010000079.1 coordinate 12,912, forward strand.
TATCGATGAGTAATGCGGAGCCGTTGCGAATGCCCACGCGCTGCATGCGCACGAGATAGTCGCGCATTTGCCGTTCGAGCAGGCGCTGCAATTTCAAATCGAGGGTGCTGGTGAGCCGCGTTTTTGTCGTCTTGTTGGCGAGCAGGCCATCGACAAAATGCGGTGCATGAAACGGCAGTTCGCGCGCATCTCGCAGAGTAAGCGGCGCGGCAATCAGCTCCTGCTGTTGCGCGGCTTGCGGATATTTTTTCGTCCATTTATCAAATAATCCCCGGCGCGCCAGCCACACCGGGCTATGCGCATCAGCATGCAACGCGCGCCGTTGGGGGCTTTGCGGAATTACCGCCAGCGCCAATGCTTCGGGCAACGAGAGTTGTAACACCGGCTTGTTGAAATAAATCTGGCTCGCCGCCGCCACACCTTCCACATTGCCGCCGTAGGGCGCGAGATTCAAATAGGCTTCGAGGATCTCGCGCTTGCTGTAAAAAAGTTCCAGTTGCATCGCCCGTAGAATCTGCGCTAACTTTCCCGTTAACGATTTGGAGTGGATGTTGTAGCGCATACGCGCCAATTGCATGGTAACTGTGGACGCTCCCTGTCGTCTGCCGCCCGCCAGAAATGTCTGGTAAACGCCGCGCAACATCGCAATCGGGTTTACGCCGGGGTGCCAGTAAAAATAGCGGTCTTCATGCAACAGCGTGGCGTCAATCAGCAGCGGTGACATCTCGGCCAGCGGCACCCATAGCCGATATTTTTCGTCGGAAGACAGGGTCAGCCGTAATAATTTTTTGTGTGCGTCATAGACGGCAATGGATGAGCTATAACTTTGCGAGAGCGGTGATGTAGGAATCAATCGGCAAATGATGAGCGCGATGGCGATGACAATCAACAGCAATGCAGCGCCGCGCCAACGCCATCGTGCGAATGGTTTTTGAATTCGTTGAAAAAAAATCATGGCATGGCGCTGCACTTGAATGCTGCGTTTTGCTACGAAACAACCCATAGCGGGTTATTTCGTAACTATTTGATTATAAACAATAATTTACTGTTTCTCGACGGTCAGTCTGGTACCCGTTGAACGCGCCGTGATTCTGCGGTCGTACATGGATTCACCATAAGTTGGCGGCGCGTTGAAAGTGCCCGCATTGGTAGCCTTGATGCGGTAAACAAATTCGCCCAGCGATTTATTGGCTGTGCCGTATAACACGATGCGATCTTCGCGCACGTCGGCGTATTCGAGCTGGAAACTTGACCGCACCGAACCGAAGGGCGGCGTCCAGCCTTGCTCGCCTTGAGCGCCGTCGTTGCCTGCTTCGCCTTCCTGATTGCCCTCTCCTTCTCCCTCGCCTTCGTTTTCGTTTTGCGGGTTGCGCTGGCGATGGGTTGCCGCATCGCGCGCATCTTCGTCATCCGTTTCTTCCTTCGGTGCGACGGCATTGGGGCGATGGCGCGTGCCCGCTTGCGACGGTGCAGACTCTGTTTTAGGCCGCGATTCCATCACGATTTCAAATCCGCCCGGCAACAAATCGACAATGGCCAGATTCGGCACATAGCTTTCGTCGAGCGAACGCATTTTCACATGCACTTCGATTTCATCGCCCACCTTCACGCTGTTGATTGGCTTGCCTTTCAAGTCGGTATATTCGCGCAACACTTCGAGGCCATTGGTCACGGCCTTGGTCGGCAGGCCGCGATCGAAGCCGGCCTGGGTGAGCACGGTATAGGTCGTAAAATCGCCGCCGCTATCGAACGCCACTTTTGCCGCACCGGGCGAAATGGCTGCGCGCTGGAATAATCCTGTCGATAGCGTGAGATCTTTTGCCTGGCCGTCTTTGGCGATTTCACGCATGGCGAATTTAACGTTGTCATTCAGTGTTGCCACTTGCGCGTAAGCGTCGATGGCCATGATGGTGTAGGCCGACGACAGCGTGTTGTACGACCCTTTTTGCAGCGGCTTGACCAAATAGTCCAGCGCATCACCACCCAATTTTTGCGCACGCTGCGGGAAATGTTTGGCCAGAATATAAATATATTTCGCATCGCCAATCAACGGATCGTAGTAATTGTAATAGCGCCGGTTCGGCTCGAAGCCCAGCTGGTAGCCGGAGATGGTTGATTCTGCGAGGCGCTCCTGCTTCATCAGTTGATAACTGGCGGCCAGATACACGGCGGCCAAATCGTTTTTCCATACTTTGCCGTGTTTTTCTTCCAGCCGTTTTTGCAATGCCGCCACATAGTTGGTGGTAACAACACCAGAACGGGTAAGCAGATAAACGGCATAGGCGTGAAGGCGCTCGTCATCAATGGCACCGCGATCTTTGGCTGCGACAACTTGCAAATATTTTGACGCGCTTATTAACATGTCTGGCGGCACCACGATGCCGCGGTCGCGCGCTTCCATTAAAAAGTGGATCGCATACACCGTAGCGAAATCATGGGTATGGCCATCACCGCCCCATAAGCTAAATCCGCCGTCGCCCTGCTGGCGCGCGCGTAACTGGCTGATGATGGATTGGATCGCTTTCTCCGCATGAGCTGGCGCATAACCGAACTCGGGGCGGCTTTTCAAGATCACCGCGGGCATGCCCTGGCTGACCAATTGCTCGGTGCAACCATAAGGAAATTCCGCCAGATAGCTCGCCAAACCTTGCGCCATCGCCAGCGGCAACACCGACATGCCGCCTTCCACTTTGCGATACTCGGGGTAGAGATCCCGGTCCACATCCGTTGTCGTGCTGCCGTTGCGCACAGTCTTCACTGCGACGCTGGTAACAAAGGGTTGTGCTGGCCGCACGCTGATGTCGGTGGCGAACTTGCCCGACTTGGCGCCAAGACCGGCAAGAAAATTAAGCGAGCCGGAACCGAGCACTTCTTTGGCGCGCAGCCTGTAAGTGGCCGCGCCTTCGCGCATTTCACCGATTTTGAGCGTGAGCTTCGGCGTGCCGACAATCTCGAAATGTTTTGACGTGGCGAGGCTGAATGCCACCGCCGCGTCCTTGCCGGAACCGATCACGTTGTTGGAGACGGCAACGCTGATGTCGAATTCGTCGCCCGGTGAAACGGTGGTGGGCACGTTCGGATTGATGACAAAATCGCCGCGTACCTGGGCTTTTTTCTGGAACGTGCCAATGGTGTCATCGGTGACGGCCACGGCCATCACACGTAGCGTGCCGTTGAAATAATCGGGTACGTCAAAGGCAATTTCTTTTTCGCTCGGCCCCGCATCGACAATACCGGACCAGAACGCAACGGGCTTGTCGCGTTTGCGCTTGAACGGATTGAGATGTTTGCCGATGGCACCGGCGGCATCGCCACCCGGCGCGGCAGCGGCCATCAGACGCTTGAATTCGGGCAGAATCAAATCGAGTATTTGCGTCGTGTTGACTTCGAGCGCGCGCTTCTGGAAAAAATAACTGATGGGGTCGGCACCTTTGTAGCCCGCCACTTGCAGAATGCCTTCATCCACCGCGAAGACGACGACACGCGACGGCTTGTCGGATTTTACTTGCATTTTGAACGGCTCGCCCGGTCTGGCGAGATCGGCCGTGGCCACCGACAGTTTTTCCTTGCGGCGATCGATGCTGACCGAGAACGGCGCGACACCATGGCTCAATGGGCTCATGAAAATGGCATCGGAATTCAAATCACGAATAAACGTCACGGTCACATAGCCATTGCCTTCAAAGCCTGCGGGCAATTTTATTTTCTGCACCGAATTGGTTTCCGTTGCCTTGAACCAACGGTAGCTGTGCACACGCTCACGCTCGATGGTAATCAAGCCTGCACCCGCATAGGGCGCGCGGATTTGCATTTCGATTTCTTCATCAGGCGCAAAATCTTTTTTATTCAACGATATCTGAAGCTCGGCATTTTTTTCCAGCGAACGGGTGAGATTGCCCGTGCCCGATACGTTGTAGCCGATACGATTCAACTCCAATCCATCGGCATCATGAATAATCAGCGCGAAATCGCCCGGCTTTGCAGTGGGCAAAGTAACGCTGACACCGTCAGCAGAAATGGACAGCGTCTTGTCACCGAGGGCTATTTCTTTTCGCACCGATTGATACTTGTACAAACCGCTGTTCTGTTTGGTCAGCACCGAAATATACCGGTGCTCGATTTGTGAAACCGTCAGTTTATCGACGGCTATTTTTTTTGCTTTGGCATTGACGGCAATCACATCCACGCTGCGTTTGGCATTCTGCGGAATATACGACGTGTCGCCATCGGACTTGTAGCCCACCAAATACGGCATGCTCGATACCATCACGCCGGCCTCTGCCTTTACACTGCGGCCACCTTCCAACTCAAAACCTTCGGTCAGAAAATTAAGTTGATAGCTCGAGTTGCCGAAACGCTCTAGATTGAAATCGAACGACGTTTCACCGGCATCATCGGTTTTGCTTTCAGCCAGGGCTTCTTCCTGGCTTTCCTTTTTACGCTGGGGGTCGTAAAAGTGGTAGTCCTTATGCGAGGGGAAAGCGGCATACGCAGGTGTGAGCGACAAGTTGCCGGTAACGCGTCGGTTGGCCGCCGGTGTGCCGAACAGGTTCATCAATTTTATTTTTGCTTTTAAGTCTTTGGGCGAAATCCAGCCTTCATCCGTCGTTGCCGAAAGCGTGGCCGACATTTTCATGCGGTCGGGCAAAAATTCCTGCACCTTAAATGTGGTGCCGCCGATTTGTGCATCAGGCTTGCCGTCTTTGATGATGTAGAGATTGGCGTTGTAGGTGCCGGTGGGCGAAGTCTCCAAGGTGGCGTATTGAAGATCTTCAAAGCCTTGTGCGGATAATTTGATGGTTTCTTTTTTAACCGTCAGGCCGCGGGCGTCGGTGATGACCGTTTCAAGCGGCATGCCCGCCAGTTTTTGTTTCCAGTCTGCGGCTTTGATAATCATGCCGATGTTTACCTTATCGCCGGGTCGATAGATGCCGCGATCGGAAAATAAATAGGCTGATAATTTATCCGCTTGAATAGCGTTGGTCATGCCGCCGATATCGTAGCGGCTGTTGTCAAGCCGTCGGTCGTTGCGCGTCATGGGCAGGAAGGATAAATCACCGCCCTTGCGCACGGCATACAGCACCGGCTGTTGCTCGCGTTTGAAATTTTTAAGGTCGGGAAATTTTACGTGGCCGTCGGCGTCGGTGGTCTGCGTCAGCAGCGTTATACCGTTGCGGCCGAGAATATCTACTGTCGCGCCGTTAACCGGGTCGCCGTTTTCTATGGACTGCACAAAAACATCCTGGCTGCCGTCGGTGGCTTTTTTGGCCAGCACGCCCAAGTCGGTGAGCAACACAAAGCGCTGGTCCTGTTGTCCGGCTGTGCGTTTATTCGCCACATCATAGGCTTCAACTTTTACTAAAAATAAACCGTATTTGTTGTCACTGCCTTCGATATATTTTCCCAGATCAAAGCCCTGATACTGCGCTTTGCCCGCGTCGGCAGGGGGCAATTCACGCACTTCGTTGTAGCGTTCAGCTACATTGCTGGCGTCGAACCCCGAGTTGACGAATTCCGGATGGCTAAAGTCACCGCCGGTTTGCGTGACGAAGTTTTGCAACTGTTGTGGCAACACGCGCGAGACTTCAAATCGCAAGGCGGGAATATCGCGGCTGTAAATGGAGATTTTTCTCTCGCCCTTCAAAGCCAGCAGCGAGCCGTCGGCCATGATGCGCAATTCTTTTGGATACTTTGGTATTTTGATAATAAAAGTATTATCGTCGGCCAATTGATAGCCGCCCTGGGACTTGAGGCCTTTTTTAATTTTCACATATAGCTCGCGGCCCGGCGTGGCCTGAAATTTGAAGCTGTGGCTCGCGGTAATTTCGCGCTCACCGGCGATGGGCGCAAGGGTAAGCGGTTTGGCGGCTTTCAGCGTCGCGTTATCCACCGCGCCGGTATCGCTCCATGAATAGCTTTTTTTGCGCACTTCTTCTGACGCGTTGGCCGGATGAGTCGGCAACAATACCGCCGATACGGCCGCACGGAAATCCGTTTCGGCCACGTCGTTGGAAATTTCCAGTGCCAACACTTGTTCCGGTTCGAACTTGTCGTTGTTCACCAGCACAATATTGGCCGATGCCACACGCAAGCTGACTGAGCCCGGCACGATGACCAGTTTTTCAAATTCTTTGGCTGTTGCTTCTCCTCCCCGCGCGGCGCGCACGCCTGGGCTGAGGGTGAATTTCATATTGGTGTCCTGGTCCGGCACCGGAATCGGCGCAGAGTGGATGTAGGCGTTGAGCTTCAGCTTGTCGTAGGTGACGCTGAACTTGGTGGATTCTTTGCCGATGCCAAGCACGCCATTTTTTTGCCCCTGCATTTGCAACAGCACATGCTTTTCAAAATCCTGCGCATCCACCGGATGGCTGAAACTCGTGTTGATGACGACCTTTTTTTGTTTGGCGTCGGTAGGGTCAATATAAAATTCACCGCTGTTCACGCTGGCGGTAAAGGGCTCGGTTTTGAAACTGAATGTGTAGTCTTTCAAACGGGTATTGGCGAGAATAAATTTTTCTTTCGCCACCGTCACATTGTATTGCGCACCTACCGCCCAATCGTCTTTGGGTTGGAATGATAACTGGCGGTCATTGTCCCAATGCCATTGGCCTTCCAGTTTCGGTGTGATGTCGATGCCGGTCGTCACATCTTTGCCGGCTTTTTCGATGGGCGCGGCAGGTTCGCTGAAGCTTATGCGCAGTGGCGCGACAAAGGGCTTGGCGTCTTCCGGATAGCGTGTGAGTATCGGGTCGGTAACCTTGAGGGAAATTTCACGGGGTTTGGGCAGATGGTCGTACCACCATTTGCCACCGCCCGCAGCGGCGACGAGCACGGCGAGTGCGATGCCGATTGTCTGCGCCCGCGTTTGGTTGGCGTCGGCCCTGGCGTGGACTTGCAGTGTTTTATCGCTCAGCCAACCGAGCCAGCCGGGCACTTTCCAGTTGATCTGGCCGAACAGCGCGGTGAGGACCCACTTGAGGGGGGCGAGCAAGCCGTGTAAAACGCGAACGAATTTATTTTCGGTTGGAATATTGTCTGCGGCCATGCTGCACTCCCTGAGTTTTTATTGGTCTATCAGGGAACGATTCTAAACGAAATGTCTGCGCGCACAAGCACAAAAATACGGACCGTTATTTTTTGCGCACTTCCGCCATCACTTCAATGGTGACAGTTTCGCCGCCACGCTCTATGCTTAGTTTGAGCGGCACTTTGTCGCCGGCTTTCAATGCTTGTTTCAAATCGACCAGCATGATGTGATGGCCGCCTTTTGAAAACTGCACCGTTTGGCCTTCAGGCAAGTCGAACGAATCAAGTTCGCGCATAATCATCACGCCTTCCTTCATGTACATGGTGTGGATTTCAGCGCGTTTGGCGGAGGGCGTTTCCACTTTGACCAGCGACGCAGGTTTGTCACTTTTAATTTTCATATAGGCCGCGCCCATTTGTTGACCGGGGAAGGTGGCGCGGGCCCACGCGTCGGTGATTTCAATACCGGTCGTATCGGTTTTGGCCCATGCCGGCACGTTGGTCGCTACAAGCAAAACAAATAAAAAAATGTTGGAAAACTTCATCGGCGACCTCTTAAAAATTCAATATAATCAGATAGTTACAATAAAATCAAGAACGTGCTTTTGGGTAATCGCGGAACTCGATAATCTGCTTGCCATCGACGCTTTGCTTTTTTGCTTCCGCTTTCCAGGCATGACCATAAACGATTTCAAATGTAGCGGGCAGTTTGCCTTCGCGACGAAATTTTTCGTAATGATCGGCCCATATTTTTTGCGCCATCATATTGTCTTTTTGCTGTAACGTTTGCGGCAATAAATTGGTCTCTCCGGTGTGGCGCATATCGTTAAATAAATCCGCGATGTCAGCATAGGTTAGCGTGATGGTTTCCATATCCATCACCGGAATGGCGAAACCGTTATGCGACAGCACGTCGCCCACGTCGTGCATGTCGATAAAGCGCGGCATGCTTGCGGCATCGGATCCTGCCGCTGTGCGTAATTCCTTCAGTGTATCCACGCCGAACATACTGAACATGATGAGGCCACCGGGTTTTAATACGCGCTGCGCTTCTTTGATGGCAACATCGGGGTCGTAGCGATGCAGCGCGAGATTAGACCACAACATATCGACACTGGCAGATTTCAGCGGTAAGCACGAAAACTCGCCGACAACCGGCTGCGCAATGGGTATTTTGCCCTTGCTAAATAAGCGCTTAAACAGGCTTGGTGCAGCAAACCCCTGTTGCAAAAATCCCTGTTGCAAAAAACAATGTGATAAATCCAGCGCAATAATTTGCGCGTCAGCGTAGTGCGCGCGCAACAGGCGTGTGCCAAAGCCTGTGCCTGCGCCGACATCAAGAATTAGTGTGGGCGCGTGCCTGAGATACGCGAGCCGTTCGGCCATGCGCGTTGCGACTTCCCGTTGCAAAATGGCCGCGCTGTCGTAACGCGATGGGGCGATATCCAGCGCGGAATGCGGGGAAGCAACAGCTTGGGTTGTGCGGGCAGACATGCCCCTATTTTAACCGAACGCCACAGGGGAATCAGCAAATTAAAACTTGCTGCTTACACCCAGTATCGCGGACCAATCGCTGGATAACTGCACGCCATGCCTATTTTGATAGAGAGGCTGTTGCAAAAACCCATAGAAAAAATTATGTTCATGGCTTGCGAAGTGACGGCAGCAAAAATATTTACTCAAACTTAAAACTGAGTATAGTGAACAAATAGCCGATTTTAAGTGGGCAAAATTCAGCAGCATTTTTTTGCATGAACTTTATTTCTCGAGGAGACTCCATGGCTACCAAACAGCAGGCCACCTATTCGTACCCGGATGCCACCATTTTACCGGCCCGCAGCGATGCAATTCGCATTGTGCCGCTTTACGTGCCGCGTATCGAGGCAAAGCCCAAACGTAAACTTGCGCCGCCATTGCTCACTTACCGAAACGGCCCGCTGATTGCCAATGCGGAAGTGTTTGTCATCTATTGGGGCAAGACATGGCAATCGGCTGCGCAAAAGGAGATGGCGAAAAAACTCGACAAGTTTTTTGACGTGATATTAAAAAGTTCGTTGATGAAACAAATGGCCGAATATAGCGTGCCTGGAAAAAAAATCGGCAACGGCAAACGCACCGGCAGTATCAACATTAGCTCCCCGGCAATGGGCAAATCGGTGACTGACAGCGCCATCCGCCATATGCTGCAACAACAGATTTCTACCAACGCCAAAGTACCCAAGCCTAACGCTAACAGTTTGTATTTTGTGTTCACCCCACCAAACGTCAAAGTGGTGCAGGGAGGCTCGGCTTCGTGCCAGGCGTTTTGCGGTTATCACAATGATATTTCCGGGCAGATATTTTATGCCGTGATGCCCTATGCCGATTGCTCGGGCTGCACAGCAAGCATGGGCTTGTTCGAAGCGTTTACTTCGACTGCGTCGCACGAGCTATGCGAAGCGATCACTGATCCCATTCCCGGCCAGGGCTGGTATGACGATGCAAACGGTGAAGTCGGCGACATATGCGGTTGGAAAACCAAAGTGATCAACGGTTATACCGTGCAACTGGAATGGTCGAACAAGGCGGGAAAGTGTATTTGATTTGTTTGCATTTAATCTGCTGAGCCCCATCTGCGCGGGGACGATCGGGAAATAAAATTACTGCGCGCGCAACCCCAGCTTATCCATCAATTCTTTGTCGCGCACCGCTTCCGGGTTGCCGGTGGTCAATAATTTGTCGCCATAAAAAATCGAATTCGCACCGGCGAGAAAACACAAAGCCTGTGTCGATTCCGACATCTCCTGCCGTCCGGCAGACAGCCGCACGTAACTTGCCGGCATGGTGATACGCGCAACCGCGAGGGTGCGCACGAATTCCAGCGGGTCCAGCAGCTCGGTGCCGTATAAAGGCGTGCCTTCCACTTGCACCAGATTATTGATGGGCACGGATTCCGGCGGCGGGTTCATGTTGGCCAGTTGCGCGATGAGGCCGGCGCGGGCGCGGCGCGATTCGCCCATGCCGACAATGCCGCCGCAGCACACATGCAGGTCGGCGTCGCGCACGCGCGTGAGTGTGTCGAGGCGGTCCTGGTAATCGCGGGTGGTGATAATGTCGCCGTAAAACTCCGGCGCCGTGTCGAGGTTGTGGTTGTAATAATCGAGCCCGGCGGCTTTCAATTGCTGCGCCTGTCCATCGCGCAGCATACCAAGCGTGGCGCAGGTTTCTAGCCCAAGCGATTTAACTGCTTTGATCATTTCCAAAACGGGTTCCAAATCTTTTTGCTTTGGTCCGCGCCACGCTGCGCCCATGCAAAAGCGCGATGCGCCATTGGCTTTGGCAGCCCGGGCGGCGTCGAGCACTTCCTGCAGGGGCAATATTTCCTGATTGGTCACGCCTGTGTCGTAACGCGCGGCTTGCGGGCAGTAACTGCAATCTTCAGGGCAGCCACCGGTTTTAATCGACAGCAAAGTGGAAAGCTGCACCGTGTTCGGCTCAAAATTTTCACGATGTATAGTCTGCGCACGGAACAGCAAATCGTTAAACGGCAGGTTGAATAATTGTTCAACGTATTCAAGCGACATGTTTTGAGGGCTATGCGGCGCAGGTTTGGTGGTAACCACTTCGCGCAGGGGTATGTGATTCATGACGGCTGCCTGTCAGGTAAAATGACTTGTATCTTCAGCGAATGACGCGATGTTGTCAATTTCCAAACTGCTCGGCCGTGTAAAAAGCCTCGTACCGCAGGATTGCATTCTCTGCGCCGCGCCAGCGGGCGAGCATCCCCTGTGTTTCGCTTGCGCGGAAGCCTTGCCCCATCATCGCGGCGCGGCGTGTCCGCAATGTGCATTGCCAACGACCGCAGGCGAGCTATGCGGTTCGTGTTTGCGTTACCCGCCGGCGTTCGACGTGACTTGCGCCGCATTCGATTATCGTTTTCCGCTCGATACGTTGTTGCATCAATTGAAATATAACGGCAATCTCGTGCTGGCAGATTTTGCCGGAAAGTCTTTATTCGAGGTGATTCCTGCAAGCGAAAAGCCCGACATGATTTTTGCCATGCCATTATTTCCGGCAAGATTGAAAGAACGCGGCTTCAACCAATCGGTCGAAATCGCGCGACGTGTTGAGAGGGAAATAAACGCTCCGCTCATCATTGACGGTTACCATAAAATCCGCGACACAAAAAATCAGGCTGATCTGCCGTGGAAACAGCGTCAGGCCAATGTGCGCGGCGCGTTTGCGTGCGAACTGGATTTGAAGGGCAAACACATTGCCGTGATTGACGACGTGATGACGACTGGCGCGACGCTGAATGAGTTTTCCAAAGTGATTAAAAAACAGGGCGCAACAAAAATATCCGCCTGGGTTGTGGCACGCACGTTGCAAGAATCAAAATAAATTTACAAATAATCATCAAATTGGATTCACACATTTATTTTCACCGCCGTCATTCTGCGTAGTTTTTCGCGCAGAACCGGTTGGTGATTGCAGAAACCAAAAGTAGATGTTTAGCAAATAATCCGTTCAGAGGAAGATAAATAATTGAATATAATCAATTGGTTAGAAATTGTTCTCTACCAGCCTGAAATCCCCGGCAACACAGGCAACATCATCCGCCTGTGCGCAAACACTGGCGCGCGATTGCACTTGGTCAAACCGCTTGGGTTCGATCTTGAAGACAAACAAATGAAGCGCGCGGGTTTGGATTATCACGAGTACGCCGATTTGGTGATTCACGAAAACTGGCCGGCCTGTGCGGAAAAATTTTCTGGCCGGAGAATATTTGCTGTGACAACAAAAGGTGCAACGCGCTACACCGATGTGCCATTCGAAAAAGGCGATGTGTTTGTATTCGGCCCGGAGACGCGCGGCTTGCCGGCGGATTTGCTGCAAAATTTTTCTGCCGACCGGCGCTTGCGTTTGCCCATGCAACCGGAAAGCCGAAGTCTGAATTTATCCAACGCGGCGGCGGTGCTGGTGTTTGAAGCGTGGCGGCAGTTGGGGTTTGCAGGGGGCGGGTAGAGGCAAATTTGCTACGCGCAGACAATTGCGCGTATGAGAAGAGTTAATCTTCGAGGGAAATATTCGTCAGCAGGGCAAACAACGGCTGGTTGATATAAAAATTTGTGCGGCCCTTTTTGGTTTTATAGAGAATGCCGTGCTCGGCCAATGTATCCAGATATTTTGCCGCCGTTATGGCTGAAACGTGCAAATCGTTTTCCAGAAATTTTATTTTGGTGTAAGGGTAGCGGAATAAATTGTTCAACAGTTCCTGGCTATAGATTTTTGGTAATTCATCGCGTAGTTTGTGTTTTGTTGTTTGCATCATGTCGCGCAAGGCTTTCACCAGCTTGATTTCGCTTTTGGCAGTCACAGCGACACCTTTCACTATATATACGCACCAATCAACCCAGTCGTTTGTATCACGCGTAGATTGCAGAAGTTTGTAATAAGTAGCTTTGCTTGAATTGATATAGCGGCTTAGATAAAGCACGGGCAAGTCGAGCAAGCCATCTTTTTGCAGCATGAGTAAATTCAGAATCCTTCCAGTGCGACCATTCCCATCATAAAACGGATGGATGCTCTCAAACTGGTGGTGCGCAATTGCCATGCGCAGTAAAGGATCAAGCCCGTCGTCCGCATGGATAAACTCGACTAAATCGGCCATGAGTTTTTCAATTTGCACCGCATCCTGCGGTGGCTGATATACGACCGAGCCAGTGGATTGATTTTTAAGTACGGTGCCAGGCAGCTTGCGCAAGCCCGCATTATTTTGCTCGACAGCTTCCTGCACTTTCAAGATTGTGCCAAGGCGGATTAAACCGCTGGCGGCTACATCTTCAAATCCAGTGCGTAATCCCGCTACATAACAGCGGACTTCTTTTGCCGAAACTGATTCGCTGTGATTTTGATCGAGCGAGTAAAGCTCGTCCTGGGTGGTGATGATATTTTCAATTTCTGAGCTTTCTTTCGCTTCTTGTATCGATAGCGTGTCGAGCAAAATTGCCCGGTTGGGCAGCGATTCGCACAAGCCCTTTAGCTCAGCTAAATAGCGATGCGCTTCCGCCAAGGCATTCCATACGGATTTGACTTCTAACTGATCGGCTGACGGGATTTGTAAGCTGTTCAAGGTGATTCGCAGTACATCATAAGAAAAGGGAGTTTTTTTATGATATCAAAGAAAATACACAAAGAAAATCGAAATTTCTTTATGTATTATCGATAAAGCCTGAATAAAACAGCCTTTAGTATATGTTTATTTGGCAAAACCAAGTAAAACCAGCAATCGAATGAAAAAAATTCCCACGTTTTGATGTGTTTTACCAAATAATCGTCACCAGGAGGCTGTCTCTATAACTCCCCGCCGACACATTTTGCTGCGCGGGCAGGCTGCCGTAAACAATCGCATCCCACGCTTTATTTTTGGTGACTTTTTGCCGCAACACGTTACCGCCGGTGACGCCATCGCCCCACACTTGCGACAGGGCAGAATCGGTGAACAGGTTGTAACTCAGCGCGTCGCCGCCATTGCTCTGGCGCATTTGCCGCGGATTGAAAATTCCCGTGGCGGCGCTGGGGCCGACGGTGAGGGTGACGGTGGGCGGTGGCGCTTCGTTGCAGGTAACGCTGAAGGTGCCGGTGGAGCGCAGAGGTGCCGTGGCGAAAACATTGTAGGCGCCGAAGTTGATGGGCGTAACGGCGATGCTGCATGCGGCATGCACTGGGCTGCCAATCAACGCAAAAATAAGAGTGGATATTTTAACGAGCCGCTTCACACAATACCTCTTTCAAATCGATCAACATTTCTGTTGATGGCGGTACCGTCAGTTCAAATTCACAGCTTTGATTTTTGAATTTGAATGACGCCATATATTTTCCGGCTGCGAGATTCTCCGCATAAAATTCGCCACGCCGTCCGGTGGAAAGTGTGGTGGTTTTCCCGCCCGCAACAAGATCCAGTTCGATATATTCAGCCGCATCGGTTGTGTTGTTCACCCGCAGCTGCAATTTGCCGGTGAGGGCTTGTATGCGCGTGGCGGAAAACTTGATGAGGCTGCCACTGCGGTAAGCGGGCGATATAAACTTGTTTACTTCGACAATGTTGTAATCGATGGGAATGTCTTTGTCGTCAATGGAAATCTGGTTCTCGACAAACGATCCCATGGTGGGTAAAAACACGCGGCCCTTCTCGTCGGTTTTTCCCAACTCCTGATTGTTTTGATACACGCGCACGTTCGGCAAGTCACCCACCTGCACATAGCCGAAGCTGTCATTCACCGGCCGGCTGACACCATATTGGTCGTCCACGCCTAGCGCCGCACCGGCAAAGGCCACGTCGTATGTCGTGGCTTTTTTTCCATTGAGCGTTTGCGTTCTTAACGACGCAGTAGCAAAACCGGCTCGTGTATTGTATTGCATCGATGGTGCGATGGCGTTGAGTTCGGCGCTGCGCTCGACGGCGACACGGTAACCCATTCCTTCGCCGATGGGCACATTGCGTCCGCCTTCGATGACGGTTGAGCCGCCGGCAGCGGAGCGTTTTTGCTGGAACAGGCTGGCGCTGTAATCAATGGTGGGGTAGTAGGCGATGCCGATAAACATGCTAGCGCCTTTCGCGTTTTCAGAAGCTGTACTGTAGGTTGCGAAAATATTCGCGCGTCCGGTCAGTGCGCGGGTGTAATTCAGTGTAGTGAAAGATTTGCTATCGCCTACATATTTTTTGAAGCCGTTGTAGGCGATGCCGATATTGCCCAAATCAGCCGTGCCATAACCGGCGCTCAATTCCGTATCCCGTTGCGGTCGATCATTGGTAGCGAAACCTGCTACGGGACTATAGTTGCGGCTGTATCGGCGCATCGCCGCGCCGCCGATGAAGCTGCCCGCTTGATAACCGTAACGCAACGATATCGCATTGCCGCTTTTGCTAAGATTGGTTTCATCATTGGCGCGGCTGATGGCGAGGCTGGCCGAAACAATGCCCGCTTGCTTGATGCGATAAGTGGCGAACGGGCCGGCGTTTAATTTTTTCGCGAGAAATTCTCCGCGCCCGCCAAAAGTAAAATCGTCGTTGTAACCGTAGCGATGAAACGCGGAAGCCCCGACGTTTTGGTAAGCAAAACTTTTTATACCAAAATCCTTGCGCGCCATGCCGATGCCATAGTTGTATTCGTGCAAACCTTTTTGCAATAAATCATCCGTAAAATAGTATTTATAATCAAGTACTTGCTCACGGCCCAATTTGTCTTTCACTATCACCTGCACATCGCGAGCGCCGCCGAAATAATTCAGGTTTTGCAATTCAAATTCGCCAGGAGAAATTTTTTCCGAACGTATACGATTTCCATTAAGAAAAATATCCGCATCAGAAGGAAGCGCCGTGCTACCGGTAAAACTCGCCATCGGATGCTTCACAAAATTCGGTTGTTGCGAATAGAGTTTGGCGATATTGAAACCGCCGAGATTCAACACGCTGCCTAATTCGCCCGTGCCGCTAAAAAAATCGCCGGCGATATACCGTTGAAAGTTCTCGCGCTTGTCGTACACCACGCTGCTCATGTTGCGCAGGAATTGCTTATTGGTTTTGTTGGCCGCATAAGTGCCGTCGGTCAGAAACAAATAATCGCTGCGACGAACACCCAATTCGTGCGTGAGCGAAAAAGTTTTTTCCTGCTGGCCGCCGCCGCTAAAGCCGGCGCGGTAATTTAAAAACGCGCTGCTGTCCTGGGGAATAATCGTGCCCACATGTTGTTTCGGCAGCAGGTTGATAGTTTGTTTGCCCAAAGCTTCGGGTTTGGATTGCACATCGAAAGTTTGAGTTTTTTCATCCAGCTTTACGGTCGCTTGTTGCAAGGATTGTAAGGAGACGTAACGTTCGCCATCGATGTCTTGCGTGTCGCCTTTGGGCTCCTTGATGCCGGTGGAAACCAGATCGCTCACTTTGATGAAATAATTTCCGTCCGTTGTTACCCATACGACGAATTCGCCTTTGGCTTCGCTATTAAGGGTGAGGGATATGACGGCGTTGGATGCGCCCGTCGGTGCGGCCTGGCCTGGCAGCGCCGCGAACAAGTGAAAAATCAGAGCGACGAAATAAGCGTAGGGGATGAAGCGACGCACAACAATGTCAGGGCGCGCACGCAACGTTGGCGTCGGTGGCCTGGGAGAATTCCACGATGTCGGTCTTAACCAGAATGTCGAATTTTCCCAGCGCGCTGCAAGCCTGGGGTGTCAGGGCAAAACTATACGTGCGCGATGCGCCGCTGAGAAGGTACCAGCCGGCCTGGTCTTCTGCGGTTTTATCACCCGTTTTCAACTGGATGTTGTTAATCTTGAAATGTGTGTTGCCCGGATTGTTGATATTGATGTGCAATTTTCCGTCGCTGTACTTCACGCTTTGCACGGCGCCTTTGACTTCTTCTTTAAGCGGCTTCAGAAATACCGGCACGCCGAAACGGATTGCAACGGCGATTTGCGCGCCTTGAGCCGGAGTTTTTTTCGGGCCGGAAATTTCTTCAATGAATAAGCGATAAGTTTTTTCTTTTTCTGTCGCGGGAATTTTATAACCGGTACGCAGCAAACGCTGCTCGCCTTTTTCTACCGTGGCTATTTTTGGGAAAAAAATCAGGTCGTCGGTTTCTTCGTATTTGTCCTTGCCGTCGGCGTCTTGCGTCCACTCGAACGCTTTCATTTGCAATTGGAGTTTGTCATCGTCGTCATTGGTGATGGTGATGACGCCGGTTTTGACGGCGCGGTCGAAGTCGAGGCGAATAGGCGATACAGCGAAATTGCCGGCAAAAGCGTTCAAGGCGCTCATAGCAAAAACTAAAACTAATCCACGCAAGGCATACAAACGAATTTTCATGTTAAATCCGAAGGCACGAAGAGAGAAACACGGATGATTGTAACAGGATGAAATTGATAAACAATCAAAGAAATATGTCAGGGTGTGATGGTGAGTACGACATTATCGGTGTAACCGCCCATTAGAGCATTGCGGTAGTCCGCGTTTAGAATCGTGCCACCTAACGTGATGGTGTAATTTGCGTTGCTGGGTATGGTGCCGACGATATAAAGCCCCGTGCTCCAGGTAACGCCGGCAAGATTCAGTGTATATGGAATAAATTCTGTTGCTGAGGTAGCGTGTTTCATACGCAGGGCATTAGCCAGCACGTTTTGTCCGCCATCGCGGGCGATTTGCATGGCGGTGGTAGCTTTGTTGCCGTTGCAACGAATGACAATATTCGCAGTGGCTGTCGCATTAACGGCGAGCGATGGATCGAGATTGCCGAAGTTCATCGGGACCGAAGGTGCAATAAAAAAGCAGCCGGTTTTGTTCAGTACGGTAGCAGAAACGGTGAGCGAATTGTTCGCCGCATGCGATGCGCCGGAGAAAAGCGCAAGCGCAACAGTCGCCATGGCGAAAACGGACAAGGGCAAACTTTTTAAATATTATTGAGCGCATGTCAGCTGGAAATAGGTCGGGTTTATAAAATAAAACCGAGGCGGCCCCTCAGGCAACACCGACGGGAGAGAGGTCGGCGGCGCTGCAAGAGGAACCTGCTTTACTACAAAACGATTACGGTGTGATCGTCAGAATAACGGTGTCGCTGTAGTTGCCGGCAGCAACGGCCGTGTAATCAGTGCCCAGCACGCCACCAGCCAAGCCCAAAGACAACAGGGTGCCAGGACCGGCAGGAGCGGTAGCCGAGGGGGTGAGCGTCAGGCTGTAGGGAATGAAATCGGTAGCCGAAGTTGCATGCTTCATGCGGCGTGCAGTTGAGAAGTTCGCGCCGTTATCGCCGCTGATAGCAGCAGTCGTGACGCCTTTGGTGCACCAGTAGTTGGTGGAGCCGGTGGCGCTCACGTTGGTGCCGACGCTAGGATCGAGCGCGCCGAAAGCCAATGTGGAAGTCGCGGTGCTGAATTTGCATGTGCCGACAACGTTGGCAGATACCGTCAAGGTATTCGTGCCGCCCGCCATGGCCGATGCTGACATAACAAGTGCGGTCAGGGCTGCGCCCAAAACGGCAACTTTTTTGCAGGCATTCTTTTTGTCCATCGTAATTCTCCAGATAAGTAAGTGGGTTGGTTTCTGTGGCGTTTTGCTTTTGGGCGATTCGCTACGGAACAGATTTAAGCATGGCGCCCGTCAAACCACTATGAAGCGCATCACAACGGAATCGTATTTTGAATGGAGACGGAAGAAAACGGAAAAACCGGTGCGAATTCGCACAGATTTTAGAGAAAAGTTTAGCGTGACGCTTCCGGTTTGGAGTCGCGCGCAAGCAGCACGTCGAGCGCCGCCGCCGGGGCGAGCTTCCCGTCGAGCACGCGGCATACGGCTGCGGCGATGGGCATATCGATGTGATGTTGTTCGGCCAGGCGCACCGCTTCGCGCGTGGTGGAAACGCCTTCGGCCACATGGCCCAGCGCATGCAAAATATTGTCCAGTGATTTGCCTTGCGCCAATTGCATGCCGACCTTGCGGTTGCGCGACAAATCGCCGGTGCATGTCAGCACCAGATCGCCCAAACCGGTCAAGCCCATGAATGTTTCCGTATAGCCGCCGAGTTTGACGCCAAGGCGCGACATTTCCGCCAGGCCGCGGGTAATCAGCGCGGCACGGGCGTTGTAGCCCAGCCCCATGCCGTCACTGATGCCAGCAGCGATGGCGATGACGTTTTTCAGCGCGCCCCCGAGTTCCACGCCGACCACATCGGTGCTGGAATACAAGCGCAAGCGCGCGCCGTGCAATTGCTGCGCGATGTCGTGGGCAAATTTTGAATCGCGCGATGCCAGCGTCAGCGCGGCGGGTTTGCCTTGCGCGACCTCAAGCGCAAAGCTCGGGCCCGACAGCACGCCGCAAGGGGCCGCGTCGCCAAATATTTCTGCCGCGATTTGGTGGGGCAATTTGCTGGTGTTTTTTTCAAAACCTTTGCACGCCCATACCAAGGGCACATCAGCGCGGATGGCCTGCACTGCGCGCAGGGTGTCGCGCAACGCCGCCGTAGGCACGACCGAAAGAATGAGTTCGGCGCGGCTGACAGCGACAGGTAAATCGGCCTCGGTGCGCACCGCCGTGGGCAACTTGCAGCCGGGCAGGTAACGCATGTTTTCGCGCGACAGGGCCAGTTGTGACAATTGCGTCGCGTCGCGGCCCCACAACGTGACCGCATGGCGTTGTGACAGGCTGATGGCGAGGGCTGTGCCCCAGGCACCGGTGCCAAGGATGGTGATATTCACGGCAGAATATTTTCGCTATGGATTAAAACTTCAGTACGACACAAGAAAAAAATTATTGGCCCCAGACCTGCTCAACTTTTACATAACCGGTTTGGCCGTCACGGTGTTTCACTTTCAGCCAGCCTTTTGTGGCGGCTTCTTGCGGTTCGAGCACGACATGGCGTTCGGCCATGAAGGCGATGCCCGCGCCGACATCAGGCGCCGTGTAGGCTTCCGCCTGGGCGGCGGTGACAATAACCGTGCGCTTGTCGCTGAGATTTTTCGCTTCCACCCACGCGAGGTCGCCGAGATAATCGCGCACCTTGACCCAGCCGCTGAGCTTCACCATGGCTTCAACCGGATAGAGTCGGCTGGCGACAAATATTTTGTTGGCCTTGACCGATTGCGCGTCATAGAAAATAGCGGGATTCGCCACCGACATGTATTCTGCCGCTGAAATTTCCGCGCTGAAAACCAGCGCGGAAAAAACGGGTATGAATAAAAACAGCGCGGCGCGAATCATAGACGACAGGCTCAGTGCTTGGCCGTATCCGGCTGGCCCTGTTGCATTTGCGCCTGATACAGCGCCTCGAAATTCACCGGGTTGAGCAGCACCGGCGGGAAGCCGGCCCGAGTCACCAGATCTGAAATGACTTCACGCGCATAAGGAAAAATAATATTCGGGCAGGCGATGCCGAGAATAGCGGGCATGTCGCTTTCAGGCACATTGCGAATCTGGAAAATGCCGGCCTGCGCCACTTCGGTGAGGAATAAGGTTTTTTCGCCCAGTTTGGCCGTCACGGTGACCGTCAACACCGCTTCGTAATGGCCTTCGTTAATCGGCGTGGAAGTGTTATGCAATTGCACGTCGATTTGTGGCGCGTCGCGCTCCAAAAAAATTTGCGGTGCATGAGGAATTTCCAGCGAGGCGTCTTTGGTGTAAAGCTTTTCGATGGAAAAAAGAGGTTGATCTTGCTCGGCCATGATAATATCCTAAGTAGTTGATTATATTGAATAATTTATTACATTTCACACTACCAGCAACGGTACGAGTTTGCCGGCATGATCCAGCGCGGCTAAATCATCGTAGCCGCCGACGTGATGTTCGCCAATATAAATTTGCGGCACGGTGCGACGCCCGGTTTTTTCCATCATCTGTTCGCGTTCGGCCGGGTTGAGGTCGATGCGGATTTTTTCTATGTCATGCACGCCCCGCGCCTTGAGCAGTTGCTCGGCCCGCACGCAATACGGACATACGCCGGTGGAATACATTTTTACTCTGGCCATAAATGTCAGGCTCCTACGCCTTTGAACGGTCCAGGGGCAAGTTCGCCTCTTCCCACGCGCCGATGCCGCCTTTCAACACATACACTTTGCTGAACTGGTTTTTTTGCAGCAGCGCACAGGCCTTGGTCGAGCGGTTGCCCGTCTGGCAATTCAGGATAATGGGTTTATCCTTGAATTTGGTCAATTCGTTCAGGCGGGTTTCCAATTGCGCCAGGGGAATATGGCGCGAGTTGGGGACATGCATCACGGCATATTCGGCGTCTTCGCGCACGTCGAGCACCAGCGCATTTTCCCGGTTCATCAGTTGCGTGGCGTCGATAGTGCCGATTTCGCGGCCGCTGCCCATGCCGCCGCTAATCAGCGGCCATAGCAACATGCCGCCGCTGGCCACAAACACCAGCACCAAAAAAATATTGTTCATCAAAAACTGCTGTGCCACAGTGGTTTCTCCAGCGAATAAGCCGCTATTTTAGCAGATTGGTCGGGTTGAATGCGTTTCCGCATTGTCCGTTTGAACAGATAAAAATCGCTTAAAATGGCGGCTATTATTTAACCAGTATTTAACCCGGGCTTTGAGTATGAAAAAAATTGTCATGTTTCGTCACGGCGAAAGTACGTGGAATCAGGAAAACCGCTTTACCGGCTGGACCGATGTGGATCTCACCGCCAAAGGCACCGACGAAGCCCGCGCCGCCGGCCGCCTGCTAAAGCAAAACGGCTTCGCCTTCGATATCGCCTACACGTCGGTGTTGAAGCGCGCCATCCGCACACTGTGGCTGGCGCTGGATGAAATGGACGCGATGTGGGTGCCTGTGATTGCCGATTGGCGCTTGAATGAACGCCATTACGGCGCGCTGCAAGGCTTGAACAAGACGGAAACGGCCGCAAAATTTGGCGAACAGCAGGTGTTGGTGTGGCGCAGAAGTTACGATGTGCCACCCAATCCGTTGAGCCGCGATGACGAGCGTTACCCCGGCAAAGACCGCCGCTATGCGCATCTCACGGAAAAACAATTGCCGTTGACGGAATGTTTGAAAGACACGGTCGAGCGCGTTGTGCCTTACTGGAATAATGTTATTGCGCCGCAGGTTAAAGCGGGCAAATCAGTGGCCATTGCCGCCCACGGCAATTCGTTGCGCGCGTTGATGAAATATCTCGACAACGTGGGCGATGAAGAAATTGTGAATGTGAATGTGCCTACCGCCGCGCCGCTAGTGTACGAACTCACCGACGATTTGAAACCGATACGCAACTATTATCTGGGCGACCCGGCAGAGATAGAAAAAGCGATGAAAGCCGTTGCCAATCAAGGAAAAACGAAGTAGTGAAACCGATCGCATGTCGTGTGGCGCTGATTTTTTTCGCCTTCGCCTTCGCCTGCGCCCTGCCCGTGCACGCGGCGCGCAAACAAGCGCCGCCAAACGAAGAGTTGAAAGCCCTGCGCGGCCGCATCAACGAATTGCAAAAAGACATCGCCAAAAAAGAAGCGTCCAAATCCGAAGTGGCCGATGCACTCAAAGAATCCGAACAATCCATTTCAGAAACCAATCGCACACTGGCGGAATTGGCCGCCGAGCAACGCGAAGTCACCGGTGAACTCACCGCGCTAAAAACGAAGACGACTTCGCTCAAAGGCAATGTGGCCAAACATCAGGCAGATCTTGAAAAAGTTCTTAAAAATCAATATGAATCTGGCGGCGACGATTCGCTGAAATTATTGCTCAACGGCCAGGATCCGGCGCAGGTGTCGCGGCAGATGCATTACTACTCCTATATAGCCAAGGCCCGCGCCGAATCGATTCAGGGTTTGCGTGCCGAGATCGTTCAACTTAAAAATGCGGAAGCCGATACCACCGCCACCGCAAAAGAATTGGCCGAGTTGCAAGCCGAAGAAGCGCGACAGAAAAAAAAGCTGCAAACGGAAATACAAAATCGCAAGACGGTGCTGACGAAAATTTCGACGGAGATCAAAGCCGGCAGGCGCGAAGTCGGCAAACTCCGGCAGGACGAAGCACGCATCACCCAATTGGTTGAGCGCCTGGCGAAAATGCTGGCAGAGAAAAAACGCCAGCAGAAAAAACGCCTGCGGCCCGCGCCGGATACCACGCTGCCGGACAAGCCCGGCGCAAAACCGCCGGCCATCCAAAACGATGAAGAACCCGACGACAGTTTTGCCGGCAACGCGTTTGCGTCGCTGCGCGGCAAATTAAAGTTGCCGGTCAAAGGGGAACTTGCCAACCGTTATGGCAGTCCACGAGAAGGTGGGGGGCTCACTTGGAAAGGCTTGTTTATCCGCGCGGCGGAAGGCGCACCGGTCAAAGCCGTCGCTGAGGGCCGCGTCGTGTTCGCCGATTGGTTGCGCGGCTTTGGCAATTTGTTGATACTGGACCACGGCGGCGGCTACATGAGTTTGTACGGCAACAATGAATCTCTGCTCAAACAAGTTGGGGCCACCATCAAGCCGGGCGACATGGTGGCCAGCGTCGGCAACAGCGGCGGTAATCCCGAATCCGGCTTATACTTTGAGATAAGGCACCAAGGCAAAACCCTCGATCCTTTAGTCTGGGCGGGGCGATAAATTGTAAGTAATTGATTATATTGAATATTTTGGAGTGTTTATGAGCGGCACAAAATGGAAACAAGCAAGCCTCGTCGGTCTGGGCCTGATTTTAGGCGTGACCCTGAGTTTTAATTACACCGCCAACGCCGAAAAGCGTTCGCCAATGCTGCCGCTTCCCTACGAAGACATGCGATTGTTCAGCGACGTATTCAATAAAATCAAAACCGATTACGTTGAGCCGGTCGAAGACAAAAAATTATTAAAAGAAGCCATCAACGGCATGCTCGCCGGCCTTGATCCGCATTCTGCTTATCTCGACAAAGACGCTTACAAAGCCCTCAACGAAAGCATGGAAGGCCAGTTCGAAGGTCTCGGCATTCAAGTCGATATGGATGAAACCGGCTTCGTGCGCGTGGTGTCGCCCATCGACGGCACACCGGCCCATCGCGCGGGTGTGAAGGCAGGCGATTACATTATCAAACTCGACGACACCGCCGTAAAAGGCATGAAGCTCGACGAAGCCGTCAAGCGCATGCGTGGTCCTCGCGGCACCAGCATCATGTTGACCCTGATGCGCAAGAGTGAAACTAAACCGCTGGTGATCACCATCGTGCGCGAGAGCATCAAAAACCCCAGCGTCATCAGCAAAAAAATCGAGCCGGGTTATGTGTCGATTCGCGTCACTCAATTTCAAAAACCAACTGGGCCCGACCTTGCCGCCGCGCTCGAAGAAGCGCTCAGCAAACCCGAAGGCTTAAAAGGATTGGTGCTCGATTTGCGCAACGATCCGGGTGGTTTGCTGCCCACGGCCATCGGTGTATCGGCAGCGTTTTTGCCCGAGAACACGCTGATTGTTTCTTCTGACGGGCAGGTGGAAGACGCCAAAGTAAAATACCTCGCGCGCAAGCGTGATTACATGCCCGGCTTTAATGCCGACTATCTCAAACGCGTGCCCGCCGCCGCGAAAACCATTCCCATGGTGGTGTTGGTGAATAACGGCTCGGCATCAGCGTCGGAAATTGTTGCCGGTGCATTGCAAGACCACAAACGCGCAGTCGTTATCGGCACGCAAACTTTTGGCAAAGGTTCGGTACAAACTATCGTGCCGCTAAATGATGAATCGGCGATCAAACTCACTACCGCGCGTTATTACACGCCGAGCGGAAAGTCGATCCAGGCCAAAGGCATTACGCCCGATTACTTGGTCGAAGATGCGAACGTGCGCGGTTTGGGT
The DNA here is from genome assembly GCA_043744215.1 of Pseudomonadota bacterium. Taxonomy (GTDB): domain Bacteria; phylum Pseudomonadota; class Gammaproteobacteria; order Burkholderiales; family JBEEJL01; genus JBEEJL01. The sequence goes on from JAYTVC010000079.1 coordinate 37,223, forward strand.
TTGCGCGAGGCAGACCTTGAGCGCCATCTGAGCAACCCCGCCGACCCGAAGAGCGACCCGGTGGCCGAAGCTGCGGCCCGCACCATTCGCCTCGAAGCGGCAAAAGCAGAAGCGGCCAAAGCCGAAGCTGCCGCCGCTGTTGCCAAAGCCACGCCGGTAGAAAAAAACCCTGATGGCACCGACAAAGAAAAACCCGACGTGCAAATGGAACAGGCGATGAATTATTTGAAAGGCCTGCCCGTCGTCGCCAGCGCGCCGACCAAGACCAGCAGTTTGGTGAAATAATTTTTTGGCGGGAGAATCAAAAACGGTCATGAATATTCATGACCGTTTTTTTATGCTGTTATTTAAAACAGCCAGTCAGTAAATGGCGCGCGCTTTTCGCGCCGTTACCTGACAACACTCAGCCAAACCATTTTCTGCCACAATAACCTCATGAACGACAACCAGCTCCTGCGTTACTCGCGCCACATCCTGCTCAACCAACTCGGCATCGAGGCGCAGGAAATTTTGCTCGCATCCAAAGCCCTCATCATTGGCGCGGGCGGATTGGGTTCGCCCGCTGCGCTGTATCTCGCCTCCGCCGGCGTCGGCACGATCACCATCTGCGATGGCGATACGGTCGATCTCACCAACCTGCAACGGCAAATCGCCCACCGCACCGACGCGATTGGCAAAAACAAAGCCGACTCCGCCAAGGCCTCGATGCACACCATCAATCCTGAAATTGACATCATCGCCATTCAACACCGCCTCGAAGGCGACGAACTCGCGCAGCGGGTGAGCGAAGCCGATGTCGTGCTCGATTGCTCCGACAACTTCGCCACCCGCCACGCCGTCAATCGCGCGTGCGTGAAGCATCGCAAGCCTTTAGTGTCAGGCGCAGCCATCCGCTTCGACGGCCAAATTTCCGTGTTCGATTTACGCGGCAAAGACAGCCCGTGCTATCACTGCTTATTTCCCGAAGCGGCCACGTCGGAAGAAATGCGCTGCGCCGTCATGGGCGTCTTCGCGCCGCTGGTCGGCATCGTCGGCGCGACGCAGGCCGCCGAAGCCATCAAAGTGTTATGCAAAATCGGCGAGAGTTTGAATGGCCGATTGCTGCTACTCGATTCGCTGCATATGGAATGGAATTCCATCAGTTTGAAGCGGGATGTGGGGTGTGGGGTGTGTGGCAGTCAAACAACGGATGCACAAATGAAATGAAATCCGGGAATGCGTTGCGCGACGTTAGCGGATTTCGCTGAGCTACATCCGGGCTACATTGGTGATGCGCAACTGCGTTACGTTTACAGCGTTTCCAAATCCCATCGCGGCTTGACGGTAAACGCGCCGTTTCCTCGATTCTCAATCCCCAATCCTCGATCCTGCATTCGCAATGCGCCGGCAAAGGCGATCATCGCGCCGTTGTCGGTGCAAAATTCCAGCGGCGGATAAAAGACTTCGCAGCCCATTTTGTTGGCGCTGGTCGTGAGTTGTTGGCGTAGTTGTTTATTGGCGCCGACGCCGCCGGCAACGACGAGTTGTTGATGATGGGTTTGCTTTAATGCGTTGAGAGATTTGGTCACCAGCACGTCGACAATGGCTTCTTGAAACGCCAGGCAAATATCAGCGCGCGTTTGCGCGTCGATTTCGCCTGCTGCATTTTTATTTTGATTCACCAATGTGAGCACGGCGGTTTTGAGGCCGCTGAAACTGAAGTTAAGGTCACCGCTGTGTAACATCGGGCGTGGCAATTTGAATTTTCCTGGCGTGCCTTGCTCGGCGAGTTTCGATAGTGCCGGGCCGCCGGGATAACCGAGGTCGAGCAATTTGGCGGTTTTGTCGAAGGCTTCGCCCGCCGCATCATCTAATGTGTCGCCCAATAATAGATAGCGGCCAACGCCGCTCACTTCCATGAGTTGCGAATGGCCGCCGGAAACCAGCAGCGCGACAAACGGAAAAGTCGGCGCGGGCGTGGCGAGCAAGGGTGAGAGCAAATGGCCTTCAAGGTGATGAATGCCGATGGCAGGAATGTTGAGAGCAAACGCTAACCCCTGCGCCACGCCCGCGCCGACCAGTAAGGCGCCGGAAAGCCCCGGCCCTTGGGTGAAGGCTATCATATTGATTTCATTGAGTTTTTTATGGGCGTCCGTGAGCACTTTTTGTGTCAGCGGCAGCACGCGGCGAATGTGATCGCGCGACGCCAGTTCGGGCACGACGCCACCGTATTCCGCATGCATCGCCACTTGCGAATATAAGGCATGGCTGAGCAAGCCTTGCTCGCTGTCGTAAAGCGCGAGGCCGGTTTCGTCGCAGGAGGATTCGATGCCCAGTATTAACATGATGATTAAATAGACTCATTAACCCCGTCATCCTGAGCGCAGCGAAGGATCAGCTTTTGACGCGCGGCAGGTCAAAAGCAGATCCTTCGGCCTTTGCTCGCAGAATGACGGTAGCCAAAAGCGGCCTTTTACATAATTTGCCAAGGCTGCTATACTAGCGCGTTACGCAATTTGAATCACTGCCTTTGTTCCACCAAACTTTTTGGAGTATGTATGCCGAGTGTTCGCCTAAAAGAAAATGAGCCGTTTGACGTTGCCCTGCGCCGCTTTAAGCGCGCCGTGGAAAAAACCGGTCTGCTGACCGAGCTGCGCGCCCGTGAGTTTTACGAAAAGCCCACCGCCGAGCGCAAACGTAAAATGGCCGCTGCCGTAAAGCGCCGCTACAAGCGCCTGCGCAGCCAGATGTTGCCGCCCAAACTTTACTAAGCACATTTCTTTTACGCTTTGGCCGAATCGGTGCGGATATTTACCCGCCAGATTCGGCTTTTGCATTTATGGGTTTTGAAATCAAGGATTACACCATGAACCTGCGCGATCAAATCACCGAAGATATGAAATCCGCCATGCGCGCGAAGGAAACCGAGCGCCTGAATGCGATTCGTTTATTGCTGGCCGCGCTGAAACAAAAAGAAGTGGATGAGCGCGTCACGCTGACGGACGCCGACGTGATGTCGATTATCGAAAAAATGTTAAAGCAACGGCGCGATTCCATTTCGCAATTTGAAGCGGCCGCGCGAAAAGATTTGGCCGATAAAGAAAAATTCGAAGTTGGCATTCTCGAAGCCTATATGCCGCAGGCGATGAGCGAGTCGGAGGTAAGCGCAGCGATTGACGAGGCCATTCAATCTTCCGGCGCAGCGGGCATGAAAGACATGGGCAAAGTGATGGCGGCACTGAAGCCGATTCTCGCGGGTCGTGCTGATATGGCCAAAGTGTCGGGCTTGATTAAGGCGAAATTAAGTTAAAAATATTGAATATAATCAATTAGTTATATTTATATCGCGTCACCTTTCCAAAAGCCTTGGGGTCACGTTACACTTATTCAATCCCGATGATTCCTCAAGACTATCTGCAAACTCTGCTCGACCGCGTCGATATCGTCGATGTGGTTGAACGCTATGTGCCGCTAAAAAAAGCCGGCTCGAATCTCAAAGCCTGTTGTCCGTTTCATAACGAAAAATCGCCGTCATTTAATGTGAGCCAAACCAAACAGTTTTATCACTGCTTCGGTTGTGGCGCCCACGGCACGGCGATTACGTTTTTGATGGAATACGCCGGCATGGGCTTCATCGAAGTGGTGAAAGAATTGTCCGACAGCGTGGGCATGCAAATGCCGCCGCAACAACCTCGGCAACTGGCCAATCGCGGCGAGAGCGAACATCCGGCAGGCGAATACGGCGAATCTGCCGACGGCGTCAATCCTTTATATGGCGCGCTCTACAAAGCCATGCAGTTTTACCGCGACGAATTAAAAAAAGCGCCGGATGCGATTGCGTATTTGAAACAGCGCGGATTATCCGGCGAAATTGCGGCGCGTTTCGGCATCGGCTATGCGCCGGCGGGTTGGCAAAATCTCGACAAAGTATTTCCCGATTACCCGTCAAAAATTTTGATCGACGCTGGCCTGGTGATTAAAAACGATGAAGGCCGCCATTACGACCGCTTCCGCGATCGCGTGATGTTTCCCATCATCAATGTCAAAGGCAATGTGATCGGTTTCGGCGGCCGCGTGATGGGCGCGGGCGAGCCGAAGTATTTGAACTCGCCCGAGACGCCCGTGTTCGACAAGGGCCGCGAGTTGTACGGTTTGTATCAAGCGCGCAAAGCCATCCGCGAAAAAGGCCGCGTGATGGTGGTGGAAGGTTACATGGATGTCGTCGCCCTCGCGCAACACGGCGTCGAGTATGCGGTTGCGACTTTGGGCACGGCGACCACGCCGATGCATATTCCGAAATTATTGCGTGCCGCGCAAAACGTGGTGTTTTGCTTCGATGGCGACAAGGCCGGGCGCAATGCCGCCTGGCGCGCGCTGGAAGTGAGTTTGCCGTTTATAACCGATGGCGCGAACTTGAGCTTTTTGTTTTTGCCGCAGGAGCACGACCCGGATAGTTATGTGCGGGAATTCGGCCGTGATGCGTTTGAAAAATTACTCAACGATGCGCCGTCGCTTTCAACCTATTTAATCCGCGAATTAACCGCCAACGATGAACTCAAAACCGAAGAAGGCCGCGCTCGCCTGCTGAAAAACGCGAAGCCCTTGATTGCGCAGATTACCGCCCCCACCTTGAGTGTATTGCTACGAAATCGCTTGTCCGAATTAACCGGCGTGAAGCGCGAAGAAATTGACGAGTTGTTCAATTTGCAGCCTGTGCGCCCGTCGTTCGCCGCCGGTCCGGCCAAAGCGGCGCGTAAACAATTGTCTTTGGAAGCCAAGTTGATGACATTCGTTTTGCATCATCCGCAATTTGCCCAGGCATTTACCGACGAATTGGCAGAACCGGTGTCAAACGACGCCAAAGCGCTTGCAGAACTGGTGCGCATTATTTGCGAAAAGCAGCCGCAAAAAACGGCTTTCATCATGGAGCATTTTCGCGACGGCCCGTTTGAGCAAATATTGCAGGAACGGGCGGCGGAAAGTATGGAAATGTCGGAGGAGATGTCAGAAACCGAATCGCAGGAATTTCATGACGGCGTGAATAAGTTGCGCGACATGGCGCGCAAGCGGGAAATCGACGGATTGCTGAAAAAATCCGAACGGGAAGGTTGGAGTGACGCTGAAAAAGCCCGTTATCACCAATTGGTTGCAGCACGACCCGCCTAAAATTCGAACAAAATATCGCTAAATGGGCGAATTACCCACAAAAATAAGCAAATTGAAACATTCCGTATCGGCGCACTTAAACAAATCGCCAGCCAAATAGTCTAAAATTTTGTTATAATTACCGGCTTTTCTCCAAATCTTTTGCTTTTACGCAAAGCGAATTTTCACTGGAACATTCATTTATGGCTCAAGCAAAACCGGAAGCGCGCGTTCCCGACGTAGAAGCGCAACGCCTCAAACTCAAAAACCTCATCGTAATGGGCAAGGAGCGCGGCTACCTGACCTACGCTGAAATCAACGATTCCTTGCCTGACGAAATGCTCGACGCCGAGCAAATCGAAGGCATTATCAGCATGATCGGCGACATGGGCATTATGGTCTATGACGAAGCGCCCGACGCCGAAGCGCTGCTCATGACCGAAGCGACCCCGCCCGTCGCTGATGAAGATGCAGTCGAAGAAGCTGAAGCAGCGTTATCGACTGTCGATTCCGATTTTGGCCGCACCACCGATCCGGTGCGCATGTACATGCGCGAAATGGGTACGGTCGATTTGCTGACACGTGAAGGCGAAATCGAAATCGCCAAGCGTATCGAAGACGGCTTGAAGCACATGATTTACGCCATCTCGTCTTGTCCGACGACGATTGAAGAAATTCTCGCCAAGGCAGAAATGGTCGAGCGCGATGAAATGCGCATCGACGAACTGGTCGATGGCCTCATTGACCCGAACGAAGCAGAAGTCATCGAAGAAGAACTCGCAGCGGATGAAGAAGAAGATCTGGAAGAAGAGGAAATCGACGAGGATGAAGACGGCGCCATCGCCAGCGCCAATCTCGAAATTTTGAAACAGGGCGCGTTGGCGCGCTTCGCGCACATCCGCAAACTGTACAAAAAAATGCGCAAAGTGCTGACCGAAAAAGGCCCGCGCAGCCGCGCCTACAAAGATCAGCAGGAAGAAATTTCCAATGAATTGATGTGGATCCGTTTTTCCGCCAAGCAAGTCGAAGCCCTTTGCAACAGTCTGCGCAAACTGGTCGACAACGTGCGCGGTTATGAGCGTCACATCATGGAAGTTTGCGTCACCCAATCGGGCATGCCGCGCGCGCATTTCATCAAGTCATTTCCCGGCAATGAAGTGAATTTGAAATGGGTGCACGACGAAATCGCCCACGGCAAAGGTTTCGCCGTCACGCTTACGCGGAACAAACACTCGGTCATCGAGCAGCAGGAAAAATTGCTGGCGCTGCAAAAAGATGTCGGCTTGCCGATTAAGGATTTGAAAGAAATCTCCCGCCAGTTGAGCACAGGCGAAGCGAAGGCCCGCCGCGCTAAGCGTGAAATGATCGAGGCTAACTTGCGCCTAGTGATTTCCATCGCTAAAAAATATACCAATCGCGGTTTGCAATTCCTTGATTTAATTCAAGAGGGCAACATCGGCCTGATGAAAGCGGTAGACAAATTTGAATACCGTCGCGGCTACAAATTTTCGACGTACGCGACGTGGTGGATTCGTCAGGCGATTACCCGTTCCATCGCCGATCAGGCGCGCACGATCCGAATTCCCGTGCACATGATCGAAACCATCAACAAAATGAATCGCATTTCGCGTCAGATTTTGCAGGAAACCGGGCAAGAGCCCGACCCGGCAACCTTGGCCGAAAAAATGGAAATGCCGGAAGAAAAAATCCGCAAAATCCTTAAAATTTCCAAAGAGCCGATCTCCATGGAAACGCCGATTGGCGACGATGACGACTCGCATTTAGGCGATTTCATCGAGGATTCCGCGACATTGGCACCATCAGACTCGGCCATTTTCGCCAGCCTGCGCGAAGCCACCAAAGAAGTGCTGGATTCGCTCACGCCGCGCGAAGCGAAAGTATTGCGCATGCGCTTCGGCATCGAAATGAACACCGATCACACGCTGGAAGAAGTCGGCAAACAATTCGACGTGACGCGCGAGCGCATTCGTCAAATCGAAGCCAAGGCTTTGCGTAAATTACGTCATCCGACGCGCTCCGAGCGCCTGCGCAGCTTTCTCGATAACGAAGCGTAACTTATTGATTTAATTCAATTTTTAATATTTTTTTGGCCGCGTTCTGCGGCCAAAAAAATATCGGGCCCTTAGCTCAGTTGGTTAGAGCAGAGGACTCATAATCCTTTGGTCGTTGGTTCAAGTCCAACAGGGCCCACCAGTTTTCTCGCAATCCGCTATTGTCCATTTCACCGTCACGAGGGTCCTGCGGAGAAAGTAAAATGAAAGTTCGCTATGAAGAAATTCGATAACTTGAAACTCGAGCATCAATTATGTTTCGCGCTGTACGCGGCGACAAACTCTATCACGCGCGCCTATCGCGGCGCGCTAGACCAGGCCGGGATTACCTACACGCAATATTTGGTGCTGCTGGTGCTTTGGGATAAAGACAATATCAGTGTGGGCAATATTGCCCGGCGTTTGGATCTTGATTCGGCGACGCTTACGCCGATCTTGAAACGTTTAGAAGCGGCCGGTTTCATTTCGCGCTCGCGCAGCCTGCAAGATGAACGCGTTGTCGAAATCGTGCTGACTGCCCTGGGTAAAAAACTGCAACATGAAATCGCCCACATACAGCAAGGCGTACAGTGCCAAACTGGCCTCAGCAACGATGAATTTATACATTTGCGCGATGCGTTGCACGAGCTGGCAGAATCAATGGCCGGGAATACGGAAAAAAAGGCGGCAGCTTAACAGCATGCAAAAAAAAGCCGGCGCATGCCGGCTTTTTGATAAGGGTTTTTATTTATCGCGATATTTCACGCCGTCCCGTTTCAAGCGTGAGGTAAATTCTGCCTCGCCTTTTCTTGTGACAATAACCTTACGATAAGTTTCCAGGTCGTCCATCAGTTCGTCGATCTCGCGGTTGCCGACGTCGTAATGGTAGAACGTCGACAGCGCCAGCGATTTGATAATGTCGAACTCGCGATTGCTGATATTGAGGTGCGGGTGACTGTCCTTCATGGATTTGCCACGGCCAAACGAGTCGGCTTGATAAAGTTTAGGGCCGCCGGTTTCTTCCACCACCCAATTAGTCAGCATCGCCTTGAAGCCGACTTTACTATCCGTGTTTGCATGGATTTTGGCGAGCACGGGATTGGCGTTCAAGCCTTTATTGACGTAAATCAACTCGACTAAATGATCGACCGTCAAAGCGATGTTGTAAGTGCCGCCAAGACGCTGAAAAAGCGAATCTTCGGCAAACGCAGTTGCCGAGGACAATACTGTTGTCGCGATCAAACTTATTAATAGTGCAAATTTTCTGAACATTTTTTTGACCTCCAAAGTTAGATTTATAGTTTCGACGCGTTGCTAACCGGGCAAAACCTGCCTAGCTTATTGACGCCGCAATTGGAACCAGGCAAATAAACCTGACCCAACCCGTGTAATTTACAACAGCGCATTAATTAATGCGTATATATTTAGTGCGCAATTGATTTTATTTATAAATTATTGATTTAATTGAATAAATAAATTTATCAACCGAACACAAAGTAACGTTTTTCTATGTCGTAGAGGTTCATTGTAAACAGCCTCATAGCGTGGACACGTTTGCATATCCATGCGGAACCGGGCTTGTTGCGGAAGATGCCGCTGCGCATTGTGCAGCCGCTACCTGGTGGCGCGAGTTTGTTTGTGATGTTGGCCAGCGAGGCACAGGTTGCCATGTGCAAGCTCATTACCAATACGCCGCGAATGCGCCGATTGGGTGCCAGTGATTCAAGGTGATGTGGTAGTGTTTGACGTGGCTACGGGCGAGCGGCGTTTAATTTTCGCAGCGCGACAATTACGGCGCGGCGCACTGCGGCGGTGTCGCTTGCGGCAAAATACGCGCGCATGGCGACTTGTACGCCTGCCATCGACGTCGTGCTTGAACAGCTTCTGCCGCGTGATGTGTTTGTTGTCGCTGTCGGTGGTTTTAGCCCGCAGATGATCGAGCTGGCGCCGGCGCTGACGCAATGGTTTGCATGCAAAGGCTGCATTGTGGCCAATAACGGAAAAGCCCTGCGCGAAGCGGGGGATTTGTTGCAGGCGGGAATAGATTTGGATCGCCTGCGGACGCAGGCGTCATGCGCGGCTGAAAATTCTTCGCCATCACGCGGGCCGGTGTAGTTCAAAAGCGTCGGCTGGGCCGGGTGGGATCTGGCTGCGTCGCGTGCGTCGCGAACTGGTAACTAAACTCATCCCCACCAAAATTCCGGCTGTGAAATTTAGGAAATTTACAGTGTGCTGATTTCCCATTATTCCTATTATTCCCATTTTGTTGAATATTGCCTCGCGCCGGCGTGAAAGAAGCAATATTCGTTAGGACAGTATCTTATTGTTTTTAATCAATTTTTAATACATCCACCGCATTCTGTCCAAAGCTACTCAAGACACGTCTAATTTTGCCCCGCGCGTTGACAGAGTGGGCTAAAAGATTGATAATTATTGGTTTCGTCGGAGGGGTTCCCGAGCGGTCAAAGGGATCAGACTGTAAATCTGACGGCTCTGCCTTCGAAGGTTCGAATCCTTCCCCCTCCACCAGATTTTGCAGTAGCGGTTTGTAGCGCAAGAGCGGGCTGAATTGGTACGGAACGCGCGGGTGTAGCTCAATGGTAGAGCTGAAGCCTTCCAAGCTTATGACGAGGGTTCGATTCCCTTCACCCGCTCCAAAGCAGTAATGGTAAATGTAATCAGAAAACGATTACTTGTTTGCCAGGCAAGGCGCAAAGCGGTGCCGCGTACTAAATGTACGCAAGCTGGTTTGCAAGGCAGGATGATGGATTGGCAATGAATGTAATCAGAAAACGATTACTTGTTTGCCAGGCAAGGCGCACAACGGTGCCGCGTACTAATTGTACGCAAGCCGGTTTGCAACGCAGAATGGCGAACAAGTAATCGTTTTCTGCCCATGTAGCTCAGTGGCAGAGCACTCCCTTGGTAAGGGAGAGGTCACCAGTTCAATCCTGGTCATGGGCTCCAGAATTTTTAATATGAAATTTTAATTAACAACACTACGGGTCGAGGAAAAACATCATGGCAAAAGGCAAATTTGAGCGGACCA
>JAYTVC010000080.1:0-12524 GCA_043744215.1 Pseudomonadota bacterium
GAATAATTGATGCTTTAGCAAGCAAAGCGTAGGCACGCGAGCGTGCCCACGCCCAGCCCGCGTAGGGCGGATTAACGAAGCGTAATCCGCCGCAATAAAAAGTGAATAAGCTGATCAAATATTTTTCTCAACCAACTCCGGCTCATTGACCATTGCCTTGCCTATTCCACACTAGCCCGCACAAACAACGTGGCTTTTTCACCCTCGGCAAACTCACGCGCTACCAGATCAACGGCTTAGGCCAGCGCGTGGCCAAGCTCAAAGACAACGGCCAGCTCGTCCCGCCACCGCCACCACCACCACCCACCCCACAAGGCCAACCGTGTGATGTGAATGGCGACGGCCGCATCAACAGAGCCGACATCGCCAGCTTAAGATCGATACTCGCAGGCAACAAAGCGACCACCTATGGCGCGGACTGCAATGGCGACGGCGTTGTGAATACGCAAGACCTCATCGACCTGCAAGAGATGCTCGGCGTCACCAGGCCGATCAAGGGAAAAATCTTCAACCTCAGCCTCAACCAAGCCCTGGCAGTGGACATCCAGCCATTGCCCGACTTCATCACCATCACCGACCCGGCCAGCAGCAACGTAACGGTGACCCTCGTCGCCGTTACCGGCATCCTCAACCAGATCAAACTCCTCCAAGGCGTCGCCGACCCGAACACCGTCTTCACCTACAGCGACGGCAAGCAAGAGGGCGAATACGACGCCAAAGGCAATCTCGTTCAAGAAACCTTCTGGCTCGACGACCTGCCGGTCGCCATCGTACAGAGCAAGAACCAAGTGCTCTACAGCATCGACGCCGACCACCTCAACACCCCGAGGCAAGTAAGACGCAGCGGGCAGGATTGTGTGGCAGTGGGACAGCGGCAACTTCGGCCGCAACCTGCCACAAGTGACGGCGACCAGCAACGTGGTGAACCAAGCCAACCAGATCACCATGAACTTAAGATTCCCGGGGCAATACTACGACCAGGAAACCAATCTGCATTACAATTATTTCAGAACTTATAACCCAGCGACGGGGCGATACTTGGAGAGTGATCCGATTGGGTTGCAGGGCGGGGTTAATACTTATGCATATGTGGGATCAAATCCAATTAAATCTATCGACCCGTCAGGTCTGTTCGAAATTGTTTTCCCACCCGGATATGAACCGACTACCTTTAGTGACGCGGTTGCACGCGCAAAAAAGGAAGCGAAGTACCGGCAAATGTTAAATTCATTGGCAGACACTTTTCAGCAAAAAATAAATCGGAAATGCGTGAAGGATAAGGCACGCCTTCAGGACATTTTCGACAATTGGCGTGTATATGTCGATCCAAATATTGATAACGTAATGAAAAGAAAGCGTGATTTTTATGCAAAAACTGAATACGGAACCCAAATAACAAAATTTTATTTTGGTTTTTTCTATCAAGGAATCGATGAACCTGGAGCAGATTTTGTTTTTGCACACGAGTTCAGACATTTAATGTCAGAAAATCGGGCATTGACCAGATCGGGTTATGGGATTCATTCTTCGCGCGATAGCGCTATTGAGGATGATGCCGATACTTTTGCTAAACAGTGCGGCTGTGAGGACTAAATATGCGATGCAACTTTTTTGGGTTCATTATTTTTTTAGTTCTCATCTGGTCAAAAGACGCGAATTCAGAGTCTTATGAATACACGACTTTAACCGGCCATATGGAGGGCGGCCTTTGGATCGATACCAATCCCGCAACGCCAGGCATTGGCGTTATTGATGTTGTCGAACCGGTAAGCTTTTGTAGGAAATCCGATCCTTATATTTGTTTTACCAGTGAGGTGTTAAATTTTGCCGTTCCAAGAGATATAAAAAATAAAAAGGCATGGGATTATGCCGGCCAGCATTACGAAGTTACCCGGTATTTTGAGAAAAAGCTGCTAGGCACGCTTAGTAGGGCATACCTTATTGAAAGTATGCAAAAGAATGTCACCGTCAAATTTCTTTATTCCGTTAAACGTGGATTATTAGGGATAGAAGGAGCGTCAAGCGAAGGAAGGGCGCCAACGCTTATCAGCACTCAAAAAAAAGGATTCGGTGCGCGTTAAAAATTTAGCCTGCGTAGGCGGATGAGCGCAGCGTCACCCGCCAGGAAAAAATGAAAAAATTCAACCACTCAAGGGAAAAATCTTCAAGCTCACCCTCAACCAAGCCCTGGTAGTGGACACCCAGCCACTGCCCAACTTCATCACCATCATCACCGACCCCAATGGCAGCAACGCCGTTGATCTCCTAGCCCGGCAGGCTTGTCCTTAATAATTTGTGTTATCTACAAATTGAAGGTGCAATGAGTAACTGATTTGTTTCAGGCAATCACTTTATTTGCCAACCGCCTCAAACCGATACACCGCCAACTGCCCGCGCAGATTCGGCAGCACGTTGACTTGCTTACCCTCGCTCAACACCAAACGTTCTAACACGCGGATGCCGCATTTCACACACAGGTCTTCAAAATCCGCCAGCGTGCAGAGATGAATGTTCGGCGTATCAAACCACTGGTAGGGCAAATCGTCGGAGACGGGCATGCGGCCGCGCGCGATTTGCCAGCGATGATGCCAGTAACCGAAGTTGGGAAACGTCACGATGCCCTGTTTGCCCACGCGCACCATTTCGCGCAGCATGAGTTCGGTGTGGCGCACCGCTTGCAGCGTGAGCGAGAGAATGACGTAATCAAACGTTTGCGCTTCAAAACCGGCGAGACCGGTTTCGAGATTCATCTGGATGACGTTGACGTTGTTGCGCAAACACGCGAGCACGTTGGCGTCGTCGATCTCGACGCCGTAACCTGCCGCGTTGCGCTTTTCTGCGAGCAATTTTAATAAGGTGCCATCGCCGCAACCCAGATCGAGCACGCGCGATTGCGAGGGCACCCAATCGGCGATGGCGAGATAATCGGCTCTTAAATTATTCATAATAATCAAATAGTTACGCTATTTTCTAATGTGTGATGCGCGGCGTCTAGGTACGCACCCACCATGTTGTGATAGTGCGCATCGTTCATCAGGAAAGCATCGTGGCCATGGGGCGCGTCGATTTCGGCATAACTCACATTGCGTTTGTTATGTAGCAAGGCCTGCACAATTTCTTTGGAGCGCGCGGGCGAAAAACGCCAGTCGGATGTAAACGAGGCGACAAAAAAATCCGCCTTCACGTGCGCCAGCGCGGCGGCCAGATCGCCGTTGAATTCCAGCGCCGGATCAAAATAATCCAGCGCCTTGGTGATGCGCAAATAAGTATTGGCATCGAAATATTCCGCGAACTTGTCGCCCTGATAACGCAAATACGATTCCACTTCAAAATCCACATCGAAGCTGTAATTGAGTTTGCCGTTGCGCAATGCGCGACCGAATTTTTCCATCATCGCATCGTCGGACAAATAAGTGATGTGGCCAATCATGCGCGCGAGGCGCAAGCCGCGCTTGGGTATCACACCGTGGGCGTAATAATCGCCGCCATGAAAATCCGGGTCGGTGGTGATGGCCTGCCGCGCCACTTCGTTGAATGCGATGTTCTGCGCCGAGAGTTTCGGCGCAGCGGCGATGACCAACGCGTGGCTCACACGGTCGGGAAATTGAATCGTCCATTGCAATGCCTGCATACCGCCCAGGCTGCCGCCCATCACAGCGGCAAATTTTTTGATGCCGAGAAAATCCGCGAGACGTGCCTGCGCCGCTACCCAATCCTGCACCGTCACCACAGGAAAACTCGCGCCGTAGGGCTGGTTGGTTTTCGCGTTGATGCTCGCCGGCCCGGTAGAGCCGAAACAACTACCGAGATTATTCACACCGATGACAAAAAATTTATTCGTATCGACAGGTTTGCCGGGTCCGATGATGTTGTCCCACCAGCCGATGTTTTTCGGATCGTCCGCGTACACGCCCGCGACGTGATGCGACGCGTTGAGTGCGTGGCAAACGAGAATCGCGTTCGATTTCGCGGCGTTCAACACGCCGTAGGTTTCGTAGGCGAGGTCGAAAGATTCCAGCATGCTGCTGCCTGCGAGCGCGAGCGGCTGCGCGAAGTGCGCACGCTGTGCCTGCACGACACCAACAGAAGAAGTAGTAGTGGTTAAATCATTCGCCATAAAATTTACACAACAAAAAACCCGATTGCTCATCCTTGAAATTAAAGGCGGCTAAATCGGGTTTCCCTCGCTTTAGCCGTATTTATAATGCGCCCGCAAGCTGAAACTCAAATCGGCGCTGAAACTGATGGACGAACTCTACAGCGGGAAGGCGTAAAGCGCAACTGCCTCAAGCGTTCAATTTTTCCAGCAACGCCCGCTGTTTATCCGGGTCATCCGTATTCACAATGCGTTGCGCGAGAGCGGAAACATCGGCGAAGCTGGTTTTCAGCACGCGTTGTTTGACTGCCAGTAAATTGGCGGAGTGCATGGAGAATTCGCGCAGGCCAAGACCCAGCAACAAGCGGGTGAGATCGACTTCTCCCGCCATTTCGCCACAGACGGCGACAGGCACGCCGACTTTATTGGCGGTTTTGATCACATGGCTGATGAGTTGCAACACGGCGGGGTGCAGCGGGTCGTACAGGTGGGCGACGGCATCATCGGCGCGGTCGATGGCGAGTGTGTATTGGATCAAATCATTGGTGCCGATGGAAAGAAAGTCCAATTTTTTGATGAATGCGCCGAGTGCGATGGCGGCGGCGGGGATTTCGATCATGCTGCCGATTTTGATGTTGCGGTCATAGGGAATTTTTTCGTCGTCGAGCTGTTGTTTGGCGATGTCGATCGCTTGCAGGGTCTGGTTGATTTCGGGCAGCGAGCTCAACATGGGGATCAGCAGGTTAATTTTGCCGTAGTGCGACGCGCGCAATATAGCGCGCAACTGCAAGTTGAACATGTGCGGTTCGGCGAGGCAATAGCGAATCGCGCGCAAACCGAGCGCGGGATTGATGGCCAATTGGGGTGCATTGTTGAGGCTTTTGTCCGCACCGATATCCAGCGTGCGTATCGTCACCTGTTTGCCGCGCATGGCCTCGGCCACTTTGCGATAACCTTCAAATTGCTCTTCTTCGTCGGGCAAGGTGTTGCGGCCGAGAAATAAAAATTCGCTGCGGAATAATCCGATGCCTGTTGCGCCGGCGTCTTTCGCCTGTTGCACGTCGTCGGGCAATTCGATATTGGCAAACAAATGAATGGTTTCGCCATCAAGGGTGACGGCCGGCGTAGATTTAATGCGCTGAAGTTTTTGTTTTTCCAGCGCGTATTGGTGCTGGCGCAATTTGTATTCGGCCAGCACGAGCTTGTCGGGATTGACGATCACCACGCCCTGCGTGCCGTCGATGATGAGCATTTCGCCTTCGCGGATAAATTCGCGCGCGTGATGCAGGGCCAACACCGAAGGAATATTTAAACTGCGGGCAAGAATCGCCGTGTGTGAAGTCGCGCCGCCGAGGTCGGTAATGAAGGCGGCGAAGCTGTGTTCCTTAAACAAAATCACATCCGCTGGCGACAGATCCCGCGCGACCAGAATACTTTCGCCGTTATGCATGGGGTCTTGCGGCATTTCCACCGGCTGTCCCATCAGCGCCTTGAACACGCGCTCGACTACTTGCGTTACGTCGGCTTTGCGCTCGCGTAGATAACTGTCTTCAATTTCTTCAAACTGTTCGAGCAAGTCATCCATTTGCAATTTGAGTGCCCACTCGGCGTTGCATTGCTGCTCGGCGATGAGTTTGCGCGGCGATGCAGACAGGGTCGTGTCGTTCAAAATCATCAAATGCAAATTGAGAAACGCGCCGAATTCAGCGGGCGCAGTGGCGGGCACATTGAGTTGCAGGCCTTCGAGCTCCGAGCGCACCACCTCCACCGCGCGGTTGAAGCGGGCGATTTCGGTGTCGATATATTCCGGCGGCACGGAGTAGTGCGCCACTTCGAGCGAAGTATGCGAAATCAAATGGGCGTAACCGATGGCGATGCCGCCGGAAACGCCGATGCCGTGCATGGTAAAACTCATTATTCCCCTTCGCCGAATTTGTCGTGGATTAGTTTTGTCATCGCATCGATTGCTGCTTGTTCATCATCGCCGTGGGTTTCGATTTCAACTTTCGCACCTTTGCTGGCCGCCAGCATCATCACACCCATGATGCTTTTCGCGTTGACTTTGCGGCCATTGCGAATCAGATTCACATCGCATTTGAATTGCGCCGCCAGTTGCGTAAGCTTAGCCGAAGCGCGCGCATGCAAACCCAATTTGTTGACAATTTCAATTTCTTTTTTAAGCATTTTATTGTTTATAATCAAATAGTTATAATTATGGCTTCGGCACAGGGATGATGCCCTCGTTGCCGCCCGACATGGCTTTTGAAACGACTTCATTCAATGGCTGGTTGCGATAGGTCAGCGCGCGAATGAGCATCGGCAACGACACGCCGGTGATACCTTCCACTTTACCCGGCACTAATAATTTACCGGCGATGTTGCAAGGCGTTGCTCCGCAAATGTCGGTGAAAATAATGACGCCATCACCTTGATCGACGAAGCGCAATAAGTCTTTTGCCTGCGGCAGAATCGCCTCGGGGTCGTCGTGTACGGTGATGCCTAACTGGCGCAAATAAAGTGGCCGGCTGCCCATTACATGGCTGGCGCTGTGAATCAGCGCCTCGCCAAACGCGCCGTGGGCCACAATCAAAAATCCAATCATGAAAAACACTTTCAGAAATCAACAAAACATATTTTAACCCGAAATGACGCAGGTTTATGTTTGTCGCGGCGCAGAGTAAAATGAGGCGTAACGTTATCCTGAGTGTTACCAGATGTCATCCTGAGTGTAACGAAGGATCTTATAACGACAACCACCGACTCTCAGGTTTCACCTTGCAGCGTTAAATTTATTTTTAAGGACATTATGGCCGGCCTCACCAAAGACACGCTCATTCCCACCGAAATCAAATTACACCAGCAATCACGCGAACTCGAATTGGGTTATGCCGACGGCAGCCATTTCACATTGAGTTGCGAATTTTTGCGCGTGCACTCGCCCTCTGCCGAAGTGCGCGGCCACGGGCCGGGGCAGGAAGTGTTGCAGACGGGCAAAAAAAACGTCGGCATTGTCGAGATCGAACCTGTCGGCAGTTACGCGGTGAAATTCCGTTTCTCCGACGGCCACGACACGGGCATTTATTCCTGGGATTTGCTCTACGACTTTGGCCAACAATACGATCAATTGTGGCAGGCGTATCTGGCGCGGTTGGACGCAGCGGGTGCTTCACGGGAGACATAGACCTTGAACAAATCCACTCACTTCGGTTTCAAGCAAGTCGATGAATCCGAAAAAGTCAAAAAAGTTGGCGATGTGTTCCGCTCCGTCGCACCGAGTTACGACGTGATGAACGATCTCATGTCCGGTGGCTTGCATCGCATCTGGAAGCGTTTTGCCATCGAACTCTCGGGCGTGAAAACGGGCGAGCGCGTGCTCGATGTAGCGGCGGGCAGCGGCGATCTGTCAAAACTGTTCGCCAAAAAAGTCGGCGCGACGGGCCAAGTGTGGATGACCGATATCAACGACGCAATGCTGCGCGTGGGCCGCGACCGCTTGTTGAACGAAGGTATCATTCTGCCCTTCGCCTTATGCGACGCGGAAAAACTGCCTTTCCCCACTGCGTATTTTGATTGCGTCAGTGTCGCCTTCGGTCTGCGCAACATGACGCACAAAGACAAAGCCCTCAGCGAAATGACCCGCGTGTTGCGCCCTGGCGGTCGCCTATTGGTACTCGAATTTTCCAAAGTGGCGAAGCCCCTCGCGCCGATGTATGACTTATATTCATTCAAGCTTTTACCGCTGATGGGCAAGCTCATCGCCAAAGATGCCGACAGTTATCAATATCTTGCTGAATCGATTCGTATGCATCCGGGGCAGGAAGAATTGAAACAAATGATGGTTGATGCCGGTTTGCAGCGCGTGGACTATTTCAATATGACGGGCGGCGTGGTGGCGGCGCATAAAGGTTATAAACTGGGTTGATGCCCCCTGCCCGCATTGATGGGCCGACGATGTGGGATAGGTGGAAATTTCGTCGTGCGCACGCACAGCAAAACTTTGTTCCGCGATGCGTGTCGAACACTGCATGTTTAATCAATTCTTCAAAACGGCCGCACGATTTCCGTTGATCGCGATTGCATTGCTGGTGCTGAGCGGATGTGTGGCCGCGCCAAGTGTCGGCGTTGCCACGCCCGAACTCAAAATTGGCGATCATTGGACTTACGAACGATGGTCATGCGCGGCGATCGCATGATCACAGAGTGGCTTTCATATCTGTTGCGATAAACGTGGGCCATCTGATAAGCAATGGGGCGGCGAGGATTGAAAATCAGGCTCTGCTCCTTCTCCAGACATAAAAATTATTGTTTATAATCAAATACTTATGATTATTCTGCGACAATCTGGCTGGTATAACTTAAGCTGCTGTCTCATTGAATATTTTTACTGTAGATTTCAGCATCGGCATTTAACTTAGGAGCGCGCAATGAAAAAATTATTCTCACTGATGGCGGTTGTGTTTATAACATTCGGCTTGACGGTCGGCTCTGCCGAAGCGAAACGTTTGGGCGGCGGCGGCAATAGTGGCAAACAGCGTTCATCACCCACGATGCAACAACAAGCGCCGAAATCGCCCGCGCAAGCGGCACCCGCGCCCGCGCAAGCGGCAACCACGCCGGGCATGCCGGCCGCGCCTGTCGCGAAGCCGAGCTTTATGCAAAAGTGGGGCGGCATGATTGCGGGCTTTGGCATGGGCGCGCTGCTAGGTTCGATGTTTGGCGGCAATATGGCGGGCTTGGGCGGATTGCTGAATATTCTGCTGATCGGCGGCGCACTCTATTTGGCGTATAAATTCTTTGTTTCGCGCAAGGCCGCCACAACGGGCCCGATGCAATATGCGGGCGCGGGCGCGCCTGTATTGCAGCCATCGGGCGATAAGCCGGTTAATTTTGGCGGCGCGCCATTACCAACCAACCCCGTTGAAAGCGCAAACTCTACGCGCAACATTCCTGCCGGTTTTGATGTCGAGCCTTTTGAGCGTCAGGCAAAAACGGCGTTCATCCGTTTGCAGGCCGCTAACGATGCAAAAGATTTGAACGACATCCGCGAATTCACCACGCCGGAAATGTATGCGGAACTCTCGATGCAAATTCAAGAGCGCGGCAACACCCCGCAAAAAACCGAAGTGGTGACATTGAATGCGGAGGTAATTGAAGTCGTGACCGAAAACGATTTCGCCATTGCCAGCGTGCGTTACAGCGGCATGATTCGTGAAGCAGTGGGCGCATTGCCTGAGCCGCTTGATGAAGTGTGGCATGTGCAAAAGAATTTGAAAGATGCAAAAAGCACTTGGCAGATTTCGGGTATTCAGCAGATGCATTGATGCTCAGCCAACTCTTCACCCATCCTCTCAACCACCTCCTGCGCTCAGCACCCTGGGCGCAGGAAAAACTTAAGCCCCACGCCGGCAAGACTGCGGCGTTTGATGTATTTCCCGCAACCTATCGTTACACCGTCGAATCTGACGGCAGCGTAAAAGCAGCCGCGCGAGATGTCTTGGCGGAAACGGAAATGCGCATTGCGCCTTCGCTGTTGCCGCGCTTACTGACGGGCGATGAAGCCGCATTCAAGGATGTAAAAATCAGCGGCGATACCGATTTCGCGCAAGCTATCGCCTATCTGGTGCGCCATTTGAAATGGGATGCGGAAGAAGACTTGAGCAAAGTGGTCGGCGATGTGGCGGCCCATCGTGTCATGGGCACGGCAAAAGATATGGGCGCCTGGGCCAAACAATCCGGCGAAAACATTGCGCAGAATTTCAAGGAATATTTCACCGAAGAAAAACCGCTGGTTGCCAAATCAAACCGCGTGGGCGAATTTACCCAACAAGTCGATGCGCTACGCGACGATGTCGAGCGGCTGGAAAAGCGCATAGAAAAACTGATTGCCCATTGATGGCATAACTAATACTCCGTTCGCCCTGAGCCCGTCGAAAGATGGACGGCTCGCCGTTAGTGTTTCTTATGCCCGCTGTTATTCCTTTTTACTATGTAATCATCACTCCGTTCATACGTCGACGGGCGCAGCACCTGCGGGTTATTTTATTTCGGCGCTTTAAATTAGCGTGGTCATTGCCGTGAAAACGGGAACGACAACCTCGACAATCATCTCGACAACCATTCGCATCGCTAGGCCATCAACACCCTTGCCGGTTACAATAGCGCCATGAAATTTCTCCGTCTGATAAAAATAATCCGGGTCATTCTCCGTTTCGGCCTTGACGAATTCCTGCTTGCCCACGCGCGCGCGCGCACGTTGCGGGGGCTGGTGCGATTTTTATTATTCTGGCGCAAACTCGATAAGCCGCGCGGCGAGCGTTTGCGTCTCGCGCTGGAAAATCTCGGGCCAGTGTTTGTCAAATTCGGCCAAGTATTATCCACCCGCCGCGATTTGTTGCCCACCGACATCGCCGATGAGTTGGCCAAATTGCAGGATCAGGTACCGCCATTTTCTTCCGAACTGGTGATGCAGGAATTGCAGCGCGTGTATGGCAAACCGGTTAACGAAATATTCAATGAATTCAATGAGTTACCAGAAGCCAGCGCGTCCGTGGCGCAAGTGCATTTCGCCGTGCTGCGCGATGGCCGCGAGGCAGCGGTAAAAATTTTGCGGCCCGGCATTGTGAAGGTGATCAGCAAAGATCTGGCTTTGCTCGATGTGGTCGCCGGATTGATGGAGCGTTTGTTTGAAGACGGCAAACGCCTCAAGCCGCGTGAAGTAGTGGCAGAGTTTGATAAATATATTCACGATGAATTGGATTTGATCCGCGAAGCCTCCAACTGTAGCCAATTGCGGCGCAATTTCGCTGATCAAAAATTATTGCTCATGCCCGAAGTGTTTTGGGACTACTGCCACACCGAAGTGATGGTGATGGAGCGCATGCACGGCACACCGGTGAGCCACATCGAGGAATTGAAACGCAAAGGCATCGACATTCCCAAACTCGCGCGCGACGGCGTAGAGATATTTTTTACCCAGGTTTTCCGCGACGGATTTTTTCACGCCGATATGCATCCGGGCAATATTTATGTGGCCGACGATGGCCGCTACATCGGTTTGGATTTCGGCATCGTCGGTTCGCTCACCGAAGTCGATAAAAATTATCTGGCGCAAAACTTCATCGCGTTTTTCCGCCGCGATTACAAACGCGTGGCCATGGCCCACATCGAAGCGGGTTGGGTGCCGAAAGATACGCGCGTCGATGAATTTGAAAACGCGATCCGTGCCGTGTGCGAACCGATATTCGACAAGCCGCTGAAAGATATTTCTTTCGGCAAAATTTTGCTGCGCCTGTTCCAGACATCGCGCCGTTTCAATATGGAAATCCAGCCACAACTGGTGTTGCTGCAAAAAACCTTGCTCAACGTTGAAGGCCTCGGTCGGCAACTGGATGACAATCTGGATTTATGGAAAACCGCCAAGCCCTATCTCGAACGCTGGATGAGCGAGCAAGTGGGCGCGCGCGGCATTCTGCGTAACTTGAGAGACGAAGCACCTAAGTGGAGCGCGCTGCTGCCGCAATTGCCGCGCCTGCTGCACCAATCGCTGACGCAAAATCCCACTGCCGATTTCGAAGCGGCCTTCACGCATTTGATGGCGGAACAAAAACGCCAGAACCGGCGCCTGCTGTTTATTGGCGCGGTGCTGGCGTTAATGTTGGGGTGGCAGTTTTTTGCGGTGGCGTGGTAGCGAGCACTACCCACTATCCCGCAACCCAGCCGCGACACCATTGATGGTGAGATGTATCGCGCGCTTTACCGCTTCGTCGGCGTCGCCGCTGCGATAGCGGCGCAGAAATTCGACTTGCAGGGGCAATGTATTAAAGAACGCGCAAGCTAAAAATTTCTGAAGCTTCAAGCTTTTAAAGCTTGGGTTGATCTCACCAAGTCCATTTCCGTTCACCCTTCGACGCGGCTCAGGGCGAACGGATTATTTAGGCAGCGTGCGGATAAAAATAGAACAGAGAAAGTAGAAAGTAGGATGGGCAAAGCGATAGCGTGCCCATCACAAATAATAGAAATGCTTTTCAACAACACTTTCTTTGGTTTTTATTTTTTATTTTACTTTTGATTCGGCCTTTGAATGGCTTTTGCCTCTGCCTCCCCCTCTGCGCCAACGAAATTGCGCTGGGTAAGCGGGGGCAGTCGGCGAGCAATGTTTGAGCCATGCTTTGATTCAGCTTTGAGATGAAGGCGAGTTTTGCTCGACCGCCCGCTTGCCCAGTGCAATTTCGGCGACAACAAAAAAACAGCGCAGCAGGTGTCGCCTTTCGTTGGTTACTTTTTTGGCGAAGCAAAAAAGTGACTAGCCGCCGGGGGGCGCCGCTCCTCGAGACACGCAGTGCAGGGGCGGGAACGGTGCCCGGTGTGGCTGCATTACAAAACTATTACGATGCCCCGGTGGCCGCTCCCGCAAACGGCACCGATTAAA
>JAYTVC010000081.1:0-47191 GCA_043744215.1 Pseudomonadota bacterium
GCGGACCATCGCGTCGGGATATCGGTCACGGCAACTTGGCGACCCGTGGACTTGAGGCTGTTCTTCCGGCTGAGGAAGATTTCCCTTATTCAATCCGGGTCGTGTCGGAAGTTCTCGAATCGAATGGCTCTTCTTCCATGGCCACCGTCTGTGGCGGCAGCATGGCTATGATGGATGCCGGGGTTCCCCTGAAAAGTCCGGTGTCGGGTATTGCCATGGGTCTTATTAAGGAAGGTGACAATGTCGTTATCCTTTCCGATATCCTCGGCGACGAAGATCACCTCGGCGACATGGATTTCAAAGTGGCCGGCACCGAAGCGGGCGTCACCGCGCTGCAAATGGATATCAAGATTACCGGTATCACCAAAGAAATCATGAAGGCCGCGCTGGATCAAGCCAAAGAAGGCCGTATGCATATTCTCGGCCTGATGAAGACCTCGATGAACGCGCCACGCGGCGAACTCTCCACCTTCGCGCCACGCATTATCACCATCAAAATCAATCCGGAAAAAATCCGCGATGTGATCGGCAAAGGCGGCGCAGTCATTCGTGCGTTGACTGAAGAAACCGGCACCACCATCGATATCACCGACGACGGTACCGTCAACATCGCCTGCCTCTCCGCCGAAGCCGGCGCGCTGGCGAAAAAACGCATCGAAGAAATCACCGCCAATGTCGAAGTGGGCAAAGTGTATGAAGGCACCGTGTTGAAGCTGCTGGATTTCGGCGCGATTGTTTCCGTGCTGCCGGGCCGCGATGGCTTGCTGCACATTTCGCAAATCGCCAACGAGCGCGTCGCCAACGTCTCCGACAAACTTAAAGAAGGCCAGGTAGTAAAAGTAAAAGTATTGGAAGCCGACGAAAAAGGCCGCCTGCGTTTGTCGATGAAGGCGCTGCTTGAGCCGGAAGCGGAACAACCTGCGTAATTAGTTTTCGTTTTTGATGAGTAAAAAAAGCAGCCCTGGCTGCTTTTTTTACATCTATAGCTTGCCGATTGTTTTTTTATTTTTAAATAAACGTATAAAATAATTGAATATAATCAATATGTTATAAATATTAAAGGGTGATCAAAGACAAGTATTCCGGTTCTGTCCTACACTGAATTCAAGCAAAATATATAAGCAGACCAACAATGTCGCAATCACTTCTCGCCGCTGTTAAAGCACTTGCAGGTTGGATAGCAGACAGTTGGTATATGTTGAAGCTGACATTTTTCAGCGCGCTGTTTGTGCTGATTGGCTGCGCGTCCTTGGTCTGGTTGCCGCAGGGCGTGGATTTGTTGCGCGCGCTGGCTGATCAATCGCATCGTGTTTTCTTACCGCAGTATTTTCGGTTGAATCAATTATTTTTTGTTATGGCATCGCTCTCGTGGGCGCTTGCCGCCTGGTATTGTGCGCGCGTGCTGGCTTCGCGGCGTGTGCCCAACGCAGTGCCAGATACGGCGTTCCAACTTTTGCTGCGCATCTGGTTGCCGCGCGTCTATGGCGCAGTGGCTTTATTCGCGGTGGCTTGCGGTTTTTACAAGGCTGCCCAGAATAGTTGGGCCATTATTTATTTAATCATCACCTTGCTGTTTGTCGTTTGCTCAGTTATGCGCCGTGACAGATTGGCCAATTTTGCCGGCAGCGCGACACACCAGATTGAGCGGCTGCACCCGCACACCACCAAGCTCATCTATTTATCCATCGCACTGTCGTTCGTTTTGTTTGCGCTATTTGTGTGGCGCCCGGTGGAGTCGGCGCAGATTGTTGGCGCGCAGGCGATTGCGTTGTTCGCGCTCACGTCATGGACTATTTTCGGCAGTTTTGTTTTGGTGTTGTTGCCTAAAATTTATGCATGGCCATCAATGGCTTTGCTACCGGCTTTGCTGATAGTTTTTTTCAGCCCGTTTAACGACAACCACGCGCCACGCCAGCTTGCCGACAAGCCTGAGCAAGATTGCAGCGAAGGAAAAAACAATCCACGTTGTCAAAACGTCGCCGAGCACTTCAGCGCATGGCTGAAAGCCAAACAAAAAACCGCGCCGGGCTCCGCGCCTTATCCGGTTTACATTGTTGCCGCTGAGGGCGGTGGCATTCGCGCCGCGTATTGGACAGCCGCGATACTGGCACAATTGCATGACGCCAATCCGGTATTCAGCGAGCATGTTTATGCCATCAGTGGCGTTTCTGGCGGCGCGTTAGGCGCTGCGGTTTATGCCGCACTGCTGAATGAAAAAACGCCGCGCTGTGCAGTCACTCAGACTGGCGGCTACGGTTTTTCCACCTGTGTTGAAAAAATTCTCGTGCGCGATTTTTTAGCACCGATACTGGCGTATTCATTCTATCCGGATCAAATGCAGCGCTTATTGCCTGTGGCGATCAATAGTTTTGATCGCGCACGTGCGCTGGAATTCTCGTGGGAATACGCATGGGAGAAAGAAATGGGTAACAAGCAATTTTCTACTGATTTTTTATCTTTGTGGTCGCAGCCGTTTATGGTTCCTGCATTATTTTTAAACGGAACCGTAGTAGAAACCGGTGAGCGTTTCATCATGAGCAACTTGCGCGCTGGCGAGACTGAATTCAAAGGTGCAATCGATGGCATGGACAATGAGGTGCAAAATCAACATTCGCGATTATCGACGGCGGTAAA
Organism: Pseudomonadota bacterium; assembly: GCA_043744215.1. Taxonomy (GTDB): domain Bacteria; phylum Pseudomonadota; class Gammaproteobacteria; order Burkholderiales; family JBEEJL01; genus JBEEJL01. The sequence goes on from JAYTVC010000081.1 coordinate 2,635, forward strand.
TTTTTCTACGCGCTTTACGCTACTCAGCCCTGCGGCGCGCTTGACATCGAAAGACAAAAATATTCATATTGTTGATGGCGGCTACCACGATAACACCGGCGCAATTACTGCCACTGATATTTTGCGCGTGCTGCAAAAGGTCATTTCGAGCCGGCAACTCAATGCTTATCCAGTCGTGCTGGTGCTGCGCAATGAAGCAGAAAAAGATAAAAAATATATTGGGGCAGATTTTCTGGGGGAGTTTTGGCACCCATTGCAGGCATTGTTCCAGGCGCGCAATGCGCGCGGCGAATTTTCCTTGGAGATATTAAAAGCGGCGGCAGCCCACGAGACGCAAGCCAAAACTTATTTCGTATTGCGTCCTTCTGCCGAAGAAGCATCGGCGCCCTTGGGCTGGGTTATGTCACAGGATACGCTGAAAAAATTAAAAGATGGAATATGCAGCTCAGAAAATCAGGATCTGATTAAGATGATTGCGCAGCCAACTACCACCACAGAAAATTTAACATGTCGAAAGTGAGGATGTGAAATGACTATTTATTATCTTAGCGATGAAGGAATGATGACCGCAGAAAATCGTTTCCCCGATATTTTTTGCGAGGGGGATTCGTGGTTTTCATACCCATTATTGCCGGCAGGGAATTTGATTAACGAAATCGATAATATATTTTTTGGCGGTAAAACTATTTTCAATACGGCTGAAAACGGTGACCGGGTTGTAAATATCCTGCAAGGCCGCAGCCGCAAGCGATTGATCGACAATATGCGCGGCTACGCCACTATTCGCGTCATATTATTTTCTGGGGGCGGCAATGATTTCATCGGCAATCTGCTGGATATACTGGAACCGGAATGTAGCGGCAAAACGTCTGCGGCTTCCTGTTTTCGTGCGGCTGAGACTGATGCGTTGTATTCACGCATCAGCGACGCTTATCGCGAACTTAAAACATTGCGTGACTATTATCGTCCTGGTGTGCCGATAGTTACGCATCAATATGACTATGCCATTCCCTCCAACAGGGGCGTGTTTTGGTTCGGCTCGTGGGTGAAACCGAGACTGGATTTTGCGCGAGTGCCGGCTGATTTACACCTTGCCGTGGTGCGAATATTGATTGATCGTTTCATCGCAACGCTGGCGCCGCTACAGGACCAGCGTTTTATTGTGATTCCGACTGCAGGCACACTGGGCGTCGGCGATTGGCAAGACGAAATTCACCCCAGTCGCAGTGGCATTAAAAAATTGGTGCCCAAATTTGAAGCAGTGTTGAAACAATACGTGAGATAAATTATACGGAGCTGAAAAATTAAAGCGTCGCTTCGCATCAGCGCGACCAAATGACGCTGAACCTCTGCGTGAAATAAAAACGGCAGCCATGGCTGCCGTTTGTTTCTCGCTCAAACTAAAATTACTTGGCGACTTGCCGTTCACACAACTCGTCGAGGGTTTTACAGTCAACGCAGAGTGTGGCAGTAGAGCGCGCTTTTATGCCCTTTACTCACAATTTCTAGGGCGTGGGGTGCCGGCAGGGCCGGCAGGCGCTCCCGAACCGCCAAGTCGTTGTGAGCCCGGGCTAGGCGGTAACCAGCCGTCGTTGGCAGGATCGTAAGGCGGCAAGCCATACGGATTGTCTGAGGTAGCCGGCGCTCCGCCAGGACCTATCGGCGCTCCACCTGGCCCAGCCGGCGGGGATGGAGGGCCGCCTGGTGGCGGGCAAGCACCTGACAACACGCAATTCAAATAAAGTCCGGCTCTCTTAATCCGGTCGGTAAAATCGTACGCAGCTTTCGCCATACCAAAAATACTCCCCACTCCTACACCAGGGCCCTTTGTGCCCCACAGCGCGTCGATATAGTGCCGACCGGAGAGAAAGCGATTCAAATCGTCTTCTGTATAAGGTTGCGGCGAGGGGAGCGGATTTTCCGTATAAGGCGGCAGAGGCGCTGGTGCAGGGCAGGCGGCATGCGCTTGGGAAATAAATTTATTGAAAATGGAAGTTGCGCCTGCAGCAACTTTTACATAACGGTCACCCGAATACCTGAAACTTTGGGTGCCCGACGGCGCATGCAAATTGATTTCGGCGAGCGCCGCCCCTTTGCCTGAACCCGCATAGGTGCTAGTAATTTTATACCCGTCATTAAAATCTATGCCATTGACTCGGCCTTCGCTATCTTGCAGAAGTTTTGGCGGCAGCGGGCGATAAATTTCAATGTCAACTTTCGAATACCCTTGCGGGGTTGCCCGAATTAAATAGCCATCTTTCGCGTGCCATTCACCTTTTTTACGGCCGCCCGATGGTATCGGTGCTACTTCCCCTAACATGGCTACACGTTCGATTTGCTCATACGTGCTTGCCCCTGATTCAAACATAGTCTTCATATCCCGATAAGCGGTAACCATTTTGACGTAAGAATCGGGGATTTTACTATTTGCTTTTGATTCGACTTGACGAATTACGTCATCGGGAATAATACCCATGAGGCCGCCATTAGCTTTGAATAACTCGTCGGCCGTCAGCAATTTTGCCGCCGTAGCCTGTTGTTCACGCGACATGTTTTTTAACTTGGCACCGGAAAGAACCGCCCATATCAATACTTGCACCTCTTGTTGCGGAACATCCGGCTGCAGTGCGCTGCGCTTGAGAATACCCTTGATAACATCCGATTTTTCGCCGACGATTGGGGTGAGGGCATAGCTGTCGCCTGCGCCGGGCCGGCGCGTGCCGGCGCGCAAGCAGTAACTCCGAATCGGGAACGAGTAATAGCCGTGGCCAAATATGATTTTTCCATCTTTGAATTGTGGCGTGGCATAGTCAGAATCAGGTGGCTCTATACCTTGCAAGCCCTTAACGACAGGATACATTTTATCGGCTTGCATGCTCAATCCGTCCGGATCGCTTTTGAGAGAGAGTGAGGTTGGTAGATCGGGCAGCACGCCCTTAACGTCTTTAAAAATTTTGCCGATGTCTCCTAGGTCTACTGCATAAGATGCAGAACTAAGAGCGACACCGAAACCAATTAACCAGATTTTCATTTTATTCACTCTCTATTCTCCCAGTCATTAAAATTCAAATTGAGACTATCTCTGCGGTTTCAAACGTTGGTTGCGCTGAGTCGTTACGAACGCTCGTTTTCGCGCTTCGCCAACAGGGCCTCCGCAAAAAGCTGCTGATTTCAAATTTGCGGGCAAATTGCGCATTCGCTCCTCGCTAGCGCCTAGCACAAAGTTATTAACTGTAATATCCAGTCTATCAGGAGCTCTGACCGCGGTCACTTTTGCAGAATATGGAAACTGCTTGATAGTAGCGAGCTGTTAGTTACCCCTGTCTGAGATACAAAACCACATGCTAACTGTTTAGCGACCGCTTACAGCGAAAAACGTTTCCACCTGCGCGCCATCGTTAACGCTGCATAATATAACAATAAATTCAATGCCGAAACCGCCCGCCAGCCGATTTCATCCATCGCGACGTCCACTAACGCCGGACCGATAATACTGCCGACGTAAACGCAATCGAAATTTCGCTACTCGCCGTTCCCGTGTTCTTAGCCGCCACGGCATCAAAGACTGCGAGCAACAATTCAAAATGGCGTCGGGCGTGGTAGCGTCGCTTCGCATCAGCGTGGACAAATGATGCTGAACCTCTGCGTGGAATAAAAAACGGCAGCCCAGGCTGCCGTTTTATCTGCAAATATTTGCCAAAATTATTTGGCTACTTGCCGTTCACGCAACTCGTCGAGGGTTTTACAGTCAATACAAAGTGTGGCTGTAGGGCGCGCTTCGAGGCGCTTCAAGCCGATTTCTACGCCGCAGTTATCGCAGTAGCCGTAGTCACCCGATTCGATTTTGCCGATGGTCTCGTCGATTTTTTTAATCAGTTTGCGTTCGCGATCGCGATTGCGCAGTTCCAGCGCCATGTCGGTTTCTTGTGTGGCGCGGTCATTAGGGTCGGCGTAGATGGTCGCTTCGTCCTGCATCGTGTGCACGGTGCGGTCGATGTCGTGCGACAACTCGGTTTTCCATTTATTAAGCAACCCGCGAAAATGGCCGAGCTGCTTTGCGCTCATGTAGGCTTCGCCCTTTCTCGTTTCGTAAGGCACGAAAGTGTTTTTAGCAGCCGTCGATTTCGCTGCCGGTATTTTTGCGGCAGGCTTCATCGGCGGCGTTTTTAAGTCGGGTATTTTAGCAATCGTTGATTTCGCTGCCGGTATTTTTGCGGCAGGCTTCATCGGCGGCGTTTTTAAGTCAGGCATTTTAGCGGCCATTGTTTTAGCAACCGTTGTTTTTGCAGTCGGCGCTTTAGCAGCGGGTGCTTTTACAGCGGGTGCTTTTACAGCCGGTTTTTTTGCAGCATGTTTAGCGGTGGTTTTCGCGCTGGTTTTAGCGGTCGTTTTGGCAGCGACCGGCTTGGCGGCGCTTGGTTTTTTAGCAGTGGGTTTTTTAGGTTGTGCCATGATGTCTGCAGGATTAAGTTAAATTGCTTAAGTTAAAAGTCAGGAACGAATTCGTAGCCAATGTCGGCAGGAACTCGCGGCGAAAGTATAATGGATAATGATAGCATATTCATTTCGGCAACGCCCCTGAAGCATACTGTCAATTACTGTATCGCCACCCACCGCAGACAAATTTTTCGAGTGATAACTATATGATTATTAACAATAAAATATCAACCCCATTTATCGCTCTCGTAGGAGGCATGTTGGCTTTTGCGACCAACCTTGGGGCTGCGCCGTTTGCCTATGTGCCCAACGAAGCGAGCGGCACCGTCTCCATTATCGACACCGCGACGGATTCTGTTGTAGGCGACATCAAGGCCGGCGACAAACCGCGCGGCCTCGCGGTGTCGGCGGACGGCAAACGCTTGTACGTCTCCGACCAGCCGCACAACGCGCTGGTCGTGATCGACTTGGAAAAACGCGAAGCGACAGGAAAAATTGATCTGGGCGAATCGCCCGAAGGCGTGAACATTTCGCGCGACGGCAAGTGGGTGATTGCGGCGGTGGAAAAAACCAACAGCGTCGTGTTCATCAACGCCAAAACCGGCAAACGCGCATTCAATGTGAAAACCAAAGGACAAAACCCCGAGCACGCTGTGTTCAGCCCCGACGGAAAATGGGTCTATGTCAGCGCCGAAGAAGCGGAGCAAGTCGATGTCATCGACGTGAAAAAACGCAGACAAGTCGCGGCGATTGATGTGGGCAAACGCCCGCGCGGCATCGGCTTCACGCCCGACAGCAAACTCGCGTATGTCGCGTGCGAGTTGGCCAACACCGTTTATGCCATCGACACCAAAACCAAAAAAGTCGTCGCGACTATTCCCGCCGGCAATTTTTCCAACGGCGTCGCCGTTGCGCCCGATGGCAAGCGCGTGTTTGTTTCCAACGGAAAAGATGGCAGCGTGTCGGTAATTGATGTGGCGACCAATCAAATCACGTCAACTATTCCCGTCGGCAAACGTCCGTGGAATATGGCAGTGACACCCGATGGAAAAAAATTGTACGTCGCCAATGGGCGCAGCAATTCCGTGTCGGTGATTGATGCTGAAAATATCAATATAATCAATGAGATACAAGTTGGCGAAACGCCATGGGGCGTGGTGATCAAATGAGCGAACAAAAGTCCGTGAATACTTCAGTCAAGCAAATTAAAAAATACAAACCGATTGCCATGTTCCTGCATTGGCTGTTGGCGGTGGCGATTATTTTCCAAAGCGCGATGGGTATATGGATGGGCGACATTCCCAAAGGCACGCCGGAGCGCGCGTATTTTTTTAATTTGCATAAATCCATCGGCCTGGTGATTGCCTTGTTCATTTTGTGGCGCATCGCCGTGCGCCTCAAAAATTCGCCACCGGCATTGCCGCCGATGCCGAATTGGGAGCGCATGGCCGCTAGCGCCAGCCATCATCTGTTGTATGCCGGCATGATCATTCTTCCCTTGTCAGGTTATATCGGTTCCAACTTCACCAAATACGGCGTTAAATTTTTCGGCTACCAGTTGGCGCCGTGGGGTCCGGAGAATAAAGATATTTATGAAATATTCAACACCATCCACTCAGTCACCGGCAATGTGATGATCGCGGTCATCGTGGTTCACGTCCTCGCCGCGATCAAACATCACTTCATCGATAAAGATACGGTGATGAAACGCATGTTGCCGTGAGTCGTCTATCTGCCAACGCCGCCGCCTGAAACAGTAGCGTTTGCTGCGCGCATGCTACTGAGCCGATATTTGCTTCTATCTCAGAGTCACCTCATCGCTAAAGATGATGTGGTGGCGCGCAGACTCCTGAGGAATTTTATTCCGTCGCGCCTGCTGCAATCAGTATGGTGACAATTGCGGCATGACCTCCTTCACGCGCCATCGCCAATGCGGTTTTTCCCCGGTTGTCTTTGGCGTTCAATGGCGCGCCACGCGCCAGCAATAAACGCGTCGTGACTTCGTGGCCTTGCGCCGCTGCCCACATTAGCGCCGTGAGGTCGTTGTCGTACACGGCCTCTGCTTTGATGCCGGCGTTGAGTAGCATCTCGACTATGTCTGTTTTACCTTTTCCGCATGCGTAAACCATCGCGGTCTTGCGCACGCGGTCAATGGCGTGCAAGTCGGCACCGCGAACGATCAATTTTTCTGCCAATTGGGCGCTTCCTTCGTAAGCGGCGGCCATCAGCGGGGTGACACCCGCAACATTGGCCAAATTGATGTCCGCGCCTTTTACGAGCAGGTGCAATGCGAGGGTTTCCTTTCCATTTTTAATGGCGAGCATTAGCGGCGTGTCGCCCAGCCGGTTGCGCGAATTGATTGCCGCGCCACGGTCCAATGCACGCATCACGGCAGCGTCATCGTTATTTTTTGCCGCTACCAGCAATTGCGCGTTGAGGCTGATTTCTTCCTGCTGGGCTGTGGCGGACATGGGGGTGGATAGCCATAATAGCCCCATAAAAAAGCCCATTCTTGTGAGACTTAGGAAATTATTCATAGGGCATCACCATTCAAAAAGGAAAGTTGTAAATTCATGGCAATTGCAAAAAAGTTGTCTATAATCAATTCGCAGCCGCTAAATTCAGACTGCTATATCTTAAGTATTTTTTCAGGCGTAATAGTAGTGTATCGAAATAAAACTAAACCAAGGAGGAGAATATGAATAGCAATAACAGTATTTCATCTCGTCATTCCCGTTTGTTTCTAGCTTTGAGTCTGGCTTTGGGATCGTCCGTTGTCTTGGCGCAAGAAATCCAGGGCGGCGCGACGACGAGCGGCAGCCCGATGTCATCGAACCTGATTCCTGTCACGCAAAGCATGTTGGATGCGTCTGAGAGTGACAGCAACCATTGGCTGCATTCCAACGGCTCTTATGCGCAGACACGCTATTATCCTGCGTCGCAAATCAATGCTGATAACGTGGGCAAGCTCAAGCCTGCATTTATTTTTCAGACTGCTGTGATGGAGTCTATGGAAACTGCGCCGCTCGTGGTGAATGGCGTGATGTTCCTCACCACTTCGTTCAATCATGTGTATGCAGTGGATGCGGTTACGGGCAAGGAATTCTGGCATTACAAACACAAAATGGGCCCGGTCACCACCTATTGCTGCGGCCCGAATAACCGCGGCGTAGCGGCGGCTGACGGCATGCTGTACATGGGCACGCTCGATGCCAAGCTGGTGGCGATCGACGCCAAAACCGGCAAGCTGATATGGGAGAAAGAAATCGCCGATCCGGAAAAAGGTTATAGCGAAACCATGGCGCCCACCGTTGTGGATGGCAAAGTGCTCATCGGTACCAATGGCGGCGAGTACGGCATTCGCGGCTTTGTAAAAGCATACGATGCGAAGAGCGGCAACTTGTTGTGGACCTTCCACACCATTCCTGAGAAGGGCCACGAAGGCGTGTGGGCCGTCAACGATGCGACCAACCGCAACATGCTGCGCGATATTCCCGCCGAGAAAGCAGCGCTGGCGGCGAAGGGCGGCGGCTTCTATCAAACCCTCGGCGGCGGCGTGTGGATGACGCCGGCTATTGACCACAAAAATAAATTAGCCTATTTCGTCGTTGGCAATCCATCACCAGATTTATATGGCGCAGAACGCCCCGGCGATAATCTTTACACCGATTCCATCGTCGCTGTCGATCTCGATACCGGCGCGTACAAATGGCATTACCAATATGTGGCTCATGATGTATGGGATCTCGACTCCGTCAGCCCGCCGATTCTCGCCGACGTAAAAGACAAAAGCGGCAAAATGGTTCCTGGCGTCATGCACGGCGGCAAGACCGGTCACGTGTATGTGCATAACCGTTTGACCGGCGAGCTGCTGCGTTTTTCCGAAGCCATGGTGCCGCAGGAAAATATGTGGGTGTTGCCGACTGCGACAGGCGCACGTATGTTGCCCGGCGCTAACGGCGGCGTGGAGTGGAGCCCGATGGCGTTCAATCCGAAAACACGCCTGGCGTATGCGGCCAACTTGCATCAGCCGATGACGTATCACGTCGAAGCCTCGCAATATCCCAACGGAAAACTCTGGCTTGGCGGCGCTTTCAAAACCATCGCCACAGAAAAACAATGGGGACGCCTCGCCGCAGTGAATGTAGATACCGGCAAAATGGAATGGAAGTTCGATACCGAACAGCCGTTGATTGGCGGCGTGCTCGCCACCGGCGGTAACCTAGTGTTCAACGGTGAAGGGAACGGCTTGTTCCGCGCATTCAACGCCAGCAACGGAAAAATGTTGTGGGAATTCCAATGTGGTGCCGGTGTAAATGCACCGCCTGTTTCTTACACTGTCGGCGGCAAGCAATACATCGCCGTGGCAGCGGGCGGCAACACGCAACTGGACTTCAAGCGCGGTAATAGCGTGGTCGTATTCGCATTGCCCTGATTGAACGTTGATGTTCGTAAACGGGCCGCCCTCGGGCGGCTCTTTTTTTGTATAGCAGTGCGCACTGCGCACGTTGCCGCGCGCTTTTTGGTAAGCTGTGGTTTATTTGTGTGTTAATTGATTTGTGAGGAGCACGGTGATGAAGACGTTTGGCTTAAAATCAGTGATATTATGTAATATATTGATTATATTGAGTTTTTCAGCATTTGCCGATGTTGAGGCAGGCAAGAAAAAAGCCGAGGCCTGCGCCGCGTGTCACGGCGAAAACGGCAATTCAAGCATTACCATGTTTCCGATTTTAGCCGGACAAACAGCACGATATATTTATCTGCAATTAAAAGATTTTAAGGGCGGGCAGCGTAGCGATCCGGCCATGTCCCCGATGGTGGCGGAATTATCCAAGCAGGACATGCTCGATATCGCCGATTTTTTTGCTGCACAAAAACCGAAGGGCAGCACATTCAAAGTGGATGGCGACAAAGTGAAGCGCGGTGCGGCGAAGGCCGATGAAACTTTGTGCGCCATGTGTCATCTTGGCGGCTTCGGCGGGCAGAATGAAATTCCACGAGTGGCCGGGCAGCATCCTGACTATGTGAAAAAACAATTGCTCGCTTTCAAAGCCCGCACACGCACCAATGATGCAGGCAGCATGACCAGCGTGGCGCAAACCTTGTCAGAAGAAGATATTGAAAACCTTACCCATTACATCGTTAACCTGAATTGATTCATGAAAATAAAATCTGCGGCATTTTTTACGTCGAATAAACCTCCCCGTTTTTTTATTGCCGGTTTTTTCTTTATCGCCGTTGCCCCGCATGCATTCGCCGCCGACGCGCCGGACAACAAAGCGTCGGTTTTGGAATTGCCAAAGATCGAAGTGTTCAGCACGACACCCTTACCGGGTATCGGTGTGGCACAGGAAAAAATTCCGGCCAATGTGCAAAGCATCAACAGCGCCGCAATTGGCAAACAAAAATCTATCGGCATCGCGGATTTTATTGACCAGAACGCGGGCAGTGTAACGGCGGGTGCAGGGCAGAATAATCCGTTTCAGCCCGACATCAGCTTCCGTGGATTCGCCGCATCGCCTTTGCTTGGCACGCCGATGGGTTTGTCGGTGTATCAAGATGGCGTGCGCATCAACGAATCGTTTGGCGATGTGGTGAATTGGGATTTGATTCCGCAGTCGGCTATCTCGAGCGTGCAATTGATTCCCGGTTCCAATCCGGTGTTCGGTTTGAATACACTCGGCGGCGCATTGTCGATCAATACCAAAGGCGGATTTCAGTTTCCCGGTTATCGCATGCAAGCGTATGGAGGTTCGTTCGGGCGCAAGGCGTTTGAGTTTGATGCGGGCGGCCACGGTGAAAAATTTGATTATTTTGTGACGGGAAATATTTTTGATGAACGCGGCTGGCGCGAACACAGCACCAGCAAAGTGAAACAACTATTCGGCAAATTCGGTTTTCAGGACGACGACACCGATGTGGATTTATCGTTAACCTTTGCCGACAACACGCTCGAAGGGGTGCAGGCGTTGCCGTTGTCGATGCTGGGTAATCCGAAGCAGGCCTACACCTGGCCTGACCGCACTCACAATCAACTCGCGATGATGAATTTGAAAGCCAGTGATTTTCTCGGTGACAGCGGCGAGCACCTTATCGCGGGCAATATTTATCTGCGCAATTTCAAGACCGATACCTTCAGTAGCAATTTGAACGACCAATACGATGGCACGGCAGCCAGCGTGCAGGCGTTTAACGATACGCACGCGGTTGATCAAAAAGCCTATGGCATTTCTTTGCAATACACCCACCTTGCGCCGATTGGCGGATATAAAAACCAATTTGTTATCGGATCGAGCGCCGATTTCGGGCGGGCCGATTTCAGCCAGTTCGCGCAAGACGCGATATTCAGCGCCGACCGCGGCACGGTTGCAACAGGACCCATTGTGCAAGATACCGCTGCCAAAACCAGCAACGATTACAGCGGGCTTTTTTTTACCGATACGTTTTCGATGAGCAACGCATGGACGCTTACGCTCTCCGGCCGACACAACCGTGCGCATATAAAAATTGCTGACACCAGCGGCACCAATGCCGCGTTGAACGGCGAACATGTGTTCAATCGCTTTAACCCTGCCATCGGCATCAACTATGCACCGTCAACCGCTCTCACTGCCTACGCTGCGTACAACGAAGGCATGCGCGCGCCCAGCCCGGTTGAGCTCACCTGTGCCGACCCGGCTGCGCCATGCAAACTGCCGAATAATTTTTTGGCTGACCCGGTATTGAAGCCTGTCGTTTCAAAAACGTTTGAAGCGGGCGCGCGCGGCAAATGGAGCGGCAACGGCCGTTGGAGTGCAGCAGTATTTCGCACGGATTTGTTTGACGACATTCAATTTATCAGCAGCGGCGGCGCGATCAACGCAGGTTATTTTCAAAACGTGGGCAAGACGCGCCGGAATGGTGTGGAGCTGGCAGTTGCCAACAAATTCGGTCCTCTCGATGTGAGCGCGCGTTACAGTTTTATAAAAGCGACATTCGAATCGCCGCTTGTCATTCACAGCCCAAATAATTCCACTGCCGATGCCAACGGCGACATCGCGGTGAATCCGGGCGATAAACTTTCCGGCATTCCGCAACAGGCGTTCAAGCTGCGCGCCGATTATGATGTGAGCGAAAAACTTTCCGTCGGCGCGAATTGGGTGATGGTGTCGTCGCAATATGTGCGCGGCGATGAAAACAATCGCGATGTGAACGGAAAAATCCCCGGCTATGGCGTGCTGCATCTTGATGCAAAATACCAGGCGTCGAAAGATCTTAATTTATTCATTAAAATCAATAATTTACTGAATAAGCGCTATGCTACTTTTGGCGTGCTCGGCGAAAATTTTTTCACCGGCCCCGGCAATACTTATGATCTCGCTAACGCACGACCGGAACAATTTCGCTCCAGCGCCGCGCCGATTGGCGCATGGGTTGGCGTGGAGTATAAATTCGGCGAAAGAAAAAAATGAGTTGCAGTATCAACTGAAGCACAACGCTAAAAAAAACGCCGTCATGATGACGGCGTTTTTTTTGCAACCATGTTCATCGGCTTTAAAGCATTACGGCATTTTTTTACGTAGCAGTTTCAACCGCCACAACAGATTCGCCCACAGCAGCAATAACAAGCTGCCGTCGGCCGGAGCCGAGCCGCGATGCCCGCTGAACGCGCAACCACCTCCGGCATTCGCGCTGGCAAGGTCTGCCTTGGCATCGGTGTGGCCATTTGCGCGCGCGGCCACCGTGGTGCCGGGTGGTACGGCAAAACGGTTCAGCACATTGCGCGTCATCTGTTGCGCATTCACATTGACCAGGCCAGGGCTCTGGCCAAAACTGTCGAGGCCGTAGTTCCAGTACATGGTACCGGTGTTGAACACTTGCGCGCCGCTGCTATGGGTGTAGTAAGTCATGCTGGAGTAGCGCGTTTGTGTGCCAACCAGATAGGGCGATGATGCGATCACCACGGTGCCGGCTGGCGTGGACGTATCCAATATATCCACTTCATAGCCCAGTAAGCCGGGCAGCACATTGCCCGGTTGCAGTGCCGTGCCAGCACACACCCAGGTGAGGCAATTGGCCATGACGACATCAGCGTCTACCGGATCGTAATCGAACATGGAACCTACCAAAGCCGCTTCGGGGCGGTTGATAGGAGCGAGCCGGAATTTTGTGGTGGTCTCTGAAACCGGCGTGCCGTTGGGCAGCGGATCGAGCGATGCGTTTTTGTAGCCCACTATCGTGCGATAAGGCTGGTTAGTGGTCGAGGGTTCGAGACGTATCTGCCAATAAGCACTGTTGGCACCGAAGAACCCGAGGTTGACGCCCTGGCTGCGCGCAGCTTCGACATTGTCGCGCATTTGCTTGGTCCAATATTCGTCGTGGCCGGCAGTCATGAATAATTTGTGCCTTGCCGGTGTCAGTGTCAGCGCGCCATTGGTGTGGGTGTCGATATTGGTTGAGTAAGTGACATCGTAACCTTCCCGCTCCATGAAGCGGGTCATCTTTATCTCCCAGGGCATGAACAGGCCCGCTCCGAAGCTGCTGTAATTGCTCGGGTAGGGGCGATTGAACGAGACCTTGTAAGCCTGCACGCCTCCCGTACTGTTGAAACCATACAGCGACTTGCCGCCCCAGTTGTTGTAGGCCTGGTATGTCGTAACGGCATTCTGAAACAGGATGGCCGAGTTACGGTTGTCATCACGTAAAGTGAAAGTAATATAGCTTTGTTTGCCGCTTGAGCCCGATAGTTTCACCAGATACACGCCGCTGGCCCAATCGGTGGCGTCGGCCGTGTTGTTGGGTACGTTGAGCGTATACGAGACGCTCCAGTTGCATTCAAGCAAAGCCGTGGCCGCATCCACCACCGGGCATGCAGGCTGTTGCACGCCGCCAAGGCTGATCGGTCCCTGCACCAGACGTCCGCCTGCGCCGCCATACCAGCCCGCGCGGTATACCGCCACGGTGTAACTCGGATCAATGGTATTCACATGGAAGCTGATTGATTCGCCGCGATTGATGCTGGCAGCGGAGGCATAACCTTCAATCTCGTGGCTGGCTGCATAGTTCGTCAGTTGCCACTGATTTGTCACCCCTTGCGCCGCCGTCTTGGCGTTTTCCAATTGAATGACATTATTTCCCGGAGTGGGCGTCGGTGTCGGTGTCGGTGTGGGTGTCGGTGTCGGTGTCGGTGTGGGAGTTGGCGTCGGTGTCGGTGTCGGCGTGGGTGTCGGCGTCGGCGTGGGTGTTGGTGTTGGTGTGAGCGTTGGCGTGCCAGCTGATACAACCGAGATCAGGTTCAAATTGAAATTGCCGCTGTCACCGGCATCGAAGCGATAGGCAATGGTATTGCTGCCTGCGTTCAAGTTCAGCCGTTCAGTTTGCACCGCCCACGTTGTCCAGTTCGGTTGGGCCGGTGCACTCGTTTGGCGAATCTTGAGGCCGTTCACATACAAGCTGAGCGTTTGCGCCGTCAGCCGGCCATTGATAAAACGCAACCCCACATCATAGGCACCGCTTGCTGGCGCATTCACGCTAAAGGTCGCGCTGTCCCCCGGGCTCCAGAAATTCGCCGCATAACCTGCCCCAATATAACCGGACCACACCGTGCTCATGGCCACGCTGCCGCTACGCAGCGCATTCTCGACCAGATACACAACCGATGTCGGTGTCGGTGTCGGTGTCGGTGTCGGCGTTGGTGTTGGTGTTGGTGTTGGTGTCGGTACTGAGTTGAGATCAAGTATGTATCCAGTAGAAGCCACATCCCCTCTGTATAGGCCTTTGCTTGGCTTAAGCTTCAAATAAAAATATTCGGTCGGTTCAGTAATGTTGTCTTTCAGCGTGGTCACCCGTACGATAAACTTGTCTATCCCAATCTTGAGTTCAATTTCGTTTTCCTTAACCGGTTTGAAAGTAACGCCTCCATCAATTGAGTATTGTGGCTTGTTAGCAAAGTCCAGGCCTATCGTAGCCGTACCGCTTATTAGCTCAACACTAATTTCTGACTTTTCTGCTGTGGCTTTACTTAGGGTCACTACGAAATCGGCATTCTGACCTTCCTGCACTCGCGGCGTACTAACACTGACGATAAGTGGTAGCGACGAGAGCTTGTCCGTCAATTGCGTGATTAATCGAATGTCTTCAGGTGAGTTTGCCGCATAAGTAAAATTGTTTGTTGCTAAAGCCAGCAATAGAGTGCCAAGCACTGAAAATGTTTTGTTCATTTTTATTACTCCCGTGCGTAATACATTTAGTAGTTGTTCTATAACCCCGCCTTACTACATGGTAGAAGGCCTCTCAATGGCCGTTTTGGGCATGAAGTTATTTTTTTTAGTCGTAACTATATTTTGTCTCTGTGCCATCTGGCGATATAACCTTGGTTAACTTGCCCGCCGCATCGTAAACAAACTGCGTCAGTTCAACGCCGACTTGACGAGTGAGCATTCGGCCGCGTGAGTCGTAAGTCATTGCGGTGGTTAGGCCGTTTGGGTCTGTCGTTGACAACAAACGGCCATTTGCATCGTAGGCGGTGTATTGCGTAACGTGGCCGAGCGCATTTGCCTTGCTGGCGAGGTTGCCCAGCGCGTCGTATGTGTAGGTCATAGTATCGGTAACATCGGTGCGCGGCGCATCGATAGCCAAGACCTGACCGAAATTATTGTAGGTATAGGTCCAAATGCGTTTTTTGTTGGTCGCGGTGTCGGTAATAGTTTTGCTTAATAGGGTGCCTTTGCTTGCATCATAAACAAAATCGGTGGTGCGTCCTGGCTCGCTGATTTGCGCAGGCAAGCGGAAGGCCGGGTGCCAAGCCGTTGTGATTGCGCGCGCTTGTGGCGTACCGGACGCTTCTGTGCGGCTGGTTTCCAATCCGCGCACATTGTGCGAGTAAGTAGTAATGTTGCCATTAAAATTTGTCTCAGAGGCGACAAAACCATTCGTGTCGTAGGTGGAAGACGCAATATTGCCCTTGCCGCAAGTGTTGCATGGCAGGGAGCTACTCAGCTGTTTGACCACATCGGGCGTCGTGCCGTTGCTGGAATAACTATAACTTCTCGCCGTTCCCCGTGGGTCAGTGATAGTTACTGGCATCGGCGTTGCAGCCGCTAACATGGTGCGCAAGTCCGCCGGATAAGTAATTACGTATTTGTCTGTAGCGCCACCGTGCTCCGATGAAATAGCCCGAGAATCAGAATCGTATGTCCACTTTGCGATACGCACGCCATTTTCATTGATGATCCCGGTTAACAAATTGCCCTGGTATTCGTAACTTCGGGTTTTGTTGTCTGGGTAAGTCACGGATGAATACATGCCGTTGGTTGAAGCGTAGCTGTACACCTCCCCTTTCGGGGTGGTGATACTGGTCACCTCTCCTCCAGATGCCAAAGCGATTTGCAATGTATGGCCAAAACTATCAGCAACCGAGATACCTGTAGCTGCGTAAGTCAAAGTGTGCGTCAAGCCTGCGCGATTATTAATGGAAAGTAATTTCCCTGCGCTATCGTATGCCTCAGTTTGGTCATCGCTAGTGTACAGTCGATATGAACCATCAGCGAGTTGAACAAGCCTCTCGGTGATATCCGGAATTAACGGATCCCAGCCTGACAAACTCGACTTAATAAATGTCAATATCCGGCCATCTGAACGATAAGCGAAGGCATGAGGCACGCCGCCTTGATCAGAGGTGGAGCTTTTAACAAGTTTATAGACAATACCTTTATTGTAGCTATGGCTCCATTGGGCATTTGCATCCGCTCTGCCAGGCACAACTTGCGTTCTGGAGTTGTAATAGCGATTGAACTCCAGCGGGAAAGCGCCCTCAGCGACGAAATCACGTTCTGCCTGATGTTTGGTGCCCGCCCAGCCGGTATTCACGGGATTCGTTCCATTATCACCACCGCAAACTAAACAATTCGGCCCCTGCAAATAATTAGGCGGTGATTCACAAATTTCCTTTTGTGCTATGTAATCCCACTGTGGGCCGGGGGGTTTAATGAACGGGTAATATAAATATTGAGCTGGAAAAACGGTATCAAGGTAGGTGGCAGTGTTGCTAGGGGGGTATAACGCCATGGATACGCCATCAATATTTTGATCTTGGGCCGCAGGATAATACTGCGATACGATAATGACGTGAGTAGTACCGCCGGCGCAGATCGTTGAAGGTGCCACAAAATAACGCCCGGCCGCATATGCTGGCCCAAACGTGCTGCGCAGATAAGGAACTATATTGGTTGGCAGAAACCAGCCAAAATCATACGGATCGGGGAAACCGGTACCGCTATCGTAAATGACTGTCCCGCCCGCACTGCAACGCAAAGAAGAGCCGATGTAATGAAATTCGCCAGCAGCGTTAGGGCCAGCGTCAGCAGAGATTTCCAGACCAATGGAGAAATTGGTGTAAGTGCAAGTTGCTGCGTGCGCCTGGATCGCGCCAAATGCCATTAGGCATACGATAAGTAACTTGGCAGAATTTAATGGGGAAATAATCAAAAAAGACAAATACTTACGAACAGCTTGCAATGAACTGGTTCGGAGCAACATGACTACTCTCCCTCATTTTTGTTAATTGTTAAACTTAATTTAATGTTTTGCATATTCAATGCAAAAAAAATAATTGTCAAAAATTAATTTGATGGTTAGCGTGAAACAGGATGATATAAATAGATTAACTAATTAAAAAAAAGGTAAAAATAGTTTGGTGGGAATTTTTTCTTCGCAAAAATATCTTTAAAAGCGGGCCTACACTTGATGGAACCCTGATTTAAAATTGTGTATGTGCATACGCCAAGACAATTCTAGTCTCGCTTTGCGCGCTGTGTTTGATCTGTAGAGTGGATAAGGAAACGTCCGACGCGAGGGTTTGCTGAGATCGCAAAGAAATAAAAAATTTATCGTAACTTATTGATTATAATATATTTTGTTTCGTAATTATTTATATCAGATTTCAAACCAAACGATATGGCGTCTCGGCCTTTCCCTCCGGCACGGCGGTGCGCGCGCCATTCATGACCATCGCCAACAGCGTGTAATAGCCGTTAATTCCCAACATATCCATTACGCCCTGCTCGCCGAATTTTTCGACAGCGCGCTGGTAGGTAGCATCGGAAATATTTTTGGTTTGCTGAAGCTCGATGCAAAAGCGATAAACGATTTGTTCGTCGTCCGGCGCCCCAATCGGCGCGCGATGTTCGGCAATCGCGCGCACGGTTTCCGGCTTGATGCCGGCGTCGATGGCCAGCGGCGCGTGTATCGCCCACTCGACTTTTTGTGACCAGTGACGCGCGGTGATCAATATCACCAGCTCGGTGAGACGCTGCCCTACTGCGCTGTGGTAACGCAAATATTCGCCGAGCTTTTGTACGCGATCCATGAGTTCGGGGCTGCGGATCAGTGGCACGAACGGCCCATACAAAGCGCCGCGCGGGCCGTTAATGATTTCTTCGGCGGCTTTTTTTTGCGCGTCGGTCATTTTTTCGAGCGGGATGGCGGGCATGCGGTCGGTGGTCATTATTATTCCTGGCGTAATTGCAAAAGCCCCGCAGGTCAGGTTGTGGCGCGCGCTTTTGCGCCGTTACCTGACAATTGTCGAATAATCTGTCAGGTAGCCTGTCGGCAACCTGACCTACTATCCAAAGCTACTGTTCAAAGCTACTGTTCAAAGCTGCTGATTATTTAGTGGAATTATGCCGGTAATTTGCGGCATTCGCATTGCAATAAAAACTTACCGCGTTACCCTGCTCCGCGCTAAGATAATCACTGAATAAATTTCCGGATTATCGCCATGCCCGACTCTCTCAACCTCGCCCGCAAAATCGTCCGTGCCGCTTGCCCGCATGATTGCCCCGATACCTGCGCGATGCTGGTGACGGTGGAAAACGGCGTGGCGGTTGAAGTGAAAGGCGCGCCCGATCACCCGACCACGCAAGGCACGCTGTGCACCAAGGTGGCGCGCTATCTCGACCGCACGTATTCGGACCAGCGCCTGCAATATCCGCTGAAGCGCACCGGCAAAAAAGGTGAAGGCAAATTCGCGCGCATTTCGTGGGACGAAGCGCTCGACACGATTGCGAATAAGTTCAAGGAAATTGCCAAAGACAATCCGCAATCTATCGTGCCCTACAGTTACGCGGGCACGATGGGTCTGGTGCAGGGCGAGTCGATGGACCGACGCTTTTTTCATAAGCTCGGCGCGTCGTTGCTCGACCGCACGATTTGCGCGTCGGCCGGCGCTGCCGGCTACACCGCGACCATTGGCGCGAAAATCGGCACCGATGTTGAGCAATTTGAAAACGCGAAGCTGATTATTATTTGGGGCTCGAACCCCATCGTGTCGAATTTGCATTTGTGGAGCCGCGTGCAGGAGGCGAAACGGCGTGGCGCAAAACTTATCGCGATTGATCCTTACCGTTCGCAGAGCGCGGAAAAATGTCACGAGCATCTCGCCATTATTCCCGGCAGCGACGCGGCGCTCGCGTTAGGCATGATGCATGTGCTGATTCGCGATAATATGCAAGATATTGATTATATTGATAAATTTACTATAGGATACGAGCAGTTAAAGCTGCGCGCACTAGAATATTCGCCAGCGCGCGTCGCAAAAATTACCGGGCTCAGCGAACAACAAATCATTCAACTCGCGCACGATTACGCGAGCATCAAACCGGCCGTGATTCGCTTGAACTACGGCATGCAACGTCACGCGGGCGGCGGCATGGCGGTGCGCACGATTGCGTGTTTGCCCGCGCTGATCGGATCATGGCGCGAAGCGGCGGGCGGCATTTTGTTGTCGTCATCGGGCACTTATGGCGTCAACGAGCATGCGTTGCAACGGCCCGATTTAATCACCAACAACCCGCGCACCATCAACATGTCGGCCATCGGCGATGCGTTGCACGAAACCAAACTGCCCGTGCGCGCGCTGTATGTTTACAACGCCAACCCCGTCGCCGTCGCGCCCGATTCGGGCAAAGTCATCGCCGGTTTTGCGCGGGAAGATTTGTTTACCGTGGTGCATGATGTATTCCAAACCGACACGGCCGACTATGCCGATATTTTATTGCCGGCAACGACGCAGCTTGAGCATTACGACGTGCATAAATCCTACGGCCACTTGTATGCGCTGGCAAACAATAAGGCGATAGAACCGTTGGCGGAAGCCAAACCGAATACGGAAGTATTTCGCTTGCTCGCGGCGCGCATGGGATTTGATGATGCCTGCTTTAAAGAGAGCGATGAGGACATCGCACGTAACGCGTTTCTTGCCGACCACAAAAATATGCAAGGCATTAATTGGGAGACGCTGAAACGCGACGGCTGGCAGCGCCTCAATGTTCCAAAAATTTTCGCGCCATTTGCCAACGGTGGCTTTCCCACGTCCTCCGGCAAATGCGAATTTTATAGCGAGGCTTTGAAAGCACAGGGCCACGACCCATTACCGACTTACACGCCACCAAGAGAATCGTTGCAGTCATCGCCTGCGCTGGCGAAAAAATTTCCGCTTGCGATTATTTCGCCGCCCGCGCGGAATTTTCTCAATTCTACTTTTGCCAACTTGCCGATTTTTTTGGCGGAAGAAAAAGAACCGCATCTCGATTTGCATCCTGACGATGCAGCAGCGCGTAGCATCGCAAATGGCGATTGGGTGCGCGTGTTCAACGAGCGGGGTTCATTCAAAGTAAAAGCGCGCGTCACCGAAAAAATCCGCGCGGGGGTGGTGGTGGCGCTGTCGATCTGGTGGAAAAAGTTATCGCCCGATGGACGCAATGCGAATGAAGTTACCTCGCAGGCGCTGACTGATATGGGCGCAGCGGCGACGTTTTATGATGCGTTGGTCGAAGTAGAGAAAGTTGGCGCGTCACACCCGCCTCTGCCCTGACGCCATACATAAAGGAGAGGAAGTTGCGTTGTAGGTCGGCAATCCTTTGCCGACATTATTTACTACAATGAATATTGGTCATGCAAAGCGAGCCAACATGAACTACCCTTCCGAGCACGTCAATATTGAGCCCCATGCGACGCATACCCACGACGTGACCAATCAGGCGCCACCGCTGGAAAATTTCAATTTATTCAACACAGACCGGGCGTTGCAGGAAGCGACCAAACGCGAAGGCGCAGCATGGGCACAGAGCGAGCTCGCGCAACTCGGCGACACGCTGGGCCGGGCGGACACATTGAAACTCGGTGTGCTCGCCAACCAGTTTCCACCGCAACTCAAAACCCATGACCGTTTCGGTAATCGGCGTGACGAGGTGGAATTTCACCCGGCCTGGCATGAGCTGATGGCGCTGATGGTGTCACATGGTGTGCATGCTGCGCCGTGGGCAAACCCTCAACCAGGCGCGCATGTCGCGCGCGCGGCGGCCTATGTGATGCACGCGCAGGTAGAAAACGGCACGCAGTGCCCGCTCACCATGACGTATGCGGTTTACCCGGTGCTTAAAAAACAGGCGGGGAGTTCACCCTGGATTCGCGATGCGTGGCTGCCTAAAATTGTTTCAACCCAATATGACTCGCGGTTTTTGCCGGTAGCACAAAAAACATCTGCGCTGATCGGTATGGGCATGACAGAAAAACAGGGTGGCTCGGATGTGCGTGCCAACACCACGCGTGCGACATGCATCTCCGGCAGCAGCAACGAATATCGAATCACCGGCCATAAATGGTTTTTTTCCGCGCCGATGTGTGATGGCTTTCTGGTTCTCGCACAAACGGCTAATGGCCTCTCGTGTTTTTTCATGCCGCGCTTTACGCCGGACGGATCACTAAACTCAATTCGCATTCAGCGCCTCAAAGATAAGCTCGGCAACAAGTCCAACGCGTCAAGCGAAGTGGAATTTTTTGATGCCTTTGGAATTCTGCTCGGCGACGAAGGCCGCGGTATGCCGACCATTCTGGAAATGGGCACCTACACGCGGCTTGATTGCGCCATTGGCACGGCGGGCTTGATGCGCATGGCGGTGGCGCAGGCTTTGCATCACGCGCGGCATCGTTCCGCGTTCGGTAAAAAACTGGCCGAGCAACCGCTGATGCAAAACGTGCTGGCGGATTTGGCCATCGAATCGGAAGCGGCGACCGCGCTGGTGATGCGCCTCGCCCGCGCGTTCGACAAACAGGATGATGAAAACGAATCCGCCTTGCGCCGCTTGCTCACACCCGCGGTGAAATATTGGGTGTGTAAGCGCGGGCCGCTGGTGGCGGCGGAAGCGATGGAAGTGTTGGGCGGCAATGGCTATGTAGAAGAATCGGCCATGCCGCGCATTTACCGCGAGATGCCGCTCAATTCCATTTGGGAAGGTTCCGGCAATGTGATGTGCCTCGATGTGTTGCGCGCAGCGGGCAAAACGCCCCAGGCATTGCAACTCGCATTCGAAGAAATTGCGCTGGCCGAGGGCGCTGATCCGCGCCTTGATGCTTTCGCCAAGCAATTGCAAACCGATTTTGCCGACGTGGCACAAATTGAAATGCGCGCGCGAAGGCTCACTGAAAAATTATGTCTGGCGCTGCAAGGCTCGCTACTGATTCGCTTCGCGCCGAAAAAAATCGCCGATGCATTTTGCGCATCACGCCTCGCGCCGTATTTTGCCGGCACACTCGGCACCTTGCCTGGGGGGTGCGATTGTGCAAATATTATCCAGCGAGCTACGCCCCAATTAACTTAATAAACTCAATATAATCAATATGTTACAACCGAACACTTTCAGGCGCTCTTGAGGGAGACACACCATGCAGGAATATCAACCGCCGCCGGGCAACCATTATTTGGACAAGCGCGAGCAAGCGCTGCAACGGCGCGAGCAAGCCCTTAACCGTCGTGAACAAGCAGTTGGGCGCAAAGAGCGTGAGCTGAATGATTTATTTGAAACCGCCAGCGTCGCGCTCAATTGGGTTGGCTCCAACGGCATTATCCTGTGGGCCAATCAGGCGGAACTCGCCATGCTTGGCTATGCCAGCAATACCTACGTCGGCCATCATGTGCTGGAATTTCACGCGGACAAAACACTGCTCGACGAATTTGTCGTGCTGCTTGAGCGCAAGGAAAACATCAGTAATTTTTTCACCAGTTTGCGCTGTGCCGACGGCTCGATCAAACATGTGTTGATCAGCACCACGGTGCTGTGGGACAACGGCAAGTTCCTCTATCACCGGTGTTTGATGCGCGATATCACACGCCGTGTCGAAGCGGAAACGGCGCTCAAGCAAACCAATGAAGAACTCGAATTGCGCGTGCACCTTCGAACGCAAGAACTGGAATTGACTAATCAGGATTTGCGCGAAGAAATGGTAAAACGGGAAATGGCGATGAAACTGGTGCGCGCCAGTGAGCAACGCTTTCGCGACGTGGTCAATGCGGCGGGTGAATACATCTGGGAATGCGACATCGAATGGCGGCTGACTTATGTATCAGACCGGCTGGAAAAAGTGTTGGGCCATGAAAAAAAGGATGTGTTGAAACATTGCGTAACCGACTTCATGTCCAAACGCGAATTAGTCCGCGTGCGGCGCTGGTTTGCCGAGCGCGTACCGGAAGGCTTTCCGTTCCGTTACCTGGAATGTTTAGTCACGTCGAAATGGCATGACCAGATCTGGCACCAGATCAACGGCGTGCCCATCATCGACGAAGAGGGCAAAGTGGTCGGCTACCGCGGCACCGCGCTGGACATCACTGATCGCAAAATGGCAGAAACCCACATTAAACAATTAAGCACCAGCGTGCTCGACCGTGTGCAGCAGAAGTTTTATCAGGAAAAATAAACGACATGCCGTGCAGCTCGCGCCGCACGGCAAGTGACAGATTTAATGATAGGTGACGGGCTGAATCATGATGTCATCGAACTCTTCGATGAACTCATCCACCGTTTCGGCTGAAGGATCTTTGTCAATCACGTTGCTCAGGCCATTGCGAAAACGAATGGCCGTGTCGCCCTGAATGAACGTACCCGTGCCAGACTGCTTGTCCACCAGCTCGAAGCCGTTAAACGCCGCGTATTCCACCACGTAGTAGTGCTGACTGTTGTAAACAACGTTCATTTCCGTTTTCCTCCAAAAGATTTACTGGCTGACCCGGCCGGCTTTCGCCTGCCTTATTTGCCATAACGTGCAAGTTCACGTTACGCCGACATCCGGGTCTTGTATGTGAAATGGGGCACAAAATTTCAATTTCAAGGGCGGCTGTGGCTCGGGCGCAACAGGTTTCCGCTATACTTGTGCCCAGTTTGCATCCATGCTTTTTCTGCGCGTTGACATGAATCAATCATTTTGTGACGTCCCCAATGCCTCAGCGCGCTTACCGTCTTGCCTTGTTTGCACTTTTTTCCGGCGCGGCCTTCATCGGCCTGGCACCGATTTTTGTACGCCTGTCCGAACTCGGGCCAACCGCCACGGCATTCTGGCGGCCCATTCTGGCGCTGCCGGTTTTATGGTGCTGGATGCGTTTGGACAAACACGCGGTCGGAAAAAAGCCACAAACATTTGTTGAGTATCGCCATCTTTTTTGGGCCGGATTATTTTTTGCAGGCGATCTGGGCTTCTGGCATTGGTCGATCAAATATACGTCGGTCGCCAACTCCACCCTGCTCGCCAACTTCGCGCCGATCTTTGTCACGCTGGCGGCGTGGCTTTTATATAAGCAAAAAGTTACCGCGATGTTTATGCTCGGCCTTGTCATCGCGCTGGCCGGAACCATCTCCGTCATCGGATCAAGTCTGAACCTCGATGCGCAACATTTGAAGGGCGACGTGCTCGGCGTAATCACGGCCATGTTTTACACGGGCTATATTCTCAGCATCAAAACCTTGCGTGAAAAATTTCCCGTGTCTGTCATCATGGCCTGGTCTGCCCTGATGATGGCCGCGATGTTGTTGCCGTTCGCGCTGCTGTCGGGCGAAACCCTGTGGCCGCAGACAATCCATGGTTGGATGATTCTCGCCGGCCTCGGCGTTATCTCCCACGCGGGCGGGCAAAGCATGATCGCATATGCGTTGGCGCATTTGCCGGCGCAATTTTCTTCGGTGGGTTTGTTGCTGCAGCCGGTTATCGCCACGGCTATCGCCTGGCAACTGTTTGGTGAAACGGTATCACCGCTGCAATATCTGGGTGGCGCGTTGGTGATTGCGGGAATTCTGGTGGCAAAGCGTGGTTCGTAGAATCTATTTTTTTCGCGCGAGAATAATAAAGTTGCCGGCAAAACATAAAGCGATGCCAAGTAGCGTTAAACCATGCCACTGAAATTTTTCAAAATAAGTCGATAACAACAACGCAATCACGGGAATCAACACCGACGTATAAGAAGCCTTGCTGGCGCCGATGCGGCCGATCAAAGTCATATAAGCGGTGAAGGCCAGCACGGAACCGAACAGCGCCAGATACAAAAGCGACCCCACATATTTTGCGCTGAAATCAAAATTGAAATCCCGTCGCAATAACAGGCAAACGATTCCGATAAATACCGTGCCGTAAAACATGCCCCACAAATTGGTTTGCATCACTGGCAAACCCATGCGCTGGTTGCGCATGGCAAACAGATTTCCCACCGATGCACTGGCCGCTCCCGCTAACGCTAGCCACAAGCCCATCGCCGCGTTGTCATTGCCCGACAATTGCGCCACCTCGGGCCAGAACATCAGCGCTATGCCGGCCAAGCCTAAGCCCGCACCGACGATGACATTGGCCGTCAGCGGTGTGTGAAACACCAATCGACTACCAATGATATTGATGGCGACCATGGTGGAAAACATCACGGCCACCAAACCGGAACTGACGTATTTCTCTGCATGGTAAATTAATAAATAATTCAATGCGAAATTGAAAACGCCTTGCAAGCCTATATATAAGTGTTCGCGCTTTGAATAACGCAGACTCAATCCTCGCGCCAGGCACCAAACAAGCAGCATCAATGTCGCAATCGCAAACCGATAGAACACCGATACTTCCGGCGCGACGTTTCCGTATTGATAAGTAATCACCAGCCAGGTAGAACCCCAAATCAGCGAACTGGCAAGAAACAGCGACAGATTATTCATTTTTATTCAAGAGCTTTCAGAGACAATTGACAGCGCAAAGTGTTGCGGCGAGCATGGCGTTTTGAGAGATGCATTATGCCACGCCCCACCACGCCTCCCGAAAATCAGCATCCTTCCAAGCTCAGAATTGAAAAAGGCCGCGGCGCGACGATTACGCCGCAGAACCGCTACGAGCATCACAAGCGCGAAGCGGTCGATGATGGCTGGAATGAAACGCCAAACGAAGATGACAACGAACCCGCGCCACTAAAAACCACCGTCACCATCCAACTCTCACGCAGCATCCTCACGCACAATAAATCGCCCGACATTCCGTTCGCGCAATCGATCAACCCGTATCAGGGCTGCGAGCACGGCTGCGTCTATTGCTACGCGCGGCCGAGCCATGCCTATTTGGATTTATCGCCGGGGCTGGATTTTGAAAGCAAACTATTCGCCAAACCAAACGCGGCGGCATTATTACGCGCCGAACTCGCCAAGCCGGGATACGTTTGCACACCGATTGCGCTGGGCGGCAACACCGACTGCTACCAGCCGATAGAACGCGAATACAAAATCACCCGCAGCATTCTCGAAGTGCTCAATGAAACCAATCACCCAGTTGGCATGGTCACTAAATCGGCCTTGGTCGAACGCGACATCGACATCCTCAGCGAGATGGCGAAAAGAAATCTGGTGCGCGTATATTTTTCCGTCACCACATTGGATAAAACATTGGCGCGCAAAATGGAACCACGCGCCGCCACACCGACGCGACGACTCGAAGCGATGAAAAATTTATCCGACGCCGGCATACCCACCGGCGTCATGTTCGCGCCGGTCATCCCGCAACTCAACGACAAAGACCTCGAAGCCATAATCGAAGCTGCGTATGCGGCAGGCGCAAGAAGCGCGGGCTACGTCATGTTACGTTTGCCGCACGAATTAAAAGAAGTGTTCAAAGACTGGCTGCAACAACACTACCCGCTGCGCGCCACGCATGTGATGAGCATCATCAAACAACTGCGCGGCGGCAAAGAATACGACGCAAGCTGGGGCACGCGCATGCGCGGAACGGGAGAGTTTGCCGACTTGATCGAACAACGCTTTCGCAAAGCCTGCCAGCGCATCGGCTTAAACCTGCAACGCAAGCCGGTCGATACCAGCCAATTCCGCCCGCCAAAACTGGATGGGCAAATGGATTTGTTTTGATTGTGCTCCAACGCCGTTCCCACACAAGTAATAACCAAACAGCACCGTCGTTCCCGCGCAAGCTGAAATCAGCACACCGTCATTCCCGCGAACGCGGGAATCCAGTCAAAAAAAAGTAATTTTCACTTCTGTTTTTAAGGCCGCCACATATTCAACGTAGCCGCTTGCCGTGAAACAGAATATAGCGTTTAATCCAACGCACATACTGCTCTTGCGTGCGAATGGCATAATGCTGGATCCGCAATTTATCTCGGACTTGATTAAGCAGTTTGGGCGGTTGCGGCTCTGGAGAAGTTTGTATATTTTGCAGGGCGTTACAAAATTAAAATATTCAATATAAACAATGAATTATATTTATAAGCAACGATTATTCACCTTGAACGTGTTGAAAAAGACGTTTTTAAGGCTCTACTTTACGTTAGGCGTCATCACCGTGACTACTACAAACCTCGTCAAGACCGTACTCGGTCTCCTGTCGGGAATCGGCGATCTTTGGCAGAGGAAGATGTTCGGCGGAATCTACATCGACTGCGACGATCTCTTCATCGCCACAGTTCACGGTGCGCACTCTACACCCTTCGTTGCAACCGACGGCCTCTAGGGGCTTCGCCCGCTTCCGTCAAGCGGGTGAACTCAAATGTTAGCCGCCTTACTTAACTGTTTCGTGGATAATTTCGTCTATTACTACCAACGCGACCAAACATGACAACCAGAGAACACATCAGGCAACTTGCGGACCAATACGCGCAGCGCCTGAACATCGTTATTGAAGGCCGCGTTGCTGAAATGCAGGGCGACGATCTGTCTCACTATCTGATCTATCGCGTTCTCGGCATCAGTGAGCAGGAAGGGCAATTGATTGACGTTTACCAAAACAAAGGTCGATTTCTCTACAAGTACGCGGGCTCATTTCTTGAAGAAGCTACCAAGATCTGCTTTAAGGAGGCATTCCCTGACTCTGACTCATTACGAATCGCAAATACTCGCGGCCAACGCCCGAGAACATTTGAGATTGACTGCCTCGTTGGAAATGATGCCCTAGAAATCAAGTGGAAGGATGCCACGACGGACGGCGATCACATTACGAAAGAGCACACGAGAATTCAGGTCATATCCGACGCAGGCTATACACCAATTCGCGTGATGTTTTACTACCCGAACAGAGCGCAGGCTATCCGAATACAAGAAACACTTGAAACTCTCTATGAGGGCGTTGGCGGAGATTATTACTACGGCGATGCGGCGTGGAACTATGTTCGCAACAAGACGACAATTGATCTGAAAGGAATTCTTGAAGAGATCGCGAATGAAAGGACAGCGACGGCATCATGAGTGGGCTACAGAATCAAGTTATTCACAGCGACTGCCTGCACGCATTAGAGCCAATCACATCGTTGACAGTCGATCTTGCCTACCTTGACCCTCCGTTCTTCACGAACAAACATCATTCCTCTATTTCACGAGACAGAAGTACGAAGTTTAGCTTTGCTGATCTGTGGAACGGCCTCGCGGACTATGCGGAATTTATGGAGGCAAGAATCCGCCATATCCATCGAGTTCTGAAAGATACTGGCTCAATATTTGTTCACTGCGACACCAATGCAAACTTTCTGTTGCGCGCAATTCTTGACGATGTATTTGGCCCCAATCAGTTTCGCTCGGAAATTATATGGTCATACCGACGCTGGTCAAACTCAGCAAAAGGATTATTGCCGGCACACCAGACTATCTTTTTCTATTCTAAGACGGATCGCTACAAATTTAATCGTGTCTACGGCCCCTACTCGGAAACGACAAACATTGATCAAATACTCCAGATCCGCGCAAGGGATGAACATGGAGTATCCACATATGCCACAGATAAAGATGGCAACGTTGTCTATGGCGGAGATAAGAAGGGCGTTCCTCTCAGTGACGTATGGGAAATTCCATACCTTAATCCAAAAGCCAAAGAGCGTACGGGCTACCCTACCCAGAAACCAGTGCTGTTACTTGAGCGCATTATCGAAATCTGCACTGACGCTGGCGATCTAGTGCTCGACCCATTCTGTGGTAGTGGAACAACTTTGGTTGCTGCCAAACTCCTTGGCAGATCATCTATTGGAATCGACATCTCAGAAGAGGCTGTTACTCTCGCACAGGGCAGGCTTGCAGTACCGATCAAGACAGAGTCGGCGATGCTAAAAAAAGGGCGGGCCTCATATGTAAATGCCGACAAAGATGCGTTGTCGCTCCTTGCGGGACTTGACTTACTTCCAGTTCAGCGCAACGCCGGAATAGATGCCTTTTTGCAAGTCAAGATTGATGGCTCTCTAGTACCAATAAGAGTCCAGCGCGCTGGGGAAACCATTATGGAGGCGGCAAGCAAACTGGCACGGGCAGCTAACTCAAAGAAAGTCAGAAAGGCTGTGCTGGTACGCACTCACAAGGATCACACATTATTTTCTGAAGGGATGCTACCAAGATTCATCGAATTGATTGATTCAACTGCCCTACACGTCGGAAAAAGAATTGCCGAGCTACTAGGCGAGAAAGTCACCGAGAAGGCGGCTAGCACTTCGTTGCAGGGGGCGCTGCGCGATAAAGCTGCGCAGCCTCCTGAACTCGGACGTTAGGTGGCTGAATGGACCATCCGTTGCGTCCGTCCTGCTACTGCAGGCTTCGGTCACTTCCGTCCGCAGATAAACTCAAACATTTGGCTCCTTGAACCATCCCCGATGTTCAGGCAACCGGCGCATCCAGCCGCTTGAGCCTGCGCAGCGGCGACATGCTGATGGTTGCCAGTGCAAGAATTACTCCGCAGACACCGACCACGCCAAGTGTCGCACGCAAGCCGATCAATTCACCAAGCAATCCGCCGAGCACGGTGCCAACCGGCACGGAAGCCACGGTGAGAAAACGCATGGTTGCCGTCATGCGGCCAAGCATGTGGTCGGGGGTGACGACTTGGCGCATGGAAATATAGTTGATGGTGAACACGCCTGCGCCTAATCCGAATAACAGCATGGCGACGGATAAACCTGCCGCCGCAGTAATGCCTTGACCACGCGTGAGCGCGACGCCGCACCAGGCGATGCCGGTGAGCAGCATGCCCGCGAGCACCACTGGCCCGATGCCGTATTTTGCCGATGCGCGCTTGACCAGCAATGCGCCGAACAAAAAGCCGACGCCGCTCATGCTGAAAACAAAACCGACTGTGCCTGCATCGAGATGCAATTCGCGCGTGGCGAATAAAATAAATAACGCGAGGTAGCTGTGGTGCAAAATCTGCCACAGCGCGACGCTGACAGCGAGCGACCACAACACCGGGTTGTGATACACCAGCTTGAGTCCTTCGACGATATCGCGTTTGACCGTGGCGTTTTGCGGGCGCGGCGCAGGCACAGGCTCGGGCGTGTGGATGCTGCGGATAAACAAGGCGGAAATAAAAAATGTGATGGCATCGACGATGATGGCGAACGGCCCGCCGATGGCGTGCACCAACATTCCCGCCACGCTCGGCCCGGCGATTTCCGCGCCGGACCAGCTCATGCCGAGTTTGGAATTGGCTTCGACTAAATGCTCACGGCTGACAAGGCTGGTGACATAAGTTTGATGCGCGACGCCGAACACTACGTTAGCGAAACCGCACAAAAATACCGCAATATATAAAACCGACATGTGCAACATATTCAACCACATCGCAATCGGCACCAGCAGCAACGCGACGCCGCTCAAAATTTCCATCGACATAATAATCGGCAGGCGCTTCATGCGATCGACATACACGCCTGCGAATAAACTGAACAACGCGAATGGCAGCGTCGCCATCGCTTCGAGCAAACCCATTTGAAACGGGGTGGCGTGCAACATCAACGCGGCCGTCAAAGGTAAAGCGATATTGGTAATTTGCGAACCGAACACGGAAATGGTTTCCGATGTCCAGAGTTTTACAAAGTCTTTGTTGCGCCAGAGGCTTGTTTGTTTGTCGTTCATAACTATTTGATTATATTTAGTTTTTATTTATATTGCTTGTGTGAATTTGGTGCAAAAAAACAACTGCAGATCCTTCACTTCGTTCAGGATGACAAAGTGTTTTGTGCTTCTCTTGTCTTGTCATTCTGAGGCCTTAGCCGAAGAATCTGCTTTTGTGATGGCTGAACTTTAACAGCAGGTCCTTCACTGTGTTCAGGATGACGCAGCGGTTTGTCATAAAAGTGTTTTGTCATTCTGAGGCCTTAGCCGAAGAATCTGCTTTTGCGATGGCTGAAGCTTAACAGCAGATCCTTCACTCCGTTCAGGATGACACAGCGGTTTGTCATAAAAGTGTTTTGTCATTCTGAGGCAGAGCCGAAGAATCTGCTTTTGTAATGGCTGAACTTTAACAGCAGGTCCTTCAAGGCGTTCAGGATGACAAACATCATAACGCGTATAATTTCATCTTGTAATCTCACGCCACATTCGAAGGCTGCACATGGTCTCACTCAATATCCACGGCAAAGAAACGCCGCTCGACGTCGAAGACGACATGCCATTGTTATGGGCGCTGTGCGATGTGCTCAACTTGACCGGCACTAAATTCGGTTGCGGCGTCGCGGCGAACATGAAAGGCGCGAAATGAGCAAACCCAAAAATCCCGCGCGGCGTAAATTTTTGCTCGCTGGCGCGGTGTTGACCGGCGGCGGCTTGATCATCGGCTATAACATTCTTGGCCGACAAGACAAACTCGGCAGCGGCAGTTTACTCGCGACGGGTAAAGATGAAATCGCGCTCAACGGCTGGGTAAAAATCGCTGCTGACGGCAGCGTCACCATCGCGGTGCCGCGCGCGGAAATGGGCCAGGGCGTTTACACCGCGCTGCCGATGTTGCTGGCCGAAGAACTCGACGCCGATTGGTCGAAAGTAAAAGTCGAGCCCGCGCCGGTAGCCAAAATTTATTCCAACGCTGCGCTGTTTCAAAACCTGCTGCCATTCCATCCTGACGACGATGGCTTTCTCGCGCGCAGCAGCCGCGCGTCGATTGAAAAAATTGGTTTTGCGTTAGGGCTGCAAATCACCGGCGGCTCGAGCAGCGTGCGTGACGCGTGGCTGCCGATGCGCACCGCCGGCGCGATTGCGCGCGCGATGCTGGTGGAAGCCGCCGCGAAAAAATGGAACGTGCCGGTCACAGCGTGCGTCACCAAAAATGGCGAAGTGTTGCATCCCGCCGGAAACCGCAAAGCGAGTTATGGTGAGTTGGTGAAAGACGCCGCGAGCATTACGTTACAAAATCCCGTTAAGCTCAAAGACCCGGCGACTTTCACGCTGATCGGCCAACCGATTCCGCGCACCGACATCGCCGACAAAGTAAACGGCAAAGCGCAATTCGGCATCGACGTGCGTTTGCCCGGCATGTTGTACGCAGCGGTAAAGCAATGCCCGGTGTTTGGCGGCACGCTGAAATCTACATTTGCCGAGCTTAGTAAAAATATCAATATAAACAATGAGTTATGTATTATCCCAAATGGCGTCGCCGTAGTGAGCGATAGCTGGTGGCGCGCGAAAAAAAATCTCGACGCGTTAAGCATCGAATGGAATGAAGGAGCGAATGCGGGTGTCGATTCAGCCGCGATCAGTAAACAACTCGAAGCGGATTTACAAAAAACTTCTGCATCAGGTTTTCGCAACATGGGCGATGCGGAAAATATTTTGCAATCTGCGGCAAAAAAAATCGAAGCGGTTTACCAAGTACCGTTTCTCGCTCACGCGGCGATGGAGCCGATTAACTGCACCGCGCAAGTTAAGGACGGCCAATGCGAAGTGTGGGCCTCGACGCAAGCGCCATCGATTGCCAAATGGAAAGCCAGTAGCGCAGCGGGCGTGAGCGGTGACAACACCATTATTCACACGACATTACTTGGCGGCGGCTTTGGCCGTCGCCTGGAAATCGACATGGTCGAGCAAGCCGTGCACATCGCCAAACAAACGGGCGGCAGGCCGGTGCAAATGATCTGGTCGCGCGAAGAGGACATGCAGCACGATATGTATCGCCCAGCCGCGATGTCGAAATTCTCCGCTGCGCTCGACGATAAAGGACAAATCGCCGCGTGGAGCAATCGCGTCGCGTCGCCGTCGGTGGGCTACGATACCTCACAGCGCCTGCTCGGCAGCATGGCGATGGATATGCCGGACAAAAACCACATCGAGGGCGCGTTCGACCAGCCTTACGAAATCGCCAATATCAAAATCGAACAAGTGCGCAGCAAAACAGCGGTGCCGGTCGGCTTTTGGCGCAGCGTCGGCCATTCGTACAATGCGTTCTTCGTTGAATCTTTCATCGACGAACTGGCGCACGCGGCGGGCAAAGACGCGTATGCATTCCGCCGCGCGCTGTTGCAAAAACATCCGCGTCACCTCGCCGTGCTCGAACTCGCGGCGAGCAAAGCCGGTTGGGGGCAACCGATTGCTACTGGCAGCGCACGCGGCATTGCGTTGCATGAATCTTTTTCCGCCATCTGCGCGCAAGTTGCCGAAGTCTCTGTCGATAAAGATAACAACATCAAAGTGAACCGCGTTGTCTGCGCGATCGATTGCGGCACGGTGGTGAACCCGAACATCGTCGCGCAGCAAATGGAAAGCGCGATTATTTTCGGTCTTACCGCCGCGCTCTACGGCAACATCAGCATCAAAAACGGCCGCGTCGAGCAAAGCAATTTTCATGATTACAACATGCTGCGCATGGCGCAAACACCACGCATTGATACTTATATTGTGCCCAGCACGCTGCCGCCCGGCGGCGTAGGCGAGCCGGGCACGCCACCGATTGCGCCGGCGGTGGCGAACGCGTTGTTTGCGTTAACGGGGAAGCGGGTGAGGGAGTTGCCGTTGCGGGTTTGAGAGTAGTTAATGTTGTTGCAGCTTAAGGCACAAATATACTGCTCGACCATAGCTTTGATCAAAAGGGAGCAAAACTGCAAACCCTAAATAATCCGTTCGCCCTGAGCACCGTCGAAGGGTGGACGGAACCGCAAATTTCAAATAATCCGTTCGCCCTAAGCCCCGTCGAAGAGTGGGCGGAACCCATGCTACATTTCCGGCATTCTACAAACCAAGAAAACCATCCCCAGAATAAGGGTTTTATTTTGCGTTTGTTTCCATTCACCCTTCGACAAGCTCAGGGCGAACGGGTATTTTTAATTTTGTGCTCTGAGCCCCGTCGAAGGGTGAACGGAACCACAAATCTAAAATAATCCGTTCGCCCTAAGCCCCGTCGAAGGGTGGGCGGAACCCATGCTACATTTCCGGCATTCTACAAACCAAGAAAACCATCCCCAGAATAAGGGTTTCATTTTACGTTCGTCTCCTTATCATCCTTCGACAAGCTCAGGGCGAACGGGTATTTTTAATTTTGTGCTCTGAGCCCCGTCGAAGGGTGAGCGGAGCGCAATCTCATTTCAAGTGCTGGTGAGCCAACCGCGATACCTCGCCCCAATCGCCTCTCATCATCGCCTCTTTTTTCTTACGACTCCAACCTTTGATCTGTTGCTCGTTCGCCAGTGCCTCGACGCGGGTAGGAAATTCTTGAGAAAACACCAACCTCACGGGCAACCGCGACGAAGTGTAGCCAGGAACTTCACTTGTTTGGTGTTTGCCAATGCGGCTATCGAGATTATCGGTATGACCAGTGTAATACGAGCCGTCAGCGCATTCGAGAATGTAAACCCAGAAAGCCATTTGGATAATTTAGAGGTCATTTCCATTAACACTTCGACGGAAACGTAAAAGTTAAAAAGCTAAATTTTGTTAGCTAGGCACTGCAAACGAAATCACAGTGTGACTACCTTCCTCAAACTTCTCACGATCAAACCCCTTGTCGCCGTTTTCAAAAGGCGTGTCCTGGGTTTGTAATTGCTTGAAGCCGAATAGTTTGTTGTCGGCGAGATGCGATGGCACAACATTCTGCAGCGAACGGAAAATGGTTTCCAGGCGGCCGGGGAATTTTTTATCCCAACCCTGCATCATTTCTTTCATCGCTTGCCGTTGCAGATTTTCCTGCGCGCCGCAGAGGTTGCAGGGGATGATGGGAAATTGTTTTTGTTCGGCAAATTCAGCGAGGTCTTTTTCTTTGCAATAGGCTAAGGGGCGGATGATAATATTTTTTCCGTCGTCGCTCACCAGTTTGGGTGGCATGGTTTTAAGTTTGCCGCCGTAGAATAGGTTGAGAAATAAGGTTTCGAGGATGTCGTCGCGGTGATGGCCCAGCGCGATTTTGGTTGCGCCGAGTTCGCCCGCGACGCGATACAAAACACCACGGCGCAAACGCGAGCAGAGACCGCAGGTGGTTTTCCCTTCGGGGATGACGCGTTTGACGATGCTGTACGTGTCTTGCACTTCGATGTGGAACGGTACGCCAATTGACTTTAAGTAATCGGGTAATACGTGTTCGGGAAAACCCGGCTGTTTCTGGTCGAGGTTGACGGCGACGATGTCAAAATCTATCGGCGCGTGCCCGCGCAAATGCAGCAGCATATCGAGCATGGAATAACTGTCTTTGCCGCCGGACAAACACACCATGACTTTGTCGCCCTGCTCGATCATGTGATAATCGGCGATGGCGGAGCCTGTGGCGTTGCGCAAGCGCTTGGTGAGTTTGTTGGCTTCGTAATAGGCTTTTAATTCTTGCCTGGTACGTGGATCGGTTGCAAGGTTTTCCATCATGCCTCCCAAAATATTCCTGCTGCGTTATTCGATTCGTGCCCATGCATGAGTGCGAAAAAAGAACAAACCCGTGTAGCCGCGTACTTTCAATTTACTGCCGCTATCCCGCACCCACACCCGGCAGTCGCGTACTTTGCCGTCGGCGGGATCAAGCAGGTAACCGTCATCATATTCCTGGCCGTGGCGCTTGAGGCTGTACAGTATGCGCAAGCCCACTAGCGGTTTGTTTTTGTGTGCACCTTCGCAGCGATCACAATGTAAACTGATATTTTCGCTTTTATCTGTTAATACTTTTTCGATGCGCCCTTCAAACAAACCGTTCTGTTCGGTAATTCGAACTGCGTAGCGCGGTTTGCCGGTAACCGTATCTGACATCTGCCACAAACCCACGATTGGAACCACAGGGGGCGCAGGCAAGTCTGCCCTTACTGGCGTTGGTAAGCTGTACAACATCAAAACGAAAAAAAGATTTGTGAATTTCACACATCCTCCGATTCGCTAGACAGTCACGTTAATGTGCGCTCAGGCTGGTTTACCCGCCAGATGCAACCAGGTCTCCACCACCGTATCCGGATTGAGCGACATGGATTCAATGCCCTGCTCCATCAACCATTGCGCAAGATCGGGATGATCAGACGGGCCTTGCCCGCAGATGCCGACGTATTTGTTGGCCCGTTGGCAGGCGGAAATGGCCATGCTCAACATTTTTTTCACAGCCGGATTGCGCTCGTCGAACGAGTCGGCCACGAGGCTCGAATCACGGTCCACACCCAAGGTCATCTGCGTGAGATCATTGGAGCCGATGGAAAAGCCGTCAAAGTGTTCGAGGAATTCATCGGCCAGCACGGCATTTGACGGCACTTCGCACATCATGATCATGCGCAGGCCGTTTTTGCCGCGCTCGAGGCCGTTTTCTTTCAAGATTGTCTGTACTTGTTGCGCCTCTTTCACCGTGCGCACGAAGGGCACCATGATTTCCACATTGGTGAGGCCCATGTCGTCGCGCACTCGTTTCAAGGCTTTGCATTCCAAATCAAAACAATCGCGGAATGACGCAGATACATAACGCGCAGCGCCACGAAACCCCAGCATGGGATTTTCTTCGTGTGGTTCGTAACGCTTGCCGCCGATGAGATTGGTATATTCATTCGACTTGAAGTCGGAGAGGCGCACAATGACTTTTTTCGGCCAGAATGCTGCGGCCAAAGTGGCCACACCTTCGACAATTTTTTCCTGATAAAACTGCACCGGGCTGGCATAGCCTTTACAGCGATCTTCCACTTCCGTTTTCAAATCCGCAGGCAAATTCGGATATTCCAGCGCAGCCTTGGGGTGCATGCCAATCATCGCGCTGATGATGAATTCCAGTCGCGCCAGGCCGACACCGGCATTGGGCAATTTCTGAAAATCGAACGCAAGTTGCGGATTGCCCACGTTCATCATGATCTTCACTTTTGACTCGGGCATTTTGTCGAGAGACACATCGATCACCTCGAAATCCAGTTTGCCTTTGTAGATGTTGCCGGTATCACCCTCGGCGCAGGAGACGGTCACCATATCGCCATTTTTCAACACTTTGGTTGCATCGTTGCAACCGACCACGGCGGGAATGCCCAGCTCGCGCGCGATGATGGCCGCATGGCAAGTGCGCCCGCCACGATTGGTCACGATGGCCGATGCGCGCTTCATGATCGGCTCCCAGTTCGGGTCGGTCATGTCGGTCACCAATACGTCGCCCGGTTTCACTTCGTGCATTTGTTCGATGTCGCTGATCACGCGCACCGTGCCTTGCCCGATGCGCCCGCCAATGGCACGTCCGCTGGTGAGAATTTCGGAATGCTGTTTAATTTTGTAGCGGCGCAGGGTTTCGCCATGGGATTGCGATTGCACCGTCTCGGGCCGCGCTTGTAATATATACAATTTGCCATCTTCGCCGTCTCGGCCCCATTCGATGTCCATAGGGCGTTTGTAGTGCGCTTCAATCAACATGGCGTAGCGCGCCAACTCTTCGACTTGAACATCCGTCAGTGAAAATTGACTGCGCTCTTGCGGCGGGACTTCAACGGTTTCCACCGAACGCCCTGCTTCGCGCCTGGCAGTGAAAATCATTTTGATCGCTTTGCTGCCCAGGTTACGGCGCAGAATCGCCGGTCTTTTGTTTTTTAACACGACTTTGGAAACATAAAATTCATCAGGGTTTACCGCGCCCTGCACCACGGTTTCGCCGAGGCCGTAACTCGATGTGATAAACACCACGTCGTTGAAACCCGATTCCGTATCCATGGTGAACATGACGCCCGCCGCGCCGGAATCGGACCGCACCATGCGTTGAATGCCGGCGGACAACGCAACTTCGCTATGCACAAAATTTTTGTGCACGCGATAGGCGATGGCGCGGTCGTTATAGAGCGAGGCGAACACATGCTTGATTGCCGCCAGTACGTTATCAAGGCCGTGGATATTGAGAAAAGTTTCCTGTTGGCCCGCAAACGAAGCATCGGGCAAATCTTCCGCCGTCGCCGACGAACGCACGGCGAGCGAAAGATCGGAACCATGGGTCATTTTTTCGTAAGCGGTTTTAATGTCGTCCAGCAATTGCGGCTGGAACGGCGCATCGACTACCCATTGGCGGATTTGCGCGCCGGTCCTGGCGAGCAGTTGCGTGTCATCGACGTTGAGATTTTTCAGCGCGGTATCAATCCGCGCGGTCAGATCGTTGTGTTTAAGAAAATCACGAAAGGCCAATGCCGTCGTCGCAAAACCGCCGGGCACGCGCACGCCTGCACCCGCGAGCTGGCTGATCATTTCTCCCAATGAAGCATTTTTGCCGCCGACCGTTTCCACATCGGCCATGCGTAAGGTTTCAAACCACGCTACATATTGTTGCTTGCTCATTGCGCTACCCTATTGTTGAGTACGAAAGCCCGCTATTATAGCCGAAAGCCCCTCTCTCAAAAACAAGCGACTCTCAAAATGACTCTCAAACGCACCGCTATTTTTATTTCTGACCGCACCGGCATTACGGTGGAAATGCTCGGCAACAGTTTGCTGTCGCAGTTTGAGCATGTGACGTTCAATCGCATCACCCTGCCCTTCGTCGATACGCTGGAAAAAGCCGAGTTGGCGCTGGAACAAATTAAAAAGATCGGCATTGACGAAGGCACGCGGCCTATAGTGTTTTGCACCTTGGTGAACGCAAAAGTACGCGATGCTATTCACGGCGACAACGCGCTGTTTCTCGATCTTTTCGAGATTTTTATTATCCCGCTGGAAAAAGAACTGGGACAAAAATCGTCGCACACTGTGGGCAAATCCCATAGCGCGGGTAATGTGAAAGATTACACGGCGCGCATCGAGGCGGTGAATTACACCCTCAGCCACGACGACGGCCAATCGCACAAAAATCTTGAGGACGCCGACATTATTCTGGTTGGCATCTCGCGCAGCGGCAAAACGCCGACCTGTTTGTATCTGGCCTTGCAATTCGGCATCAAGGCCGCGAATTATCCGTTGATTCCCGAAGACCTGGACAACATGAAATTGCCGCCGGCACTCGCCAAGTTGAAACAAAAAATTTACGGCCTCTCGATCACGCCTGAGCGGTTATCGCAAATTCGTACCGAGCGTAAACCCGATAGCAACTATGCTTCGCTCGCCAACTGCCGGCGTGAAATCTCTACCGCCGAAGCGTTAATGCGCCAGGAAGGCATTCGCTTTATCGAATCAACGACTAAGTCTATCGAAGAATTGGCGACGACTATTTTGCATGAGTCGCAACTTGCAAGGCGTGTGTTCTGACCGCCGCATCCCCTGTTTTCAAACGTCGCAACACGATAACTTGTGCCTTCAAATATTCAGGTCTAGTATGACGGCTTACGCGGGCAAAAACGATTCGCGCAAATTAATAAAATATCAATCAAATCAAATCAAATACTTAGGAGGATTCATGCGAAGTCTTAAATTCGGCGCTTCTTTAGCGCTCTCGTTTGTATTGTCTGCTTGTGGTGGCGCAGTCGACAGCACCCCCAAGTTCGGTTCACTCGTTTCGTTCGGCGACAGCTTGAGCGATGTGGGCACTTATAAAGTCGGCACCGTTGCTGCGTTAGGTGGCGGCAAATACACCATCAACGGCACCAGCGGAAAAATCTGGATCGATCTAATGGCGGAACGCTTAAGTCAAGGCGTGCCCTGCGCCGCGCAAACCGGTTTGGACGGGCTGGCGTCCCAAGGTTTTTCCGTCGCACCGGTTGATCACGCGGCATGCACGGCCTATGGCCAAGGCGGGGCGCGGGTGACCAACCCTGTCGGGCCAGGAAACAAGGCACTCGGCGGCGGCAATGCGGTACTCGGCCAATTAACCGTTCCCGTACTCACGCAAATGAATAAGCACCTGGCGAAAATCGGCGGCGCATATCGCGGTGATGAAGCCGTGTTTGTTCTGGCCGGCGGCAATGATGTATTTATGAACCTGGGCGCTGTCGGTGCCGGTGCCGCTACGCCGACGCAAGCAGTAACGGCCATGGGTGTGGCCGGTGCGGAGTTGGCAGGCTATATCAAGGCATTTGTGCTGGCCAAGGGCGCAACCTATGTCACCGTGGTGAACTTGCCTGATGTGAGCAAGACACCTTTCGCTTACACATTAGATGCGCAAACCCAGGGCCTGATTAGCGTGATGTCGTCAACCTTCAACGACCAGTTGAAAAAAGGCCTAGCCGGCACGCCGGTTGTCTATGTCGACGCCTTCACCGTTGGCCGCGACCAGGCTGCCAATCCGGCAAACTTTGGCATTGCAAACAATACCATTCCAACTTGTAATCTCGATCCGGCGGTGAACCCGTTGAGCTCCTCACTGGTATGCACCTCCGCCAACCTGAACCCCGGCATCAACGACAAATTCCAATTTGCCGATGGTGTGCACCCCACACCTTTTGGCTATAAACTCATCGCTGATTCTGCCATTGCGGAGATGGCGAAGCGGGGTTGGGTCAAGTAATTTTCAGAGCGGTTTCAATCAAACAAAAGGGCCTGCGGGCCCTTTTGTTATGGCACAGGTTTATGATGAGATCATGAAAAAAGTTTATGTCGCCCTCAACCTGCCTGATGCGCACATCATGCTCAACCTGCTCACGCAATCTGGCATTGATGCCCACGTGTTCAATGCCAACGCGCAAAGCGGAATGGGCGAATTACCGTTCACGGAAACGTATCCACAAGTGTGGGTGATGAATGATGCGCACACCGAACGGGCAAAAACCATCGTGCGCGAATATAAATTCGCGCCGATCAATCATGCCGTGGTGTTATGCGATGAATGCGGCGAGGAAAATCCGGCGAACTTCGGCGTATGTTGGAACTGCGCTAAAGCGCTGACCCACGTTTGACAAATTATTCAATATAATCAATTAGTTACGTAATATTTATCATGCCGCGCAAATCAACAAATTCGCACTGCAAATTCAGCGCGAAATCATTTTCTGCACTTTACGCAAACCTTTGATCAGCTTCGGTGAGTTATAGACTGAAGTCTTGATGCCAAATTTCAATTTGTTAAAATAGGAGTAATCCGGCTGGTTGCGATAAAACTGCATGCCGTTATAGGTTTTGTAATCCACCGATTCTTTAGTCACAAACAAGTTGCCAAAGGTCAGCTCTGACGGCATGTAATGCGCAGTGAGCGACTTGCGTGAGAAACTCGGGTCTTGCGTGGCCAGCGCGCCGTGGATGGTGCGCGAATTCCAGAACAGCACATCGCCTTTATTCAACGCAGGCGCAAAAACTTCTTCCGGATGCTTGGCGACGTAATCGGCGATCCTTACCAGCCAGTCGGAATGGGGCAGGCCGGGCGTGTCGCCATGCAAATTGACGCGCAAGGATTTGGGCAGCACAAAAAAACGGCCGGCGCGTGCATCGATATCTTCCAGCGCAAACCATGCGCCGAGCAAATTGCCATTGGGAACCGTGTCGAGATACCACCAGTCCTGATGCGGCACGGTTTCGGTGTTGGCGTCGAACAGCATGGTCTGCATCAGGTTGAACGTTTTGAAGCCGGTGACTTCTTTCAGGGCATCGCGCATCGCCTGGCTGGTGTAAATGTCTCGCGCATAGCGGCTGAATTCAGGAAATTTTTTATAATCGTGAATGTCGAGGAACGATTGTTTGACATAGCCGTGGGCAGTCAGTTTATTCGGCTCGTAGACATTGGTGTTCTGACGGAAAAACGGATAGTTGCTCTTCACGACATCTTGCTGATAACGCTCGGTGAGCCGGTCTATCAACTCGGCGGGAATGACGTTACGGCAAATGAAATAGCCATTTTCTTCATAATAGGCTTGGGGTGTTATGGCGTTGTCTTCCATGGCGTTCTCTCTGATGGAATCGAAAATATGAAACAAGATTTTGGTTATTGCATGGTCATCGGGCAAAAGAAGGTTAATGCACAAGGTTAATACACAATAGTGCCCGCCAAACTTAGTATAGCAAACCGGCCAGGCGAAATAATAAGGTAAAACCCCCATACCTCGCTACCCGCCAGGGTAGAGGCGATGAAAATGAGCGTCATTCGCCGGATGTGCTCAGCTCGTAACGGGGTGCGATTGGCGCACGCGCTCAAACAAACAAATCGCCGCGGCCGCAGCAGCATTGAGCGATTCCATTTTGCCCGGCATGGGAACCGCAACAATGTCAGTGGCCAAACTGATCAATGTTTCCGACAAGCCGACGCCCTCGTTGCCGATCAGCAACGCTAGCGGCCCGCGCAAATCCAACGCGTAAATATTTTTTGTCGCGGCTAAACGGGTGGCGACAATCATGCCTTTGAAATTCTGCGCGATCTGAAACAGATTCGCGCCTTCATGAATCGACAACACAAAATGTGCGCCCATGCCGGCGCGAATGACTTTGGGCGACCAGGGAAACGCGCAATGGTTTGAAAGAAATACATGCTCCACTCCCGCCGCCGCCGCCGAGCGCAATATCGAACCGAGGTTGCCCGGATCCTGGATGTCTTCGAGCAGCAGGACGAATGTCATGTCGTGCGCTGGCTGCGCTTTAGGTGTATCAATCAAGGCCACGATGCCAACCGGTGTTTCTACCGGTGAAATGTCGGCGAACATGGCGTCGGGTAGCAACCAGACTTCTGCATCTACCATTTGTGTCAGCAATGCTTTGACTTCTTTATTTGCCGCCCCCGTTTCGCTTAACACCAAAGTCTTTGGCGCGCCGTGCGACGAGAGATAGGCTTCAATTAAATGCACGCCATCAAGCAACGACAGCCCCAGTTTTTTGCGCTCGCGCGTCGAAGCTGCCAGCTTATGCAGCGTCTTGAAATGCGCGTTGTCGCGGGACGTGATCAATTTCATGCCGCTATTGTACCTGCGGACGTTACGCCGATGTTGTGTTGCATCACCTCCGTCCCATTGCTACACTGATTGCCAATTTGGTGCTTGCCCCGCTTAACTTTGGGAGAAATAAAAAATGCTTTCAGATATCGAAATCGCACAAAAAGCGACCGTCAAACGCGTTATCCCCCTCGCCAAAGAACGGCTCGGTATCGACGACCAGCATCTCGAACCCTACGGCCATTACAAGGCAAAAATTTCTCTCGACTATATCGACAGCCTGCACAACAAACCCAATGGCAAATTAATTTTAGTCACGGCTATCAGCCCCACACCGGCAGGCGAAGGCAAGACGACGACCACCGTCGGCCTGGGCGATGCACTGAATAAAATCGGCAAAAAAGCCATGATCTGTTTGCGCGAGCCGAGCCTCGGCCCCGTGTTTGGCATGAAGGGCGGCGCGGCAGGCGGCGGCTATGCGCAAGTAGTGCCGATGGAAGACATCAATTTGCATTTCACCAGTGACTTCAACGCCATCGCCCTTGCGCACAATTTGTTGTCAGCGATTATCGACAACCATATTCACCACGGTAATGAGCTCGGCCTCGACGTGCGTCGCATAACCTGGAAACGCGTGGTGGATATGAACGACCGCGCGTTGCGTGATATCACCGTAGCGATGGGCGGGCCGGCCAACGGTTATCCGCGCCAGGATGGTTTCGACATTGTGGTCGCCTCGGAAGTGATGGCGATTTTTTGTTTGGCTACATCGCTCAAGGATTTAAAAAACCGCCTCGGCAATATTGTGGTCGGGTATACACGCGAACAAAAACCCATCACCGCGCGCGCCCTCA
This sequence comes from Pseudomonadota bacterium, assembly GCA_043744215.1. Taxonomy (GTDB): domain Bacteria; phylum Pseudomonadota; class Gammaproteobacteria; order Burkholderiales; family JBEEJL01; genus JBEEJL01. Next base: position 46,129 of record JAYTVC010000081.1, read on the forward strand.
AAGTGCATGGCGCCATGGCGGTTTTGCTCAAAGACGCCATACAACCCAACCTGGTGCAGACGCTGGAAAATAATCCGGCCATTATTCACGGCGGGCCGTTCGCCAACATCGCCCACGGTTGCAACTCCGTGCTCGCCACCAAGACGGCACTCAAACTCGCCGACTATGTCGTGACAGAAGCGGGCTTTGGCGCGGACTTGGGTGCGGAAAAATTTATCGACATCAAATGCCGCAAATCCGGATTGCGGCCCGATGCGGTGGTAATTGTGGCGACAATACGCGCGCTGAAATTTCACGGCGGCGCGGACCTCAAAGACATCAACAAGGAAAATTTGACCGCATTGGAAAAAGGCGTCGCCAATCTCGAACGCCACGTCAACAACGTGCGCAACCATTTCGGTTTGCCGTGCGTGGTATCGATCAACCATTTTACGTTTGATACGGACGCGGAGATCGCGTTGCTCAAGCGCAAAATGGCGCACCATGAAGCGCCGGTTGTCACCGCTAAACATTGGGCGGAAGGCGGTGCCGGCGCGGCGGAACTGGCGCAAATCGTGGTAGATTTAATCGACAAGGTGCCCGGCGATTTTCATTTTGTGTATGAAGACAGCGACACGCTATGGGATAAAACCCGTGCCGTCGCGACAAAAATTTACGGCGCAGCCGACATTACCGCCGACCAGAAAGTGCGCGTGCAAATCGATAAGCTGCAACAGGATGGCTACGGCCACTACCCCGTGTGCATCGCCAAGACGCAATATTCTTTTTCCACCGACCCCGCATTACGCGGCGCGCCATCAGGACACATTATCAACATCCGCGAAGTGCGTCTTGCAGCAGGCGCAGAATTTATTGTCATGGTGTGCGGCGATGTGATGACCATGCCAGGCTTGCCGAAAATTCCGTCGGCAGAAAAAATTGATATCGATGATAATGGCAAAGTGGTTGGGTTGTTTTGAAGTGGCAACGTAAAAAACCGTAGCGTGTGCTATGCGCACGTTGTAGCGGAGTAGGATGGGCAAAGCGCTAGCGTGCCCATCGCCTTTTTTTAAAATCATGATGG
>JAYTVC010000082.1:0-46185 GCA_043744215.1 Pseudomonadota bacterium
GCCAAGGCGGAAGAAGAGACCTTGAGCCAAACCTTCCTGACAAAAAAGGAACAGGCGATCAATCTTGAAGGCTATAAAAAGCAAATGAGCGATACCGAAGGCACGCTGACCGCGCTGCTCAAACAGCTTCCTAACAAATCTGAAATGGATGCTTTGCTCATAGACGTCAATCAAGCCGGCTTGGGTCGCGGCTTGCAATTTGAATTATTCAAGCCCGGCCAGGAAAACTCATCCGACTTTTACGCCGAATTGCCTGTCAGCGTAAAAGTGAGCGGAAATTACCACGACATCGGCGCTTTCGCGAGTGACATTGCAAAACTGCCACGGATTGTTTTGCTCAGCGATCTGAATATTCAAACTGGTAAAGATACGTTGACGCTGGAAGGTGTTGCCAAAACCTATCGTTATCTTGATGAAGAGGAACTTGCCCGTCAGCGCAAGGCAGCTAAAGACAAAGCGGCAAAGGGTGCCAAATAATGAAACCCATTCTTGTGATGCTCCCGCTTTTGGTTTTATCCGGCTGCGGCAACGGCGTCGATGACAAGCTGCGCGAATTTGTTTCCACGGCCGACAAAAAAGTCAGCCGCAACATCGCGCCTTTGCCTCCGGTGCAAACCTATGCACCGTTCGCGTATGAAGGCTTTGATTTACCCGACCCGTTCAAACCCAGAACATTGACGCCGGTTAAAGTAGGCAGCGGCATCAACGCACCCGATTCGAATCGCCGCAAAGAAGCGCTGGAAGCTTTTTCGCTGGAAACATTAAAAATGGTCGGTACTTTGCAACAACAGAAAGAAACTTACGGCCTGGTTAAAGCAGACTCAAATATATACAGAGTCAAAGTTGGTAATTTTGCGGGGCAGAATTTTGGTCAGGTTATCGCAATTACAGATACAGAAATCAAACTGAAAGAAAAGGTTCAGGATGGCAGCGGTGATTGGACCGAGCGCACAAGCAGTCTGCAGCTGCTAGAGGAACAGGAGAAAAAGAAATGAAGGCCCCTATGATCACACTACACACCGCAAGTTCAAGCTTGAACAAGACTTGGCGTTGCGCACTCAATACATTTGCCGCACTCACAGCATCGTTGCTCTTGCTGTCTTCGGCTCATGCCCAGACTGCTAACAGCATCGATGCGATTAACGTATCCAACCAGGGTGCCGGTCAGCTTGCTGTGCGCGTGACTTTCCGTGAGCCGCTGGCGAATCCGCCCGCCGGTTTTTCGGTAAACAATCCCCCGCGGATTGCCTTGGACCTGCCCAATGTCAGCAACAACATGGGCAAGAATCTAATCGAAGCGAATGATGGCGACTTGCGCACTATTAATGTTGTGCAAGGTTCCAACCGTACCCGGGTTGTGCTTAACCTGATCAAGCCGTTGGCCTATACCACACAAATTGAAGGCAATACCTTACTGATTACCCTTCAGTCGGCGGCATCAACTGTTGGCGCTACGGCTTCAACAGCGCAAGCGGTTCAATTTGCCCCGGCACAGCCAGGATCATCCGCGCATTCACTGCGCGATATTGATTTTCGTCGCGGCAACAACGGCGAAGGGCGCGTAGTGGTGGACTTGTCTGATAATTCCACCGGCATTGACATCAAACAATTGGGCAAGAAAGTTATTGTCGAATTTGTCAACACGGCATTGCCGCAAAACCTGCAACGTCGTCTCGACGTTGCAGACTTCGGCACGCCCGTCACCACCGTTGACACCTCCGTTGTGGGCAACAATGTCCGCATGACTATTGAGCCACGCGGGCTATGGGAACATTCGGCTTACCAGACGGATACGCAGTTCATTCTTGAAGTTAAACCGGTAAAAGAAGACCCGAACAAACTGGTGCAAAGCTCCCTGCCTGGTTACAGCGGTGAAAAACTTTCGCTCAATTTCCAGAACGTGGAAGTACGCGCTGTTTTGCAAGTCATCGCCGATTTCACCCAACTCAATATCATTACCAGCGATTCAGTTACGGGTAATCTCACGTTGCGTTTGAAAGATGTTCCCTGGGATCAGGCGCTCGACATCGTGCTGCAAAGTAAAGGCCTGGCCAAACGCAAGAATGGCAATGTCGTGTTGATAGCCCCTGCCGATGAATTGGCGACCAAAGAAAAGCTGGCGCTCGAAGCTGGCCAGCAAATTTCCGATCTGGAGCCGCTGCGTACCGAAAGCGTGCAACTCAATTACACCAAGGCAGAGGCTTTTTCCAAAATCCTGACGGATGACAAGCAGAAAATTTTATCAAAGCGCGGCAGCGCTGTGTGGGATGCACGCACCAACATCATGTTTATCCAGGACACACCGGCCAAGCTTGATGAGATTCGCCGCCTGGTCAGCAGAGTGGACGTGCCGATCAAGCAAGTGCTGATCGAATCGCGCATCGTGATTGCAACCGATAAATTCAGCAAGCAATTAGGCGTGCGTTTCGGCAACCAAAGCGGTCACAGCGCAGGCAATACGGCAGTTGGAGTATCAGGCGATTTAGGCGGCTCCAGCGCTATCGCCGGTGGAAAATTGCCCACAGGCTCGGGCAATCTTAACGTCAACTTACCGGGGCCTTTAGGTGCCGGCGGTTCGATTGCGCTGACATTCCTGAACCTCGGCAATGGCAATCTGGTTAATCTGGAACTGTCTGCTCTCGAAACCGATAACCGCGGCAAAGTGATTTCCAGCCCCCGCGTGATTACGTCCGACAAGCAAAAAGCGACCATCGAGCAGGGCACAGAAATTCCTTACCTGCAGGCTTCCAGCAGCGGAGCAACCAGCGTGGCATTTAAGCCTGCGGTATTAAGCTTGGCCGTTACCCCTCAAATTACGCCTGACGACAAAATCATTCTGGATCTTGAAGTGAAAAAAGATTCCGTCGGTCAGATTTTTGCCGGCATCCCGTCGATTGATACCAAAAAGGTCAACACTCAAATTTTGATGACCAATGGCGAGACCGCGGTACTTGGCGGAATTTACGAGCAGAATATCAATAACGCCGTGGATAAAGTTCCATTCTTCGGTGACTTGCCGGTTGTCGGCACTTTATTCAAGCGCACTACTCGCCAGGACGATAAAACCGAGTTGCTGATTTTCATCACACCGAAAATCATTAAGGATACTTTAACTGCCCGATAAACGATTACTCAGCCGAGGCCTTAGCCTCGGCATGGTGCTTCAGTTACAATGCCCGTTATGCAAATAACGGGCAATTTTTTTTTGGTGGGGCTGATGGGTGCGGGCAAAACCACCATCGGCAAACATCTGGCCAAGCGGCTCGATAAGCAGTTCATTGACTCCGACCAGGAAATTGAACGACGCACTGGCGTAAAGATTCCGGTCATTTTCGATATCGAAGGCGAAGCCGGTTTCCGCCATCGCGAACAACAAGTCATTCATGAGCTGACGCAGCGGCGCGACATCGTGCTCGCAACCGGTGGCGGTGCCGTGCTCGACCCATCCAACCGCGCAGACTTGCAAGCGCATGGCACCGTCATTTATCTGCGCGCCCAAATTGATGATCTGTTTGCGCGCACGCGTCGCGACAAAAACCGCCCGCTGCTGCAAACCGGCAACGCAAAAGAAAAATTGGCCCAACTGTTTGCCCAGCGCGACCCGCTTTACATTGAAGTTGCCGACATCATCATTGACACCGGCAAACAAAGTGTCGTTTCATTGCTGCGGCAACTCGAACAAAAGCTGCCCCGCGACATAAATGTAACTAATTGATTATATTGAATAATATGCAATCTTTATCGGTTGATTTAGGCGCGCGTAGTTATCCCATTCTCATCGGCGACGGCTTGATTGATCGCGCCGACCTGTTCAAACCCTATTTCGGGCGAGGCAAAGTTGTCGTGGTGACCAACCCGACTATCGGTGCGCATTATCTGTCGCGCCTTAGAGCAAGTTTGCGCGCAGCGGGCGTACCAGAACCCATCGTCATCAGCCTGCCTGATGGAGAAGCGTACAAAAATTTTGAAACGCTGAATCTAATCTACGATGCCCTGCTTAAAAACCGATGTGATAGAAAGACCACGCTCATCGCCCTTGGCGGTGGTGTTATCGGCGATATGACCGGCTTTGCTGCGGCCACTTATCAGCGCGGCGTGCCTTTCATTCAGATACCTACGACGCTGTTGTCGCAAGTTGATTCGTCGGTCGGTGGCAAAACCGGCATCAATCACCCATTGGGCAAAAATATGATCGGCGCGTTTTATCAACCTGAATTGGTGTTGGCTGATACAACGACACTCAATACCTTACCCGACCGCGAACTCTCAGCAGGCCTGGCGGAAGTGATCAAATATGGCTTATTGGGCGACGCGAAATTTTTTGACTGGCTTGAAACGAATATTAAAAAGCTATTGGCGCGTGACGCTGCCGCCTTGGCTTATGCCATCAATCGAAGCTGCGAAATGAAAGCGGAAATCGTCGCGGCAGATGAGCGCGAAACCGGCCGGCGCGCGCTGCTGAATCTGGGGCACACCTTCGGCCACGCGATCGAAGCGGTGATGGGATATGGCAATTGGTTGCACGGCGAAGCGGTGGCAGTCGGCATGATAATGGCCGCGAAGTTGTCCCATCAAATCGGATTGCTCGACGCGCAAAGCGTAGTGCGAATCCAGGCTTTAATAGCAGCCAGCGGCTTACCTACGCAGGCGCCAAAATTCGATGGCGATCATTTCATTGCCATCATGAGCGGAGACAAAAAAGCCGAGGGCGGTCAAATCAGATTTGTTTTACTCAAAAAAATTGGCGAAGCATTTTTATTTGCTGATGTCCCATCTGAGGTTCTCTACACCGTAGTTGCCGGGGGCTGAACTTGTCTTGCCCCAATAAAAAACCAGCCTCGAAGGCTGGTTTTTTTAAGTTCGACAACACAACCATCAAGGGCCTTCATCACACCGGTCATGATAGATTCTGTTTTGGAAATTACCCAGGCTATCGCGATACTGCAATGCGCCGCGACCATAGGGACTTTCAATGCCTGCCGGCGGCTTGGCTAGGTCAGTGTAGTCAGACCCTGCGCCACGCAATGTAAACGAAGTGTAGGAAGCGGACTCAGAGCCTGATACTACGGCCTTCGCCTCCAATTTTACCGCTACCCAAGAGGCAAACTCCTTGGCATAAATTACTTTAATAAATGATGCGCCCGTTGCATCGGTGATGGGATTACCCACTACCGTGGCAGGGTTGCCTGGAGTCAATGTGCCATCCTTGTTTATGTCTTCGCCAAAATCCAGAACACCATTTCCGTTAATGTCTTCTCCAGCATCGAGCACACCATTGCGGTTAGTATCTTCACTGCCATCTAGCAAACCATTTTGGTTCTTGTCTTCGTTTGAACAATGCGTACTAAACAGAGGGTCTGCGGGATCAAAGCTGGCATTGGTCATACGAACCTGTGCCCAGGCAAAATTATTGTTTACGTTAAGATCAAAGAAATTAGTCCACGAATAATACCCTTTGTCGTAGCTGACCGGGATGAGATTCAATGTAACCGGCACACCTGAAACCGGGTTACCCGCCGCGTCCGTTACCAGGATGACAAAATCCTGACTGTATTGAGTCGGGCTTTCAATATTAATAAAGTTGCCGGTACCGATTTTAATAAACAGGGCTTTCTTGCCAACGGTCAAGGTCGCAAACGTTTTCACTGCCGGCGAGCCTTGCACGTAAGCATCTATCACTATACCGTTGAGTGGTGTGACGGAAGCCCCTGCCGTATAGACGATGAAAGCTTCACCGTTTGAATCGCTGATAGCCGTGCCTTGAGATAAGCCGCCGCCGCTGACGTCTGTACTTAAATTAAATACGACCGTCTGATTCTTCACCGGGTTGTTAGCGATGTCGCGAACTACCGCTTTAATCGTGCTTTTCTCTGCTGTCGAGCCGTTGAAATTCACGCCTATCGTTGATGGGCTGGGCTGTACGGTAATTTTTGACGGCGTAACGGCGATCAATTCCATTGGTATCTGGGTCGCCGGGCCTCCATTGATGCTGGCACTGACGAGCGCAGGTCCTGCGGTCACACCACTCAGAGAAACAGTGGCGTTACCATTTGCATCCAATGAAATGGCGCCAGAAGGGGTCAGCGTTCCGCGAGTAGTCGCCAGATTGACGACCCCGCCCTGAGGCACGCCGGCAATGGCGTAATGTACGGTTAACAACCGGCTGTCGCCTATTTTGACTTCCTTAGGGCTTGAGCCCGCGGGGGGGGCTGCAGCCGTAATCGTAAAGTCGGTCGTGCTGATAGTGGTCGTCAGTGCGCCTGCTGCATTCAGCGCACTGGCTTTCAGCGTATCTGTACCGCCTTTGGTGGCTGCGTAAGTCACTTTCGCCTGTCCCAAAGCGTCGGTAATCGGCGCTACACTGCTCAGCGTGTTGCCAAGCGTCGATGAAAGCGTCACCGCTTGATTAGGGATGCCTTTACCTGACGAGTCTTTAAGGAAAATGGAGATATCAGAAGTCGTGCCCGCCACCATGGCCGATTGCCCCGTGATGGAAACAGTGGTGCCCGTCACTTCAATCTTGTTGGTTGAAGCCACGCCTGCCGCATTGGCGGTGACGTTGATGATGCGATTTGCCTTATCGCCGCTTGTCGAGAGCGTAGCAGTCGCCGTGCCGGTTTTATCCGTCACTTTGCGCGTCACAATAATTTTACCGAAATCGGTCGTAAAATCGATGGCTTGATTTTCCAACGCATTATTTTTGCTATCTTTTGTCACGGCTGTCAGGGTTACTTCCGAAGCGCCGTCTGAGCCCAGCTGAGCATTGCTTACTAGCAATTCCAGGTTAGCGGGTGGGGCGACAGGAAATACGCAGCTCCCGTCATTCTGGGTGGCGTTTGCATTGTAATTGGTGGCCTTGGGATCGGTACAACCACTGATAGGGTTGGTCGGATCTATTGGTGGCTTGGTCTTCGTACCGCCGCCTGCACCGCTGCCGCCGCAACCGGCAACCAGCATGACGGTGAGCGCGGTCAATAAAAACACACGCAGCGATGAGTTGAGCTTGGCTAGGAATTTTTCCACGTTGGTACTCCTTATTATTTCAATTTCGTGGTCGAAAAATAAAATTCTCAACCACATAAGATAGTTAGTATCGCAAATTAAAGCGCAACTTTAAGTATTTTGCAACCAAAATTGCGGAAATCCATGGTTTTTCACCTTCGCAGCCATTATTCGCATTAACTTCATGCATCACAGTGAACTAGTGCACATTCAGGGGAATTGATGGCGCTTTCTCATTGTCCTTCAAGTGAAGCGAAACGAAATTGGCAATGATGATCGTGAAATCTGCGGGCAAGCGTGTTGCCGCTGCGAGGGCCGATAGGTAGAATAAGGAGCTGTCGATCAAAATCTAACGCCTTGTATGCAGGGCCGGAACGGATTGTCAGAACGCGGGGTTGCCCGCTAGTAAAATGTTGCCAAGCCGCCCCATCGGCCGCCTGCTTTAACCCCCGAATATATAGAGGTTTAGACGTGAATTATCCCGCATTGCCTGCCCGGCAAGGTTTATACGACCCCGCGAATGAGCATGATGCTTGTGGTGTGGGGTTTGTTGCCAACATCGATGGCCGCAAGAGCCATAAGATTATTGAGCAGGGTTTGCAAATCCTGAAAAACCTCACGCACCGTGGCGCGACCGGCGCTGATCCGCTCGTGGGAGACGGCGCCGGCATTCTGCTGCAGATTCCCGACAAATTTTTCCGCGAAGAATGCGCGAAATTAAACATCTCATTGCCTGCCGCGGGCGAGTATGGCGTTGGCATGATGTTCCTGCCGCGCGATGCCGCCAATCGCAAAGCCTGCGAGCGCGAGGTCGAACGAGCGATTGTGAATGCCGGCCAGACGTTGCTGGGATGGCGAAATATTATTGTTAATAATCAAAGACTTGGAAAAGACGTATTAGCTTGCGAACCCATCATCCGCCAGGTGTTTGTCGGGCGCGGAGCGAACGCAAAAGATGTCGATGCGTTCGAGCGCAAGTTGTATGTGATTCGCAAAAGTTCTGGCCATGCGATCAAGGCGTTGGGTTTGGGCAAAGCCCGCGAATTTTATGTGCCGTCGTTTTCTGCGCGCACCATTGTGTATAAAGGCATGTTGCTCGCCGCGCAAGTGGGCGAGTATTACCAGGACTTGACCGACCCGCGCATGGAAAGCGCGCTCGCGCTGGTGCATCAACGTTTTTCCACCAACACTTTCCCGACTTGGGATCTCGCGCATCCGTTCCGCATGATTGCGCACAACGGCGAAATTAACACTCTGCGCGGCAACGTGAACTGGATTCGCGCGCGGCAGCAAACCATTCAATCGAATTTGCTCGGCGATGACCTGGATAAAATCTGGCCGCTGATTTATGACGGGCAGTCTGATTCCGCATCGTTCGACAACGCGCTGGAATTATTATTGATGGGCGGTTACTCGCTCGCCCACGCGATGATGCTGATGATTCCCGAAGCGTGGGCCGGCAACCCGCTCATGGATGACAAGCGCCGCGCGTTTTACGAATACCACGCCGCGTTGATGGAGCCCTGGGACGGACCCGCCGCCGTGGCCTTCACCGACGGCCGCCAGATCGGCGCAACGCTGGACCGCAACGGCCTGCGCCCCGCGCGCTATCTACTCACCGACGACGGCCTGGTGTTGATGGCGTCGGAAATGGGCGTGCTGGATATTGCGCAAAATAAAGTCGTCAAAAAATGGCGCTTGCAGCCGGGCAAAATGTTGCTCATCGATTTGGAGCAGGGCCGCATCATCAGCGACGAAGAATTAAAAAACCAGCTGGCCACCTCACGGCCGTATCAAGATCTGCTGAAAAAAACCCAGATCCATCTGGAAGATATTCCGATGCCCGATGTGATTCCGATGCCCGACTCTGACAAGTTGCTCGACCGTCAGCAGGCCTTCGGTTACACGCAGGAAGATATCAAATTCATCATGGCGCCCATGGCGGCCAGCGGGCAGGAAGCCATTGGCTCCATGGGCGACGATTCGCCGCTTGCTGTTTTATCCAATCGCAGCAAGCCGCTGTATTCCTACTTCCGCCAATTGTTTGCGCAGGTGACCAATCCGCCTATCGACCCGATTCGCGAAGAGCTGGTGATGTCGCTGGTGTCGTTCATCGGCCCGCGCCCGAATCTGCTGGCGCTCGATGATGTGGATCCGAAAATGCGCCTCGAAGTGCATCAGCCGATTCTCACCTTTGAAGACATGGAAAAACTGCGCCGCGCGGCTGAGTTCACCAACGGCCATTTCCGCTCGGAGATTCTGAATATTTGTTATCCGGCCGAGTGGGGCGCGGAAGGCCTCGAGCCCTCGTTGTCGCGTCTCTGCGCCGATGCGGAAGACGCGGTGTTAAAAGGCGTCAACATCATTATTCTCACTGACCGCGATATGGATCAGGATCACGTCGCCATTCCCGCGCTGCTTGCGACCAGCGCCGTGCATCATCATCTGGTGCGCAAGGGTTTGCGCACCCGCTCGGGCCTCGTGGTCGAAACGGGCTCGGCGCGCGAAGTGCATCACTTCGCTTTGCTGGCCGGTTACGGCGCGGAAGCGATTCATCCGAACCTCGCCTTCGCCACGCTCGCGCATATGAAAGACGCCTTGCCGTCAGACATCACGCACAAAGAAGCGTGCAAGCGTTACATCAAAGCCGTGTCGAAGGGCCTGCTCAAAGTGATGTCGAAAATGGGCATCTCGACTTATCAATCGTACTGCGGCGCACAGATTTTTGAAGCCATCGGCCTCAACTCCGATTTTGTGCATAAATATTTCACTGGTACGCCGAGTAATATCGAAGGCATCGGCCTGAAGCAAGTAGCCGAAGAAGCCGTGCGTCAGCATCGCATCGCTTACAGTGATGCGCCCTTGTATCGCGATGTGCTCGATGTGGGCGGCGACTACGCTTATCGCATTCGCGGTGAAGCGCACATGTGGACGCCGGAAACGATCGCCAAATTGCAACACGCGACGCGCGCCAACAACGCGAGCACCTACAAGGAATACGCCAAGCTCATCAACGACCAGAGCGAACGCCTGATGACTTTGCGCGGTTTGTTCGATATCAAAACCGTTGCTACGCCGATTGCATTGTCGGAAGTCGAACCGGCAAAAGAAATCGTCAAGCGTTTTGCCACGGGCGCGATGTCGCTGGGTTCGATTTCAACCGAAGCGCACACGGCGCTCGCGGTTGCGATGAACCGCATCGGCGGCAAATCGAATACCGGCGAAGGCGGCGAAGATCCGGCGCGCTTCCAGAAAATTTCCGTCGATACCTCACTGGCAAAACTGCTGGGCAAAAATCAGATCGAAGCTGATTTGCCGTTGAAGGCCGGCGATTCGTTGCGCTCAAAAATCAAGCAAGTGGCGTCGGGGCGCTTTGGCGTCACGGCGGAATATCTCAACTCCGCTGACCAGATCCAAATCAAAATGGCGCAGGGCGCGAAGCCGGGCGAAGGCGGCCAGTTGCCCGGCCACAAGGTTTCGGAATATATCGCGCGTTTGCGTTTCTCCGTGCCTGGCGTCGGCCTTATTTCCCCGCCACCGCACCACGATATTTATTCCATCGAAGATTTGGCGCAGCTGATTCACGATTTGAAAAACGCCAATCCCCGCGCATCCATATCGGTGAAACTGGTTTCTGAAGTGGGCGTCGGCACGGTTGCCGCCGGCGTCGCAAAAGCGAAATCCGATCACGTGACTATATCGGGCCACGATGGTGGCACGGGCGCATCGCCTGTGTCGTCAATCAAATACGCGGGCTCACCGTGGGAATTGGGCCTCGCAGAAACCCAGCAGACATTGGTACTGAATAAATTGCGCGGCCGCATCACCGTGCAAGCCGATGGCCAAATGAAAACCGGGCGCGATGTCATCGTCGGTGCATTGCTGGGTGCCGATGAATTCGGTTTCGCCACCGCGCCGCTGGTGGTCGAAGGTTGCATCATGATGCGCAAGTGTCATTTGAATACCTGCCCCGTCGGCGTCGCCACGCAAGACCCGGCATTACGCAAAAAATTTACCGGCCAGCCCGAGCATGTCGTGAATTATTTTTTCTTCGTCGCCGAAGAAGTGCGCGAATACATGGCACAAATGGGCTTCAAAACTTTTAATGAAATGATCGGCCGCAGCGACATGCTCGACATGCATCGCGGCATTCATCATTGGAAAGCGCAAGGCCTTGATTTTAATAAGATTTTTTACAGGCCTGCGGTCGATGCGTCGGTGTCGTTGCGTCAAGTGGAAACGCAGGATCACGGCCTCGCCAATGCGCTCGATCACGCGTTGATCAAACAAGCACAACCCGCGCTCGAATCGCGCAAGCCGGTAAAAATCAGCACCAAAATCAACAACACCAACCGCACTGTCGGCACCATGTTGTCGGGCGAAGTGGCGCGGCGTTTCGGCCATGCCGGTTTGCCAGACGACACGATTTATATCAACGGCACCGGCACGGCGGGCCAGAGTTTCGGCGCCTTCCTTGCGCATGGCGTCACGATTGAACTCGAAGGCGAAGCCAACGATTACGTCGGCAAAGGTTTGTCCGGCGGGCGGCTGATTGTGTATCCGCCGAAAGATTCGCCGATCAAGGCGGAAGAAAATATTATCGTTGGCAACACGGTTCTCTACGGCGCAATAACCGGCGAAGCATTTTTCTGTGGCGTGGGCGGCGAACGCTTTGCCGTGCGCAACTCAGGCGCGACGGCCGTCGTCGAAGGCCTGGGCGATCACGGTTGCGAATACATGACTGGCGGCACCGTCGTCGTGCTGGGCAACACGGGCCGCAACTTCGCCGCCGGCATGAGTGGCGGCGTGGCCTATGTGCTCGACGAAACGGGCAACTTCGAGCAACGCTGCAATATGTCGATGGTGGAACTGGAACCGGTGCCTCACGAAGACAACGCATCGGACGAAACCCGTGGCGAGCTGGAATCCCACGGCAAAGTAAACGTGAATCATCTGGGCATCGCCGATGAAACTTTATTGCGCGGCCTGATTGAAAAACATCTGCGCTACACGAAAAGCGCGCGCGCAAAACAGATTCTCGACAACTGGGACAGTTTCCGCGGCAAATTCGTAAAAGTGATGCCGACCGAATATCGCCGCGCGCTGGCCGAAATGGCCGCCGCGCAGCAAGCCAAAAAATCTGAATTGGAGCCGGTTTAATAATGGGGAAAGTAACGGGGTTCATGGAAATCGCACGGCAAGACCCGAAAAATTTGCCGCCGCAAGAACGCATTCATTTCTACAAAGAATTTCAGGTCGCGCTGAGCGATGCCGAAGTCAGCAAGCAAGGCGCGCGCTGCATGGATTGCGGCATTCCGTTTTGCCACACCGGTTGCCCGGTCAACAACATCATTCCCGATTGGAATGACCTGGTGTATCGCGGCAACTGGCGCGAGGCGCTCGATGTGCTGCACTCGACCAATAATTTTCCCGAGTTCACCGGCCGCATTTGCCCCGCGCCGTGCGAAGCCGCGTGCACGCTCAACATCAACGATGACGCTGTCGCGATTAAAAATATCGAACATGCCATCATCGATAAAGGCTGGGAAAACGGCTGGGTCACGCCGCAAATCGCGAAACATAAAACAGGAAAACGCATCGCCATCATCGGCTCCGGCCCCGCCGGTCTGGCCGCCGCGCAGCAATTGGCGCGCGTGGGCCATGCTGTTGTTTTATTCGAAAAAAATGACCGCGTCGGCGGACTGCTTCGCTACGGCATTCCTGATTTCAAAATGGAAAAATCCCACATCGACAAACGCATGGATCAAATGCGCGCCGAAGGCGTGGAGTTCCGCGTCAATCAACACGTCGGCGTCAATGTCGATGCGAAAAAATTGCGCGATCAATTCGATGCGGTGATTTTAAGCGGCGGCTCTGAGCACGGCCGCGACATTCCTGTGCCCGGCCGTGAACTCAAGGGCGTGCATTTCGCCATGGAATTTTTGCCACTGCAAAATAAAAAGAATGCCGGCGATACGATTCAAAATCAAATTTTGGCAACGGGAAAAAATGTGGTCGTCATCGGCGGCGGCGACACCGGCTCCGATTGCGTCGGCACCTCCATTCGCCAAGGTGCAAAGTCAGTGACGAATTTTGAACTGATGTCACAACCGCCGCTGCAGGAAAACAAACCCCTCACCTGGCCCAACTGGCCGATGAAGTTGCGCACCTCTTCCTCTCATGAAGAAGGTGCGAAGCGTGAGTTCTCTGTTGTGACAAAAGGCTTCACCGGCAAAGACGGCATCGTGACAACGTTGCACGGCGCAAAACTCGAGTGGACTCGCGCGCCCGACGGACAAATGAAAAGCGCTGAAGTCCCCGGCTCCGAATTTGAAATCGCCGCCGATTTAGTCTTGTTGGCCATGGGCTATGTGCATCCCGTACACGAAGGCCTGCTCAAACAACTTGGCGTCGAGCTTGACGGGCGCGGCAACGTAAAAGCCAACACTGAACAATATCAAACCTCGCAGCCAAAAGTGTTCACTGCCGGCGACATGCGCCGCGGCCAATCGCTTGTCGTGTGGGCAATCCGCGAAGGGCGGCAGTGTGCGCGGGCGGTAGATGAATGCCTGATGGGGAGTTCGGATTTGCCGAGATGATTTTGTCCGGTTGAAGTCTTTGGAAGAGGCGCTTGATGCGCCTCTTTTATTTTGTGGACGCTGTCACAAGTTTGTAGTTTGTAGGTCAGGTTGCGGCGCGCTTTTTGCGCCGTTACCTGACGCGAACATACGACTTCATGTCAGGTAGCCTACCGGCAACCTGACCTACGGCTTGTCCGGTTGAAGTCTTTGAAAGAGGCGCATGATGCGCCTCGTTTATTTTGTGGACGCTGTCACAAGTTTGTAGTTTGTAGGTCAGGTTGCGGCGCGCCTTTTGCGTCGTTACCTGACGCGAACATACGACTTCATGTCAGGTAGCCTACCGGCAACCTGACCTACGGTTTGGCGGCTTGTAAACTCAGCGTAATTTTTCTCCGCCTATCTCGACAAATCACATATCGGCATAAAACCCAACGGAACAACGCCGCCCCGCCGCTGCCTAATCACCAGTAAACTGTAAAGGAACGTACATGAACCGCCGCCAACTACTTATCGCACTGAGCCTCGCGCCTTTCGCCAGAATTTCCGGCGTGCTGGCCGCCAATGAAAGGACCAAAACCTTGGAAGACATTGTCAAAAACTGGAAAACTCTTTTGCCCACCGATGCGAATGTATCGCTCAGCCTGGACCCGATCAAAAAAACCGAAGCGGAATGGAAAAAAATCCTGCCACCTCCTGCATTCGATGTGTTGCGCGATGAAGGCACCGAGCGCGCCGGCACCAGTGTGTTAAACAACGAAAAACGTGAAGGCGTTTTTGTTTGCGCGGGTTGTGCGTTACCGTTATTCACCACTGAAATGAAATACGATAGCGGCACCGGCTGGCCCAGTTTTTTCACCGCCATCCCCGGCCACACGGCAACTAAGCGCGATTTCAAACTCATCTACCCGCGCACCGAATACCATTGCATCCGCTGCGGCGGCCATCAGGGCCACATGTTCAAAGACGGCCCCGAGCCGACGGGTCAGCGTTGGTGCAACAACGGCGTAGCGCTGAATTTTATTGCGGTGAAGGCGTAGCTTTGTATTTGTGTCGGATAGGTTAAGCACCAGCGATACCGCAGCTCTTTAGTGGGATAGTACAATCGGATATTTCCTCGCCCACAATAACAACCATGCTCATTTCACCTTCACGCTCGCCCGACGCGCTCGTCATCGGCCTCGGCGCTATGGGCAGCGCGACGGCGCTGCATTTGGCGAAGCGCGGCGTCAAGGTTACCGGCATCGATCAATTCACGCCGCCGCATCATCACGGCTCTACCCACGGCGAATCACGCATCACGCGCGAGGCGGTGGGTGAGGGCGCAGCGTTTGTACCTTTGGCAAGGCGCTCGCATGTGTTGTGGCGCGAACTTGAAGCGACAACCGGCGCATCATTGCTCACGCAATGTGGCGGATTGATTGTCGCGCGCGAAGGGCGCGTCAATGTAATGCATGACCAATCGGATTTTCTCGGCAACACACTAAAACTGGCGCGCCAATTCGGCATTGAGCATTCAACACTCAACGCCACCGACATCGCCGCATGTTTTCCGCAACTCAATCTTACGGGAGACGAAGCAGGGTACTACGAGCCGGGTGCGGGGTTTTTACGCCCTGAGAATTGTGTGGCAACTAATTTGACAGAAGCGAAGCGAAACGGCGCAACACTTTGCTACAACGAAACCGTCCGTGCGATTCATCGTGAAGGCGCACAAACCATAGTCGAAACCGACTATGCGCGTTACGCGCCGGGCACCACGATTGTTTGCGCGGGGCCGTGGTTGAATTCGTTAGTACCCGCCCTCAAAAACAAAACCGTTGTGCGCAGACAAGTAATGTATTGGTTCGCCCTCGACGGCAGCCATGATTACACACCGGAAAAATTCCCCGTGTTCATCTGGCCCTGGGGCAGCGGCGAAAATGACGTGTTCTATGGCTTTCCGCAAATCGATCAAGCGGGACGCGTGGCCTGCATCAAAGTGGCGACGGAACAAAATGAATTCGCAACGAATGCATCATCCGTTGATCGCCAGGTTACGCAACATGAAATCGAATCCATGTATCAGCACCTTGGTGGCCGATTGCGCGGCGTAACAACACAATGCGTGCAATCGACGACTTGCCTCTACACCAATTTGCCCGGCGCACATTTCCTCATCGACCGCTTGCCCGACGCGCACGAACTCTTCATCGTGTCAGCCTGTTCAGGACATGGCTTCAAACATTCAGCGGCAATAGGTGAAGCAGTGGCAGAGATGACGACGAGCGGAAAAACGCCGGCGGTGCTTGCACCATTTGCTTGGAATAAAAATTGAATTAACCCTGCCATTTGATGCACGCATTCATCAGGGATGTGTTTTTGTAATTCGAAATAGAATTGCGGTAACATATTGATTATATTGAATTTATTTGCATATCTAATAACGCGTTATCGCCACTTTTTTGAATAATAATGGGCACGCTATCAATTTGCCCATCCTACGAAAAATATTCCGCTGAAAAATAATTTGCAAATTTGTTGCGCGTTTGGTGGCGTATCGTTTCAGCTTTAGTAGGATGGGCATCACACACCGCATGGCTCGTCATAGCGTGCTCTGGTGGGCAGTTGCCCACCCTACATAAATTCCGCGTAGGATGGGCAAAGCGATAGCGTGCCCATCACAAAAATATAAAATGTTATCAACAACGCTTGGTTTGATTTGGATTCTGACTTGCTTTTGATTGGCTTTTGAAATGCTTTTGACCTGCCTCCCCATCTGCGCCGCCGATTATTGGCTGGGGGCGAGGGGGAAGTCCGCGAGCAGTGTTTGAGCCACGCGGTGTTTCAAATTTGAATTGAAGGTAACGGCGAGTTTTGCTCGCGGCCCTCGCCTCCAGCCAATAATCGGCGACATCAAAAACCAAAAAACAAAAAAAGCAGCGCGGCGGGCGTCGCCTTTTTTGGTTACTTTTTTGGCGAAGCAAAAAAGTGACTTGCCGCCGGGCAACCCCCGGCAAGGCATCCGACATCACTCAGACTTAAACCCATCCCCACCCTGGCCCTCCCCTTGAAAGGGAGGGGACTTCTTTCTTCGATTTTTGCTTTGTTGATGGGTATCGCTATCGCTCGATCCATCCTACGCGAGCTGAATAGTATAAAATCCTTCCATGCCCCATCTAAAAAACGACAGCTTCCTCCGCGCGCTCATGCGCGAACCCACCGACTATACGCCCATCTGGATCATGCGCCAGGCGGGGCGATATTTGCCGGAATATAACGAGACGCGCAAACGGGCGGGGAGTTTTCTCGGCTTGTGCAAAAATCCCGATTACGCAACCGAAGTGACCTTGCAACCGCTGGCGCGCTTTCCTCTTGATGCGGCGATTTTGTTTTCGGACATTCTCACCATTCCCGATGCGATGGGGTTGGGTTTGTATTTCGCCGAGGGTGAGGGCCCGAAGTTTGAGCGGCCGTTGCGCGAGGAATGGGAGATTCGCAACCTGACCGTGCCTGATATCGACGCTGAATTGCGTTACGTGACGGACGCAGTATCGCAAATTCGCAAGGCCCTCGATGGCAGTGTGCCGCTGATCGGTTTTAGCGGTAGCCCGTTTACGTTGGCGTGTTACATGATTGAGGGCGGCGGGTCGAGCGATTTTCATCGCATCAAGACGATGCTATATTCGCGGCCGGATTTGCTGCATCACATTCTCGACATCAATACTAAAACTGTCATCCATTACCTCAACGCGCAAATCGACGCGGGCGCGCAGGCAGTGCAAGTGTTTGATAGCTGGGGCGGCGCGTTATCGCACGGGGCGTTTCACGAATTTTCTTTGCCGTATTTGCAGCGCATCGCCGACGGGCTCACTCGCACAAAGAATGGCCGCACCGTGCCGCGCATTGTGTTCACCAAGGGCGGCGGTTTGTGGCTGGAGAGTTTGGCCAACATCGGTTACGACGCGGTCGGCATCGATTGGACAGTGAGCATCGCCGAGGCGCGCCAACGTGTAGGCAACCAAGTGGCGTTGCAGGGCAATCTCGATCCGTCGGTGCTGTTTGCCTCGCCTGATGTGGTGCGCGCGGAAGCGAAAAAAATTCTCGATGGTTTTGGCACGGGCAGCGGTCATGTATTTAATCTGGGCCACGGTATTTCGCAATTTACGCCGCCAGAAAATGTCGCGGCCCTTGTCAGTGCGGTTCACGAATTGAGTCCGCAAAATCACAAGCGATAAATCGTGTCAATGTTGCTTATGAAAAAAATTTGTGATTATGCACATCAAAAACCCTGTATTTCGTTCGTGTGAACTGCGTCACCAGGGCTTCTTCACCGACGACGCAACCTATTGATTATATTGAATATTTTATTCGCTTCTTTTTTGGGCAAAGTGTCGTAACTCCCTGATTTTTACTATAGCTTGGTGCGGGTTGCTTTGGTTATGAACACTGTTATCCACAGTAATTGTGGTTAACTAAAAAATCGTTTTGTGCCGTGGAGTTGGCTCAACTTTATAAGCATTTTTTTATTTGGCGCGGCGATATGCTGCGCCTTATTTTTTACACCTGCGATAATTCGAAAACCATTTTTATTTTATTTTTTGTAAAAAATATTTTTCCGCACGTTTATTTTTCAAGATGAATTTCATGATTGTGCAAGTCGCCCTCGATGTGCCGCTGGATCGCCTGTTCGATTATCGTTGCGACGATGCGACAAGCGACGACATCGGCCGGCGCGTGCTGGTGCCCTTCGGTCCGCGAAAACTCGTTGGCGTGATCACCGGAGTGCCTCAAGAGTCTGAGGTGGACATCGCCAAGCTCAAACGCGTGGAGCAGATTTTTCGCGACGTAGCACCTTGTTCAGAAGAAGAATTTTCGCTGTTTCGCTTTTGCAGCAACTATTACCAGCATCCGCTGGGCGAAGTGATCCTCAATGCGCTGCCGCCGGCGCTGCGTCGGGCGAAGCCGATTTCACCGCCCGCGCCCGCGCAGTACGCGCTGACTGAACTGGGCCGCAGCATTCACGATGATGCGCTGCCCCCTCGCGCACGCATCGCGCGGGAAGTGCTGCACCTGTTTCGCAACCACGATGCGGTCAGTATTGAGCGCGTTCGCTCATGCTCACCGAGCGCGATGAAAGTATTGAAGCATTTTGTCACCCAGGCCTGGCTTGCGCCGGCGCAAGCTGCCAAAAAAATTATTCAATCAAATCAAATCAATCTGCCTGCATTAAATGCTGAACAATTGCGCGCAGTGGAAACCATTTCAAAACCAGCAGACCAGTTTGCGGTTTCACTTTTGCACGGCATTACCGGCAGCGGTAAAACAGAAGTGTACTTGCGTCTCATTGCCGACGTGATCGCGCGTGGCGGGCAAGCGCTGGTGCTGGTGCCCGAGATCAATCTCACGCCACAATTGGAGCAGACTTTCCGCGCGCGCTTTCCTGCCACGCACATCGCCAGTCTGCACAGTCATCTCAACGATAACGAACGTTTGCAACATTGGTTGGCGGCAAAGTCGGGCGATGCGCGCATTGTCATCGGCACGCGCCTGGCCATTTTTGCGCCGCTGCCCGATTTGCAATTGATTGTAGTGGATGAAGAACACGACGCGTCGTACAAACAGCAGGACGGCCTGCGCTATTCCGCGCGCGATGTGGCGGTGTTCCGCGCCAAACGGCGCGGCATCCCCATAGTGCTGGGCTCGGCCACGCCGTCATTGGAGAGTTGGCACAACGCGCAGCAAGGCCGCTACCAATTGTGCGAGCTGCCGAACCGCGCGGCGCAGGATGCCGAGTTGCCGACCATCCATTTAATTGACACGCGACGCGACAGGCCCATTGACGGCATCAGCGAAAATCTCGCGCGCGCGATTGCCTCACGTCTGGAGCGTAAGCAGCAAAGCCTGTTGTTCATCAACCGCCGCGGCTACGCGCCAGCGCTGATGTGCCACGAATGCAGTTGGGCGGCGGGCTGCAAGCGTTGCAGCGGCAAACTGGTGTTACATTTACGCAGCAAAAAACTGCGTTGTCATTTATGCGGCGCGGAAGCGCGTATTCCCGCTGCCTGCCCCGATTGCGGCAACCCCGATTTGCGTCCTGCGGGCCACGGCACGCAACGTGTAGAAGCGGCGCTGGCAGAAAAATTTCCCTCCGCGAAAATTTTGCGCATCGACCGCGACAGTACGCGCAACAAACACGCCATGCGCGACATGCTAGCGCAAATCCATTCCGGCGAAGCGGATATCCTGGTGGGCACACAAATGCTGGCCAAGGGCCACGATTTTCCTAACCTTACCCTCGTTGGCATCATCAACGCCGACGGCGCGCTCTATAGCAGCGATTTTCGCGCGGGCGAAAAACTGTTCGCGCAACTGATGCAAGTATCGGGCCGCGCAGGCCGCGCCGACATCGCCGGAGAAGTATTGGTGCAAACGGATATTCCCGCGCATCCTTTATACGCCGCGTTGGTGCGCCATGATTTCAACGGCTACGCCGATGCGCTGTTGCGCGAACGAAAGCTGGCGGGCTTTCCACCTTATGTGTATCAAGTATTGCTGCGCGTGGAATCGGTGAACGCCAGCGCCGCATTGCACTTTGCACAACAGGCTGCGCGGATTGCGCGCGACTTTCAAAAGCAAAGCAATGGCAAACTCACCGTGTACGATCCGGTGCCTGCCCCTATTGCCCGCATGGCAGGCAAAGAGCGGTTTCATTTGCTGATTCAATCGGCGACGCGGCAGACTTTGCAGCCATTTTCATCTGCATTGAATCAATCATTAACACTATTGAACGCCAAACAAGTGCGCTGGATGATCGACGTGGATCCGCTGGATTTGTGAACGCGCATCCCCTGCTGAAAAATACAGGAAGTCCTGTTGCCATGACAAAGGCGCGCGTTCTGCCGTGCAATCTTTCCTCTGGCAACGGGAATAACTTATTTTGAGATGACTACGCTAGCGCGCCCGCCGAAACGTCAGGTTGATCCTTGCTTGCCCCGTCAACGGATGTTGGCCCGCCGCCAGAGGCATCACGCCATGAAACATTTTCCGTGCCGCGCCACCAAACACCAGCGCATCGCCATCGCACAATTCAATTTTTTGCGTTGGGCCTGTACGTGCATCACCGCCTATTAAAAATATGGCCGGCAATCCTATCGACAATGAAACGATCGGCTGCAAAAAATCCTGCTCGTCGCGATCCTGATGCAAGCCCATGCGCGCGCCGGGTTGATAGCAATTGATCAGGCATGCGTCGGGAATAAAATTTACATAACCTGCATGCTTCGCTGCATTGCTTGCGGTAGTTGAAAGTAATGTCGGCATCAGCGGCCAAGGCCTTCCGCTAACAGGATCGATTTTTGAATAGCGATAACCTGACGTGTCGCTCACCCAACCCCAGTCGCCACAATTGGTGATAGCCACTGACATGAATTTGCCGCGGGGCACTTGCATGCGGCGAAATGGCGCGGCATGCATCACGCCGCTTAATGCGGCATACATTTTTTGCGCATCAAAAAACCGGCGCAACAATGTCACGCCTTCGCGCAGGTTTTTTAGGTCAGCACTATTTTCTTCGTTAAACAAGGATGAGGGTTCGCGCATTTTTTTCACGCAGCCACGCTCAAACTCGCCCACAAATGACATGCCGCCAGCGACCGAAATGGTTTAAATAATTCAATATAATCAAATACTTGCTGGATGTTCATTTTCTCATCGCTGAACGATAATCTTTGCAGCGCATTTCGCACCGCCACATCACCGCTCATATCGCAATCGGCAAATCCGTAGCCGCGCAGCATCACATAGTTTGCCGTCCACGGGCCGATGCCTTTGATTGATAGCAACGCATCGTGAATTTCTTGGGCAGAATTGTGGCGAATTTTATCCAGCGGTAAATCGCCGCACTCTACCAGACGCGCGACACGCAAAATCGTTTCTGCTTTTGCGCGCGAAAATTTTTCGCGGCCTAGGTCTTCGGCATTCAGTTTCGCGACATGGGCCGCATCGGGGAAACATCCCATGCCGTTACCAAGTTTTGCGCCGGCCATTTTGATCAGCGTGTTGCGCAACGTAATCGCGAACGTCACATTGATTTGCTGGCCGATGATGGCCCAGGTGATCGCCTCGAACGGTGTGGCTGCTTGTGGAATGCGCAGGCCGCTTTGTCGTTTGACGGCTGCGGCAAGCAACGGAATTTTTTGCGCCGCACGTTCAAACCCATCGGTATCAATGCGCAGGCCGAGCATATTCAACGCTGCATCATGGGCGGCAATTAGGGTGGCTTTTGACACTTTGCCATCGGCGCTCACGGTACATTCAGCGCTGTCAGGTTGAATTTGTATGGTCAACGTTATCGGCGTGCCCTCGCAAAAAAATGCTTTGGTGATGGTGTGATGCTCCACCCGCTCGGCAAAGCCCGTTTTGTCGCGGGCATGAAAAGCCAGCACTTCGTGAACACGATAGGGTTTGGGTAATCGCAGAGTGAAGCGGTTGCCCGCGCCGAGTTGTCGAAATTCAGCGGGAGAGAGGAAATTTTTTTGCGTAAATTGCCATGCGAATTTTTCTGCACTTTCTGCGCCAAGGTTTTGCGTAATTGTTAGCCAGGGTAAATCAGTGACGGCAAGATCTCGCTCGGCCAATGCGATTTTTTTGCTGATTAAAAAAGCCTGGGGCGTTTGATGGGCATGCAGCGCGATAAAGTCGGCACAGGCTTTCGCGTTCATGGCGCAGTATTTCGCCAATGTTGCTTCGCTATTAAATTGCGCAGGCTGTGCAAATAGGGCGGCGCTTAATGCATTGAATGATGGTGGAGATGCGTTTTCTTGCACGAAAAAGGTTGTCATGTAACTATTTGATTATATTCATTTTTTATTGGTTGATTCGTGGGTTAATAACGCGCGTTTACGCTCCGCGCCCCAACGATAACCGCTTAGCTTGCCATCGGCGCGCACCACGCGATGACACGGTATCACGACGGCGATGGCATTGGCTGCGCATGCGGATGCGACGGCGCGTGTGGCGGTCGGTTGGCCGATGCGTTTTGCCAACGTGCTGTAACTGACGGTTTCTCCCGCAGGAATTTTTTGCAGCGCGCGCCAGACTTTTTGCTGAAACGCCGTGCCTGCGATGTCGAGGGGCAAAGCCGATTTTTTGTGGGGCGTTTCGATTCGATCGATGACTTTTTTGATCATGGCGTCGAAATCTTTTCCGGCTTGGGTAATGAAGGCGTGGGGAAAGTCGGCATGTAATTCCTGCTCCAGCAATTTTTTATTTTCGCCAAAGCGTACCGAGCATAAACCTTTTTCCGTGGCAGCAATCAACACCATTCCCAGCGAACATTTCGTCATGGCGTAGTGAATCGCCAACCCTGTTGCGCCATTGCGGAATTGTGTCGGTGTCATGCCGAGGTTAGCGCTTGCGTAAAAGTGTCCGCTGGAATTAAATCCGACATCGTAGATCGCGTCCGTCACCGTCTGTTTTTTCTGTAATGCCGGTTTGATTTTTTTCGTCCGATGTTCCGTCGCATATTGGCGCGGTGTAATGCCGGTGATTTGTTTGAACAGGCGATGAAAATGATAGCGGCTCATCTGCGCGCTGTTCGCCAGCACGTCGAGCGTGGGCAACACCTCCGCCGCCTCAATCTCGCGGCAGGCGAGAGTAATCCTGTTTGCGTGCTGGGCAGCCAGGGAAATTTCATCCGGCTTGCAGCGTTTGCACGAGCGAAATCCTGCACGTTCAGCGTCTGCGTTGTTATTAAAAAATTGGATATTTTTACGCAATGCCAATCGCGACGGGCAACCGGGCCGGCAATACACGCCGGTGGTCACCACGGCATAAACGTATTGGCCTTCGGCGCGGGCGTCACGCTGTTGCACAGCGTCCCAGCGGGCGGATTCGGTAGAAAAAATTTTAGTGTCGGCCTTCATGATGATTTCTCCATTTGAACGAGCCCCGCTTGAAAAATGCTGCTTTCGTTGCAAATGATGCGCGACATAAATTGTACGCGCACTCTGGAAATTGCTTTCAAATTCGTGGCGTGTTGCCTCCTGCTCGGTCTATAATGTGGTGTTTTTATTTGCTTTTTTGCCTTCATGCCAAACGCTGCCGACTTGAAATCGCATCTGACAGAATTATTTCGCGCCGCCGCTTTGAAGACGGTGCCTGATGTAGCCGACTTGAGCATCAGACTTGATCGCCCCAAGCAAACTGCCCACGGCGATTATTCGTGCAACCTGGCGATGCAATTGGCCAAGCCGCTGAAAAAAAATCCGCGAGAATTGGCGCAAGCTTTGATGGCCGCAATACCTGCCTCATCTTTGGTAGAAAAAACCGAGATTGCTGGTGCGGGGTTTATCAATATTTTTTTGACGGCAGCGGCGAAGCAACAAGTTGTTCGCAGCATTTTTACGCTGGCAGAAAATTACGGCAAGTCTCATTCCGGCAATAACGAAAAAGTGCAGGTGGAATTTGTATCCGCCAACCCCACGGGCCCGCTGCACGTGGGCCACGGACGCGGTGCAGCCATCGGCGATGCGTTGGCGCGTTTGTTGTTGGCCACGGGCTGGAATGTGTCGCGTGAATTTTATTACAACGATGCCGGCGTGCAGATTGAGAATTTGGGTTTGAGTGTGCAAGCGAGGCTGAAACAACGGCTTGATGCCAATGCGTCGTTTCCTGAAAAGGGTTATCAGGGCGAATACATTAAAGATATTGCCGAGCATTACGTAGCGCAATGTGCCGCTGACGCGAAAGGCGACAACCTCGAGGCCATCACGAAATTTGCCGTGCAGCAATTGCGTAACGAGCAGGATTTGGATTTGCGCGCTTTCGAGGTGAACTTCGACAGTTATTATTTGGAGTCATCACTTTACACCGACGGCAGCGTGCAGAAGACCGTCGATAGGTTGATCGCAAATGGCTCGACGTATGAACAAGACGGCGCGCTATGGTTGAAAACCACGCCCTACGGCGACGATAAAGACCGCGTGATGCGCAAGTCTGACGGCAGCTTTACTTATTTTGTGCCTGACATTGCTTATCACGTTTCAAAATTCCGTCGCGGTTTTACCCGCGTGGTAAACGAGCAAGGCTCGGATCATCACAGCACCGTGACGCGCGTGCGTGCCGGTTTGCAAGCGCTCGACATCGGCATACCGAAAGCCTATCCCGATTATGTGTTGCACCAGATGGTGACAGTGATGCGCGGCGGCGAAGAAGTTAAAATTTCCAAGCGCGCCGGCAGTTACGTGACCCTGCGCGATTTGATCGACGAAGTGGGCCGCGATGCGACACGTTACTTTTTTGTGATGCGCAAATCCGATACGCATCTGGTGTTCGACATTGATTTGGCGCGCGAGCAGACGGAAAACAATCCGGTGTATTACATCCAATACGCCCACGCGCGCGTATGCCGCGTGCTGGAGCAATGGGGCGGGGATGCAAACAAATTAAGCGACGCGGATTTATCGCCGCTCACCGGCGCGCACGAACTGGAGCTGCTGCAAGCCTTGATTGATTATCCTGATGTCGTTGACACCGCCGCCAGCGAGCTCGCGCCCCACGCCATCGCGTTTTACCTGAAAGAACTGGCGGGCAAACTGCATACTTATTACAACGCTGAACGTTTTCTGGTGGACGATGACCAACTCAAGCTGGCGCGGCTGGCCTTGATTACCGCCACGCGCCAGGTATTGAAAAACGGCTTGGCTTTGCTCGGCGTCAGCGCGCCGGAAAAAATGTAAAATGGCGAAAGTGATCGATACAAAATTGATGCTTTTACCCACGGCGCTTTGGGTGTAAGATTTTTTCGCTTTATTCAATGGGCGTAATATGAAACGCAAAATGCAAAACCTTCATCCCGACACACGGGGCTCGACACTGATCGGCATTCTCATCGGCCTGCTGCTCGGGCTGGGCATTGCGCTGGGCGTGGCGTTTTTTGTAAACAAACAAAAGACGCCTTATGTAGATCGGGTGAATCATCCGATTGAAGGCATTGAACGCCCGGCTGAAAAATCCGCCGCAACAAAACCGCAAGAAACCGCGCAGACCAGCGTGCCGTCTCCGGCTGTAACCAATGCTGCGGGCGATAAACGCTTCGAAGCCCACAGCATTCTTGCGGGCGGCAAAGAAGCCGTTCCCAAAACAGAAAAAAATCAATTAAATCAACATGTTAGCGTAACGCCAGCACCAGCGGTTATTCCTGATACGCCTGCTGTGACTACGGTGGCCGACGCACCAGGCACCAAATACTATTTGCAAGTGGGTGCTTTCACCTCGGTAACCGATGCAGACAACCTAAAAGCCAAAATTGCGTTAATAGGCATGCAAGCCGATGTGAAGGCAGCAACGGTGCAAGATAAAGGCGTGATGCATCGTGTGCGCCTCGGCCCCTACAAATCAAGCGATGAGATGACGCAGGTGCGCGATTCGCTGACGCAAAATGGTATCGCTTCGACCGTGATTCCAATTAAACCGAAAACCTGATTTTTGAATTTGCATGGAGAATACTATGAACCTGATCAAACTGTTTCGTCATGCTGCACTCGGCCTGATGTTGATTGCCGGCGTGGCGCAAGCACAAGCGCTGGCACCTTCCACCGCAGCCAAAGGTTACGTGGACGTAAAGACGCCGCAATCGGTACAAACACCGGGTAAGGCCGAAGTGGTCGAAGTGTTCTGGTATCGCTGCGGCCATTGCTTCGCGTTCGATCCGACCCTGGAAGACTGGGCCAAAAAATTACCCAAGGACGTGAGCTTCCGCCGCGTGCCGGTGATGTGGGATGAGTCGCGCATGCCGGACGCAAAACTTTACTACGCGCTGGAAGGCCTGGGCCTGCTCGACCAATTGCATACCAAAGTATTCAGCGCCATTCACAACGACGGCCTGATGGTGCAAGTGCCGGAAAAATTGTTTGACTGGGTGGCCGCGCAAGGCATCGACCGCAAATCGTTTGTTGATGCTTACAATTCTTTCTCGACCATGACTAAAGTTAATCGCGCCCGCGAACTCACCCGCGGCTATGGCGTGGTGGGCGTGCCGTCGATGGTCGTGAACGGAAAATATTTGATCACCAACACCAGCGCGGGCGGCACCCATGACGCCATGTTGACCGTAGCCGACCGCTTGATCTCCGGCGAGAAAAAATCTTCCGCCGCCGACAGTGTCGCGCCTGTTGCCGATAAAACGGCACAGGCCGACGCCGTGCCAGAAAAAGCACCGGCCGCAAAAGCGAAAACCAAAACGGCCAAAGCCAAAGCCAAAAAAAAACCGGCGGCCGAGCAGCAAGTCGCCGCAAGCCAATAGTTCTCCATGAAGGCGCCGCTTAAGGTTTACATCAGCGGCGCCTCCAGCGGCATCGGCGAATCCCTCGCCCGCCTCTACGCCGCACAAGGGGCAACAGTCGGTCTGGTTGCGCGCCGCGAAGATTTTTTGCAAAAGCTCTCTGCAAACTTTTCGACCCCTGTTTCTTTTTATCCCCTTGACGTACGCGACAGCGCCGCGCAACAACACGCCGCGAGCGATTTTATGGCGCGCCACGGCGTGCCCGATATTGTTATCGCCAATGCCGGCGTCAGCATCGGCACGCTCACCGAACATAAAGAAGACCTGCCGCATTTCCAGGATGTGATGGACATCAACGTACTCGGCATGGTGAAAACTTTTCAACCGTTTGTCGCCGCCATGCGCGAGCAAAAACGCGGCTCCCTCGTCGGCATCGCCAGCGTGGCAGGCTATCGCGGCTTGCCCGGCTCGTCGGCGTACTCGTCATCGAAGGCGGCAGCGATCAGCTATTTGGAAAGTTTGCGCGTGGAATTACGCAGCACCGGCGTGCAGGTGACGACGATCTGTCCCGGTTTTATTGCTACGCCGATGACAGAAAAAAATCCCTACCCGATGCCCTTCATCATCAGCGCCGATGCGGCGGCAAAAAAATTCGCCCGCGCCATCGCGCAACAAAAATCCCATGCGACTATTCCCTGGCAGATGGCGGGCGTCGGCACGCTGCTGCGTCATATGCCGAACTGGATGTATGATCGCGCGTTTGCCAAGCAGGGGCGCAAACCCCGTCGAGGCCAATAAATAATTGCTGTGCTAAAATTAAAGCGGCGCACTCGATCGAATGCGCCGCATGAAACGTCACGACATGGCTTACACGCCGCTGTGCCTAGACAGATATTTTTGCCTCCGGTTGTAGCTATAAGTTTGCCGCAAACGGCTGTTTAGCGTCGATACGTAGTCCAAACGGCGTCATGCGTTAACCGATATATTTGCCGACCACAAATTGTGAGAGGCATAAACTTGCCGCGCTGAACTCAACCGAATTTTAGAAACTTTAGGGGGCGCCTATATTGAACTGACTTCATAGCCAGAGAATACTTCTAAAGCCTTCATTGTCAGCCCGCTTCCCGTCTTAGATTACATTTTCCTATTTTTCCCCATGGCATAACCTTTTTACGCGCAAACTATTCAATGCTCCAATAGACCCTCCCTTCCGGCCCTTTTTGCTTGAGATTCCTCTGCTCTGGCAATGCCGCATCTTTTAAAATAAGCCCAATATCCTTTAGCAAGCGAACTTCGTCGGCAAAATAGGAATGCCCCAAGAAATCGGTGTCAACCGCACTTGCGTCGATAGTTTCAAAATTCGCGATTGCCAGCGGGGTACTGTCGGCATCGCCAAGCCTTTTAGCCGCGTGTAATTTTTTAGAGGCCTTTAACGCTTTGTCGTTGCTTGACGTGTAAATCGTATGACGTCGCGCTGCCGACTTTATTGCGGGCGCAATATCCCGCTTAAATATGTCTGCATCGATATCGGGCGCGGCCAAAATGATCTCATTAAATCGCGGCTCGCCATTTAGCGGGGCGATGCTCTGCAACGCCTGTACTAGTGCGCGGTTTCCCATACTATGCGCTATGACATGAATTTTCTTGGCGCCCGATTGATTTAGGATTTCGTCGACAAAAATCTTTAGATCAGCCACTGCCCAATTCACCGCCTCCTCGTCTGCAGCATAGCCTTTCAATGTCGCCCTGGACGGCCAGCTAAACATAAGCGGTGCCGTAAGAAGTTTCAAATCCCAGGCCATTTGCGCGGTCCGCAACGCGGCGTTTTCAAATGAAACGTTGTAGCCGTGGATAAATAGCAGCGCAGCGCCTTCTGCATCGTTGAGAAACGCTTGTTGCAAATTTTTCCGAAAAGACGCAAGCGGCCAAGAAACTATTTCTACAAGTACCATGTGCTTCAACGGGTCTTTACTCAATTCAAACCGCCAGATGCTAGGCTGCTCAATCTCGCCTGCTTTATGTGCGGGGGGAATAGTTACTACCACTTGACCAACTACCAATTCTCCGCGATCAACACCAAATTGCTCCTCAACATTTTGCTTGCCGGTGCGCGACCGGTTTGTGCCAAAAAATACCTTTACTTGATTAACTTGCGTTGGCAGACCGTTCATTGGCACATCATCAGCGCTGGAGACCCGCGGTACAGGGCCAGGCGGCGGCGGTACAGGGCCAGGCACCGATCGAAGTATTGCCGCAGCGGCCGGTCTCGTAACCGTAAGTAACAGCCCTTGATTGGTAACAATGAACAGTCTTTGCGCTATGGCAATAACATGATATTGTTCGTCTCCACACCGATATTCATAAATGGTGCTGCGAGTACTGTCGGCGTTCTTCATAGCTCGAAACCCGGGCCAGCGTTGAATGAGATCACTTAAGTCCATCAATGTCTCGTCGCCAGCCCGGCTGGCAACGCAGGAATTTGTCTCTAAATCAACACTCTTATTTGAGAGCAAAATTTGTTTTCCTCTCATCCCTTTGATGCCGGCTTGGATTTTTTCACCAGCGCAATACTGGGCGCAATTGACACTGCTAACCATGAAGACAGTAGGATCCTCTGGTAAATCTTCTGCGGCGACTACGTTGGACTGAAATAATGGCGCCAGTAAGATTAACCAGCACTTCAAAACTTTAATTGCAAATCGTAAGACGCTGGAATCGCAACGCATAGAGCCTCCGCTTGAAATGCCGCTTCCTAAGAAATTCTAAGCTTAAGTTTATCTACCGCTTTGTATTGAACCTGTGCCTAGCCGCATAACCTTGCCATTGTGGCAAGGTTATGCGACTAGGCACAGCCGCGAAGCTGAACGACTCACATTACAAAGGCGGCGTTTCGCCACCGAGACATTGCGGTTGGCTGTACGCGCCGCTGTAGCGGATGTTGTCGCTGCCGATGCCGCCCGGCGTAATATTCAGACCCAACAATTTTCTCGCACCCCACGCAACATTATGGTCGGCGCAAGACGTGTCGCCGCTCACACCAATCGCGCCGACAATTTTGCCGTTCTTGTACAAGGGCAAGCCGCCACCAAATACATTCACGCCGCCGATTTTGCGACCGACCATCGGGTCGTCCGCGCTGCCGTAATTGGACGCAGGTCCTTTATACGCGACGCCGGTATCGACGGGATTGCTCTCTTGCAAGCCGAATAAGCTGCCGCCCGGTTGTACCAAGGTGTAAAGCATTGATGTCGAGATTGCAAAGCCGTCCAAACCAAATGCGTTGGCAGTGTTGGCTTTTTGCGCCGAGATCGCGCGGCTGCCAGGCCACTGCGCACCGCGGTCGCCGCCGGTAAATACGACGGCGCACACTTCACCATCGCGATTGACAACGGTTCCCCACATTTGCAAATTGAAACCTTGGTTGCCGCTGGGTGGGCTGCCGGTCGCGCTGACCATTGCGGCCTTAAGTTGCGCGTGGTTGGGCACGTTGGCGCAGTTGTCGCTGGCGTGAGCGTAACTGGCGCTGGCGCAGGCAAGAAGGGATACGCAACCAATGGCTTTAGTGACGGTACGAAACATTATTTTATTCATTACAGTTTTCCTTTAATCGTTGAAGTTCGCCGCGAAGATAATCGCGACAGGTGATGCCCAAAATATTCAGCAGCGGCGAAATGCCCATCGCCGGATTGACTGCTTATTGGGACGCTTCAATATAGAGGTTGAAATGACGCCTGCGGAAGAAAAACGGACTAGCTGAAGACTAGGCCGAAAGTTATGGACGGCTTCACTGCCGTAGCAGGGTTTCTATATAACTTATTGATTTTAAATAATATTATTTAATGCGGCTATGCGCCGGACTGCGCAGAAATACGGTTGCTATTACCTATAATGAAACCTAGCAAACGAACCATGCATCCGGAACCTTCAGCGTCGTCGCCGTTCTGAATGGATAGAGAGATTTTTTATGGCGCGCGCAGCATCGCCCATCGAAAGGAAAATAACCATGAATGCACCATCGAAAAAATTTAGCCGCCGAAAAATGCTCCAGAGCAGCGTACTCACCCTCGGCGCGCTCATCGCCAGCGGCACGGCCGCGCGACGCGCGTTGGCCAATACCGCACCCAAAGCGACGAAGAGCGCGTTTCAATATCAAGACAAACCAAAAGACGGAAAAAAATGCGTGAACTGCACGCTCTACATTGCTGCCGCTAAAGCCGGCGCGCCGGGACAATGCAAAGTGGTGGAAGGCGATATCAGCCCAGACGGCTGGTGCATCGCTTACGTGGAAGCGGAAAAATAATTTTCTGTGCGTTTTATTTTGGGTTGAAAGGGCGCACACCATGCGCCCTTAATTTTTTGCTTAACCGAAAATCCATCCATGCAACATTCGCCCAGGCATCAGCGCGAAGCTTCCCGCAATCAAAATGCCGCCGACATAAAGGCTGATCATATTTCCCCTATGGGTTTTAATGTCACCTCGGCGAGCAGCCAAGTACGCGGCAGGCGCGGAGTAAAGCGTAAGCAAACTCAGCAAATGTATAAAACCAAAATGGCCAAAAAATTGCGGGCCGACTTTGGCCGGCATGAACAATGTCAAGATTCCGGTGAGCATCATCAGCAACAAATAGGTTTTTCCCAACAACTTGTGCAACGGCGTACCTTTGCGACGTGCCAGCAAAAATGTGCCGAGAAGAAATGCCGGGAACACCGTGCCAAAATGCAAATATGCCAGTTGGTGATAAGTCATGATGGCCTTCTGTTGTTTGCGGTTGGAAACATAGCATGCGCTGCGCTCACGAATTCAGTTTATTTGCATTGGGTCAAACCGGTTTCGTAGTCAAACTGGTTTCGTAGGGTGGGCACTGCCCACCAGAGCGCTGATTGTTTATTCATAAAATTAATTTCGTATCTATATTCTGTCCGCCCTCGTAGGCGCATTCCAGAGCGTGGATAATTGACCAACGCTGCACCCATGTCTCGCGGATCCCGCTTGTCATGAAATAGAATATAGCGTGTAATCCACTGTGGGCAAATACTTCAAACGAGGACACGACGTGCTATTCATGGTTATCGAAAGATTCCGGGACAACGACATGATTCCGATCTAGCAACGCGTTCGTGATGGAGGCCGCTCGATTCCGGAAGGCCTCAAATACATTGACAGCTGGGTCGAGCCAAACTTCAGCCGTTGCTTCCAGCTCATGGAGTGTGACGACCTGCGGCTACTTCAGGAGTGGGTCCTGAACTGGCGCGGGATGGGCGTCACCTTTGAGATTGTGCCGGTAGTGTCTAGTGCTCAAACGCGCGAAGTGGTCGCTCGGCGGCTAGAAGAGAAGGCCAAATGAGCCAGCACCCCCAGATGGCTACGCAGTTTTAAATTATTAAATTAACTAATAAATGATAGCGCTATACACCTCAACAACCTATTTGCCCGATGTTTTTCGGGTGCCTATTTTAAGCTAGGCGGCATGATGAGCGTTCCTCCTCGCTACCAAGGTTTCTGGCAAAAGTTCACTCGCACTCAAGCAGCGGATCCAACGCCGCGCTTCCTCGAAGCCTTTTACTTCGATGACAATGCTCCTGGCGCGGACGAACTTGCTCAGATCGTCTTGTCGGGTCAGAAGCGCGCAACTGCGGCTCTGCTCTGGGCACACGAAGTAGAGTCCAAGCCTTTGCCAACACCCGGCAATCTCAGCATCGTCACCAACTTCGCGGGCGAGCCCTTGTGTGTTATCGAAAGGCAGCGCGTAGACATCGTGCCTTTCAATGAAGTCTCGGAAGAGTTCGCTGCTACGGAAGGGGAAGGCGACGGGTCCTTGGCCTTTTGGCGCCGCGCCCATGAAGCGTTCTTCGGCAAAGAGTGCAAGCGCATCGGTCGGCAAGCCGCTCCAGAGATGCCCGTTGTCTGCGAGCGCTTCAAAGTCGTTTACAGTGCCGCCTAACCCGTCGTTCGAGCGGATGCCGCTTGTCATGAAACAGAATATGGCGTTTAATCCACTACAGGTATCGCTTCTCAGTACATGCAGAAGCGCAACACTCGGAGCTTGTCGCGGATCAGATTGAGCAGTTTCGGTGGTAGATTTGACAGGGCGTATTTTTCAAGCGCTTTATATGCCGCTACGCAAATTTAAACTATTAAAATTAATAAATTAACTAATAAATGCTAGGGTTATACATCTCAACAAACTATTTGCCCGACGTTATTCAGGTACCCACTTTTAGTTAGGCCTCGCAGCCTACCGCCTCACCAAACTTACGGAAAGTAACTAGATTTGAAACCCATCTTACGACGTTTTCTGCCCCGACCAATGCGCCTATCGGCTGTTCTTCTGAGTTTCGTAGCAAGTGGGGGCGTCTATGCACAACAAGCATACAAGATCACTCTGTCTGAAGGATCAACTCAATACCTGATATTGCGTGACTTGTCGGTGGAAGTTGCTGGTGAGAAGCTGCCAATGCAT
This sequence comes from Pseudomonadota bacterium, assembly GCA_043744215.1. Classification (GTDB taxonomy): domain Bacteria; phylum Pseudomonadota; class Gammaproteobacteria; order Burkholderiales; family JBEEJL01; genus JBEEJL01. The sequence continues at coordinate 33,306 of JAYTVC010000082.1, forward strand.
CTTCAGTACTACGTCGAAGGATACACCGACTCATCCGATCCAGCGCAGTATGCGCGTCTACCAATCTCTAGTATTCGCACAGTCTCTATCGAAAAGATGGTACGCGGACAAACAAACATTTCACTTGTAGGCATTGACGGGATCCAGCGCAAAGGAACCCACGGATACGCCCTTTGCGGCGTTACAGCTCCGAGCCTTTCCGGCAGTCGCGGCTGCCTCCCTGGGCAAGTGTTGGCGGATTCTTCGACGCTGCCGCCCAATCGCGTATTCACGAGCAGCATCCAGGGCATCGAAACGCTCGATGACAAGGCTCTTGCAGATGCAATTGCGGAGCTCGATAAAGTTGAGCAGCACAGAAGAAGCGCGGCTGCTGTTCTCAAAAAAGAACGAACTCAAAGAGCCCTCTATCTTGAAGCAGAGCGCGCGCGAATCGCTGCAGAATCTGAGCAATGGAGAGGCCTTCTGAAAGTTGGAGATAACTCTCATTGCGGGCTCATCGTTGAATTTCGCCCACCAATAGCTAAGCTGCAAACAAGCATCGGTGAACACTGGCTTCGCGTCGATCAGTTGCACCCTCCAGGAGTATTTACCTGCCGGTTCTTGAACGGCGTCTATCAAGATGCTAAAGCCCAATAGCGAGCGTAGATAAACCCGTACACCGAATTCAGTAGCTGTACAGTTTTCTGATGTCCGCTATACGTAATTATTGCAACATAAAAGGCAGCCTCGGCTGCCTTTTTTAATTTCACAAAAACTAAATTTACTTTTTCTTGCGCAAATTTTTAATCGCAGCGAGTTGCGCGACGGCCTGCGCGAGTTCGGCTTGTGCTTGGGCGATTTCCATTTTGCCGCTGCGGTTTTTGATGGCTTCTTCGGCGGCTTGTTTGGCTTGGGTGGCTTTGGCTTCGTCAAGGTTGTCGGCGCGCACGGCGGTGTCGGCAAGGATGGTTAACACGAGCGGTTGCACTTCCATCATGCCGCCGGAAACATAAACCCATTCTTCTTCCGCCTGGTTTTGCACTTTGATGCGCACGGTGCCAGGTTTGATGCGGGTGAGCAGGGGTGCGTGGTGGGGCAGGATGCCGAGTTCGCCCGCTTCACCGGGGACGACGACAAATTCGGCGATGCCGGAAAAGATTTGTGCTTCTGCGCTGACGATGTCAACGTGCATGGTCATGGCCATTGGAACCTCAATTAACTGCTTTGTTCAGTGGTGCTTTTATTGCTGCGGGGGTTATTTCAACTACGCCCCTCGCCCTGGCCCTCTTCCGCGAAGGGGAGAGGGAATGGCGGTAATTATTTCAGTGTCTTCGCTTTCTCGATCGCTTCTTCGATGCCGCCGACCATGTAGAACGCTTGCTCGGGCAGGTGATCGTAATCGCCGGCGACGATGCCTTTGAAACCTTTGATGGTTTCTTTGAGCGGGACATATTTACCATCGGCACCAGTAAATACTTTGGCGACGTTGAACGGTTGCGACAGGAAGCGTTGGATTTTACGCGCGCGATACACAATCAATTTGTCTTCGGGCGAGAGTTCGTCCATGCCCAAGATGGCGATAATGTCGCGCAATTCTTTGTAGCGTTGCAAAGTGTTTTGCACACCGCGCGCGACGTTGTAATGTTCTTCGCCCACGACCAGCGGATCGAGCTGACGTGAGGTGGAATCGAGCGGATCCACCGCAGGGTAAATTCCCAGCGAGGCGATGTCGCGCGACAATACGACGGTGGAATCCAAATGGCCAAAGGTGGTTGCGGGCGATGGGTCGGTCAAATCGTCCGCGGGAACATACACGGCTTGAATCGATGTGATCGAACCCGTCTTGGTCGAGGTGATGCGCTCTTGCAGGCGGCCCATTTCTTCGGCGAGGGTCGGTTGATAACCCACGGCGGAGGGCATACGACCCAGCAGCGCGGACACTTCGGTGCCGGCCAAGGTGAAACGATAAATGTTATCGACGAACAACAATACGTCGCGGCCTTCGTCACGGAAATATTCGGCCATGGTCAAACCGGTGAGGGCGACGCGCAAACGGTTGCCGGGTGGCTCGTTCATTTGGCCGTACACCAGCGCCACTTTATCGAGCACGCCGGAGTCTTTCATCTCGTGATAGAAGTCGTTACCTTCGCGCGTGCGCTCACCTACGCCGGCGAACACGGACAAGCCGCTGTGTTCTTTGGCGATGTTGTTGATGAGTTCCATCATGTTCACGGTTTTGCCCACACCGGCGCCACCGAACAAACCGACCTTGCCGCCTTTTGCGAACGGGCAGATCAAGTCAATAACCTTAATGCCGGTCTCGAGCAATTCGGTTGAAGCGGAGAGTTCGTCGAACGCGGGGGCTTTGCGATGAATGGACGCGGTTTTTTCCGCGCCGATGGGGCCGGCTTCGTCAATCGGGCGACCCAGCACGTCCATGATGCGGCCCAACGTTTTGGGGCCTACAGGCACGTTGATTTGTTTACCGGTGTTGCGCACCATCATGCCGCGGCGCATACCGTCGGATGAACCGAGCGCAATGGTACGCACGATGCCGTCGCCCAATTGCTGTTGCACTTCGAGGGTGAGTTCGCTGCCGTCCATCACCAGTGCGTCATACACATGGGGCATGGCGTCGCGGGGAAATTCCACGTCGATCACCGCGCCGATACACTGGACTATCTTGCCTTGATTTGTCGTCGCCGTTGCGTTCATGATTTATTTTCCTAAGATGCTAATTAAATTTTGCTGTAACTAAATATTTCGTGCGTTCAGCCTTCGACGGGTTCAAGGCGAACGGCTTATTAAAATGGTTAAACCGCCGCTGCGCCCGCGACAATCTCCGACAGCTCTTTGGTAATCGCAGCCTGGCGGGATTTGTTGTAAACCAATTTCAGTTCGTCGATGACGCTGCCGGCGTTGTCCGACGCGGCTTTCATGGCCACCATGCGCGCGGATTGTTCTGACGCGATGTTTTCGGCAACGGCCTGATAGATCAGCGCTTCAACGTAACGCACCATCAGTTCATCAACCACGACCTTCGGCTCGGGCTCGTACAAGTAATCCCACGAACCCTGGCGGCCTTTGTCTTCGAGGCGCTCGTCGGTGAGCGGCAATAATTGTTCGATGCTGGGCTCTTGCTTCATGGTGTTGATGAAGCGGGTCGAGGCGATATACAGGGCGTCGATTTTGCCATCGGTGTAGGCATCGAGCATGACTTTTACCGGGCCAATCATGGCATCGAGGTGCGGCGTGTCGCCGAGGCCGATGACGTGGGACGCGATTTCTGCATTCATGCGCTGCATGAAACCGAAACCCTTGTTGCCGATGGTGGTGACGCAAACATCGACTTTGTCAGTTTCAAACGCTTTCATTTTCGTCAGCGTGGCGCGCAATACGTTGGTGTTGAGGCCGCCGCACAAGCCCTTATCAGAGGTGACAACAATAATGCCGACCTTCTTGATGCTAGTGTGTTTGATGAGAAACGGATGTTTGTATTCCGGCAATGCGCGGCTCATGTGCGCGGCGACGTTACGGATTTTTTCGCCGTAGGGTCGCGCTGCGCGCATGCGTTCCTGTGCCTTGCGCATTTTGGATGCGGCGACCATTTCCATCGCTTTGGTGATCTTGCGCGTGTTTTGCACGCTCTTGATCTTCACCCGTATTTCTTTTGATCCAGCCATGATTTCCTACTCGTTTTCTTTAATCGGATAATGCTAAATTATTCAATTAAATCAATAGGTTCCAGTTTTCTTGAAATCCGTCAGCGCAGCGGTCAATGCCTTCTCGCTGTCGGCATCCAGCGCTTTGCTGGTTTCGATTTTAGTCATCAAATCGGCGTGGCTGTTTTTCATAAACGAACGGAATGCGGATTCAAAAGCCAGCGCTTTATTAACTGGCACGTCGTCGTAAAAACCTTTGGTCACGCCAAATAATGTGAGCGACATTTCGGCGATTTTCATGGTCGCAAATTGTGGCTGCTTCATCAGCTCTGTCACCATCTTGCCGCGCTCCAATTGCTTGCGCGTAATTTCGTCGAGATCAGAGGCAAACTGCGCGAACGCGGCCAACTCGCGATACTGCGCCAACGCCAGCTTCACACCGCCGCCAAGGTTTTTGATGACCTTGGTTTGCGCTGCGCCGCCGACGCGGGACACGGAAATGCCGGGGTTGATAGCAGGGCGGATACCGGCGTTGAACAAGTCGGTTTCCAAAAAGATCTGGCCGTCGGTAATCGAAATCACGTTGGTCGGCACGAACGCGGTGACGTCGCCGGCCTGGGTTTCAATCACGGGCAATGCGGTGAGTGAACCGGTTTTGCCTTTAACTTCGCCCTTGGTGAATTTCTCCACGTACTCGGCATTCACACGCGCTGCGCGCTCGAGCAAACGCGAGTGCAAATAAAACACGTCGCCGGGATACGCTTCGCGGCCCGGCGGGCGGCGCAACAGCAGCGAGATTTGGCGGTAGGCCACCGCTTGCTTGGATAAGTCATCGTACACAATCAGCGCATCCTGGCCGCGGTCGCGGAAGTATTCGCCCATGGTGCAACCCGAGTAGGGCGCGAGGTATTGCATGGCGGCGGACTCGGAAGCCGTCGCCACGACGATGATGGTGTAGGCCATGGCGCCGTGTTCTTCGAGCTTGCGCACCACGTTGGCGACCGATGCCGCTTTCTGGCCGATAGCGACGTAGATACACGTCATGTTTTCGCCGCGCTGGTTGATGATGGCATCGACAGCCACGGCAGTCTTGCCCGTTTGACGGTCGCCGATAATCAATTCGCGCTGGCCGCGACCGATGGGCACCATCGCGTCGATGGACTTGAGGCCAGTCTGCATCGGCTGGTCAACAGATTTACGGTCAATTACGCCCGGCGCGATTTTTTCGATTGGCTCATTCAGCTTGGCATTGATCGGGCCTTTGCCGTCGATAGGCTGGCCCAGTGAATTTACCACGCGGCCAATCAATTCGGGGCCGACGGGCACTTGCAGAATGCGGCCGGTACATTTGACGATGTCGCCTTCGGTGATGTGTTCGTATTCACCCAGGATCACCGCGCCGACGGAGTCGCGCTCGAGGTTCAGCGCGAGGCCGAAGGTGTTCTTGGGGAATTCCAGCATCTCGCCTTGCATCACGTCGGATAAACCGTGTACGCGCACGATGCCGTCCGTCACCGAAACAACCATGCCGGTGGTGCGGGCATCGGCGGTGGCTTGCAGGTTCTGGATTTTGCTTTTAATCAGGTCGCTGATTTCGGATGGGTTCAACTGCATGATGTCTCCTGTGGCCGCGATGCGACCGTCTCTTACTGTTTAAGTGTTGTCGCCATTTGGTCGAGGCGGCCGCGCACTGAAGCGTCTATCACCACATCGCCTACCGTTACTTTTACGCCGGCGATGAGGGAGGCATTCACCGTCACGGTCGGGCGCACATCTTTTTTGAAGCGTGTTTTCAAGTGGCTGACCAGATCGGCCAATTGCGCATCGCTAAGGGGCAGGGCGGTTTCGATTTTGGCTTCGACCTCGCCTTGCTCGTTATCTTTGAGCAATTCATATTGCTCGGCAATCGCAGGCAATACGCCCAAACGATTGTTGTCGATCAATACGCGCACCATGCGCTTGCCGTCGTCATTCAACTTGCCCTCGCACACGGACAGGAAAGTTTTTTCCAGATCCGCCGCTTGCAGATTCGGGTCGGAAATTAAACCCTGCATGGTTGTGTCTGCGGCAATCGCTGAGGCGTATTCCAGCATCTTCGACCAGTCGGCAAAGTTGTTGCCCTGCTTGGCGAGTTTGAAAACCGCTTCGGCATAAGGACGGGCAATGGTGGAAAGTTCAGCCATCTGCTTACAGCTCCGTCTTCAAGGCATTAAGCAAATCCGCATGGGCGCTGGCATTCACTTCGCGCTTGAGGATTTTTTCGGCACCCGCTACGGCGAGCTCGGAAACTTTGCCGCGCAAAGTTTCTTTGGCGCGGGCGACTTCTTGCTCAATCTCTGCTTTGGCACCGGTGATGATGCGCTGGCCTTCTGTTGTCGCGGTGCCTTTCGACTCCTCAACAATTTCAGTCGCGCGCTTTTCCGCTTGTGCAATGATTTCAGAAGCCTGTTGCTTGGCATCGCGAATAACATCGCCGGAGCGTTTTTCAGCCATTTCAAGATCATGCTTGCCGCGCTCGGCGGCCTGCAGGCCGTCAGCAATTTTTTTCGCGCGTTCGTCGATTACTTTAATCAGCGGCGGCCACACGAATTTCATCGTGACCCAGGCCAAAATAAAGAATACAAAGAACTGTGCAAATAAGGTTGCGTTTAAGTTCATGGGTTACCTTTCGCAATTCGCCGAATGATCGGCGGCGGTTACGCGGAAATTAGCCGGCAAACGGGTTAGCGAAAGCAAACATCATGGCGATACCTACGCCGATCAGGAACGCGGCATCGATCAAACCAGCCAGCAAAAACATTTTGGTTTGCAGCGTGTTCATCAGTTCCGGTTGGCGTGCTGCGGCTTCGATATATTTGCCGCCCATCAAACCGATACCGATGCAGGCGCCGATAGCGCCCAAGCCAATAATAAGACCGCAAGCCAAAGCAACCATTGCGACGTTTGTCATGACAACTCCTTGTTTTAATAAATCTACGTGGTTAATAAAAAATCAAAAAACTTAGTGATGCTCGTGCGCCTGGCCGATATACACCAGCGTCAACATCATGAAAATAAACGCTTGCAACACAACAATCAAAATATGGAAAATCGCCCAAATGGAACCGGCAAACACATGGCCGAAAAAGCCAAATGCTGTCGCGGTGCTGCCGAGCAGCGCAATGAGCATGAATACCAGTTCGCCCGCGTACATATTGCCGAACAGACGCATGCCCAGCGACACGGTTTTGGCGACGTATTCAATAATATTCAAGCCGAGGTTGGCGGGGATTAACCACCATTTGTCGCCGAACGGCGCGGCGATCAATTCATGCGCAAAACCGCCGAGGCCTTTAATTTTGATGCTGTAATAAATCATCAGCGCGAATACGCCGAGCGCCATGCCGAGCGTGCCGTTCAAATCCGCAGTCGGAACCGAGCGCACATATTTAATCCCGACAAGCTCGCCGAGACGTGGCAGAAAATCTACAGGCAGGAAGTCCATGGCGTTCATAAAAAACACCCAGACAAAAACGGTCAGCGCGAGCGGCGCGATAAAGGTGCGGTTGCCGTGAACAATGCTTTTGGATTGTTCTTCGACCATTTCGACGATCATTTCGACGAAACCTTGCAGACGGCCCGGCACGCCTGCAGTGGCTTTGCGCGCCACAAAATACATCAGCCCAATACCGATCATGCCCATCAGCACGGAAAATACGACCGTATCAATATTGATTACGCTGAAGTCGATAATCGAAGTCTGTTTTTTCGTCCCCAGTTGTTGCAGGTGGTGGACGATGTATTCAGAAGATGTCGGAGCGGAATGATCGGCGGCCATGTTTTCTACGTCTTTTTCAAAAATAGGATTGCCACAAAATAACTTTTTAACGCGGCGATGAGGCCGAGTAACAAAGCCCACCACACTAGATTGCCATATAACTTCACCACCGCTGCCAGCAATAACAGCATGGATAAAACTTTAACCGCTTCGCCGACAAAAAATGTGGCGGCCGTTGCTCGGTTATGTCGCGCCGTGATGCTCAAGCGCAAAGCCAATAATCCGTTCGGCACAAAACAAACCAGCCCACCCAGCGCTGCGGACAGCGCCGCGTGACGTCCGCCGAACCAGCCTGCTATTAAAGTAACCAGTAACGTGGCGGCAACTTGCAATAAAACCGTGCGTAACATTGTCATTTTTAAGAGAAACCAACCGGATTACGAATAACTCAATAAAATCAGCGGGGTTCAAACAACAACGCTTTGCAAAACTTTGCAATTATAGCGGGAGGGCGTATCGAGCGTCAAACACTTGTTGCGCTGCATTAGCGTTTTTTGCCCGTAAGCTTTTCGATAATGCCGTCGAGCTGATCAAGGTTGCCGTAATGGATGACCAGTTTGCCCGAACCTTTGGCACCCGGTTTTAACTCGACATGGGCGCCGATGGCGTCGGCGATTTCATCCTGGACCTTGATTAAATCGGGGCTGGCGCGTTTTTGCGGCGCGGCTAATTTCACTTTGCCGTCGAGTTGCACCTGGCGCTCCATCTCGCGCACCGACCAGCCTTTGGCGATGGCTTCGTTAGCCAGCGCGATCTGCCTCGCGTTGCTCGCGCCCAGCAGCGCGCGCGCGTGGCCCATGTCGAGCTTGCCTTGCATGACTAAGTCTTGCACTGGCTTCGCAAGCTGCGTAAGCCGCAGCAGATTGGTCACGGCGCTGCGCGAGCGGCCGACCGCCTTGGCCGCAGCATCATGGGTCATTTTGAATTCATCGATCAGGCGCTGGATGCCGAAGGCTTCTTCCATCGCATTCAAATCTTCGCGCTGAATATTTTCGATCAGCGCCAAGGCCAGCGCCTCTTCGTTCGGCACTTCGCGCACGATGACCGGCACTTCAATCAATTCCGCCAGACGCGACGCGCGCCAGCGACGCTCGCCAGCAATGATTTCGTATTTTTCCGAGGAGATCGCCCGCACCAGAATCGGCTGCATGATGCCGCGCTGCTTGATGGAATCAGCCAACTCGGCGAGGGACGCTTGATCCATATGCGTGCGCGGCTGATATTTGCCGGGTTGCAATTGGTTCACGCCCACCATCAGAAGGCGGTCGCCTTTTTCCTCGACGATCGCGGCGACGGGTGCAGACGCCGGCAATTTGCTGCCGCCTAACAGCGCATCGAGACCACGACCTAACCCTTTGTTTTTATTCATTTATTTCCTCTGCTTTTTTGCGGGGCGTGTTCTTGATGGCGATGCCTTCGCGTTCGAGCAACTCCCGCGCAAACGCCAGGTGAGCGATGGCGCCTTTTGATTGCGCATCATGTTGTAACACCGGCTTACCGAAGCTGGGCGCTTCGGCGATGCGGATGTTGCGCGGAATCACGGTTTCAAAAACCTTGTCGCCAAAATGTTGTTTGATTTGCTCGGACACCTGCACGGTGAGTGCGCTGCGCGGGTCGTACATGGTGCGCACGAGGGCTTCGATTTCGATTTTGGGGTTCAGGTTTTCTTTGACTTTGCGCAGCGTGCCGACCAAGTCGCTCAAGCCTTCGAGCGCGTAGTATTCGCATTGCATCGGGATAATGACGGCGTCGGCCGCCGTCAGCGCGTTCACCGTGAGCAAATTCAGCGCGGGCGGGCAATCGATAACAGCGAAATCGTAATCTTGCGCGACGCTCTCAAACGCGTCTTTCAAACGAAACTCGCGTCGCTCGATGTCTATCAATTCAATTTCCGCACCGGCCAGATTGCGGTTGGCGGGCAGCACGTCATAACCCGCTTCGGTTTTTTGCCGCGCGTCCTGCAAGGTGTTTTCGCCCAGCAGCAGGCCGTAAATATTGTTTTCCGCTGCCGACTTATCAATGCCGCTACCCGTGGTGGCGTTGCCTTGCGGATCCAGATCCACCAGCAACACGCGCTGGCCGTAGTGGGACAAGCTTGCAGCCAGATTGACTGCAACGGAAGTTTTACCGACGCCGCCTTTTTGATTCGCGATGGCGAATATTTTCATTATGAGTTGCCGCCTATTTCGGTTTCAGTCCAACCCAGCTCGCGCAAATCATCGGCGCGCAGGGGTGCATCGTTGCTCAATAAAAAATCATCCAGTTGTGGCGGCTTCACCGACGTGCCCGACAACATCGCGTGAACCTGGCCGCGATGATGGGTTTGATGCAAAAACAAATGGGATAGCACCCGTTCGATGCGCTCGCGTTTGATGCCGGCCGCGCCGCGGTCAATTTCTATAGATCGCGCGAGATCTTCCGCAGTCAACCGGTCGCAAAAATGCATCAGCGCCCGGTCGTTCTTATTTTGTGCCGTGGTGAAAGCCTCAACCGCTTTGCTCAACGGCCTGTCGGAAAACACCTTGCGCCCTAAGCCGCCGACTTGCAACGCGTCAAGATAATAGTAATCGACCAGCAAAATATGTTGATAGGTTTCCACCAGCGACGGAAAAAAGCTGGTGCGCTTTGCCTCGAACTCAGCTTGCGAAAGTTGTGCGCACGCCTTGAGCAAGCGGTAGTTAGACCAGCGGTTGTTGCGCGCCATAACTTGAAAATGCCGGACCAGAGAATCAGTGCGCACGTTCATGTTCAAACCGATTTGATGCAAACCAGATGGCGCTTGGCATCGAGCTCGGCGACACTCAGTTCGGCGACTTTTTCTACGCGGAAATTCGCCGGCAGCCTGGTGATTTCTTCGTGGGGATAAATGCCCTTCATCGCCAGCAAATCACCCCCCGGCGCGAGCAAATGGCCAGTTTGTGCGACGAACTCGGACAACTCGGAATAGGCGCGCGACACGATGACTTCGAATTTTTTTGCCGTCTGCCAGAGTTCGATTCGTTCACTGACGACTTCGCAATTGCTCAAACCCAATTCCGCTTTGGCTTGATTGAGGAACGCGGTTTTTTTGTGGTTGCTGTCGAGCAGGCTCACGTGCAAATCCGGCCGCGCGATGGACAACGGAATGCCGGGTAAGCCCGCACCGGTGCCAACATCGAGCAGCGTTTTTTTGCCTGCAACAAAGGGCAAAATCGACAGGCTGTCGAGCAGGTGCAAGGTAATCATTTTGTCCGGCTCGCGCACGGCGGTGAGGTTATGCACCTTGTTCCATTTTTCTATCAAGCGCACGTAGGCGATGAGTTTTTCCTGCGCGGTTTGTGGCAGTAAAATTTGCATCGCGTGCAAACCGGCGGCGAGTTTTTCTTCGAGTGTGATGACGGACATGGCTATGCCGACTTTTCAACCGTTTCAGCATCGGCATACATACCGATTTTGAATCCGCGTTTTTTCAAATGCACCAGCAGCAACGACACCGTCGCCGGCGTAATGCCGGAAATACGCGACGCCTGACCCAAGGTTTCCGGCTGGTGCTGATTGAGTTTTTGTTGCGCTTCTTTCGACAGGCCGCGCACTTGCGTGTAGTCGATATCAGCGGGCAGGCGCAAACTTTCCTGCTCGACAGCGCGCGCCACTTCATCTTGCTGGCGCAGGATGTAACCGTGATATTTGACGGCGATTTCCACTTGTTCGGACACGCTCGCGTCAGGCGTCGCGTCGCCCGCGCCGGGCAAAGTCATCAGCGTCGCGTAAGTCACGTCGGGGCGGCGCAATAAATCGAGCAGCGAATATTCGCGCTCAATATTTTGGCCGAGCACGCGCTGTGCGTCGGCGTCGGGCAAATTTTTCGGATTCACCCAAGTCGATTTCAGGCGCTCGGTTTCGCGCGCGACAGCTTCGCGTTTTTGCTCGAAGGCATGCCAGCGGGCGTCGTTAACCAAACCCAGATTGCGACCGATTTCAGTGAGGCGCATATCGGCGTTGTCTTCGCGCAATTGCAGACGATATTCGGCGCGGCTGGTGAACATGCGGTACGGCTCGTTCACGCCGCGCGTGACCAAGTCATCGACCAACACACCTATATATGCCTCGTCGCGGCGCGGGCACCAAGCGGCGTTGCCCTGGGTTTGCAAAGCGGCATTCACGCCAGCAAGCAAGCCTTGTGCGGCGGCCTCTTCATAGCCGGTGGTGCCGTTAATTTGTCCGGCAAAAAACAGCCCGGCGATCGCTTTGGTTTCCAACGACGATTTCAAGCCGCGCGGATCGTAGTAATCGTATTCAATCGCGTAACCGGGGCGCAGAATATGTGCTTTTTCTAAGCCTTTGATTGAATTGACTAATTTTAGCTGAATATCAAACGGCAAACTGGTCGAAATGCCATTTGGATAAATTTCGTGTGTAGCCAAACCTTCCGGCTCCAGAAAAATCTGGTGCGACGCCTTGTCGGCAAAGCGATGGATTTTGTCCTCAATCGACGGGCAATAGCGCGGGCCGACGCCTTCGATCACGCCGGTAAACATCGGCGAGCGGTCGAGGCCGCTGCGGATAATATCGGCGGTTTGCGCATTGGTATGGGTAATCCAGCACGGCACTTGGCGCGGATGCTGGCTGGCGCGGCCCATAAAGGAAAACACCGGCGCAGGCGAATCGCCCGGCTGCTCGGTCATGACGGAATAATCAATCGTGCGGCCATCGAGACGCGGCGGCGTGCCGGTTTTCAGGCGGCCTTGCGGCAGTTTCAATTCTTTCAGCCGCGCCGCCAAGCTCACCGACGGCGGATCGCCCGCGCGCCCGGCCTGGTAATTTGATAGCCCAACATGAATCAAGCCGGATAAAAATGTGCCGGCCGTCAGCACCACGGTTTTGCCGCTGAAGCGGATGCCGAGCTGCGTGACAACGCCAATAACGCGGTCGCCGTCGAGAATCAGATCATCCACTGCCTGCTGAAACAGGGTTAAATTCTGTTGATTTTCAAGGCGTTGGCGAATGGCTGCTTTATACAGAATACGGTCCGCCTGTGCACGTGTGGCGCGAACAGCTGGGCCTTTGCTCGAATTAAGGATGCGAAATTGAATCCCCGCCTCGTCCGTCGCCGCCGCCATCGCGCCGCCGAGCGCATCGACTTCTTTGACCAAATGGCCTTTGCCGATGCCGCCAATCGACGGATTGCACGACATTTGCCCAAGCGTTTCGATGTTATGCGTGAGCAAAAGCGTCGCGCAACCCATGCGCGCAGCCGCCAGCGCAGCCTCAGTGCCGGCATGGCCGCCGCCAACTACGATCACATCAAAAGTTTGGGGAAATTGCATGGTTGAACAGAATCTTCTCGGGATGCGAATCATACTCTATGTATGGCGTTAGGCGTGAGGCGTTAGGCGTGAGGCGTGAGGCGTGAGGCGGGAGGCGGGAGGCGGGAGGCGGGAGG